>CAZNTX010000005.1:0-102318 GCA_964576075.1 uncultured Limibaculum sp. | reverse complement strand
CGAGTTCGAGCACCAGCAGCGTCGTCAACGCCGCCTGCGGCGCCTCGAGCCGCGGCAGGCGCGGACGGGGCGGCTCCGGGCCGAGCGCCCCGCTCCGCGGCGGCGGCGCGGCGGGCGCAGCGCCCGGCCCCTCGGCCGCAGGCGGCGCCGGCGCGAGCCGGGCGAGCGGTCCGACGGCTTCCGCGTCGGGCTCTTCGGGACCGAGGGGCGCGCGGTCGGGCGCGCCGGGCCCGCGCATCTCGGGCGGTGCGGGCTCTTTGCCGGTCTCCGGATTGGCCGGGAGGGCTGGCGGTCCGACGGCGCGCGCGGGCCGGTCGAGCGCCTGTGGCGGCGCCCCGGTCCCGGCGACCGACTCGGCGAGCGACTCGGGGGCCGTCGCGCGGCCGAAGCTCGGATCTGCCTCGGCCGGCGCCGCCCGGCGCAGCGCCGGGGCCCGGAGGATCGGATCGCCAGCAGCCAGCGCCGCGACGGCTTCGGGAGGGCTGGTCTCCTCGCCCGGCCGGTCGAGCATCGCCAAGGCCGCCGCCCCCAGCAAGACGGCGGCGAAGGCTGCCGCCATTGCGCCGCGGCGCCGCGGCCCGGTCCGGCGGGCCGCCGTCCCCTGGCCGGCGGAGCTTGCCGGGCTGTCTGCATCGGCGCCCGACCCGCGCCGCCTGCGCGCCGCGCCGCCGTCCGCGGGACCCGTCCCAGCGTCCGTCCCGCCCCGGTGCGAATCGCCGATCCCCGGCGCTCCTCGGCCGGGGCGCTGCGCCTGCGGCGCGAGACCGGGGCGGTGCCGTGCGGGGCCGGCTGCGGCGGACCCGGCCGCGGTCGGCCTCTTCCCGGTGCCCTCCTCTGCCGCCCCCGCCCCCCCCTGGGCCGGCGCACTCCCGGTGCCAGTCCGCGCGCCCTCGGGCGGCGGACGCCCGGGCTCCGCCACGGGTCCCCCGCCGACCAGCGCCCAGGCCCCGCCCGCTCCGAGCGGGCCGGACGGCGCCCCCGGCGCAGACCCGCCGCCACGGCCGGGCGCGCCGAGGCCGACCGCCGGGGGCCGATCGCGCGGCGCTTCGGCCTCCTCTGGGACCGCGTCAGGCGCGCCTGGCGGACCGGCGCCCTCCGGCAGCGGGCCGTCGCGGTGCGCGGGCGGCGACGGGGGTGGGGTCCCGGCGGATCGCGGAGACGGCCCCGGTTGGCCCGCGGCGGCGTCCTCGGCGGCGGGCTCGGGCACGCCAGATGGGGGGCGGACCGGTGGGGAGCCGGCCGGGGCGCGATCCGTGGCGGGCGCGGGGACCGCATCGGCGGGGGCGCCGGGATCCGGAGCCGCGGCCGGCGCCGGTGCGGCGGCGCGGCGGTCGGCCTCGTCCGGCAGGGCGGCGCGGCCGGAGGAGGCGGCCGTGTCTGGTGCAGGGCCCGGAGGCGTGCGCTCCGGCGGCGCGCCAGGGGGGGCCGCAGCCGCCGGCTCGTCGATCCTTCCGCCCGGCGCAGCGGAGCTTCGGGCGGCGCTGGCGAGCGTCCCCTCGGCGTCGCCCTCCGCGAGACCGTCGGCTTCCGGGGCAGGCGCGCCAGGGTCGGCCTCCCCCGGCGTCTCGGTCACCGGACAGGCGGGGCCCGATGCCGACGGCGGCGCGGCGGGGGCGGCGAAGACCGGGCCGTCGGGGCCGAACCGCTCGGCGGCATGGCGGGTGCTGACCGGGCCCGGGACGAAGCCCCACCGCTGCGCATAGGCGCAGGCTTCCTCGACGGTCTCGCGGAGCGCGGCGAGGATCGTGGCCCGGCCCTCCCCATCGGCGGGCGACACCGCCACCATGAGCCCCTCGGCCGGCTGACCGGTCGCCAGGGAGAGCCTCGCGCGGGCGGCCGCCTCGGAGCGCGCCTCCGCCGCCTCGGCCGCGACGGTCTCGGCCGCCACCTGCTCCTCGGGAAGCCAGAGGAGCGCCGGGGTCTCGACGAGCCCCGCCTCGGCGACGCGGCCGCGCAGCTCGGCGATGCGCTCGGCGAAGCCCCCGCCCTCGAGTGCGGCTCGGCCGAGGCAGGTCCAGCCACCCGGGGCCGCCTCCTGGCCGAAGCGCAGATGCACCCCGACCCCCTCGCTCGAGAAATCGAGCGCGAGGCGGCGCGGCGGGGGGGCCGCGTCCTCGGGGCCGGTCGCCTCTCCCTCAGAGATGGCCATCGCGCTCCTCGCCCTCCGTCGCGCCGCATGCCCGGGACATCCGGGCCCGGGGGCAGTCTGCCCAATCGCCGGGGCGCTTTCCAGACCCGCGGGCAAGGCCCTTGCACCGCGCGCGGGGGGTGTGCGAATGCTCGTGCTCCGGGGCGCCCGCGGCGGCCGCCCCTCGGCGAGACGGGAGAGGAGAGAACCGGGATGGTTGGGTCTCAGCGGGTTCTGAGCGAGGCGCTCTTGGGCGGACGGTCGGCGGGGCTCCTCCGCCAGGTGGCGCTCGTGGCCTTCGGCGTCGCGGCGCTCGCGGTGGCGGCCAAGATCAAGGTGCCGTTCTGGCCCGTGCCGATGACGATGCAGACCTTCGCGGTGCTCACCATCGGCGCGGCCTATGGCGCGCGGCTCGCGGGCGTCACGCTGCTCGCCTATCTCGCGATCGGCGCGCTCGGGGCGGACGTGTTCACCGGCTCGGGCGAGGTCTCGGGGCTCGCCTACATGATGGGCAGCACCGGGGGCTATCTCGCCGGCTTCCTGATCGCGGCGGTGGCGCTCGGCGCCCTCGCCCGCCGGGGGTGGGACCGCTCGCCCCTCTGGATGGCGCTCGCCATGGCGATCGGCACGGCGCTCATCTACATCCCCGGGTTGCTCTGGCTCGGCGTGCTCTTCGGCTTCGACCAGCCGATCCTCGCTTGGGGGCTCGAGCCCTTCCTGCTGGCCGACGCGCTCAAGCTCGCGCTCGCCGCCCTCGTGATGCCGCTCGCCTGGCGCGCGCTCGGCGAGGGGCGCTGAGGCGCGGGGGGCCGGCCCGCCCGGCCCCGTCCCCGCGCCGGCGCGATGCTGCCCATCGTCCACCACCCGGACTATCGGATCCCGCTCCGCCCCGGGCACCGCTTCCCGATGTCGAAATACGGCTATCTGCGGGAGACGCTGATCGCCCGCGGGCTGATGGAGCGCGAGCGCTACCTCGCCCCCTCCCCCGCCGGCGCGCCGATGGTGGCGCTTGCGCATGAGCCGGGCTATGTGGAGCGCGTTTTCGCCTCGCGGCTGACGGAGGCGGAGCGCCGGCGCATCGGCCTGCCGGGGTCGGCGAAGGTCGCCCGCCGCGCCCGGCTCGCGACCGCGGGGACCGTGCTCGCCACCTGGATGGCGCTCGAGCACGGGATCGCGGCCAACTCCGCCGGCGGCTCGCACCATGCGGGCCCGGAGGGGGGCGCGGGGTTCTGCGTGTTCAACGACGTGGCGGTGGCGATCCGCGCGCTGCTCGACCGGGGCGGACCGGCGCCCGTGCTGGTGGTCGACTGCGACGTGCATCAGGGCGACGGCACGGCGCGCATCTTCGCCGGAGAGCCGCGGGTCTTCACCCTCTCGATCCATGCCGAGCGCAACTACCCCGCCCGCAAGCCCGCCTCCGATCTCGACATCGCGCTGCCCGACGGGACCGGCGACGCCGCCTATCTCGCGGCCCTCTCCGCGGGGCTCGACCGGGCGCTCGCCGCCTGCCGCCCACGGGTGGTCTACTACAATGCCGGCGTCGATGTCTGGGAGGGGGACCGGCTCGGCCGGCTGTCGCTCACCGCGGACGGCATCCGCGCGCGGGACCGGCTCGCCATCACGCGCGCCCGGGCGGCGGGGGCGGCGGTGGTCTGCGTCCTCGGCGGGGGCTACGACGACGCGCCGGAGCGCCTCGCAGGCCATCACGCGATCGTCTTCGAGGAGGCGGCGCGCGCGCTCTCCGCCGCCTAGGGGCAGAGCGAGCCGTCCCAGCCCGGCTTCGGCAGGCAGGGCGGCGTGCCGAAGGTGTAGCTGCCGCGGGCCATGCAGGTGTCCTTGGGGCAGTGGGTGCCGCCGCCGGAGCTCGTGCCTTTGCACGAGTCGGTGAGGACCGTCAGCCCGACCTCGAAGCCGCGATAGGGCGGGGTCATGGTCACGTCGAGGCGGAGCTCGCGCGTCCAGTCGCCGACGCTCTCGCCCCAGCTCCAGACATAGGCGCCGCCGCTCGGGCTCGCGCTCCGCCCGGGGCCGGCCGGCTGCGGGCTGCCGCCGTCCGGGACGGTGTAGGCCTGCACATGGAAGTCCCATTGCGCCGAGAGCACGAGGCGCACCCGGCCCGGTCCGCGGAAGCCGAGGACGTAGCGCCCGCGCCCGTCAGGGCCGATGCGGACCGTGCGGTCGCCCCGCCAGCCCTCCTGGCAGAACACGACGTCGATCCCCTGCCCCGCGGCGGCCCCGCCCGCCAGCGCGAGCGCCAGCGCGAGGGCCATGGCGCGAAATCCGGTCCGGCGCATCGCCGCCTCCCTCTCCGTTCGATCTCCGGAGAGGCTCGCACGGAGCGCCACGGCGGGCCTTGACGTTCGGCAAGGGGTCCGGCCGCCGCTCAGGGGCAGCGCGAGCCGTCCCAGCCGCGGCGCGGCAGGCAGCTCGGCCGGCCGAAGAGATCGGGCGTCGCCTCGAAGCAGTAGCCCGGCGGACAGGGGGTGCGCCGGCGCGGCGGGGGGCTCCAGGCGCAGCCCCGGGTCTCGACCGTCGCCGAGATCCGGCAGCCCGGACAAGGCAGGCTCGGCGTGATCTGCAGCGAGAGGCGCCGGTCCTCCCCCTCGAGCCGCGCGCCCCAGCTCCAGACATAGCCGCGGCCCTCCGGCGCGGCGGGCGTCGGGATCGCGGTCGGCCGCGGGCGGCCCCGCTCGGGGAGGATCCAGGACCTCGCATGGAAATGGAAGGGCGCCGAGAGAAGGAGCCGGAAGCGCCCGGGGCCGAGGAAGAGGAACTCGCCCCGCGCATGGCCGTCCATGGCGACGGGCAGGAGCCGCTCGTGCCGCGCCCCCTCGACGCAGCGGAGGATCTCCGCCGCGGAAGCGGGCATCGCGGCGGCGCAGGCCGCGAGGGCGAGGAGGACGGCGGCGATGCGGCGGCGGATCGGCAACGGCACGGGCGGGCTCCCTGTCACGCTCCCCGGGCGGGCGGCCCGGACGGCTCCCAGAGTGCCATGGCCCCCGCAGGCCGGTCCTTGACGTCCGGCAAGCCCGCCTAGCGTCAGGCGATCAGGGGGAGCAGGTCCACATCCTCCGCGTCGAGCCCCCAATGGCCCCGGCCCCAGATCTGCGCGAGGGGGGCGTCGTCGAGGAAGATCGTGGTGTGCATCTCGCTCCGCACGAAGGCGAGCCCTGCGGGGTCGAGCCCGGTTCCGCGGATCTCGATTCGGTCCGCCCCGTCCTCGTAGTCGAGCACCCGGTCGAGGGCGTCGGCCCCGGCCTCGAAGACGAAGACATCCGCCCCCTGCCCGCCGACGAGAAGGTCGCAGCCCGGGCCGCCGGAGAGGCGGTCGTCGCCCTGCCCGCCCATCAGCTTGTCGGCCGCCTCCCCGCCGGAGAGGAGATCGCCGCCCTGCCCGCCGCGGAGCATGTCGGCGCCCGCCCCGCCATGGAGGTCGTCCGCCCCGCCCTGGCCCTTGAGATAGTCCGCCCCCGCGGCGCCGATCAGAAGGTCGCGGCCCGGCCCGCCCTTCAGGTGATCCTCGCCCGCGTCCCCGCCCTGGCGGTCCGCGGCGAGGAAGGGCGCAGCCTGCGCATGGGTCATGCCGCCGGAGCGCACCAGCACGTCCGAGAGCGTCGTCGCGGCAAGCTCGGCGGCGATCTCGGGGTCGGACCACTCCCGGGCGAGATAGAACAGCGGGTCGCCGTCGCGCGTCGCGGCGAACTGCTCGGCGAGAATGGCGACGAAGGTGGGGCCGAGCGCCGCCCCCTCGGCCGTGGGTTCCGAGAGGCCGCCGACCCAGAGATCGACCTCGCCGAGGGTCGGGTAGACCGAGGCGAGCCGCGCCTGCAGATCGGGGTCCGGCGTGATGACGGAGAAGTCCGCCGAGCCGGCGAGGGCCGCGGCCTCCACATCGCCGAGCACCGCCTCGCGGACCTCGAGATAGGGCGGCAGCCCGTGGTCGCGCCCGCGCAGGATGTTGCGCTCTGGCAGAGAAAAGCCGGTGAGCCCGCCGTCCGGGGTGAAGAGGAGGAAGTTGAGGCTGTCGACGACCTTGGCGTCGAGCGCCTGGGCCGGGGTCTCGAGCACGCCGCGCAGGAGGGCGGGCAGCCCGGTCTCGAGGAGCGTCGCGTCGCTCTCGAAGGTCTCGAAGAGGGCGCGGGGGGGCGCCGCCTCGCCGCCGTCCTCCTCGAGAAAGACGAAGCGGTCGGGCACGCCCGTATGGCCGAAGCGATAGGCGGCGGTGGAGAACTCGGTGGTCACCTGCGGGTCGACGGCCGGGTCGTGGCCCGCATAGGCGGGGAGCGCATCGCCGAGGAGGAGGGGGAGGAACTCCTCGTAGGTGATCTTCTGGATCAGCGTCTCGACGGCGGCGCGCGCGCCCTCGAAGAGCGCCTGCTCGTCCCAGTCGGGATGGGCCTCGGCGAGGCGGTCGGCCCAGGCGTTGTGCTCGTTGACCCAGAGGGCGTGGAGCGCGGTGAGGCCGGGGTTCTCGCGCGCGCGGACGTCGCCGGCGGCGAAGCCCTCGCCGGGCAGGACGCCGTCGAAGATCGGGTGGGAGAGCTGCGAGGCGTCGGGCAGGAGCGCCACGCCGTCCGGCCCCGCCTGCACCTCGAGCCGCCCGCCCTCATAGGCGCGCAGGAAGGCGAGGCGGTCGATGTCGGAGCCGTAGACGGCGGAGGCGTCGAGGAGCGGGGTCACCGTGTTCGGCTGCTCGCGGGGGGCGGTCTCGCTCGTGCCCTCCCAGACCTCGGAGCGGGTGACGTTGAAGGGCGCCTCCGGCCCCTCGAATTTGAGGAACTCGGCCTCGGGCCCCTCCTGCTCCGGGGTGAGGTCGAGATCGTGGTCGAGGAACTGGCCCCAGAAGACCCAGAGCGCGGAGAGGCCCTGGGGGCTCGGGATGTCGGCGGCGCCCTGGGTGAAGACCGCCTCGGCGATCTCGATGGCCGGGACGGTCCCTGCCCGAGGCTCCGCGAGCCCGTCGGCATAGGCCGCCTCCGTCAGCCGCCGGAGGGGGGCCCTGACCTCGCCCGGGTCCGCCGCCACCGCGCGGGGCGCGCTCAGCCTGTCGCTCTCGTCCATCCGATCCCCCGAATTCTGCGGGCCCCCCGCGGGGAGACTACTCCCAAGCGGCAGAGGTTTCCACCGCCCGGTGGCCGCAGGCCCCGGCTATCCGCCCGCCGCGGCACGGGCGCGGGCGCGCTTCAGGCTGATCGACCAGACCAGCGTGCCGACGGCCACGAGCCCGATCAGGATCGTCGCCACCGCGTTGATCTCCGGCGTCACCCCGAGGCGCACCTGGGAGAAGATCTTGATCGGCAGCGTGGTCGATCCCGGCCCCGAGACGAAGCTCGCGATCACCAGATCGTCGAGCGAGAGGGTGAAGGAGAGCAGCCAGCCCGAGATCACCCCGGGCGCGATCATGGGCAGGGTGATGCGCCAGAACACCGTCGCGGGCTTGGCGCCGAGATCCTGCGCCGCCTCCTCCACCGACCGGTCGAACCCCGAAAGCCGCGCCTGCACGACGACCGCGACATAGCACATGGAGAAGGTCGCGTGCGCGATGACAATGGTCAGCATTCCCCGGTCGATCGAGAGCGCGATGAAGGTGAGCAGGAGCGAGAGCCCGATGATCACGTCCGGCATCACGAGCGGCGCGAGCACCATGCCGGAGAACAGCGTGCGCCCGAGAAACCGCGGCGCCCGGGCGAGCGCGATGCCCGCCATCACGCCGAGCACGGCCGCGATGGTCGAGGCGGTGAGCGCCACGAGAATCGAGACCTTGGCCGCGTCGATCAGCCCCTCGTTGGCCCAGAGCTCGGCATACCATTTGGTCGACCAGCCGCCCCAGACGGTGACGAGACGCGACTCGTTGAAGGAGTAGATCACCAGGATCACGATGGGCGCGTAGAGAAAGACGAACCCCGCGCCCATGGCGATCCTGAGCGGCAGCGACGGGCCCCGGCGCATCAGCCAGTCCCCCCGCGCCGCGCGACCTTCTGGAACACGACGATCGGCAGCACCAGCGTCAGCACCAGCAGCACGGCGACGGCCGAGGCGATCGGCCAGTCCCGGTTCTGGAAGAACTCCGACCAGAGCGTCTTGCCGATCATCTGCGTGGACGCGCCGCCGAGGAGCTCCGGGATCACGTATTCGCCGACCGCCGGGATGAACACGAGGAAAGACCCCGCCGCGATCCCCGGCAGCGAGAGCGGCACCACCACCCGCCAGAACACCGTCACCGGCCGCGCGCCGAGATCGGCCGCCGCCTCCATCAGGCTCTCGTCGAGCTTCTCGAGCGAGGCGTAGAGCGGCAGCACCATGAAGGGGAGATAGCTGTAGACGATGCCGATATAGACCGCGACCGGAGTGAGATGGATCACCAGCGGCTCGGAGATCGCGCCGATCCAGAGGAGGAACTGGTTGAGCAGCCCCTCGGTCTTGAGGATGCCGATCCAGGAATAGACGCGGATGAGGAACGACGTCCAGAACGGCAGGATCACGGCGGTGAGCAGGATCGCCCGCCAGGCCGGCCCCGAGCGCGCCATGCCATATGCCATCGGGAAGCCGACGAGGAGCGCGAGCAGCGTGGAGATCGCGGCGATCTGCAGGCTGTTGAGGAAGGAGTTGGTGTAGAGGCAGTCCGCCTCCGGCTCCGGCAGCTCGGCGACGAGCGAGAGCGCCCGGCCGACGAGGCTCCCCTCGAGGCAGCCGATATCCGGCCGCACGAAGGCGTAGTTGTCCCAGACCGGGGCGGAGAGATGCTCGACCGCCGCCGCCGGCCCGTCCCAGACCGGGCCGTAGGGCGGCATGGCGATCCGGGGCTCCGAGATCGAGATCTTGGCGACGATGGCGAATGGCAAGAGGAAGAAGACGAGGAGCCAGAGATAGGGCACGGCGATGGTCAGCCGCCGCCCCCAGGTCGTCCGCGCTCGCGCCCGTCTCGCCATCGCCCGCTCCCCGTTTGAGCGAAGCCTAGGCCCTGCCCGGAAATTGGGCAAGCGTCGCGGAACGCCTCCGATTTGGCTTCCGGCCCGCGCATGCGGCGGTTAGGCTCGGGCCGACTCGGTCCCGGGCGCGCCCGGGGCCGTTGGGAGCCGCAACCGAAGGAGATCGCGATGCGTGAGTATGTCGCCGCCGCCGCCCTCGCCCTCGTCGCCGGGGCCGCGGGCGCTCAGGACAAGGTGATCCACGTCTACAACTGGTCGGATTACATCGACGAGACGATCCTCGAAGAGTTCGAGGCCGAGACCGGCATCGAGGTGGTCTACGACGTGTTCGACTCGAACGAGCTCTTGGAGACCAAGATGCTCGCCGGCGGCTCGGGCTACGACATCGTCGTGCCGTCGGGCACCTTCCTGCAGCGCCAGATCCAGGCCGGGGTGTTCCAGAAGCTCGACAAGTCGAAGCTGCCCAACCTCGAACACATGTGGGACGCCATCGAAGAGCGGACCGCGAAATACGACCCGGGCAACGACTATTCGATCAACTATATGTGGGGGACCACCGGCATCGGCTACAATGTCGCCGCGGTCGAGGAGCGGCTCGGGCAGAGCACGGTGGACAGCTGGGACGTGATCTTCGATCCCGAGACGATCGCGAAATTCGCCGATTGCGGGATTCACATGCTCGACGCGCCCGCCGAGATGATCCCCGCCGCCCTCAACTATCTCGGCAAGGACCCCGACAGCCACGACCCCGCCGAGATCGAGGAGGCGGCCGCGCTTCTGGCCGAGATCCGGCCGCACATCGCGCAGTTCCACTCCTCGCAATACATCAACGCCCTGGCCAATGGCGATATCTGCCTCGCCGTCGGCTGGTCGGGCGACATTCTCCAGGCCCGGGACCGCGCGGCGGAGGCCGGCAACGAGGTCGTCGTGGAATACGCGATCCCCAAGGAGGGCGCGCAGATGTGGTTCGACCAGATGGCCATCCCGGCCGACGCGCCGAACCCCGTCCTCGCCCACGAGTTCCTGAACTACATCATGGCGCCGAAGGTCATCGCCAAGGCGTCCAACTACGTCTACTACGCCAACGGCAATGCCGGCTCGCAGGAGTTCCTCAACGAGGACGTGATCGGCGACCCGGCGATCTATCCGGACGAGGAGACGGTGGACAATCTCTTCGTCACCACCCCCTATCCGCCGCGGGTGCAGCGCGTCGTCACCCGGGCCTGGACCCGCGTCAAGACCGGCTCGTGAGCCAGCCGGCCGCGCTCGCCAAGGCGCGCCCCTGGGCCGATCCCGGGGCGCGCCCCTATCTCTCGATCGAGGGGGTGACCAAGCGCTTCGGCACCACCACCGCGGTCGATGCCGTCTCTCTGGCGATCCATGCGGGCGAGTTCTTCGCCCTCCTCGGCCCCTCCGGCTGCGGCAAGACCACGCTTCTGCGCATGCTCGCAGGCTTCGAGACGCCGGACGAGGGGCGCATCCTGCTCGACGGGGAGGATCTGACCGACGTCCCCCCCCATGAGCGGCCCGTGAACATGATGTTCCAGAACTACGCGCTGTTTCCGCATATGACGGTGGAGAAGAACATCGGCTTCGGGCTCGAGATGGAGGGGATGCGGCGGGGGCGGATCCGGGAGCGGGTGGCGGAGATGCTCGCCCTCACCCGCCTCGAGAAGCTCGCCCGGCGCCGGCCGGACCAGCTCTCCGGCGGCCAGCGCCAGCGCGTGGCGCTCGCCCGCGCGCTCGCCAAGAAGCCGAAGCTGATCCTGCTCGACGAGCCCTTGGGCGCGCTCGACCGCAAGCTCCGCGAGGCGACGCAGTTCGAGCTCGTGCGCATCCAAGAGGAGCTCGGCCTCACCTTCGTCATCGTCACCCACGACCAGGAGGAGGCCATGACCGTCTCCACCCGGATCGCCGTGATGGACGAGGGGCGGATCGCGCAACTCGGGGAGCCGCACGAGATTTACGAAGCGCCGATAACGCGTTACGTGGCCGAGTTCATTGGCGACGTGAACATTCTAGAAGGCGAGGCGCGGGCCGCGGAGCCCGGTCGCGTCACGCTCGACTGCGGCGGCCTGGCCGATATCGGGGCCGACCGCGCGGTCTCGGGGCGCGTCTGCCTCGCGCTCAGGCCGGAGAAGATCGCCATCGAGATCGCCGGTGCGGAGACCGAGCCCGGCCCCAACCAGCTCGTCGGCACCGTCGAGGACATCGCCTATCTCGGCGATATGTCTATCTATCACGTCCGCCTCGCGGGGGGCATGGTGCTGCGCGTGGCCCGCACCAACCGCATCCGCGCGCTCGAGCAGCCGATCGACTGGGAGAGCCGGGTGCTGATCGCCTGGGAGGCGCGCTCGGCGGTCCTGCTGGAGGGCTGAACCCTCAGCAGGTCCCGTCGGCGAGGCGCCCGGTCTCGGCGGGCTTGCTCCGGCGGAAGAGGCCGGTCACGAGCTCGCGGAGCGCCTCGGCGCGCAGGCGGCGGGCCTCGGCGATATGGGCGTCGATGGTGGCGGCGTCGACGCGGCGGACGGCGTCGGTCTCAATCGGGGTCATGGCTTTGCTCCTCTCGCGGGGTCTCGGCCCTCGGGGCGTCTCGTCCCTGCAGAGGAAGATAACGGGCCGAGGCGGAATGAGACCCGCCAGGATTGCAAAGCCGCTTTTCGCAACCGCAGCATCGCGCGCGCCGGGAGCGGCCCTGCGCGCGCCATCGCCCCCCGATCGGCCCGTTCGCTCAGACCGCGAAGCGCCCGACCTCGGCCCCCTCCGCGCCCGACCGCTCGAGCCAGCCAAGGAGGTGGTGGGCGTAGGAGCGGAAGCAGACGATCTCCCAGGAGGTCGGCCCGCGCCGCCAGAGCCCGACGGCGAGGCCGCCGAGATGGGTGCGCCGCGCCCGGCCGACGGGGAAGGCCGCCTCCGCGAGATCGACCGGCACGCCCTTGGCGAGCGTCTCCGCCGCGTCCGGGCCGTCGAGGGCGAGCACGGCGCGGGCGTCGGACAGGTCGAGCGCCATGTGACGGGTGCCCGCCAAGGCCTTGGCGATGTTGGCGAGCGCCCCCTCCACCTCGGCGCGGGGGACGAAGAGGAGCGCCTCGTCCGGCGCCATCCAGACCGCGCCGCGGCTCTCCTCGGCGAACTCGGCCGAGAGCGGGCCGCCGAGCCGCGCGCCGGTGAGCTTGGCGATAACCATGGCGACCGGGGGCGCGGCGATGTCCGCCGCACGCAGCGCGATCTGGCCGAGCCCGGTGCGCTCGGCGAGGACGAGGCCGGGGCGCGGCTCGAGACGGGCGCCGCCGAGCGGGGCGGCGGGGATCGGGGCTTCAGGCATTCTGACGCTCCCCCTCCTTGTCGTAGAACACGGGATCGACGATCTCGGCGCGGATCACTTGGCTGTCGGAGACCGGGAAGCTCAGCACCTCCCCCATCCGCTCGGCGCCCCGCTCGATGAGGGCCATGGCGATGGAGCGGTCGAGCGTCGGCGAGACATAGCTCGAGGTGACATGGCCGATGGTGCGCTGGGGCTTCGGCGCTGCGGGGTCCTCGACGGCATGGGCGCCGTGGGGGAGCAGGGCGGCGGGGTCCTCGGTCAGCAGGCCGACGAGCTGCTTGCGGTCGGGCCGGGCGAGGTCGATGCGGGACTGCGCGCGCTTGCCGAGGAAGTCGTCCTTCTTCTTGGAGACCGCCCAATGCAGGCCGAGATCCTGCGGCGTGACGGTGCCGTCGGTCTCGTCGCCGATCATGATGAAGCCCTTCTCGGCGCGCATGATGTGGAGCGCCTCGGTCCCGTAGGGCATGGCGCCGAGGGCCTCGCCCGCGGCGTGGAGCGCCTCCCAGAGCGCGAGGCCGTGGCCCGAGGGGGTGGCGATCTCGAAGGCGAGCTCGCCCGAGAAGGAGATGCGGAAGAGCCGCGCCGGATGCCCGCCGATCTTGCCGGAGGCCCAGGACATGAAGGGCAGCGCCTCCTTGGAGACGTCGATATCGGTGCCGACCGCCTCGATCAGCTTGCGCGCATTGGGGCCGGCGACGGCGATCTGCGCCCACTGGTCGGTGACGTTCTGCACGAAGACCTCGAGGTCCCACCACTCGGTCTGGATCCACTCCTCGAGATGGGCGACGACGCGGTCCGAGCCGCCGGAGGTGGTGTGCAGCAGGAACTCCTCCGGCCCGGTGCGCACGACGACGCCGTCGTCGAACAGGAAGCCGTTTTCGTTGCACATCAGGCCGTAGCGGCAGCGGCCCTCTTTGAGGGTCGACATCTTGTTGGTGTAGATGCGGTCGAGGAGCGTGCCGGCATCGGGGCCGGCGACCGCGATCTTGCCGAGGGTGGAGGCGTCGAGAAGGCCCACATGGTTGCGGGTGTTGAGCACCTCGCGCCGGGTGGCGGCGGCGCGGTCCTCGCCAGGGCGGAGATAGCAGAAGGGCCGCTCCCAGTCCCCCACCGGCTCGAAGGAGGCGCCGTTCTCCGCGTGCCAGCCCTGCATCGGCGTCTTGCGGACGGCCTTGAAGAGCGGGCCCGCCGCCTGCCCCGCGATCGCGCCGAGCGAGATCGGCGTGTAGGGCGGGCGGAAGGTGGTGGTGCCGACCTCGGGGATGGTCACGCCCAGCGCCTCGGCCAGCAGCGCGAGGCCGGGGATGTTGGAGGTCTTGCCCTGGTCGGTCGCCATGCCGAGGGTGGTGTAGCGCTTGGTGTGCTCGACGGACTCGTAGCCCTCGCGCGCGGCGAGGCGGATATCGGCGGCGGTGACGTCGTTCTGGAAGTCGACCCAGTGCTTGTGGCCGTGGGCGTAGGCCTCGCGGGAGGGGGTGAACCAATGCGCCTCGATCGGGCGCTCCGCGGGCTCCTCGACCGCCTCCGCGGTCTCCTCGCCATGGGGCCTCGGCGCGAAGCCTGCGGCTTCGGCCGCGGCGCGCCCGGCGAGACGGGCATCGGCGAGGCAGGCGCCGGTGGGGAGTTCCCCGTTGGCCGCCCCGGCGCAGCGGGTGGCGACGCGCCCGTCCGCGCCGAGGGGGGCGCCGGCTTCCGGGTGGGGGCGGAACATCAGCCCCGCCTCGTCCCAGGCGAGCTTGCCGCCGCAATGGCTGTAGAGGTGGACCACGGGCGACCAGCCGCCGGACATCGCGAGGACGTCCGCGGCGAGCGTCTCGCCCGCGCCGCCGATGCCGCCGGGCTTCAGCCGGCCGATCTCGACCGCCTCGAGGCGCTTGCCCCCCTTGGCCTTGGCGATGCCGTAGCCCTCCAGCACGCGGATCTGCCGGGCGCGCACCATCTCGGGCAGCGCGCCGGAGGCCTCGCGGCGGGTGTCGATCACGGCGGCGACCTCTGCGCCCGCGTCGTGGAGCGCGAGCGCCGTGCGGTAGGCGTCGTCGTTGTTCGCGTAGACCACCGCGCGGCGGCCCGGCAGGACGCCCCAGAGGCGGATATAGTCGCGCACCGCCCCCGCGAGCATCACACCGGGCAGGTCGTTGGCGGCGAAGGTGAGCGGGCGCTCGATGGCGCCGGTGGCCACCACGTTCTGGCGCGCGCGGACCTTCCAGAGCCTATGGCGCGGGGCGCCGGGGGTGCCTGGGCGGTGGTCGGAGACGCGCTCGTAGAGCAGCGCGTGGCCGTGGTCGTAGAGCCCCGCCCCCATGGTGCGCAGGCGCATCACGACGCGGGGGTGCTCGGCGAGGCGGGCGGCCTCGCGCGCGGCCCAGTCGGCCGCGGGGAGCCCGTCGATCCGGGTCTCGTCCTCGGCGAGGGCGCGCCCGCCCCAGGCCTGGGACTGCTCGACGAGGAGGACGCGCGCCCCCGCATCTGCCGCCGCGCGGGCCGCCGCGAGCCCGGCGAGCCCGCCGCCGATCACGAGGACGTCCGTATGGGCGTGGAGATGCTCGTAGCTGTCCGGGTCGGGCTCGGTCGGCGCGCGGCCGAGCCCCGCGGCGCGGCGGA
Source organism: uncultured Limibaculum sp. (assembly GCA_964576075.1). GTDB lineage: Bacteria > Pseudomonadota > Alphaproteobacteria > Rhodobacterales > Rhodobacteraceae > Thermohalobaculum. The sequence continues at coordinate 87,335 of CAZNTX010000005.1, read as the reverse complement.
TGAAGGGCTCGTAGACATGCTTCCAGGCGACCTTCGGGAACATGAAGGTCTTGTAGTAGAACCCCGCCGAGAACACCGGCGCCACCGAGGCGACCGCGGCGTTCACCGCGCCGATGTCGAAGCCGAGGGAGGGCCAGTGGTTCTGCGAGACCGCCTCGAGGCCGGTGTAGAGCTCGGTGGTGGTGGCGCGCTGGTTGGGCTCGAAGCGCGCGCCAGAGCCCACGCCGAGGAGCGCGTTCGGCTCCTCCGCCCCGCTCGCGATAATCCCGCGGGGGCGGTGATATTTGAAGCTCCGCCCGACGAGCACCTTGTCGTTGGCCAGGAGCGCGGAGGCCAGCGTGTCGCCGGCGAAGCCCTCGAGGGTCTCGCCGTTGAAGCGGAAGGAGACGGGCTCGGAGCGGTCGATCAGCCGCCCGCCGGTGTCCAGTCGGATCGCCATGGCTCAGCCCTCCCAGCCCGGACGGCGCGCGCGGATGCGCTCGAGGATTTCCGCCGGCGGCTCTGCGGTTTGCGCGGAATAGGTGCCGAAGACCTCGAGGCTCGCGGTGCAGCGCGCGGCGTGGAACCACTTGCCGCAGCCATAGGCGTGGCGCCAGCGCTCGAAATGCACGCCCTTGGGGTTCTTGCGCAGGAACAGGTAGCCGGCGAAGTCGTCGTCGCTCGAGCCGGGGCCGAAGCGCGTCAGATGCGCCTCGCCGCCGGGGGCGAGTTCGGTCTCCTCGCAGTCGGCGCCGCAATAGGGGCAGGTGAGCTGGAGCATGGGGGTCTGGTCCTCGGGGTCGCGTCCGCGCAGTCGATCGCCGCTCCTCGCATGCGCCGGAGGGCGGGACGCGACAGGACCCGTCGCTTGATGGCCGGAGAGCGACCCGCGCGCGCTCAGCGCCGCGGCCGGGCGAGGCGGAGCCCGAGGCTGAGGAGATTCGCCCAGAGGCAGAGGACGACGGCGACGAGGGTGAGCGTGCCCTCCGCCTCCGGCGAGACCGCCCCGCTCCAGGCGGCGCCGAGGGCGAGCGCGGCGGCTGCGAGGCAGACGAGCGCCGTGGCCCGGAGCGCGCGGCGCACTGGCGTGTCGGCGCGCCCGGACTTGCGCCCGGAGGCCGGCGGCGCCGCCTCGCGCGCCTCTCCCGCAGTCTCCGCGAGCCTCATCGCCGCCGCCCGAGGAGCAGCAGCATGCTCAGCAGATTGGCCGAGACGCAGAGCACGAGGCCGGCCGAGATCAACTCGCCCGGGGCGATCCCGAACGAGGGCGACATCCATTCCGCGGCGATCAGGCCCCAGGAGACGATCAGGAACAGAACTGCGACGATACGCACAACGCGACGCTTGGCCGATGCCGGCCCAACTGCTGCGGATCGGGACATCGCGCCCTCCCGTGCCGTCCGACATTCCTCCCTAGCCTCGCCCGAATCGCCCGCGCCCGCAAGTCCGCAGCGCAAGCTCCGGCATTCAGCCGATGTTAACGAAGCTCCGGGATGGTTAACGCCGACGGGGAGGCGCGGTCTCCCCCGCGCCGCAGAAGCGGCGGCCGCGGCGGCTCTCCCGGCGAATCCGGTCCGTCCGCCCGGCCCCCTTCCGCAGCGCCGGTGGCAACGGCCGGGCCCCGCCCGGCCAGGAGACGGGGGTCGCGAGTGGATCGGATCGAGAGGGACGTGCCGGAGACGGCGGAGGACGTCGCATCGGAGGACCCGGGGCGCCGCGCCCCCGCCCCCGAGCGGGAGCCCGCGGCGGACGAGCCAGCGGGCCAGGAGACGGTGGCGATCCTCGGCCAGGCCTGCCGCCTGCCGGGCGCCGAGGGGCCCGAGGCCTTCTGGGAGATGCTCGTCGCCGGGCGCACGGCGATCCGCGAGATGGACGGCGCGCGCTGGCCGAAGGCGCTCCACCACCACCCGGACCCCCGCCATACCGGCACGAGCTACACCGACGCCGCCGCGCTGATCGACGGGATCTGGGAGTTCGATGCCGGCTTCTTCGGCTTCTCCGCCCGCGAGGCCGCGCAGATGGACCCGCAGCAGCGCCTCCTCCTGATGGTCGCCTGGGAGGCGATCGAGGATGCCTGCGTGCCCCCCGCCCGCCTCTCGGCGGCGCGCACCGGCGTCTTCGTCGGCTGCTCGGCCTCGGACCATGCGCAAGCCTTCGCCGAGCGCCCCGCCCGGATCGACGCGCCGTTCATGACGGGCAACACGCTGAGCGTCGTCGCCAACCGCCTGAGCCACGCCTTCGACCTGACGGGGCCGAGCTTCACCGTCGACACCGCCTGCTCCTCCTCGCTCGTCGCGCTCGACCGTGCGGTCCGCGCCCTCGCCGAGGGGGAGATCGACTATGCCCTCGTCGGCGGGGTGCATGCGCTCCTCTCGCCGCTGCCCTTCGTCGGCTTCTCGCGGGCGGGGATGCTCTCGCCCACCGGGCGGCTGCGCGCCTTCGACGCCGAGGCGGACGGCTATGTCCGCGGCGAGGGGGCGGTCGCGGTCCTCCTCTCCCGCCGCCGCGAGGCCGAGGCCGCCGGCGACCGGCCGCGCGCGCGCATCCTCGCCACCGCGACCGGCGCCGCCGGCCGGCGCGGCGGCCTCACCCGCCCCGCCGCCTGCGCCCAGGCCCGGCTCATCGCCGAGACCCTGGCCCGCGCTGGCCTGCTGCCCCAGGCCATCGGCTTCGTCGAGGCGCACGGCACCGGCACCCCCGTCGGCGACCCGATCGAGGCCGAGGCGATCGCCCGCGCCCTCGCGAGCGGGCGCAGCGGCCCGCTCCCGATCGGCTCGGTGAAGCCCAATATCGGCCATCTCGAGCCCGCCTCCGGTCTCGCCGGGCTCCTCAAGGCGAGCCTCGCGCTCGAGCGCGCCACCCTGCCGCCCTCGATCGGCTGCGACCGGCCCTCCCCCGCCATCCCGTTCGAGGCGCACAATATCCGCGTCGCGCGGGAGGCCGAGCGCCTCGCGCCAGGGGCCGCGGCGGTGGTCAACTCCTTCGGCTTCGGCGGCGCGAATGCCTGCGCCGTGCTCGCCCAGGCCGCATGCCCTGCACGCCCCGCCGCCCCCGCGCCCCGGGCGCTCCTCGTCAGCGCGGCCTCCGAGGCGGCGCTCGCCCGCGCGCTCGAGGCCTGGCGCAGGCGCCTCGCCGAGGCCGGCCCCGCGGAGACGGCGACGCTCGCCAACGCCGCCGCGCATCGCCGCGCCCGCCTCCCCCATCGCGCCGTCGTCCTCGCCGAGCCGGACCGCCCCCTCGCCGACCGCCTCGCCGATCCCGACGCCCCGATCCGCGGCAAGGCCCCGGCTCCCGGGGCGCGCCTGGTCTTCGCCTTCTCCGGCAACGGCTCGCAATATGCGGGCATGGGCGCGGGGCTCTACCGGTCCGACCCCGCCTTCCGCCGGGGCTTCGACCGCACGGCCGACGCCTTCGCCGCCATCGACGCCGCACAGGACCCCCGCCGCCTCTGGGACGCCCGAGAGGACGCCCTGGCCGACCCGCGGCTCGCCCAGCCCGCGCTCCTCGCGCTGCAGATCGGCCTCGTCGAGGCGCTGGCGGCCGAGGGCGTGCGCCCCGCCGCCGCGATCGGCCATTCGGTTGGCGAGATCGCCGCCGCCTGGGCCGCCGGGGCGCTCGCGCTCGGCGACGCCGTCCGCCTGATCGCCGCGCGCGCTCCCCTGCTCGCCCGCCTGCCCGCCGGGGGGATGCTGGCACTCCGCGCGAGCCGAAACGAAACGGCGGCGCTTCTCGCGGAGTGCGCCGCCGAGGGGCTCGCCCTCTCCGGCGACACCGCGCCGCGCAGCACCACGGTCTCGGGCCCACCGGAGGCGCTCGCCGCGCTCGCGGCGCTCGCCAAGCGCCGGCGCATCGCCGCCCGGGCGCTGCCGGTCTCCCACGCCTTTCACGGCCCGGCGGTCGAGCCGATCCGGGAGGCCTTCCATGACACGCTCGGCACGCTCCGGCCCGGCCCGGCCGATATCCCGCTCGTCTCGGCCACCGAGGGCGGCCCGATCCACGGCGAGGACCTCGATCTCGGCTTCTGGTGGCGGAACCTGCGCGCACCCGTCCGCTTCCGCGAGGCGGTCGCGGCGCTCGCTGCCGAGGGGCCGGCCATCGCCCTCGAAATCGGCCCTCGTCCGGTGCTGACGAGCCATATCGAGGCCGGCTTCGCCGAGAGCGGCCGTCCCGCAACAGCGCTCGCGAGCCTCGATCCGCGCACGCCCGCGCGCGGGGGTCGGGAGATCGCGGCAGCCCTCCTCGCCCATGGCGCGGAGATCGAGATCGCCCGCGCGGTCGCGCCCGCGGCCCCGCTCGGCGCCCGCCCCCCAGGCACGCCGTGGTGCCTCGCGCCGCACCGCGCGGCGCCGCCGCCCGAGGGCCCGGAGCACCCGCTGCTCGGCCCGCCCGCGGGCCCCGGCGTCTGGGAGATGCCGCTCGATCTCGCGCGCGCGCCCTGGCTCGCCGATCACGCCGTCGCCGGGCGGCCGGTGGTCCCCGCCGCCGCGCTCGCCCTCGCCGCTCTGGCCGCGGGGGAGGCCGTGCACGGCAAGGACAAGGCGGAAATCGCGGGGCTCGACATCCTCGCGCCACTCGCCCTCTCCGAGACCGAGACCCGCCGCCTCAGGCTGCGCCATGAGCCCGCGGCCGAGCGGCTGACGATCGAGAGCCGCCCCGAGGGATCGGAGGGGGACTGGACGCTCCATGCCCGCGCCACACTGCGCACCGCCGCATCGCCCCCGCGCGCGCCGGCTGCGCCCGAGGCCCCGCGGGAGGTGTCGACCGAGGCCCTCTATGCCCGCCTCGCGGCGGATGGGCTCGTCTACGGCCCCGCCTTCCGCCGCGTGCAGGGGCTCGCGATCTCGGCGGGGGCGGCCGACGCCGCGCTCGGCCCCGCACCGGAGGGTGCCAGCCCGGCGATCGCCGCGGCGGGCGCGCTCGATGCCGCCTTCCACGCGCTCCATCCGGTCATCGCCGCCGCCCTGCCGAACGAGGCGCTCGCGGGCGACCTGCTCTTGCCGACACGCCTCGGCGCGCTCCGAACCGGGCCGGGGGGTCCGGCGGTCGCGGCGCGGATGGCGCTCCGGAGGGCGAGCCCCGGGTCGGTCACGGCCGATATCGCCCTGCGCGACGCGGCGGGGCAGGTCGTTCTCGCCGTGTCGGCGCTGCGGCTCGACCGGGTCGAGACCCCACGCGCCGACCCCCCGCCCAGAGTGTGGCGGGAGACGTTCGTGCCTCTCGCGGCGGCAGCGCCCGCGGAGATCGCCGCGCTGCCCGAGGCGCTCCTCGCCCGACTCGCCGCCGAGGGCCGGCTCGCGCCGGCGGAGGCCCCAGCGGACGCGACCCTCCTCCTCGACGCCGCCGCCCGGCGCGCCGCGCTCGACCGCGGCGCCCCGGCCGGGCCCGGCGACGCGGCGGTTCCCGCCCTCGGCCCGATCTTCGCGGCGCTGGCCGAGCGCGCGCCGGAGGCCGCGCCGACGCTGCGCCAGGCCCTCGGCGCCAAGCCGCCCGACGGCGGCCGGGCACGGCCGGCGCGCGCGATCGCCGCGGGGCTCGTGGCCTCCTGGCCCGCGGGCCGCCGGCTCTCGCTCATCGTCCTCGGCGGGCCGGACGCGGACCTCGCGGCGCGACTCGCCTCGGCGTCCGAGATCGCGAATCTCACGATCCTCGGCCCCGGCGCGGAGCCGCCCGCGCCCGGTTCGGCCGATGCCGCGCTCGCCGTCGGCCCGGTCGACGACGAGTCGGCCGCCGGCGCTCTCGCCGCGCTCCGGCCGGGCGGGCTGCTCGCCGCGATCGGCCCGGTCGCGCCGCGGCTCCCGGCGCTGCGGGAGATCGTCCCGACCGCGGGCGCGCGCTGGACCGAGGCCGCCTTCGCGACTCTGCGCCGGGCCCGGCTCGCCGACCCGCTCGACGCCACGGAGCTTCTCCTCGGCATCAAGGCGCCGGCGGACGCGGTCGCGCGCCCCTGCCCGCCCGTGCGTCCCCTCGCGGCCGCGCCGGGCTGCCGGCTCGCCGCGGCGGTGGCGGAGCGCGTCGCCGAGGACGCTGCAGCCGAGGACGCGGTGCTGGTGCTCCCAGAAGGCGGCGCCGACCCCGACGCGATCGCCGAGGCGGTCGGCCGTCTCGCCGCCGCGCTCCGGAGCGCCCCGCCGAGGCTCTGGATCGTGCTGCGCGGGACCGCTGCGCCGGGGGACTGCCCGGTCGCACGCGGCGTCGCCGCGGCCGTGCGCACCGCCGCGAACGAGGCGCCGCGCACCGCGGCCCGCCTCCTCGCCGCCGATCCCGCGCTCGCCCGCGACGCCGTCGCCGCCGCGCTCGCGGACCATCTCGCCGCGCCGCCGCAGGACCGGGAGATCCATCTCGGCGCGGACGGCCCCTCGGCGCCGCGGCTCCTGCCGGCAGAGCCCGGCCCAGAGCCGGCGCGGCTGCCGATGCCCGGCCCGCGCACCGCGCGGCTCGCCCGTCCGCGGCGGGGGGATCTCTCGCGGCTCGCCTGGCAGGCCGCGCCCCGCCCCGCGCCGGGGCCCGGCGAGATCGAGATCGAGGTGGCCGCCGCAGGTCTCAATTTCCGCGACGTCATGCTCGCCGCGGGCGCGCTGCCGGAGGCCGCCGTGGCCGAGGGCTTCGCCGGCGCGAGCCTCGGGATGGAGTGCGCGGGCCGCGTCAGCCGCGCCGGACCCGGCGCCGGGTTCGCCCCGGGAACGGCGGTTCTCGCGCTCGCGCCGAACGCCCTCGCGCGCCATGCGCTCACCTCCGCGGGCGCCGCCCTAGCCCTGCCGGAGGGGCTCGGAATGGCGGCGGCCGCCGCGCTGCCCGTGGCCTATCTCACCGCGCGCCACGCGCTCGTCTCGGTCGCCCGCCTCGAGCCGGGGGAGCGGGTGCTGATCCATGCCGGGGCCGGGGGCGTCGGCCTCGCCGCGCTGCAGATCGCGAAGGCCCTCGGCGCGCGCGTGTTCGCGACCGCCGGCAGCCCGGACAAGCGCGCCCTCCTCTCCGCCCTCGGCGCCGAGGCGGTGTTCGACAGCCGCCGGCTCGATTTCGCAGATGCCGTGCTCGAGGCGACGGAGGGGCGCGGGGTCGAGGTCGTGCTCAACAGCCTTTCTGGCCCCGCGCTTCGCCGCTCTGTCGCCTGTCTCGCCCCGTTCGGCCGCTTCGTCGAGCTCGGCAAGCGGGATTTCCTTGAGGACACGCGCCTCGGCCTCGCCGCCCTCGGGGGCAACCGAGCCTTCCTCTCCGTCGATCTCGACGCCCTCGCCGCGGCCCGGCCCGAGGCGATCGGCGAGGGGCTCGCCCGTCTCGGAGAGGATCTCGCGGCGGGCCGGTTCCTCCCGCTCCCAGTCCGCGCGCTGCCGGCCGAGGCGGCGGCCGACGCCTTCCGCCTGATGCAGAGCGGCGGGCATATCGGCAAGATCGCGCTCGCCCCGCCCCCGGCGCCGCCGGACGGGGCGGCGCCCCTCTCCGGCGCCTGGCTCGTCATCGGCGGGCTCGGCGGCTTCGGCCTCGCCGCGGCGGACCGGCTGGCTCGCGCCGGCGCGCGCAAGCTTTGGCTGGTCTCGCGCCGCGGCGCCCCGCGCGAGGCGGACGCGCCCCGCCTCGCCGCGCTCGCCGGGCGGGTGGAGGTCGAGACCGCGGCGCTCGACGCCACGGACGGCGCGGCCCTCGCCACGCTCCTCGCGCGGATCGAGGCGGAGGGGCCGATCGAGGGCGTCGTCCATGCCGCGATGACCCTCGACGACGCTCCTCTGGCGGAGACCGATGCCGCCCGCGCGGCCCCGGCGATCGCCACGAAGCTCGCCGCCGCCCGGCATCTCGACCGGCTGACGCGGGACCGCCCGCCGCGCCATTTCATCCTGTTCGGCTCGCTCGCCGCCGCCCTCGGCACGCCGGGACAGGCCGCCTATGCAGCGGCGAACGCCGCGCTCGGCGCGGTCGCGCGCCGCCGCCGGGCCGCGGGGCTTCCCGCGCTCGCGGTGCATTTCGGGCCGATCGCGGATGCCGGCCATCTCGCGCGGCATCCCGAACTGCGCCGGCGCATCGGCGAGGCGCTCGGCGAGGGGCTCGTGACCGCGGAGGCCGCGCTCGAGGACCTCCTCCGTCTGCTCGACCGGCCGGCTCCGCCGGTGGAGGCCGTCCTCGCCCCGCTCGACGGCCCCCGGCTCCGCGCCCGGCTCCCGGGCCTGGCCGCACCCCGCTTCGGCCGGCTCCCGCGCCCCGGCGCACCCGCCGCGGAGGCTGCGGGCCCCTGCCTGACCGACCGCCTCGCCGGCCTCGAGGACGGCGCGGCTCGGGCGCTGCTCACCGAGGCGGTCATCGCCGAGACCGCGCGCGTCCTGCGCCAAGCGCCTGGCGAGATCGCGCCGCATCGCCCGCTGCTCGATCAGGGGCTCGACAGTCTGATGGCCGTCGATCTCAAGCTCGCGCTCGAGGACGCGGTCGGGCGCGCGCTTCCCGCCCTCGATCTCGGCCCCGAGACGAGCCCCGCCGATCTCGCCGGGCGGCTCCTCGCCGATCTGCGCGGCGAGACCGCGGCTCAGCAGGACCCGGAGGCCACCGCCCTCTTGCGCCGCCATCTCGCGGGGGGCGCGGAGGCCGAGACCGTCGCCGCCGCCATGGAGGAGACCCGCCGATGACCAGCACCGCCACCGACCGCCTGCTCGCGGGCCTTCGCGCCCGCGCCGCGGCCCCCGAAGTCCCCGCGCCGCAAGGGGACTTCGACTTCGCCGAGCTCCCCGCCTATCGCCCGATCGCGCTGCAACTGCGCGCCCTAGAGGCGCTCGACCTCCAGCACCCGTTCTACCGCCTGAACGAGAGCGGGCCGACGCCGACCCCGGTGATCGAGGGGCGCGAACAGATCACCTTCGCGAGCTACGACTATCTCGGCCTCAACGCGCATCCCGAGGTCGCCGCCGCCGCGCAGGCGGCGATCGCGCGCTTCGGCGTCTCGGCCGGCGCGAGCCGGCTCGTCGGCGGCGAACGCGCCCATCACCGCCGCCTCGAGGCCGCCCTCGCCGAGGTCTACCGCGCGGAGGACGCCGTCGTCTTCGTCTCCGGCCACGCGACCAACGTGACCGCCATCGGCGCCCTCCTCGGCCCGGAGGACCTGATCGTCCTCGACGCCTACGCGCACAACTCCGTCACGGTCGGCGCGCAGCTCTCCGGGGCCGCCCGCCTCGTCATGCCGCACAACGATCTCGACTGGCTCGAGGACCGCCTCGCCGCCTGCCGCGCCCGCCACCGCCATGTGCTGATCGCGGTCGAGGGGCTCTATTCGATGGACGGCGACACCCCAGATCTCGCCCGCCTCGTCGAGATCAAGCGCCGCCACGGCGCCTGGCTGATGGTCGACGAGGCGCATGCCCTCGGCGTTCTCGGCGACACCGGCCTCGGCCTCGCCGAGCATGCGGGGGTCGATCCCGCGGCGGTCGATATCTGGATGGGCACGCTCTCCAAGACCCTCGCCTCCTGCGGCGGCTATATCTGCGGCTCGGCGCCGCTCGTCACCTTTCTGAAGGCGCGGGCGACGGGGTTCGTCTATTCCGTGGCGCTCGCAGCGCCGCTCGCCGCCGCGGCGGAGGCGGCGCTCGCGGCGATGCGCCGGGAGCCCGCGCGCGTGGCCCGCCTCGCCGCCCTCGGCCGGCGTTTCCTCGAGGGGGCGCGCGCGGCGGGGCTCGACACCGGGGCCTCCGAGGGCGCGGCGATCACCCCGGTGATGATCGGCGACAGCCTGCGCGCGCTCCGCGCCTCCGCCGCGCTCTTCGAGGCCGGGATTCATGCGCTGCCGATCGTCCACCCCGCGGTGCCCGAGCGCGCGGCGCGGCTGCGCTTCTTCCTGACCGCCGCGCACACGCCAGAGCAGATCGACCGCGCGGTGGCGGCCACGGCAGAGGCGCTCGCGCGGGTCTAGCCGTCCGCGTCGGGCCGGATGCGGGCGGCGAAGCCGCGGATCAGCCGGTCAGAGAGCGCCGGCGGCAACCGCGCATCGAGCCAAGTGAGCGCCGCGAGCGCCCGGGGGAAGCTGACGAAGGCCCGCCCCCGGGCGATCCCGGCGAGGATGCGGCGGGCGGCGCGGTCGGCCGGCATCTCCAGGGGCCGGGCGCCGAGATGCCGGGCCGACATCGGCGAGGTGACGAAGCCCGGGCAGACCACCGTGACTCGCACGCCATGGGGCCGGAGCGCGCCGCGCAGCGCGATGCCGTAGGCGCGCAGCCCCGCCTTGCTCGCCCCATAGGCCGCCATGTCCGGCAGCGGGCGCAGCGCGGCGAGCGAGCTCACGAGCGCGATCCGCCCCCGCCCGCGGGCGCGCATCCGCCCGAGGAGGGGGGCGACGGTGGCCATCGCCCCGAGAAGGTTGGTCTCCACCACGGCGCGGGCGGACGCGGCGCTCTCCGGCGTGCCATCCGGCGCCGTGCCGCCGCTGATCCCGGCATTGGCGATCAGGAGGTCGACCGGGCGACACGCATCATAGGCCTCGATCGCTCGGCAGAGGGCGGCCGTGTCGCGCTGATCGACAGCCGCCGTCTCCGCCTCGGCGCCGGCCGCGCGGGCGGCCTCGGCGACGGCCTCGAGCGGGCCCGCGCGCCGCGCGACGAGAAGCATCGAGACGCCGGGGCGCGCGAGCTCGGCCGCGAGCGCCGCCCCGATCCCGGAGGAGGCCCCCGTCAGCACCACCGATCGCGGCGGCCAGGCCATCTCAGAACGGGGCCGGCGCGAGAACGCGCTCGGCGACGCCTTCGGCCCCGGGACCCGCCCCCGGCCCGTCGAAGGCGCCCGGAACCTGGCAGGTCGCCGCGAGCATGCGGGCGAACGCGGCCGCGAGAGCGGGGTCCGGCGGCTCGGGCGCGCGCCAGAACCGGTCGAGCCCGCCGCGATGGACGAGGCCCGGCACGTCGTAGACCGCCGCGCCGAGGCAGGCGACCGGCCGGCCCGCGAGGAGCGCCGTGAGCCCGACCGTCGAGTTCACGGTGACCACGCCGTCCACGCGGGCGAGGAGCCGGCCGAGATCCCCGCCCGCGAGATAATCCACCCGGTCCGCGACGCCGGCCCGCTCCGCCGCGAGGCGCACCCGGCGGGCCCAGAGCGCGAGCCCGTTGTCGAGCGGGTGGCGCTTGACGACAAGGCGCGCCGCGGCGGGGGCCTCGGCGGCGAAGCTCGCCACCACCCGCTCGAGCGCGGCGCGAAGCCCGCCCGGCGGCCCGTCGCGGCGGAGCTGGAAATCGGTCTCGAGCTGGAGGGGAAAGAGGAAGACCGGCCCCTCCGCCGCCAGCGCCCGCGCCACCGCGCGGGTCCCCCGGATGCGGGCGAGCGGCGCGCCGAGCGCCTTTCCGCCCCAGCCCGCCCACTCCGCGAGCGGGCCGTCGAGCGCGTGGCGGCGGTATCCGGGCCAGGCCGGGCGGCCGAGAAGCGTGGCCAGGTTCCAGGCGACGTCCATCGCCGCGTAGTTCCAGAAGGGCGCGGGCAGGTCGAGGCCCCGGCGCGACGGGCCGGCGAGCGCGCGGATGCGCTCCGGACAGCGTGGGATGCGCGAGCGCGCGCCCATGCCGCCGGGCTCGAGCGTCAGCCATCCGGGGCGCAGATAGCCCTGCTCGACGATATGGACGCGCAGGCCCAGCCGCTCGGCCTCGGCGATCGCGCTGCGGTGGAGGAACCGGCCATCGCCGAGGCAGACGAGATCCGTCGTGCCCTCCTGCGCCATGCGCTCGGCCACCCAGCCGGGCCAGTCCTCCGCGCCCCCGCGATAGGCGAGCCCGGGCCCGCGCCAGAACAGCCGGTCGCCGGCGCAGAAGAGAACGCGCGTCACCGCCGCCCCCCGCGCCGCGAGCGCGCGGGCGAGGCGGAGGAAGAACCAGGAGCACGGGCCCTGCAGGAGCATCACCCGCCGCCCGCCGCCGTCCGTTGCGATCGCGCCGTCCATAGGCAGAGCGTTAACCCGAAAACGGTAAACCGCAGGTAACGCGCGCGGCGAAGCCGCCGACCGCACTGTCCGGAAGGAGTCCGAGCGATGACGAGCCCGACCCGCACAGTCCTGATGCTGCAAGGCCCGCCCTGCCGATTCTGGCGCGAGCTCGGGGAGGGGCTGCGCGCGGACGGGCTCCGGGTGATCCATGTGGGCTTCTGCCTCGCCGATCTCGCCTTCTGGCGCGGGCGGATGCGGCTCTATCGCGGCCGGCTCGAGGACTGGCCGGCCTGGCTCGCCGATCTCTGCGCGCGCGAGGGGGTGAGCGACATTCTCTATTACGCGGACCGCCAGCCCTATCACCGCGCCGCGATCCCGGTGGCGCGGGCGCAGGGCGTGCGGGCCTGGGCGATCGAGAACGGCTATCTCCGGCCGGACTGGATCACCATGGAGCCCGAGGCGATGGGCGCCTTCTCCCGCTTCACCCGCGAGCCCCGGGAGATCCGGCGGCTCGCGGCCGCCGCCCCCGCGCCCGATCTCGCCCGCCGCCACGGCCACGGCTTCGCGCGCGAGGCGGTCTCCGAGGTGAGCTTCCATCTCGCCATGGCCCTCGGCCGACCGTTCTTCCCCAACTATATGGCCGACAAGCATTATCCCCCGATCGTCGACTATGCCGGGTGGCTCCTCAAATGGGCCGGCGGGGGGGCCGCGCGGCGGGCGGCGCGGGCGGCGGAGGCGCTCTGCCGCGCCGGCGGGCGCCCGGTCTTTCTCTTCGCCCTCCAGCTGCAGTCGGACTATCAGATCCGCGCGTCCTCGCCCTATGGGTGCCTGTCGGAGGCGATCGAGGAGGTCCTCGCCTCCTTCGCCGCCCATGCGCCGGCGGACGCCGTTCTGATCGCCAAGCAGCACCCGATGGACAACGGCCTCGAGCGCTGGCCGCGCCGAATCGCCCGGCTCGCCCGCCGCTTCGGGATCGCGGATCGGGTCTGGGCGGTCGACGGCGGCTCGCTCGATCTCTTTCTCGCGAGCGCCCGCGGGGTGGTGACGGTGAACTCGACCGTCGGGCTCCATGCGATTCGGGCCGGCCGCCCGGTCATCGCCCTCGGCGACGCGGTCTACGATCTGCCCGGCCTCTGTCATCGCGGCGGGCTGGCGACGTTCTGGGCACGGCCGGAGGTGCCGGAGCCGCGCTTCGTCGCCGCCTATCTGCGAGCGCTCGCCGATCGGGTGCAAATCCGCGGCTCGTTCTACGACCCGGCCGGGCGGGCCGCGGCGATCGCCGAGATCGCCCGCCGCCTGGCCAGGCCGGACGCCCATTGGGCGCTGCACCGGCCGGTCGAGGCGCTCGGCGTTCGGCCATCCGCGGCGGCGGGCCGCGCCGGCGCCGCTCTCGCCCCTCCGCTCGGGGCCTTCGCCGCCGAGTGACCCGCGGCCCGCAGGCAGCGGGCCGGCAGCACCGCTCCGACGAACCGATCCCCCGCGCCGCTCGCCCGGGCCGCGCGAGCGCGCGCGGGGCCGGTCCGAACGGCGCGAGGGGACCAACCCATCCGACCGCGTATGGCCGAGGCCCCGCGATCGGCCTGCGGGGCCTGGAGGCGGCGCGGCCCGCGGACCGCATGCGGGGACCGACGGGCGCGCCGGTCCCCGCATATCCGGCTCAGTTGGTGGCGACGTTGGCGATCACCGCCCCCGTCGTCACGGGCTGGAGCGCGAGGGCGACCACCTCGAAGATCTTGCGCAGCGAGTTCAGCTCGGAATTCGCCACATAGAGCGTGTCGCGATGGCGCACGGGGAAGCGCTTGGCGAGCAGCAACCCGGACGGCTTGGTGAAGTCCACCCGATAGACCACCGGGACCGGCTCCGCGCCATAGGCGGCGAGGCGCGCGCCGGGGACCTGGTCCATCCGCAGCATCAAATCCGGGCTCTCGTAGCGGATGACGAAGACGCCGGCGGCGTCGGCGCGGGCGTCGTCGAGCCCGCTCGCCCGGCCGAGCGCCTCGTCGAGCGTGAGATCGGGGCGGTCGAACACATAGGTGGCCGATTTCGCCACCGCGCCGAGGACCGAATAGTGCCGCGGCCGGTGCTCGACGGAGATCACGTCGCGCGGGTGGACGGGCACGTTCTGCGCGGGCTGCGAGAGGATCTCGTCAACCCCGAGCCTCTCCGAGGCGTCCTTGCGGGTGAGCCGGAGCGCGCTCTCGTGGATCGGCTTGGTGAGCCCGCCGGCGGCGGCCACCATGTCGAGCACGCGCTCGCCGGTGCCCGCGAGCGGGATGCGCCCGCCGCTCGCCACCGCGTCGCCGAGCACGGTGACGGCGTTGCCGGGGCTCGCGACGAGGCTGACCACCGCCTGCGGCTCGATCGCCTGCCCGCGGAGCGCGGCCTCGATCCGCCGCGCCGCCGCCTCCGGCGAGAGCCCGCGCACGCGCACGTCCCCGCCATAGGGGATGCGCACCGTCCCGCTCGCCGAGACGATCTGCTCGGGCAGCGCCCGCGCCGCGCCCCCGCCCTCGACCGAGCCCGAGAAAAGCCCCCCGCCGGTCGCCTCGAAGAGGGTGATCTGCACGCGGTCGCCCGTTCGCAGGCGCCGGCCATAGAGCGCGGGCCCCTCGGCGAGGCGGGTGAGATCGGCGCGGCCGGCGGCGGCCTCGAGGCGGGCGACGACCTTGCGGTCGGTCTCGATCAGCTCGAAGGGCAGCGCCTCGGGCGCCGCCGCCTCGGCGAGCACATCGCCCGTCAACGGGCCGGAGCGCGGCACGGCCGAGCAGGCCCCGGCGAGGCAGGCGACGGCCAGAATCGCGAGTTTGGTCGACATGGGTTCCCCATTCATTAACCGGTTTGGGTCAGCATCGCCCTGGAACGAATTCTGCACCAAAGCGAAACAGGTCATGAACGGACCCTATGCGCGTGCGGTTAACGGGAGCTTACAATGCTGTTCAACATCGAGGCGGATACCGGGGGCGAGATCGTCGGCTATCTCGTGCCCGACAGCTACGAGGGGACGCCGCGGCTCACGCTCGTCTCCGGCGGCCGGGTGCTCTGGCAGGGAGAGGCGGGGGAGACGCGCCCGGCGCTCGTGGCCTCCGGGCGGCATGCGACCGGGCTCTGCGGCTTCCGCATCGGGGCCGCGGAGGTGCCGGGGCTCGCCGGCCTCGCCGATGCGGAGATCCGCGAGCCGGGCACCGGCCTCGCCATCTATCGCCGGCGCTGGGGGCGGCCGGTGGTGGAGCGGCGGGTCTTTCGCCTGGAGACGCGGCTCTCGGGATCGGCTCGGTTCGACCGGGCGATGGAGCCGCATTTCCAGGCCTGGCACCGGCAGATCGACCGGCTCGGCGCCGAGAGCGTCGACCAGCTCTTCCTGCTCAACGGCGCCTCGAGCTACGCCTCGGGGCGGCTGCAGGTCCCGGCGCATGCGGCGCTCGCGGACGGCTCGGTCACGGTGCTCGCGCTCCTGCGCGACCCGTTCGAGGAGCTCGCAGACCGCCTCGCCGTGCTCTCCGGGGCGCGCGGGCCGGTGGCGCGGCATCTCTCTCTGCGCGAGCGGATGGCGCTCTTCCCGGCGATCGAGGCGCTCGACGGGGTCGATGCGACCTGCCCCCGGGCGCTGCGCCGGCTGTTCCGCCGGCTCCCGGCGGAGGCGGCGGCGGCGCTCTCCAATCCGGTGACGCGCCAGCTCACCGTCGCCGATCCCGGCGGGCTGTGCGCCCCCGGGGCGGTGGCGGCGGCCTTGCGCGCGCTCGCGGGGTTCGAGGTGGTCTCGATCGCGGAGCTGCCCGGGCAGTTCGAGGCTGCGGCGGCGGGGGTCCTCGGCATCGCGCCGCCGGCGCCGGAGCGCGACCCCCATCGCGGCGAGATCGCCCCGGCCGCGGATGCGCTCGCGCGCATCTCCACGGTCGAGGCGATGCTGGAATGCGATCTCGAGGTCTATGCCAGCGTCTCGGCGGTGTTCGAGCGGCTCGCGACGGGGACTGCCCAGGGATGAGGGCTGTCGCCGGGCGCGGGCGCCGCCTGGCGCAGGAGCCGGTGATAGGCGTCGACCATGCGGTCGACGCCGATCGCCTCGCGCCGGGCGGCCAGCGCCTCCGGTGAGGCGGCGCCGCCGCGGGCGGCGAGCGCGCTCTCCATGGCGTCGACGAGCGCCTGAAGGTTGCGCGTCGCCCCGGTCCGCGACAGCTCGGCGATGCGCTCCGGCGTCAGCGCGTCGATGTCCTCGGCGGTTTCGATCACGCGGACCCGGGGCGAGAGCCGCGCCGCCTCGCGGGCGTTGCCGACATCGGTGACGACGAGCGGACGGTCGGTCGCGAGCGCCTCGAGCACGACGTTGGAGCAGCCCTCCTGGATCGTCGGCAGGATCACGCAATCGGCCGCCTCGCGGTAGAAGGCCGGCATCGCATCGTGCGGGACGTAGTCGACGAGGGAGATGCGCTCGCGCGCGCGGGACCCGGCGACGAGCGCGCGCACATGGTCGGCATACTCCTCCTCGCCGACATTGCCGAGCAGCACGAGATGGATGTCGCGCCGGCGCTCGACCAGCCGCTCGGCGGCGCGGATGGCCAGTGCATGGTGCTTCACCGGGTGCAGGCTCGCGGGCATGGCGAAGACGAAGCGGCCCTCCGGGATCGCCAGATCGGGCAGCGGCGCGCGCCCGGCGAGCCAGGAGAGATCGACGCCGTTCGCGATCAGGTCGATCCGGTCGGTCGGGCAACCGGACCGGCGGGCGAAGTAGCGGCGCACCGCCTCGGAGACGGCGACGATCCGGTCCGCCGCCATGACCCGGCGCGCATGATGGGCGAAGCCGCCTTCCGGGAGCCAGGTATAGGTGTTGTGCAGCGTGTAGAGCACGTGGAGGCCGAGCTTCTTGGCCTCGGCCAAGCCGAAGCTCGAATAGTGGTAGTGCAGCGCGTCGATCCCGTGCTCGGCGAGGGCGTCGAGGAAGAGCGGCTCCTCGCGGTTGAGGATGACGGCGTGGTCGGGGCTCTCGAGCCGGTCGAGCATGGCGCCGGCGATGTTGTTCTCCACGAGCACCACCGCGCGGCAGCCGCGCGCGCGATAGCCGCGATAGAGGTTGAGGACCACCTGTTCCAGCCCCCCCTTGTCGAAGGAGGGGACGACGAGGCCGATCGAGAGCGGCGGGCGCTTCTGGCTGAGCGAGAGGGTCATGCGGTGCTCCTGAGGGGGGCGGCGGGGCGCTCTGCGGCGCCGGCGATCTCGGCGATCTCGGCGAGGCCCTGCCGGCTCTCGGCGAGCATGGCCTCGAAGACGGCGTGGTTGGCCTCGGCGATGGCGGCGCGCTCGGCGGGGCTCGGCAGATCGCCGGCGCGGAACGCCTCGACGGGGACGTAGCGCATCCCCATGGCGACGAAATCGCCCACATTCGGGGTGGCGAGGACCGGGACGACGCCGAAGCGGAGATATTCGACGAGCTTGGTCGGGCAGGCGACGCGGTTGACGGTGCAGTCCTCGCGCAGGAGGAGCCCGAAATCCGAGCGTAGATAGGTGTCGAAGACCTGCGCCTGGCTCGCCGAGCGCAGGCCGAGGCCGGGCGTCTCCTCCCCCGCCCCGGCGCGGGCGAGGGCGCGGCGCAGGCCCTCGACATCCGGGGTCAGCAGCGCCCAGTCCACCGCCTCCGCCGTCTCTGCGACCAGGGCGGCGAGCTCGGGGATCATCTGCCAGCGCTGGGTGCCCCCGGCATAGACCGCGCGGGGGCGGTCGTTGTAGACGCGGGCGCGCCGCTCGTCCCCGACCGAATGGGTGTAGATCGGGCAGACGACCATGCGCTTGCGCTCGATCCCGAGCTTCTCCTCGAAATGCGCGGCCATGGCCTCGGTGACGCAGACGACGCGATCGGCCTCGCGCGCGGCCCAGGCCTCGTAGCGGGCGTATTTTTGCGCCATGAAGCGGTCTCCGTAGAGGACGAACTCCTCCGGCACGGCCCCGTGCATGTCCATCACGAAGGCGCCGGTGCGCTCCGGCAGCAGGCGGCGCAGGATCGGCGGGTCGATCCCGACGAGGGACTGGCTGTAGATACAGGCGCCGGCGCCGATCACGGCGGCGAGGATCGCGGCGCCGACCGGGCAGCGATGGGCGATCTCCAGGCGAGCGATGCCCGGGGCGAGCTCGCGCAGGGCCGGCGCGCCGTGACGGGCCTCGACGAGCTTGAGATAGATCCGCTCGCGCCCCGCCAGCGCCTTGTCGATCGCGACGATGCGCTGGACGTAGCCGTCCTTCTCGTCGCCGGTGACGGGGTCTGTGTCCATGGTGAGGACGAGGACCGGCGGGCCCTCGGCGAAGCGTGCAGCGAGGGCGCGCAGGACCGGCTCGGCCCCGGTGGCCGCGGCGAGGGAGGCCTCCTCCTCGGCGACGAGACGGCGCCAGACGGCGCGCTGCAGCGCCCGATGCGCGGCGCGCGCGCCGGGCTCGGCGGGGGGAAGATCCGGGATCTCGCCGCCGAAGCGGGCGGCGGGCTCCGGCTCGGCGCCGGCCTCGGCCGCCTGCGCGGCCTCCGCCGCGGCCGCACGGCGCGCGGCGTGGCCCTCGAAAAGGGCGGGGGCGGCGCCGGTCCAACGCTTGAGCCCCGCGCGGTCGGCGGCTTCGGAGGCGACCGCCACGGCGGGCTCGGAGGGGAGCGCCGGGCGGCGGGTGAAGATCGGCGAGCGCTCCAGCCTGTGCGCATAGAGATGCCGGGCGAGCACCGGGCGCGCGAGTCCGAGCCGGTCCATCGCCGCGAGGAGCGGGGCCAATGCGGCGGCGGGGCGGGCGGCACGGTCGTCGAGCAGCCCGAGCGCCGCGAGCGCGTCGGCCTGGAACAGGAGGCAGGCGGGCTCCACCCGGTCCACGGCGGCGACGGCGCCGGGGATCATCTCGCGGCGGCGGGCGAAATGGCCGGCGACCGCCTCGAGCGGCGCCGCAGAGGCGTAGATGTCGAAATCGACCGGCACCGCCTGCTCGGTCTCGGCGAGGTTGAGGACGGGAGCGGCGGCCGGCGCCCAGAGATCGAGAAGGCCCGCGAGCACGCCCTCGGGCAGGATTGCCGCCTGCTCGAGAAGGAGCACGTGGCTGTGCCGCCCGCCCTGCCCCGCCGCCCAGATCCCGGCGTTCAGAGCCGCGGGCAGGCCGCCGCCGCGGGTCTCGCACTGGCGGCGGAGCGTGAAGCCCGGGCCCGAGCGCGCGGTGGCCAGACGGTCGAGATCGCTGCGGGCGGGCTCGGCGCCGTCGCAGATCAGATAGACGGTGAGGGCCAAGGGGCCGCGGCCGCACTCGAGCGCCCAGAGCGCCAGATCGAGGGCCGCGCGGTCGCCCTCATAGGCCATGACGACGGCGATGTCGGGCGCCGCCGGGTCGAAGGGGGCGACATGGGGGTGCGGGCGTGCGCCGGCGGCCCGGCCCTCGGCGAGATAATGCGAGAGCGGATCGCGCCCGGCCTCGGCGAGGGCGGGATGCGCGTCGAGATAGGCCCTCGTGGAGAACAGGCCCGAGGGGTCCCGCCCCTCGCGCCAGCCGAAGCCGAGCCAGTGCTCGAGCGGCTCGTCGCCGGCGGCGGCGACGTCCGGGTTGGTCGCGAGATACCAGGCCGGGGAGAACAGCGGGCAGGGCGAGCGCGCGGCCGCGGAACCGCGGGCGAGATAGTCCTCGCGCGGGTCGGCCGCCGGGTCGACGGCGCGGGCGGCATACCAGGCGGCGTCGAAGAGCGGGGCGCCGGGGAGCGGCGCGGCGGGCGCGGGCGCGGCGGGAGGGGCCGCGGCGGGGGCGGCGGATCGGGAGAAGCGGAACATCGGGCCTTCTGTCCTTCTGGCTCTCGCAGGGGGTCAGGCGCTCAGCGCGACCTGGGCGGGGGCGGCGCAGGGCGGGGCGAAATCGGCGATCGGGCGGCCGGTCAGCGCGGCGTGGATGCGCTCGGCGGCCCGCCCGTCGCCATAGGGATTGGCGGCGCGGGCCATGCGCGCATAATGCGCCGGATCGTCGAGCAGGCGGGCGACGGCGGCCTCGATCCGGGCGGGATCGGTGCCGACGAGGCGCGCGGTGCCGGCGGCGACGGCCTCCGGCCGCTCGGTCACCTCGCGCATGACGAGCACGGGCTTGGCGAGCGCCGGCGCCTCCTCCTGCACCCCGCCCGAATCGGTGAGCACCAGATCGGCGCGGTCCATCAGCCAGACGAAGGGCAGATAGTCGAGCGGCGCGACGAGATGGACGCGGGGATGCCCGGAGAGGCGCGCCTCCACCGGGCCCTGCACCTGCGGGTTGAGATGGACCGGGTAGACGATCGTCAGGTCCTGCCGCTCGGCGAGGCGGGCGAGGCCCTCGCAGATGCCGGCGAAGCCCGGGCCGAAGCTCTCCCTCCGGTGGCCGGTGACGAGGAGGAGCCGCTCGGCCCCGTCGGCGATGTCGCGCAACTCCTCCGGCACCCGCGCGGCGCCGGCACGGACCCGCGCGAGCGCCATGCCGAGCGCGTCGATCACCGTGTTGCCGGTGACGCGCAGCGCCCGGTCGCCGAGCCCCTCGGCGAGCAGATTGTCCCGCGCGCCAGGGGTCGGGGCGAAGAGATCGGCGGCGAAAGCGTCGATGCAGCGGCGGTTCATCTCCTCCGGCCAGGGGCGGGCGAGATCGCCGGTCCTGAGCCCGGCCTCCACATGGCCGACGGGGATGCCGCGGTGGAAGGCGGCGAGCGCGGCGGCGAGCGCCGTCGTCGTGTCGCCATGGACGAGGACGCGGTCGGGCGCCTCGGCCTCGAGCACCGGGTCGAGCGCCTCGAGCGCGCGGCCCGCGAGGGCGTTGAGCCCCTGGCCCGGGCGCATCAGGGCGAGATCGCGGTCCGGCACGATGTCGAACGCCTCGAGCACCGGGTCGAGCATCTGCCGGTGCTGCCCGGTCACGCAGATGCGGGGCGTGATGGCGGGATCGTCGCGCAGCCGGGCGATCACGGGCGCGAGCTTGATGGCCTCCGGCCGGGTGCCGAAGACGGTCAGGACCTTCATGTCCAACCTCTTGCAATCTGGGGGTCTGGGCGCGCGGGGGCGGCGATGGCCCGGCCCGAAGCGGGGCACGCTCCGGCGATCCGGCGGGGGGCGCTGGCGATGCTCTTCTGAGCCATGGGCGGAGCCTTCGGTCTCGTTCCGACGGGCTCCAGGCTTAGGGAAGTAACGTTAACCGAGTATTGACCGAAACCCCGTCAAATGCCGCCAAGTCGAAACGAGCTCGGGGCGAGGCCGAACGCATGCCGCCAGAACTCCCGCTGCGCGCCCGGATGGTTGAGATCGCGGGCCAGCGCCAGGCCGCGGGCCGCGATGGCGCGGCGCTCCCGCCCGTCGGAGAGGAGCCGGCTCGCGGCCGCAGCCCAGGCCTCCGGATCGTTCTCGAGAACGATCCCGGCGCCGCGCCGGGCCACCCGCGCCGCCTCCGGCCAGCCCTCGGAATAGAGCGCCGCCGCCCCGGCCACCGCGTGCTCGACGATCTTGCTCGTCGAGCGCGCCCGGTTCGCGGCCGTGTCGAGCAGGGGATAGAGCGCGAGATGGAGCCGCCGCCCCGGCAGCGCGGCGCGGTAGGCGCTCCAGCCGGTCTCCCGGAAGGGCCGGACCCGGGGATGCCCGTCGAGCGGCCCGAGATCGTGATTGGCGGCGAGGTGGAGCTCGGCCTCCGGGTGGCGCTCGAGCAGCGCGCGGAGCGCCGGCGCGAGGAAGGCGAGATCGCCCCGGTGCACCGCCGAGCCGAGATAGCCGATGCGCAGCCGCCCCCCCTGCCCCTGATGCGCGAGATCCGAGAGCGGCTCGGACCAGTGCGGGCGGAGCACCTGCGCCCCGCCGAGCCGCGCCGCGAGCGTTTCAGAACTCGCCACCACGTCGGCCCCCATCGCCCGCAGCGCCCGGCCGTGGCGCGCCTCGAAGAGGGCGAGCTTGAGCCGCTGGCCCGGCGGCAGGCCGGGATCGCGGAGCGCGGCGGCGATGTCGTCGTCGATCAGCCAGATCCGCCGCCGCCGCTCCGGCAGCCGCCCCGCCCGGCCCCAATGGCGCACCACGAGCAGGGTCTCGTCGGAGGCGAAGACCCCGGGGGCGAGCCGCGTCACCGGCCCGGCCGGCGCGAGCCAGTCCCCGCAGGCATTGACGAAATAGAGATCCGCCGTCGGCGAGACCGGGCGCACCATCCGCCGCGCCGCCAGCCCCTCGAGCCATCCGATCATCCCCGGCCCTCCCGGCCCCGCGCCCGCCCCAGAGACGAGACCTGATCCCATGTTCACCGCACGCCAGAAAGCGTCGCCCAAGCCGCGCGCGACCGACGAGGTCTTCGACCGCTACGTCGCCGCGCCACCCGCCCCGCAGAACGCGGTCGACGCCCTGCCCGGCTGGCGCACCGCGCTCCCCGTCGAGGCCGGCGCCGTCGCGGGCCCGCTCGCGCTCACCGAGGACGACCGGATCCGCTGGCTCCTCGGGCGCACCGGCCCCCTCGACGGGCAGCGCGTGCTCGAGCTCGGCCCCCTCGACGGCGGGCACACCGCCATGCTCCACGCCGCCGGCGCCGCGCGCATCGACGCGGTCGAGGCCAACCGCCTCGCATATCTGCGCTGCCTCGTCACCAAGGAGCTGCTCGGGCTCGACCGCGCGCGCTTCCATCTCGGCGATTTCGCCCAAGGGCTCGGCTCGGCGGAGGGGCGCTACGACCTCGTCGTCGCCTCCGGCGTCCTCTACCACCTCGCCGAGCCGCACGCCCTGCTCGCGCGCCTCGCCGCCCGAACCGACCGTCTGTTCCTCTGGACCCATATCCACGACGCCGCCGCGATGCCGGAGGGCGACCCCCGCCGCGGCGCCTTCACCGGGCGGGTGCGCGAGGCGGAGGCCGCGGGCGTCGCGCTCAAGCTCCACGAGCGCGGCTATCAGGGATCGGAGCGCGACGTCGCCTTTTGCGGGGGGCTGCGGGACCGCCATGCCTGGATGGAGCGCGACGGCCTGCTCGCCCTGCTCGCCGCGCTCGGCTTCTCCGAGATCGCGACGGCGCATGACGATCCGGGCGCCCCCGGCGGTCCGGCGCTCTCCATCCTCGCCGTCCGCCCCGGCGCCGGTGCCCCGGCATGAGCGCGGAGACGGTCATCCGCCTCGCCCCCGGAGCGCCGGAGTTGCGCGGCCCGGACCCTGCCGGCCCCGGGGGCGAGGCGCCGGTGCTCACCCCCGCTCCCCCCCGCGCGCGGCCGCGCCGGGTCCCCTGGGCCGCGATCCTCTCCTTCTTCGCCCTGGTGATCCTGCCGGTCTCCGCCATCGGCACCTATTACGCGCGCGAGGCGGCGGACCAGTTCACCGCCCGCGCGCAATTCACCGTGCGCGAGACCAGCGCGCGCCCCCTCCGCATCGCCGAGGCCGACACCGCGCCCGACCGCATCGGCGGCGGCCTCGCGATGAGCGAGGTCTCCCCGCTCACCCATGTCGTGGCGAGCTATCTCGAGAGCCCCGCCCTCCTCCGCGATCTCTCCCGCGAGATCGACGTCGCCGCGCTCTACCGCGTCCCCGAGGCGGATTTCTGGACGAGGCTTCCCGAGGACGCCACCGCGGAGGCGCGCTACGAGCATTGGCGCGACCGCCTGCGCGTGGCGGTGGACGGGCCGTCCGGCATCGTCACCCTCGAGCTCCGCGCCTTCCGCGCAGAGGATGCCCGCCGCCTCGCCGCGCGCGCGCTCTTCGCTGCCGAGGCCCTGGTCAACGCGCTCTCGGCACGTCAGAAGCGCGAGGCGCTCGCCCGGGCCGAGGCGGAGGCCGAGGCCGCCGCCCGGCGCCTCGCCGCGAGCCTCGCCGAGCTCACCGCGTTCCGAGACAGCGCGGGGCTCCTCGATCCAGAGCGCGAGGGCGCCGAGCGGCTGCGCCTCCTCTCCGAGCTCGCCGCAGAGCGGATCCGCCTCGAGGGGGAGCTGCGCGTGCTCGGCGCGGTGGTCGATGCCGACGCCGCCCGCGCCCGCGCCCTCGAGGCGCGGCTCGAGAGCGTGCGGGCCGAGCTCGCCGGGCTGCGCGAGGGGCTCGCGGCGGAGGCGACGGCGGATGCCAACATCGCCGCCGCCCTCGCCCGCTACGAGGCGCTCGAGATCCGCCGCCGCTTCGCCGCCCGGCTCTACGGGCTGGCGCAGACCCGCCGGATCGACGCCGAGATCGACCTCGCGCGCCAGACCGTGTTCCTCAACGTCTTCGATCCGCCGCAGCGCCCCGAGGAGTCGGACCATCCGAAGCGCTTCGGCTTCACCCTGCTCGCCTTCCTCGGCCTCGCCGCGGCCTGGGCCGTCCTCGCCCTGGTCTGGGCCGCGGTGGCCGACCACCGGCTCGACCGGCGCCGCTGATCCTCAGGCGGCGGCGCTCGGCTCGGATCGGCGCCGCGTCCGGAGCCGCCGCGGGCCGACGCGCCTGACCGGGCCTGCCGCCTTGGCGCGCGGCAGGCGCGGGGCGCGGTCCGAGACCGTCAACGCCCCATGCGGGCGGGAGCGGGGCCTGCGGCCTCCGGCTCAAGCCCGGATCGGCCCCCGCGGCCGCAGCCCCTGCGGAACCCGCCGCGCCCGGGGCAAGCCGCGGGGAGCGGGTTGTCTCAGGGCTCCGGAGGGCGGAGACTGGATCCGTGCGGGCAAAGAGCGGATATCGAGCGGCGGGCCAGGCGGTCCGGGTGGTCGTCCTCATAGGGGCCGCCCTGGTCGTCGGGACGCTCGCCTCCTTCGCCGCCATCGCGCTTGTCGAGATCGTGGGCGCGCTCAACCGGCTCCTCCTCGTCGACCCCAAGGCGCGGGTGCAGTGGGAGGCCGCGCCCGCCCTCGTCGCCGCGGCGACGCTGCTGGTCCCGAGCCTCGGCGGCCTCGCCGTCGGGCTGATGCACCGTCGGCTCTCCCCGGCCGGGCGGCCGCTCGGCCCGCCGGACGTGATCCGCGCGGTGCAGGTCCGCGAGGCGCTGCCCGACACCCGCTCCGGCCTCGTCTCCACGGCGACGGCGGCGCTCTCGCTCGGGGTCGGCGCCTCCGTCGGGCAATACGGGCCGATGGTCTATCTCGGGGCGCTGATCGGGGGCGCCGCCCGCAGGCTGGAGCGGTGGGTGCCCAATCTCGCGGCCATCGCTGTCAGCTGCGGCGTGGCGGCGTCGATCGCGACGGCCTTCAACGCGCCGATCGCGGGGCTCGTTTTCGCCCATGAGGTGGTGCTGCGCCACTACGCCACCCAGGCCTTCGCGCCGGTCACCGTCGCCTCGGCGACGGGCTACGTGATCGCCAATGTCGTGTTCGACCGCCCCGCGCTCTTCCTGATCGACTTCGCAGGCGTCGCGGCGGGGCACGAATTCGCCCTCTTCGCGGTGCTCGGCCTCTTGGTGGCGCTCGCGGTGGTCGGCTTCATGGCGCTCGTGCTGCGGACCGGGCCGGCGCTCGCGCGCCTGGTCGGGCGGGCGGAGCTGCGCCCGGCGCTCGCGGGGCTCGCCGTGGGGCTGACCGCGCTGGCCTTGCCGGACGTCCTCGGCATCGGCACCGAGACGCTGCGCTTCGCGACCATCGAGGGGGCCTTCGCGCGGGGCGAGCTCGTCGTGCTGATCCTCGCCAAGCTCGCGCTGACGGCGCTCTGTATCGGGGCCGGCTTCTCGGGGGGCGTGTTCAGCCCGGCGCTCCTTCTCGGCAGCCTGACGGGGGCGCTGTTCTGGACGCTCGCGGGCGATCTCGGCGGGCTCGCGGCCTCCGGGGTCGAGGTCTACGCGATCTGCGGCATGATGGCCTTCGCGAGCGCGGTGATCGGCGCGCCGCTGACCTGCATCCTGATCGTGTTCGAACTGACGCGCAGCTACGACGTGACCATCGCGGCGATGGTGGCGGTGGTGTTCTCCAATCTCGTCTCGCACCGGCTCTTCGGCCGCTCGCTGTTCGACGTGCAGCTCGCCGAGCGGGGGGTCGATCTCTCGCGCGGGCGGGAGCGGGCGCGCCTGGCCGCGATGCCGGTGGTCGCGCTGATGGGCGAGGCGGCGGTGCGGGCCTGCGCCTCGGAGACGCCCGCGGCGGTGGCGGCGCGGCTGGCCGAACGGGGCTGGCGGCAGGCCTTCGTGACCGACGCGGCGGGCCGGTTCCTCGGCATCTATGCCCCCGGCGCGGGACCGGAGGCCGAGACCGTCGGCGCCGCCGCCGCCCCCGCGCCGCTGGTCTTCGACGAGGCGACCGACGTGGCCGGCGCGATGGAGCGCCTGCGCGGCTTCGTGGGCGACGCGGTCCCCGTCGTCGAGCGCGCCACCGGGCGCTTTCTCGGCGCCGTGTCCGAGGGCGACGTGGTGGCGGCCTGGCTCGACGAGTCCGAGCGGTTGCGGAGGGAGGAGAATGCGGCGGTCTAGCGCGATCCTCGCCCTTCTGGCCCTGCCCGCCGGCGCCGCGGATCTGACGGTCGCGAGCTGGGGCGGGGCCTACGAGGCGGCGCAGCGGGCGGCCGTCGTCGCGCCCTTCGAGGCGGAGACCGGGCTCGAGGTCGCGCTGGTCCGCTACGACGGCACCGCCGAGGACCTCGCCCGGCGCGCCGATGCCGAGGGCTGGGACGTGGTCGACATGCTCGCCGATCAGGCCCGGCGCGCCTGCGCCGCAGGGCATCTGCGCGCGCTCGACCCGGCGGCGCTCCTCGGCCGCGCGGCGCTGTCGGACTTCTCGCCCGTCGCGCCGAGCCGCTGCGCCATCCCGCAGAACGTCTATGCCCGGGTGGTGGCCTATGACGAGCGCGCCTTCCCCGGCGAGAAGCCCTCGCGGATCGAGCATTTCTTCGACATCGCGCGCTTCCCGGGGCGCCGCGCGATTCAGAAGAGCCCCGACGGCATTCTCGAATGGGCGCTGATGGCCGAAGGGGTGCCGCCGGCGCAGGTCCACGGGCTGCTCAGCACCGACCGGGGGTTGCGCCTCGCGCTCCGTCGCCTCGGCACGATCCGCGAGCAGATCCTCTGGTGGACCGACCCCGCCGAGCCGGCCGCGATGCTCGTCGAAGGCCGCGCGGCGATGGCGGCCGGGTTCAACGGGCGCTTCTTCGAGGCGGCCGCGCGCGAGGGCGCCGAGATCGCCGTGGTCTGGGACGGGCGGATCGTCGGCGTCGAGGTCTGGGCCGTCCCGGCCGGGACCGATGCGCCGGAGGCGGCGGAGGCCTTCCTCGCGCATGCGGCACGGCCGGAGACCATGGCGCGCCTCGCCGAGCGCATCCCCTACGGCCCGGCCCGGCGCTCGGCCTTCGATCGGATCGGGCGCAACCCCGAGACCGGCGTGCCGATGCGCGTCTATCTGCCGAACGCTCCGGGCCACGGCCGCCGCGCGCTCCTGCGCGACAGCGCGTGGTATGCCAACACCGAGGCGCTCCGCCGCCGCCGCTTCGAGGCCTGGCTCGCCGAGGGCGGCTAGCCCCGCCCCCCCTTGGCCTCGGCGGAACCGGCAGCGTAGGCTCGCGGGCGTGCGAGAGGAGGAGACGCGATGGACCGGCCGAGTGCGCGCCGCACCCCAGGCCCGAGGCGGACGGCGCTGCGGGAGGGGGCGCCGTGAACCCCGCGGAGTGGCTGCGGCGCACCGCGCTCCGGGTCCCGCAGGCGCCGGCGCTCCTGACGGGGACGCGGCTCGAGGCCGACTATGCCGAGTTCGCCCGGCGCGCCTTCGCCATCGGGGCCGGGCTCGCGGGGCGCCACGGCATTCGCCGCGGGGACCGCGTCGCCCTCTTCATGACGAACCGGACCGAGTATCTCGAGGCGCTCTACGGCGTCTGGGCGGCGGGGGCGGCGGCGGTCCCTATCAACGCCAAGCTCCACCCGCGCGAGGCGGCCTGGATCCTCGAGGACGCGGGCGCCCGTCTCGCCGTCGTCTCGCCCGATCTCGCCGAGGCGCTCGCGGCCCATGCCCCGCCGGGGCTCGAGGCGCAGATCGCGGCCGGCGAGGCGGAGTTCGCCGCGCTCGCCGCCGGGGACCCGCTCGCGGCGCCCGCGCCGATGACCGGGGAGACGATGCTCTGGCTCTTCTACACCTCCGGGACCACCGGCAAGCCGAAGGGCGTGCGGATTACCTCGGCCAACATCCAGGCGATGACCTATTGCTATTTCGTCGACGTCGACCCGGTGGAGCCGGGCGACGCGGCGCTCTATGCCGCGCCAATGTCACACGGCGCGGGGCTCTACAACTTCATGCACGTGCTCCGCGGCGCGCGCCATGCGGTCCCGGCCTCCGGCGGGTTCGACGCCGAGGAGATCCTCGCCCTCGCCCCCGAGATCGGCCCCGTCTCGATGTTCGCCGCGCCCACCATGGTCAAGCGCCTCGTCGACCGCGCCCGCGCCACCGGGCGGACCGGGGAGGGCCTGCGCACCGTGGTCTATGGCGGCGGGCCGATGTATCTCGCCGACATCGTCGAGGCGGTCGAGGTGATGGGGCCGCGCTTCGTGCAGATCTACGGGCAGGGGGAGAGCCCGATGACGATCACCGCCCTCTCCCGCGATCTGGTCGCCGACAGGAGCCACCCGCGCTGGCGCGCCCGCCTCGCCTCGGTGGGCACCGCGCAGTCCTGCGTCCGGGTGCGCATCGCCGATCCGGAGGGCCGCGAGCTGCCCTGCGGCGAGACGGGAGAGATCCTGGTGCAGGGCGCGGCCGTCATGCCCGGCTACTGGCGCAATCCGGCGGCCACCGCCGAGGCGCTCCGCGACGGCTGGCTGCGGACCGGCGACATAGGGACGATGGACGCCGAGGGCTTCGTCACGCTGCAGGACCGCTCGAAGGACGTCGTCATCTCCGGCGGCACCAACATCTATCCCCGCGAGGTGGAGGAGGCGCTGCTCGAGCATGCGGACATCCACGAGGTCGCCGTCGTCGGCCGGCCGCATCCCGACTGGGGCGAGGAGGTCGTGGCCTTCGTCACCCCCCGGCCGGGCCGCAGCCTCGATCCGGCGGCGCTCGACCGCCACTGCCTCGCCCGCATCGCCCGCTTCAAGCGCCCCAAGGCCTATCGCATCCTCGAGGCGCTGCCGAAGAACAACTACGGCAAGGTCCTGAAGACGGAGCTCCGCCGCCGCCTCTCTGAGGAGCCGGGCTGAGCGTCGGCCGCCCGGGAGGCGGCGCGCAGCCGGGTCGCACCTGCTCCCGGCTCGGCCGATCCGGGCGACACCGGGCCGGGCTGCGGCGACTGGCCGGACCGGATCGAATCGGCGCGCCCTGTCGAGCGCCTCCGGCCGCGGCCGCTCGCCGCGCGGCGAGGCGCGCGCTTTCCGGGGGACCCGGGCTCGGCGACAACTCTTCGCAGGTGCGAGACCGCACCGCGAAACCGCCGCCACAATCGCGAGGGTCGGGCACCGGGCCGATGACCGAGACCGTTCTTTTCCATACGCGCGTGCTGTCGATCCTCGGCGACATCCTGGAGGTGGCGCTGCCCGAGGGCGCGGCCGGGCGCGCCGCCGCCCCGGCCTTCGGCGATCTCGCCGAGGTGGTCGACGGCGAGGGGCGGGGGCATCTCGCGCAGGTGGTCGATCTCCGGGCGGGCGCGGCCTCGCTCCAGGTCTTCGCGGGCGCGACCGGGCTCACCACCCGCGCGCAGGTGCGCTTCCTCGGCCGCCCGCCCGACGTGCCCTTCTCCGAGACCCTGCTCGGGCGCGTTCTCGGCGGCGACGGGCGCGCGGTCGACGGCGGCCCGCCCCTCGACGCGGAGCCGCGCATCCCCGTCGGCGGCCCCTCGGCCAACCCGGCGCGCCGGCGCCTCGCCTCGCAGATGATCCGCACCGACGTGCCGATGATCGACGTCTTCAACTGCCTGGTGGAGAGCCAGAAGATCCCGATCTTCTCGGTCTCGGGCGAGCCCTACAACCGCCTGCTCGCCCGCGTCGGCATCCAGGCGGACGCCGATATCGTGGTCTTCGGCGGGCTCGGGCTCCTGTTCGACGACTATTGGACCTTCCGCACCGCCTTCGAGGAGGCCGGCGTCTTCGCGCGGACGGTGATGGTGGTCAACCAGGCCTCCGACCCGATCGTCGAGCGCCTGCTCGTGCCCGACATGGCGCTCGCCGTGGCCGAGCGCTTCGCCGTGGAGGAGAGCAAGCGCGTGCTCGTGCTGCTGACCGACATGACCGCCTATGCCGACGCGCTCAAGGAGGTCGGCCTCTCGATGGAGCGGGTGCCCTCCAATCGCGGCTATCTCGGCGATCTCTACTCCCAGCTCGCCCGGCGCTACGAGAAGGCCGCCGATTTCGCCGGCGCGGGTTCGGTGACCATCCTCACCGTCACCACCATGCCGGGGGGCGACGTCACCCATCCGGTGCCGGACAACACGGGCTACATCACCGAGGGGCAGTTCTACCTCCATTCCGGCGTGATCGACCCCTTCGGCTCGCTCTCCCGCCTCAAGCAGCACGTCATCGGCAAGGAGACGCGCGAGGACCACGGGGCGGTGATGACGACCATGGTCCGCTTCTACGCCGAGGCCCGCGACGCCCGGCAGAAGCGCGACATGGCTTTCGAGCTCTCCGACTACGACCGCCGGGCGCTGCGCTTCGGCGAGCTGTTCCGCGAGCGCTTCATGGACATCGAGGTGTCGATGCCCCTCGAGGCGGCGCTCGATCTCGGCTGGCGGACGATGGCGGAGTGCTTCGAGAAGGAGGAGCTTCTGATGAAGCGCACTCTCGTCGAGCGCTACTGGCCGGAGCGGGAGGGCTGAGGCGATGGCGCGGCTGCAGCTCAGCAAGGCCCGCCTCGCCCGCGAACGCCGCGATCTCGCGCGCTACCGCCGCTATCTCCCGGCCCTCGATCTGAAGCGCAAGAGCCTGATGCAGGCCCGCGCCCGAGCCGCCGCGCGCATCGAGGAGATCGCCGAGGCACGGCGGGCGGCGCTCGAGAGCGCGGGCGCCGAGATCCCGATGCTCGCCGACCGCACGGTGGACCTCACGGGCCTCGTGCGGCTGGCACGGGTGCGCACCGTCACCCGCAACCTCGTCGGCGTCGATCTGCCCGAGCTCGCGGGCGTGGAGATCGAGCGCGCCGCCTACGGAGCGATGACCCGGCCGCATTGGGTCGATGCGGTGGCCCGCCGCGCCGAGGCGGCGCTGCGCCTCGCCGCAGAGCAGCGCGTCGCCGAGCGCCGGCTGGCCCTCCTCGAGGCCGCGCTCGCCAAGACCGCGCAGCGCGTCAACCTCTTCGAGAAGGTGCTGATCCCGGGGGCGGAGGCGAATATCCGCCGCATCTCCATCGCCCTCGGCGACCGCGAGCGCGCCGCCGTCGTCACCTCGAAGATCGCCAAGCGCAAGCGGGAGCGGGCATGACCATCGCGCCGATGATGCGGCTCGCGCTCGTCGGCGCGGCAGAGGACAAGGCGGCGGTCCTGGAAGGGCTGCAGGCGCTCGGCTGCGTGCATCTCGTCGCGCTGCGCCCGGCCGATCCGCTCGCCCCGCCGGACGCCGCCTCGCGCCGGCGCGCGGCCTCGGCCTGGCGGCATCTGCGCAGCGCTCCGGCGAAGCGCCGACCCTGGCCGGCGGATCGCCCCTTCGACGCGGAGACCGCCGTCGAGGCGATCCTCGCCAACAAGGCGCGGCTGCGCGAGGCGCGGGACCGGCGGGATTTCCTCACCCGACGCATCGCCGATCTCGCCCCCTTCGGCGATTTCGAGCTGCCCGAAGAGCCGCCCGGCGGCTACCGGCTCTGGTTCTACGCGCTGCCGATCAAGCACCGCCCGGCGCTCGAGCGGATCGCCCTGCCCTGGGCCGTCGTCGGGCGCGAGGCGAGCCGGCTCCTCGTCGCCGTCCTCGCGCGCGAGGAGCCGCCGGCCGATCTCCTGCCCGTGCCGCGCACCCATACGGGCGCGCATTCGCTCTCCACGCTCGAGGGCTATCTCGAGGAGACCGAGATCGAGATCGAGCGCGCCGAGGCGGAGCTCGCCGAGCTCACCCGCCACCGCCTCGCCCTCGGCGCCCGCCTCGCCGCCGCGGAGGACGCCGATGCGCGCCGCGCCGC
Organism: uncultured Limibaculum sp.; assembly: GCA_964576075.1. Taxonomy (GTDB): domain Bacteria; phylum Pseudomonadota; class Alphaproteobacteria; order Rhodobacterales; family Rhodobacteraceae; genus Thermohalobaculum. The sequence goes on along the minus strand of CAZNTX010000005.1, from coordinate 55,569 downwards.
GGCGGGGATGACGCTCGACCGCCCGCACCTCTTCGCGCTGGCCGGCTGGGTGCCGGCGGCGCGGGCGGGCGAGCTCGAGGCCTGGGCGCTGGCGCGCGGGCTCGCGGTCGCGCTCTCCCCGCCCGGCCCCGCGGACGCCCCGCCGACGCTCCTCGAGACGCCGGAGCGGGTCGGTGGGGCCTCGGAGCTCACCACCTTTTACATGACGCCCGCCTATGGGAGCTGGGATCCGAGCCTCGTGGTCTTCGCCTCCTTCGCGGTGTTCTTCGCGATGATCCTGGCGGATGCGGGCTATGCGGCGCTCCTCGGGCTCGGGCTCCTGGCCGCCTGGGGCCGGCTCGGGGCGCAGCCGCGGCTCCGGCGGCTGCGCCCGGTCTTCGCCGCGATCGTCGCGACGGCGCTCGTCTACGGCGTCCTCGCGGGGAGCTATTTCGGCGCCGCGCCGCCCGAGGGGGGGATCGCCGCGCGGCTCGCGGTCATCGACGTCGCCGATATCGAGACGATGATGACGGTCTCCGTCGTCATCGGCGTGCTGCACATCGCGCTCGCCAATCTCGCCGCGGCCTGGGCGGCGCGCAGCCGGGGCGCGGCGCTCGAGCGGATCGGCTGGGCGGGGGCGAGCCTCGGCGGGCTCCTCCTCTGGCTCGGGCCGGAGACGCTCGGCGCCGGGCTTCTCGGGATCGGCCTCACGGCGGTCTTCGCCGGCGCGGCGAGCGCCGGGGGCGGGGGCGGGTGGCTCCGCGGGATCGCCTCGGGCGCGCTCTCCCTCGCCTCCGTCTCGCGGCTCTTCGGCGATGTCCTGAGCTATATGCGCCTCTTCGCCCTCGGCCTCTCGAGCGCCTCTCTCGGCGCCACCTTCAACGCCATCGCGGCGGATGTGCAGGCGGGGATGCCGGGGCTCGGGCTCCTGCTCGCGGGGCTCGTGCTGATCTTCGGGCATGCGATCAACCTGGCGCTCGGGGTGTTGAGCGGCGTGGTCCACGGGCTGCGCCTCAACGTTCTGGAATTCTTCGGCTGGGGGCTCTCGGAGGAGGGCTACCCGTTCAAGGCGTTCGCGCGGAAGGAGGCGCCCGAATGGACCAACTGACCATCCTGCTCGGCTGGCTCGGCATCTACGGGGCGCTCGGGCTCGGCGCCATCGGCAGCTCGATCGGCTGCACGCTCGCGGGACAGGCCGCGGTCGGCGCGATGATGGAGACCGACGGCGGCTACGGCCGCTTCGTCGGCGTCGCCGCGATGCCCTCCTCGCAGATCATCTACGGCATCGTCATCATGTTCTCGCTCAACCAGCCGGTGACGGCGGAGAACGGCGGCGGGCTCTTCGCCATCGGCGCGCTCTCGGGGGTGGCGCTGATGATCTCGGGGGCGCTGCAGGGGCGGGTGGTGGCCTCGGCGATCGCCGCCTTCAAGGACAAGCCGGAGATCTTCGGCCTCGCCCTCGCGCCGGCGGCGATCGTGGAGGGCTTCGCGGTCTTCGCCTTCGTCTTCGCGCTGGTGCTCGCGGGCAGCCTGCCGGGATGAGCCGGGAGCGGGGAGGGACGCCATGACCGACAGCGCGCGCGAGACGGCCGCGGGCATCGAGGCGCTCATCGAGCGGCTGACCCGCGAGGGCGTGGAGGCCGGCCGCGCCGAGGCCGAGCGCATCGCCGCCGAGGCCGAGCGCCGCGCCGCGGCGACGCTCGCCGCCGCCGAGCGCGAGGCGGAGGAGACCCGCACCAAGGCCCGCGCCGAGGCCGACCGCCTCCGCCGCGGGGGCGAGGAGGCGCTGCGCGTGGCGATGCGCGATGCGGTCCTCGAGCTCAAGACCCGCCTCTCGGAGGGCTTCGCCCGCGAGGTGCGCGCCGCCGTCGGCGAGATGACCCGCGACGACGCGGTGCTGCGCGGCATGATCCTCGCCGTCGCCGGCCGGGCGCGGGAGGAGGCCGGCCTCGACGCGGCCGAGGCGGTGGAGATCGCCCTGCCCCGCAGCGTCGTCGCGCTCGAGGATCTGCGCCGCGCGCCGGAGGCGCTCGCCGAGGGCACGCTGACCCATTTCGTCGCCTCCGTCGCCGCCGATCTGTTGCGCGAGGGGGTGGACTTCGCCGTGTCGGAGGACGAGGCGGGGGGCATCCGCCTGCGCCTCGAGGGCTCGGAGGTGGTGGTGGATCTCACCGACGCCGCGGTGGCCGAGGTGATCCTGCGCCATCTGCAGCCGCGATTCCGGGCGCTGCTCGAGGGCGTGGTGCGCTGATGCTCGCAGACGCGCCCTATGCGACGCTCGTCGCGAGCCTGCCGGCCCTCGGGCCGATGCTCGCCGCGCGCGAGCCGCCGATCAATCCGGACCGGTTCCGCGCCCGGCTCGGGATGCTGGTGGAGCGGGACCGGGAGACGCTGCTCTCGGTCACCGGCCTCCTCGCCTGGCGCCGGATGCCGATGGGGCTCTCGGATGCGGCGTTGCTCGACCGCGCCGAGGCCGTGCTCGCGCGGCTCGAGAGCCCGACGCTCGCGGAGCTCGTGCGCCTGAGGCTCGGCTTGCGCACCCTCGTCGCCGCGCTCCGCCGCCGCCAGGCCGGGCACGCGGCCCCGCGGCGGGGGGAGCGCTGGGGCCTCCGCCCGCTCGCGGACCGGGTCGCGGCGGCCTGGGACGCGCCGCATTTCCGGATGGAGCGCGGGCAGCCCTGGCTCGTTCCGGCCAAGACGGCGCTCGAGGCCGGCGATGCGGTGGGGCTCGAGCGCATCCTGCTCGAGCGCGCCTGGACCCAGGCCGCCCGCCTCGCCGCCCGGCACGATTTCGACTTCGAGGCCGTCGCGCTCTACGCCGTGCGCCTCGATCTGCTGACCCGCTGGACCCGCTACGACGCCGAGGCGGCGGCGGCGCGCTTCGCCGCGCTCGTCGCCGACGGCCTCGCCGAGCCCGAGGAGCGCCCCCGATGAGCGAGCCGAGCGCGCCCGCCTATATCACCGCCGTGCAGGAGGACATCGTCCGCTTCCGCCTCGCCGATCCCGAGCGCACGAGCCTCGCCAAGAACGAGGTGGTGCATATCCGCCCCGCCCGCGCGCCCGGGGAGCGGCTGAAGGCGGAGGTGCTGCGCGTGCTCGGAGACCAGGCGGATGCGCAGGTCTACGAGAGCACCCTCGGCGTCGCCCTCGGCGATCCGGTTGAGCAGACCGGCGCGCTCCTCTCGGTCCGGCTCGGCCCCGGGCTCTTGGGGCAGGTCTATGACGGGCTGCAGAACCCGCTCGAGACGCTCGCGCAGGGCCACGGGGTCTTTTTGCCCCGCGGCGTCGAGGCGCCGGGGCTCGACCCGGAGCGCAAATGGTCGTTCTCCGCCTGCCGGCGCACCGGCGACCGGGTGCGCGGGGGCGATGCGATCGGCACGGTTCCCGAGGGCGTGATCCGCCACAAGATCCTGGTGCCCGTCGACATCGAGGCGCCCTGCGAGATCGCCTGGATCCGCGACGGCAGCCTGACGGTCGACGCCCCCGTCGCCCGGCTGACCGATGCGCGGGGCACCACCCGCACCCTCACCCTCGCGCAGGACTGGCCGGTGCGCCGCCCTCTGCCCCGCGGCCTCCTCGCGCGCCAGGCCTCGACCCGGCTCTATCCCCACCGCCCGATGCTGACGAGCCAGCGCCTGATCGACACCTTCTTCCCCGTGGCCGAGGGCGGGACCGCCTGCATCCCCGGCCCCTTCGGCGCGGGCAAGACGGTGCTGCAGACGCTGATCGCCAAGAACGCGGAGGTGGACGTGGTGATCGTGGTGGCCTGCGGCGAGCGCGCGGGCGAGGTGGTGGAGACCATCCGCGACTTCCCCCGGATCGAGGATCCGCGCACCGGCGGCTCGCTGATGGACCGCACCGTGATCGTCTGCAACACCTCCTCGATGCCGGTCGCCGCGCGCGAGGCCTCGATCTACACCGGGCTCACCATCGGGGAATACTATCGGCAGATGGGGCTGCGCGCGCTTCTGATCGCCGATTCGACCTCGCGCTGGGCGCAGGCGATGCGCGAGACCTCGGGCCGGCTCGAGGAGATCCCCGGCGAGGAGGGCTACCCCTCCTATCTCGACAGCGCGATCAAGGGGGTCTACGAGCGCGCCGGCGCGATCCGCACCAATGACGGCTCGGAGGGGGCGCTGACGATGATCGGCACCGTCTCCCCCGCGGGCGGCAATTTCGAGGAGCCGGTGACGCAGTCGACGCTGGCAGCGGTCAAGTGCTTCCTCGGGCTGTCGGCGGACCGGGCCTACAAGCGCTTCTACCCCGCGGTCGATCCGCTGCTCTCCTGGTCGCGCTACCGCGCGCAGCTCGCGCCCTGGTTCGCCGAGCGGCTCGGGCCGTCCTGGAGCCGGCAGGTCGACGAGATGGAGGCGCTCTTGCGGCGCGGCGAGGAGATCGCGCAGATGATGCAGGTCACCGGCGAGGAGGGCGTGACGCTCGAGGATTTCGTCGCCCGGCAGGCGGCGCTCTTCCTCGACATGGTCTATCTGCAGCAGGACGCCTTCGACGCTGTCGACGCCGCAGCCCCCCTCGAGCGGCAGAAGGCGCGCTTCGAGATGGTGCACGCCGCCGCCACCCGCTCCTACGCCTTCGAGGACAAGGAGGCGGCGCGGCGCTTCTTCACCAAGCTGACCGAGCTCTACCGCAACCTCAACTACGCCGCCCCCGGCTCGCCGGACGCCGCGCGCCTCGAGGCGGAGATCGCGGCGCATGACGCCTCCGTCCCGATGATCGCGCCCGGCGGCGCGGAGGAGATGCGCCCGCCCGCCGAGGAGGCGCGCGCCTGAGCCTCAGCCCCGGCGCGGGCCCGCGACGACGCCCGCATCGAAGAGCCGGGCGATCTCGCCCTCGGGCAGGCGGGCGACATCTGCGAGGATCTCCTCGGTGTGCTGCCCGAGCGCGGGCGCAGGCGCAGGGGGCTCGCGCGGCTCGGCGGAGAAGGCGAAGGGGGTGCCGGGCACCGGATAGGTCCCGATGCCGGGCTGCGCGATCTCGGAGAACATCGGGTTGTCGGTCGAGAGGTCCGGATCCTCGGCGAGCGCGCGGGCGAAGCTGCGGAACTCCGACCAGGTGACGCCGGCCTGATCGAGCGCGGGGCCGATCTCGCCGAGCCCGCGATTGGCGAACCAGGGCGCGAGGATGCGGGTGATCTCGTGACGGTGGCGCCAGCGCGCGCCTTCCTCGGCGAAATTGGCGCCGAGACGCACGGCGAGGCGGGCCATCGCCTCGGCGGTCTCGGTGACGGTGAGGAGCCCGCGCCATTGCCGGTCGGTCAGCCCGATCACCATCACCCGCCGCCCGTCGGCGCAGACGAAGTCCTGCCCGTAGGCGCCGTAGAGCGAGTTGCCCGATTTCGCCCGGTCGACCCCGTTGACCGCCACCTCGCCGATGATCCCGAGATTGCCGAGCATGGCCGCGGCCACGTCCTTGAGCGTGAGCTCGACCGACTGCCCCTGCCCGGTGCGCAGCCGCCGCCGCTCGGCCGCGAGCAGCCCCGAGACCGCCATCTGCCCCGCGATGCAGTCCCAGGCCGGGAGGACATGGGCCACCGGCTCGGCGCTCCCCTCCGGCCCGGTCGCGTCCGGGAAGCCGATGGCGGGGTTGACGGTGTAGTCCACCTGCGGCCGCCCGTGCCGGTCGCCGAGGAGGGTGACCATCACGAGATCGGGCCTCGCCTTGGAGAGCGTCTCGTAGTCCATCCAGCCGCGCACGCGCAGATTGGTGAGGAAGAGCCCCGCCTCCTCTCCGGGCGCGGTGACGATCTCGGTGACGATCTCGCGCCCGCGGGGGGATTTCATGTCCACCGCGATGGAGCGTTTGCCCTTGTTGAGCCCGGCCCAGAAGAGGCTGCGGCCCTCGGCGGTCACCGGCCAGCGGGTGGCGTCGAGCCCCCCCTGCAGGCGGTCGAAGCGGATGACGTCGGCGCCCATCTGCGCGAGCGTCATGCCGGCGAGCGGGATCGCGACGAAGGCCGAGCCCTCGACCACGCGCATGCCCTCGAGAATACCCGCCATCGCTCAGGCCCAGCCGATCTCGGCGTCGAGGCCGCGATGGCCCCCGGCCGCGGCATCGGCCGCGGTGCAGAGCGCGAGCCCCGCCTCAGCCTCCGTCGCCAAAAGCCGCAGCCCGTGATGGGCGAACATCGGATGCACGCCCCGGAAGCGGAAGCGCGCCGGCGCCCGCCCGGCATGGCGGGTCGCGGCCTCCATCAGCAGCATCGCCTGCATCGGCCCGTGCACGATCAGGCCCGGATATTTCTCCACCTCGCGGGCATAGGGCAGGTCGTAGTGGATGCGGTGGGCGTTGAAGGTGGCGGCGGAGAATCGGAAGAGTCGCACCTCGGACATCTCGACGGCCTCGTCGAAGAGGGGCGCCTCCGGGGCGGGGAGCGCCTTCGGCGGGCGGTAGTCCTCGGGCATGGCGATATAGACGATGTCCTGCTCCTCCTCGATCCGCCCGCCCGCGCCCTCGATCCGGTGGCCGACGGTGACGAAGACCATCCGCCCCGTCGAGCCCTCCTTCTCCGCGATCTTCAGGATCTCGGAGCGGCGCCGGAGCGTCTCGCCGACGGCGAAGCCCCCCTCGAAGGAGAGCCGCCCGCCGGCCCACATCCGCCGCTCGAGCGCGACGGGCGGCAGGAAGCGGCCGAGCCGGGGGTGCCCGTCGCGCCCGATCTCGCCGATCGGCACGAATTCGGGAAAGGCCGCCCAATGCCAGAGCGGGGGCATCGCCGCACCCGGATCGACGGCGATCTCCGCCATCGCCGGATGGCCGAGCGCCGCCTTCATCATCGCCGCGAGGACGGGGGTCAGCGCCCCCTCGCGCTCCTCGACCCGTCCGACCCAATCGGCCGCGGTTGCGCCTTCCATCGATGCCTCCCCTGTCGCGGTTTTTCACAGGGATAGGGTGGGCAAATCCGGGGGTCAACGCCGCCGGGCCTTGAACGGCGCGCCGCCCGGGGTCAGTGTCTTGCGGGAGCGAGGGCCGAAGCGAAGGCAACTGGGCGGACACGAAAGGACGGCGCATGGTTTCGCGAGGGGTGTTGATCGGGGCCGCGGTGGCGGTCGGGGGGCTGATGCTCGTGCCGGGCGTGGCGCAGGCGGTCGGCCGGGCCGGGCGCCCGCTGATGCGCGCGGCCGTGCGCACCGGGGCGACGGCCTATGACGAGTTCCGCAAGGCGGGCGCCGAGGCCTACGAGCACATGGAGGACATCGTCGCCGAGATGAAGGCCGAGGCCCAGGCCGCGCGCGAGGCCGCCGAGGAGGAGGTCGCCGCCGCCGCCGAGAGCGCGGCACAGGCCGCCGAGGGCGGCGGGGGCCGATGAGCGGCCCGCCCGCCCCCGCGCCCGCCCGGCTCCGCCTCGCCCACCGCACCGCGCGGCGGCTGCGCCTGCGCACCGCCGCGCCGATGGACCGCGAGGCGATGGCCGCCCTCGCCGAGCGGATCGGCCAGGCGGCCGGGGTCGCCCGCGTCGTCGCCCGCCCCAACACCGGCAGCGTGATCCTCGAGACCGACCGCGAGGCCGATGCCGTGCTCGCCGCGCTCGAGGCCGAGGGGGTGGTGAAGCTCCTGCCAGCGCCCCCGGCGATCCCGCTCGGCGTCGCCGCCAAGATGGGGCTGAAGCGGCTCGACCGCGAGATCGGCACGCGCTCGGGCGGCACGCTCGATCTGCGCTCCGGCCTCGCGGTGACGCTCATCGTCGGCGCCGGGGTGCAGCTCGCGCGCGGGCAGGTGGCGGGCCCGGCGACGGCGCTCCTCGCCCAGGGCCTCGCCCTCCTCGACAGCGCCGGGCGGAGCTGAGGGCTCAGGCGAGGCGGGCGGCGGCCTCTGCGACATCCTCCCAAGGCGCGGCCAGATCGTCGCGCCCGATCTGCCCATAGGCGGCGAGCAGGCCGTAGAACGCCCCGCCGCGGGCCGCCGGCAGCTCCCAGAGCCCGAAGCGCTCGGCGATGGCGCCGACGCGCATGTCGAGCGTCTCCGAGAGCCGCGCGGCGATCGTCTCGTCGGGGACCGCCCCGGTGCCGCCGGTCTCGACCGAGAGGCTCGCGGGGGCCTCGTCGCCGATCAGATAGGACAGCTCCACCTCGATCTCCTCGGCGAGCCCCGCGGCACGGGCGGCGCGGGCGGCATGGCGCGCGGCGTAGGCCGCGATCCGGTCGATCCGGGCGGGGTCCTTGCCGGAGAGCGCAGCGCCGCCCCGCCGGCCATGGGCGCCATAGGCGTCGTCGGCGGTCTTGCGCCCGGTGAGCCCGGAATGCGCGGCCGGCCCCCCGGGCCCCGCCATCGGCGCGAGCACGAGCCGCGCGGGCCGGCGCAGCGCCTCCGCAGCGGGGGCGAGGGCGGGGGCCACGACCTCGCGCAGAAGCTCGGCCTCCATCTCGTCGGCCCCCGGGCGGGGCGCCTCCGCCGCCGTGCCGAAGGTGAGCGCCACCGCCTCGAGCGCGGCGGGCCGCCCGCCGGCCATGCGCACCGCCACCTGCGCCTGCGCGTCCGGCGAGAGCCAGGGGATGCGGTCCTCGGCGCGGGCGGCGTCGAGCGCGCGGGCGAGGCGGTGCGCGGCCCAGATCGGGAAGGGCATCGCCTCGGCCGTCTCGCCGCAGGCATGGCCGAAGGCGGTCGTCATGTGCCGCGCCCGCGCCGGGCCGGGGGGAAGCGGCTCGGCGGCGACGGCGTCGAGCACCACGGTGGCCGTCTCCGCTCCCTGCCCCGCCCCGTAGCCGGCCTCGGCGAGGAGGCGCCGGGCGATCGCCGCGGCATCCGCCGCCCCGGGCTCGGCGGCGCGGACGGAGACGAAGAGCACCCCCGTCGCCACCGCGCATTCCGCGACCACGCCGGAGCGCAGGCCTTGCGCGAGATGGGCGTCGACGATCGCGTCGCTGATCCGGTCGCAGAGCTTGTCGGGATGGCCCGCGGTCACCGAGCCTGCGGTCAGCACCTGGTCTCTCATCGGCGGTTCTCCTCGATGGCGCCCGGGCCGACCTCCTCGAGCGCGATGTCCACCCCGCGCCGGGCGAGCACCACCCCGAGCGGCGTCGCCGCGCAGGCGAGCGCGACGGCCGTGTCCCGCGGCCCCAGCGGCGCGATCCCGAGGAGCCGGCGCAGCCCCGGCACGAAGAAGGGCAGCACCGCGATCCCGCAGGAGACGAGGACCGCGAGATCGAGCGGGCGGTTCTCGAAGATCGCCTCGGGGCGGAGCTTGCGCCGGTCGGTGCGCTGGCAAGCGAGCGTGTAGAGCAACTGGCCCATGGAGAGCGACAGGAACGTCATGCCGCGGGTCTGGGGCCCCGGCCCGTAGCGGGCGAGGCCGACGAAATGGGAGGTGAGCGCGGAGGCCGAGATCACCCCGCTGTCGAGCGCCATCTGCCGGAAGTCGCGCTCGGGGACGATCGGCTCGCCGCGCGGGCGGGGCGGGCGGTCGAGCGCGTCGCGGTCGGGAGCGGCGAGGGCGAGGCCGAGGCCCGGGAGCACGTCGGTCGCGAGATTGATCCAGAGAAGCTCGAGCGGCGTCTCGAGCTCGCCCGGCCCGTGCAGCGCCTCCACCGTCTCGACGGCGATCTCCGAGAGATTGGTCGTCACCAGGAATTCGAGCGCCCGGCGGATGTTGCGATAGACCGCGCGGCCCTGGGCGATGGCGTCGACGAGGGTCGGCAATTCGTCGTCGCGGATCACCACATTGGCGACGTCGCGGGCGAGATCGGCGCCCGAGGCGCCCATGGCGATGCCCACATCGGCCGCCTTGAGGGCGGGGCCGTCGTTCACCCCGTCGCCCGTCATCGCCACCACGCGCCCCTCGGCCTGGAGCGCCTGGACGATGGCGAGCTTCTGCTGCGGGCTCACCCGGGCGAAGACATGGGCCCGGCGGGCGAGGGCTGCGAGGAGCGCGGGCGGCAGGCGGGCGATCTCGGCGCTGTCGACGATCCTGAGCGGCTGGCCGCGGGAGAGGTCGAGCTCGCGCGCGATGGCCGCGGCGGTCGCGGCCTGGTCGCCGGTGATCATCACCGTGTCGATGCCGGCGCGCTGCACGGTCGCGACGAAGTCCTTGGCGCCGGGGCGGAGCGGGTCGGCGAGCGCCAGCATGCCGAGCCAGGTGAGCCCGGTCACGTCCTCGCCGGTGTCTGCATCCGCGATCCGGCCCGGGCGCTCGGCGATGGCGAGCACGCGCGTCGGCCGCGCGGCGAGGGCGTCGTTGAGGGCGAGGAGGCGGCTGCGGAGGGCCGCGTCGAGGGGACGGTCGCCGCCCGCCTCCCGGATCGTCGCGCAGCGGGCGAGCACGGCCTCCGGCGCGCCCTTGACGATCACCGTCTCCGCCTCCCCGCCATGGGCGGTGGCCATCCAGGGCCGGCCGGGCGCGCGCTCGACCGTCTCGCCCCGCGGGCGCGCGGCGCGCAGGGCGGCGACATCCGCGCCGAGGGCGAGCGCATGGGCGAGGAGCGCGCGCTCGGTGGCCGAGGAGCCCTCCGGCCCGTCCGCCCCCGCCTCGGCGTCGTTGTTGAGGGCGGCGGCCTCGGCGAGGGGGCGGAGCGCGGGGTCCTCCGGCTCGGCCTCCCGCGCGCCCGCCACGGCGGCGACGACGCGCATGCGGTTCTCGGTCAGCGTGCCGGTCTTGTCGAGGCAGAGCACGCCGATCGCGCCGAGGCTCTCCACCGTGTCGATCCGGCGCACGAGGATGCCGCGGCGTTCCATCCGCTTCAGCCCGAGCGCCATGGTGGTGGTGGCCACGACCGGCAGCCCCTCGGGGATCGCGGCGACGGCGAGGGCGAGCGCGTCGCGCAGGATCGTTGCCAGCGGATAGCCCCGCGCCGCGCCGATGGCGAAGAACACCCCGCAGGCGCCGAGCGCCGCGGTGGCGAGCCGCTCGCCGAGGCGGTCGAGCTCCTCCTCCACCGGCGCGCGCGGGCGCTCGGCGCTCTGGCTGAGGAGCGCGGTCTCGGCGGCGACGGTGTGCCGCCCGGTGGCGACGACGATGGCCCGGCCCTCGCCCTCGGCGACGATGCTGCCGGCATGGAGCATGGTCGGCCGCGCGCCGAGGGGGGCGTCCCGCTCCACCGCGCGCTCGGCCGCCTTCGCCACCGCCTCGGTCTCGCCGGTGAGCGCCGCCTCGTCGGCCTTGAGGCGGCGGGCGGCGACGATGCGGGCATCGGCGGGCGCCTGCATCCCGTGGGCGAGGGCGAGCACGTCTCCGGGCACGAGCGCGCGCGCCGGGATCCGACAGGGCACGCCGCCGCGGATCGCCGTCACCTCCTGCTCCGAGCCGCCCGCGAGGCTCTGGATCACCCCCTCCGCCTGGCCCTCGGTGACATAGCCGAGCACCGCGTTCAGCATCACCACCGAGAGCGTCGCCGTCGCGTCCGCCACCGCGCCGCCGGCGAGCGAGACCACCGCCGAGGCGCCGAGCATGAGCACCGGGACCCCGCTCAGCTGCTCGAGGAACACGGCGAAGGGCGCGCGCGGCTCCTCCTGCGGCATCAGGTTGGCCCCGTGGCGGCGGAGCCGGGCGCGCGCCTCCTCGGCCGTGAGACCCCGCTCCGGGCAGGTGGCGAGGCGCCCGGCGACATCGGCGGGGGAGAGCGCATGCCAGGGGACGGCGCCTTGCCCATTGGCCGCCGCCCCGCCCACGGGCGCCGGGTGCGCGGCGGCCTCGCGCCCGCGGGCGCGCCAGGGGGGGCCGTGGACGACCTCGACCCGCGGTCCCTGGTGCGCCCCGCGCCCCGCACGGGCGGCGGCGAGCGCCTCGGCCGCGAGGGCGCGCGCCTCGGCCGCCGCGAGCGCCCCGTCGTGCTCCAGGATCACGCTGCCGCTCCAGGCCCGGGCGCGCACGGTCGAGATTCGCGGATCGCCGCGCAGGCGCGCGGCGAGGCGGGCGGCGAGCTCCGGCGCGTCGCGGATCGCCGGACAGGACAGCCGCGTGCGTCCCCTCCCGGCATGGGCGAGGGCGACGGCCTCGGTCTGGGGGTCGGGCGCGGGCGTCATCGGGGCGATCATCGGGGCGAGGAGGCCCCGCGCCCTTGATCCCTGTCAATGTGCCGCGCCCCCCGGCCCGGCGAGCCTCTGAGATGGCCCGCCCCGGGCCGGAGGCGCGAGCGATGGCGGAGGAGCGCGCGAGGGAGACGGCGGAGCGGGACGGCCCGGTCCCGCCCCCGGTCTCCGGCGAAGAGGCCTATTCGATGTCGGCGCGCTGGGTGCTCGACGCGCTCGGCGTCGATCCCGCCCGCGGGCTCTCCGAGGCCGAGGCCCGCCGACGCCGCGCCCGCCACGGCTCCAACCGAATCGGCACCCATGGAGAGATCGCGCCGCTGCGCATCCTGCTCGACCAGTTCCGCGGTGCCATCGTTCTCTTGCTCGTCGGCGCGGCGATCCTCTCGGTCTGGCTCGGCGATCTGCTCGAGGCGGCCGCCATCGCCACGGTGCTCGCGATCAACGCCGCGATCGGCTTCGCGATGGAGCTGCGCGCGGCGAAGTCGATGGCGGCGCTGCGCGCGCTCGCGCGGACCACCGCCCGGGTCCGCCGCGGCGGCCGGGTCGCGGAGATCGACGCCGACGCCCTCGTGCCCGGCGATGTGGTGCTGCTCGAGGCGGGCGATCTCGTCTCCGCCGATCTGCGCCTCCTCGAGGCGACCGATCTCCATTGCGACGAATCGGCGCTCACGGGCGAATCGGTGCCGGTGGCGAAGGGCACCGAGCCGCTCGCCGTCGGCCGCGCCCTCGCCGAACGGCGCAACATGGCCTATCGCGGCGCCTCGATCACGCGGGGCTTCGCGGCGGGCGTGGTCGTGCATACCGGCCGCGCGACGGAGCTCGGGCAGATCGCGGAGCTCGTCGCCGGGGCCGGGGACGAGACCTCGCCGCTCGACCGCCGGCTCGAGGGTCTCGGCCGGCAGCTCTCCTACGCCACCCTCGCGGTCGCGGTGGGCATGGCGCTCTTCGGCTGGCTCGCCGGGCGCGACCCGCTCGAGATGCTGCGCACCGGCGTGGCCCTCGCGGTGGCCGCCGCGCCCGAGGGGCTGCCGATCGTGGCCACCCTCGCCCTCGCCCGCGGCATGTGGCGGATGGCCGAGCGCAACGCGCTGGTCAACCGGCTGGCCTCGATCGAGACGCTCGGCTCCACCACCGTCATCCTGACCGACAAGACGGGCACGCTGACCGAGAACCGCATGCGCCTCGCAGCGCTGCTCCTTGCGGGGGACGGCGGCGCGACTGAGCGGCTCGAAGGCGCTGAGATGGCGGGCACGGAGACTACGGTGGCGGAGGGGGCGCGCGCGGCGCTCCGGGTGGCGGCGCTCGCCAACGAGCCGGGCGCGGGCGGGGGCTTCGCCGATCCGATGGAGGCGGCGCTCGTCGAGGGGGCGGCGGCGGCGGGGCTCGACCGGGGCGTGCTCCTCGCCGAGACGCCGGTCGAGGCCCTCGCCCCCTTCGACCCCGAGCTGAAGATGATGGCGAGCCTGCACGAGACGCCGGAGGGGCCCCGCGCCGCGGTGAAGGGCGCGCCGGAGGCGGTGCTCGCCCGGGCCCGCCGCCTCGCCGGGGGGGCTCCGCTCGACGACGCCGCCCGCGCCGCGCTCCATGCGGCGATCGAGGCGGAGGCGCGGCGCGGACACCGCCTCCTCGCCCTCGCCGAGGGGCCGGGGACGGCGGCGGCGCCCTACGACGATCTCGCCCTCCTCGGCTTCGCCTGCCTCGCCGACCCGGCGCGCGGGGACGTGGCGGGCTCCATCGCCGCCTGCCGGCGGGCCGGGGTGAAGGTGGTGATGGTGACCGGCGACCACCCCGAGACCGCGCGCCGGATCGCCGCCGATGTCGGCCTCGTCGACCGGCCGGACGCCGCGGTCTGCACCCTCTCCGAGGGCCGGCCGGCGCCGCTCCCCCCCGCGACGGAGGCGCGGGACTGCCGCGTCTTCGCCCGCGTCGCCCCACGCGAGAAGCTCGACCTCGTGGCCGAGGCGCAGGGGCGGGGCGAGATCGTCGCGATGATCGGCGACGGGGTGAACGACGCCCCCGCCCTCAAGAAATCCGACATCGGCGTCGCCATGGGCCGGCGGGGCACGCAGGTGGCGGCGGAGGCGGCGGACATCGTGCTGCGCGACGACGCCTTCGCCTCGATCGTCGCCGCCCTCCGCCAGGGCCGGGTGATCTACGGCAATATCCGCCTCTTCGTGCGCTATCTCATGTCGTGCAATCTGAGCGAGATCATGGTGGTGGCGAGCGCCATCGCCGCGGGGATTCCGATGCCGCTGCTGCCGCTCCAGCTCCTCTATCTCAACCTGGTGACGGACGTCTTCCCCGCCCTCGCCCTCGGCGCCGGCCAAGGCCCGCGAGACGTGATGGACCGCCCGCCGCGTCCGCCCGCGGAGCCGATCGTCTCGGCGCGGGACTGGCGCGAGGTGGCCCTCGACGGCGCGAGCCTGACGCTCGCCGTTCTCGCCGCGATCTGGGCGGCAGGCGCACATCCCGTTTTCGCGGGGACCGAGCCGACGGCGGCGGCCTTCCTCACCCTCGCGCTCGCCCAGCTCTGGCAGGCGATCGCCATGCCCTGGGGGGAGGAGCGGCGGATCTCCAACCAGGCGAGCCGCAACCCCTGGCTCTGGGGGGCGATCCTCCTCAGCCTCGTCCTCGTCGGGGCTGCGGTGTTTCTCGCGCCGCTCGCCGCAGTGCTGGAGCTCTCGGCCCCGCCGCCCGCGGGCTGGGCGCTGATCCTGGTGGCGAGCCTCCTCGGCGCCGGGGCGAACGCGGCGCGCCGGCTGCTCCTGCCGCCTCAGTCGGCCCAGCGCATCAGCCGCGCGATCGGGGCGTGATCGTCGGTCAGGCGCTCCACCGCGCGGCCCTCGAGCAGCTCGCCCACCCAGCGCTCGGAGAGCCGGCCGAAGACGAAGGGACCGGGCGCGCGCGTGCGGAAGAGCGCCTCCGCCGTCGGCGTCGTGGCGGCGAGCACGACGAAGACCCGCCGCTCGCCCGGCCCCGCCGCGCGCCGCTCGGCCCAGACCTCGACCACCGGGAACACCGCGCGCAGCGTCGCGACGATGGCGGCGAGCGCCTCGAGCCGGTCGGCATGGTCGATGACGTTCATGAGATACGCCCCGCCGGGGGCGAGCCGGTCGGCCACCAGGCGGAAGAACTCCTCCGTCACCAGATGCGCCGGGACCGCGATGTCGGTGAAGGCGTCGCCGAGGATCACGTCGTAGCGCTCCGGGCGGCGGGCGAGGGCGCGGCGGGCGTCCTCGTGCAGGATCTCGACCGTGCCCGGATCGACCCAGAAGGCGTCCACCGCCGTCGCCGTCACCGCCGGGTCGATCTCGGCGACCGTCATCGCGGGGGCGGGCGCGCGCGCGGCCCAGGCCCGCGGCACCGAATAGGAGCCGCCGCCGATGAAGAAGGCCCGCGCCGGGCCCTGCCCCATGCGCGCGCGGCCGAGCCGGTCGAGCATCGCCGTGTGCTCGGTGAACATCACCTGCGGCAGGTCGCGCGCAGAGACGCCGTGGGCCAGATGGTCGAGCACCATGAGGCGCACCGGGCGCTCCGGATCGGCGGAGACGTCGACGACGCGGATGCAGAAATAGTCGCTCTCCCGGTCGCAGGGGTCGGGGCCGAGGAGCGTCCAGCCCGCGGGCGCGGCGGCGAGGAGGGCCGTCGCGATCCCCGCCGCCGCCCGCCCGCCGTCGCGCAGGAAGAGGAGCGCGGCGAGAGCGTAGACGCCGGTGACCGCGGCCAGGGTGCCGAGCGAGCCGATCCAGGAGACGAAGAGGAACCCCGCGAGCAGCGTGCCCGCGATGGCGCCCACCGCGCCGGCGGCGAAGATCGCGCCGAGCGCCCGCCCCGCCCGCTCGGGCCGGGCGAGCAACGCCACGCGCGCGAGCACCGGCGCCGGGATGCCGGCGAAGAGCGAGGGCAGGAAGAAGGCGAGCACGGTGAGCGCGACGATGGCCCAGAGCGGATCCTCGAGCGCGCCGAGCACCGGCCCCGCCACCGCGCGCAGAAGCGGCACGGCGAGCGCGGTGGCGACCGCCGCGGCCGCCATCGCCCAACCGGTCAGCCGGAGCGCGCGCTCCGGGCTGCCCTCGGCGATGCGCCCGCCGATCCAGTGCCCCGCCGAGAAGCCCGCGAGGACGACGGCGATCACCGCGGTCCAGGTATAGAGCGACATCCCGACATAGGGCGCCAGAACCCGCCCCGCGACGATCTCGACGACGAGGCTCGCCGCCGCGACCGTCCCCTGCAGCAGGACGAGGCGCCAGAGCGCGGGCAGGCGGGCGGGAGCGGTCATCGCGGCCTCCGGTCGGCGAGCGCGCCCCGAACGGGCGCCGGCCCCGAGGATTAGGCCGGGCCCGCCCCCGCGTCCATCGGGCACCGCGCCGGAAAGGCTTTGTTTACGCGGTCTCGGGTAGCGGTGCGGGGTCCGGTCCGGGAGGCGGCGCCCGTCCCCCGGGCCGGGATCTGCCTGGAGGGCGCTTGCATGCTGATGGAGTTCGGCCCCCGGGAGGGGGGTGCGGAGGCACGAGACGGCCGGATCGCCGCGGAGGAGGCGGGCCGCGCGGCGGAGCTCGCCCGGGCCTTCGCCAAGGCCAAGGCCGGCCCCGCCCGGCCGGCGCGGCGCGGCCCCGGGCGGCGGCTCGCGGGGCTTGTCGCGGGGCTCGGGGCGGCCGCGCTCGGCCTCGCGGTGGTGGTCGGAGAGCAGCTCGCGCCGGTGAGCGCCAATGCCGTGGTCAACGCGCAGGTGACGGCGCTGCGCGCCCCCATCGCCGGGGAGGTCCGCCTCGAGCCGCGGCGGATCGGGGCGCGCGTGGCCGAGGGCGAGCTGCTCGGCACCCTCGTCAATCCGAGGGTGGAGTCGCGCCGGCTCGACGACCTGATCCTCGAGCGCGCGACGACGGAGGCCGAGATCGCGCGGCTCGAGGCCCGCGCCCGCGCGGTCGCCGCCGCCCGCGCCGAGATGGAGCGCCGCGCCGCCGCCTATGCGCGCGCGGAGACCGCGCGGCTCGAGGCGCGGATCGCCCGCGCGGAGGCGGAGCGCCGCGCCGCCCGCGCCCGGCTCGCCGAGGCCGAGGCCGCCGCCGGGCGAGGGCGGATGCTCGCCTCCCAGGGGCTGATGCCGGAGGCCGAGCGCGAGCCGCTCGAGGCGGGCCTCGTCGCCGCCGAGGCCGAGCTCGACCGCGCCGATGCCGAGGCCCGCCGCGCCCGCCTCGCCGGCGCGGCCGCGGCGGAGGGCGTCTTTCTCGAGGAGGGGGCGGACGATCTGCCCTTCTCTGCCCGCCAGGCCGCGCGCCTCGCCCTGTCGGCCGAGGAGATCGCCGCCGATCTCGCCCATGAGCGCCGCCGCCTCGCCGCCGTCGCCGCCCGGCTCGATCTCGAGCGGCTGCGGGTCGGCACCGCACGCGCGGCGCGGGTCTCGGCCAATGCGGAGGGGCTCCTCTGGGAGATCGTGGCGAGCGACGGGGAGGCGGTCGTGCCCGGGCAGGAATTGCTGCGCCTCGTCGATTGCCGCACGACGATGGTCACCCTCTCGGTCACCGAGCAGATCTACAACGGCCTGCAGATCGGCGATCCGGCGCGCTTCCGCCTCGAAGGGGGCGCGCGGGTCTATGAGGGCACGGTCGCGCGCCTCGCCGGCTCGGGGGCGCGCGGGGTCTACGGCTCGCTCGCCATCGCGCCCTCGGCCAAGCATCTCGAGCGGTTCGACGTCACCCTCCTCGTGCCCGATCTGCGCGACGACCGCGACGCCGGCTGCGCCATCGGGCGCACCGGCCGGGCCTTCTTCGGCGCGCGCCCGCTCGACTGGCTGCGCGAGCGCCTCTGAGCGATGCTGCCGCTCGGGGAGATCGGCTCGGCGGCGCTCCTCGTGGCGATGACGGCGTTGGTCGCCTGGGGCCTCTCGCGCGTGCTCGATCCGGCGCGCACGGCCGATCGCTGCCTGCTGCTCGCGGTCTCCACGCTCCTCGGCGCGCGCTACCTGCATTGGCGGGCGACGGAGACGCTGCCCCTCGACGAGCCGCTCCTCGACCGGACGCTCGGTCTCGCCTTCCTCGCGCTCGAGGCGCTCGCCATGCTCTCGGCGCTGAGCGCCAATCTCCTGATGGCCCGCACGCGCGACCGCCGCGCCGAGGCCGACGCCCATGCCCGCTGGTGGGGCGAGACGCCGCCCCGCGTCGCCGTGCTGATCGCCACCTACAACGAGGACCTCGAGGTGCTGGAGCGCACGATCCACGGGGCGACGGCGATCGCCTATCCGAACTACGAGGTCTGGCTGCTCGACGACGGCCGCCGGGCGGAGATCCGCGCCGCCGCCGAGGCCGCCGGCATCCGCTATCTCGCCCGCCCCGACAACGCCCACGCCAAGGCCGGCAACATCAACCACGCCCTCGCCCGCTTCGCCGAGGGCGACCCGCCGGACTTCGTCGCCGTGCTCGACGCCGATTTCGTCGCCCATGGCGATTTCCTGGAGCGGGCGCTCGCGCTCTTCCACGACGCAGAGGTCGGCCTCGTCCAGACCCCGCAGCACTTCTTCAATCCCGACCCGATCCAGGCCAATCTCGGCCTCGAACGCGCCTACCCGGACGAGCAGCGCTTCTTCTTCAACCATGTCCAGCCCGCGCGCGACGCCTGGGGCATCGCGATCTGCTGCGGCACCTCCTCGGTGGCCCGCTGGGAGGCGCTCGAGGCGGTGGGCTTCTTCCCGACCGACAGCGTGACCGAGGACTTCCTGCTCACCCTCGTCCTCGCCGAGCGCGGCTGGCGCACGGTCTATCTCGACGAGCCCCTCTCGGAGGGCCTCGCGCCCGAGGGGCTGGAGGAATACATCACCCAACGCGTCCGCTGGTGCCTCGGGCTGATGCAGATCGCGCGCGGGCGGATGGGGCCGCTCTCGCGCAACCGCCTGCCGCTCCGCCAGCGCTGGAGCGTGGTCGATTCGGTGCTCTACTGGGCGGGCACCTATCCGTTCCGCCTCGCCGCCCTCGTGGTGCCGCTGTTCTACTGGTTCGGCGAGGTGCTGGTGGTGGATGCCGCGCCCGCCGAGGTGCTCGCCTATTTCGGGGTGTATTTCGTCTGGGCGCTCGCCGCGATCAACATCCTGACCCGCGGCATCCAGTTGCCGCTGCTCACCGAGGTGGCGAGCCTCGTCGGCGCCATCCCGATCACCGCCTCGGCCTATTCGGGGCTCTTCCGTCCGGGCGGGCGGGCCTTCAAGGTCACGCCGAAGGGCGGGGACCGCAGCCGCACGGTCGTCAAATGGCACCTGATGCGCCCCTTCCTCGCGCTCTTCGCGCTGACCCTCGCGGGGCTCGGGATCGGCCTCGTCTCCGACCGGTTCGCCTATTACGACGCGGCCGACGGCAAGGCGGTGATCCTGTTCTGGACGGTGTGGAACCTCCTCGTCCTCGGCCTCACCCTGGCGCTCTGCATCGAGCGCCCGCGCGGGGAGACCCATCTCGACGACCGCCCGAGGAAGGGCACGGCCTGGTTCGGCCCGGTCCCCGTGCCCGTCTGGGTGTCGGATCTCTCGACGGGAGGCGCACGGCTCCACGGCATCGAGGGCGAGCTCGGCGAGCGGCTGGTGCTCGATCTCAAGGGCGTCGCCCGCTTCGAGACGACGGTGGTGCACACCGAGGAGGGCGCCTGCGGGGTGATGTTCCTGCACGATCAGGACAGCCGGCGCGCGCTGCTGGTGGAGCTCCATGCCGCGGGCGCCGAGCCGGGCACCACGGAGACCCGTCTGGAGGCCCTGCTCGGCGCCCTCCTCCTGCCTCGGGAGCGGCCCTGACCCTGCGCACCGGGCCTGCGTCAACCGGGCCTTCACCCGCGCGCGCCATGCTGCCTGCGGGAGTTCCGGAGAGGTCCGATGCTGTCGACGCTCTATCTGCGCTGCCTCGCGATCGTGCTCGTCGTCCTCGGTGCGACGGCGGCCGGGGCGCTCTTGGGGCAGGCGGCAGGCGCCGTCGCCCGTGCGGGCGCGGAGCGGCAGGTCGCCGCGGCGGAGGCGCTGGCGCTCCGGCTCGAGGACGATCTCGCCCGATGGGAGCGGGAGGCGGCGCGCCTCGCGGCAGCGCTCGGCCGGGCAGAGGCGCGCGGGGCCCCGCTCCGCCCGGCGCTCGATGCCGCGCGCCGGGGCGAGGTGCTCTGGGCCGGGCTTCTCGGGCTCGACGGGCGGCTTCGCGCGGCCACCGGCGGGCTCCGCCCGGCCGAGCGGCTCGCCGCCCTGCCCTGGTTCCAGACGGCCCTCGCAGGCGGGGGCGGCGTGCCCGTCGCGTCGCGCGGGGCGGGGGGCGGGCCGCTCGCGCGGATGGATCTCCTGCAGCCGGTCTCCGCGCCCGGGGGCGAGACGGCGGGGCTCCTCGCGCTCCGGCTCGACTGGGCGGCCCTCGGCGAGCGGCTCGCGGCGCGGGCGGAGGCCGCCGGTCTCGCCGTCGCCGTCATCGGGCGCGACGGGGCGCCGGCCCTCGGGACGGGGGAGGCCGCGGCGGCCGCGCCGGCTGCGGCCCTGCGCGCCGCGGCCGGGGGATGGGCCGGCCATTTCTCGGAGCGGCGGGCCACCGGGCCGGTCGCCGCGGCGGTGCGCCCCATCTCGGGGAGCGGCTTCGGCGCGAGCCTCGGCTGGAGCCTCGTCGCCACGGCGCCGGCGCCGCCGGTCCTCGGCCCGGCGCTGCACATGGCCGCGCCGGGGCTTCTCGCCTGGCTCGCCGCCACGCTCCTCTGCCTCGCCATCGGCCGGCTCTTCGCGCGCCGCTATCTCGCGCCGATCTCGGAGAGCGCCGCGGCGGCCTGGGCGATCTCCGAGGGCGAGGGCCCGGCGATCCCGCAATCGCGCGCGACGCGGGAGGCCGAGCGGCTCAACACCGCACTCGAGAAGATCCTCGTCCGCCTCGAATGGCACGAGGGGGGGCCGCGCGACATGACCGAGCTCTAGACTGCATTTCGTGATTTTCTCTTGCATTCCCTCCCACTTCGGGAGGAAATGCGGCACATGGACGGGATCGGCGACATTCTGGGCGACGCCCTCTGGCTCGTGCTCTCGGGCGACCGGGATCTGCTGGAGATCGTCGGCCTCTCGCTCAGGGTCACGCTGACGGCGGTGGCGATCGCCTGCCTGATCGGCCTGCCGCTCGGCGCGGCGGTGGGGGCCTTCCGCTTTCCCGGGCGCGCGGCCGTCTCGGTCACGCTCAACGCGATGATGGGGCTGCCGCCGGTGGTGGCCGGGCTTCTCGTCTATCTGACGCTCTCGGCCTCGGGCCCGCTCGGGCCGCTGCGGCTCCTCTACACGCCGACGGCGATGATCATCGCGCAGACGCTCCTCGTCACCCCCATCGTCGCGGCGCTGACCCGGCAGGTGGTGGAGGATCTCCATGCCGAATACGCCGAGCAGTTCCGCTCGCTCGGGGTCGGGCCGCTCGACCGGGTGGGCGCGCTCCTGTGGGATGCGCGCTACAGCCTGCTGACGGTCGCGCTCGCGGGCTTCGGGCGGGCGGTGGCGGAGGTGGGGGCCGTGATCATCGTGGGCGGCAACATCGCGCATGTGACGCGGGTGATGACGACGACCATCGCGCTCGAGACCTCGAAGGGCAATCTCGAGCTCGCCCTCGCCCTCGGCGTGGTGCTGATGGCGCTCGCCTTCGCCGTGAACGCCGCCGTCATGGCGCTGCGCGCCTCTGCCGCGCGGGCGGCCTATGCCTGACGGGGTGGAGAACCGGGCCGAGATATGCGCCGCCGGGGCGGGCCGGCGGGCGCTCCTCGCGGCGGAGGGGCTGGCCTTCGAGGCCGGCGGCGCGCGGCTCGTCGACGGGGTGAGCCTCGCCATCGCCGAGGGCCGGCGGACCGTGATCCTCGGCCCGAACGGGGCGGGCAAGAGCCTGCTGCTGCGCCTCCTCCACGGGTTGATCGCGCCGACGGCGGGGCGCGTCCTCTGGCGCGGCGGGCCGCTCGACGCGGCGGCGCGGCGGGCGCAGGCGATGGTGTTCCAGCGCCCGGTGCTGCTGCGCCGCTCGGTGCGGGCCAATCTCGCCTTCGCGCTCTCGGTGCGGGGGGTGGCGCGGGCCGAGCGGCGGCGGCGGATCGAGGAGGCGCTCGCCACCGCCCGGCTCGAGCGGCTCGCCGACCGTCCCGCACGGCTCCTCTCCGGCGGCGAGCAGCAGCGCCTCGCGATCGTCCGCGCCCTCGCCTGCCGCCCGGAGCTGCTGTTCCTCGACGAGCCGAGCTCGAGCCTCGACCCGGCCTCGACGCTCGCCATCGAGCGGCTGGTGGAGGCCGCCCATGCCCGCGGCGTCACCATCGTCCTCGTCACCCACGACCGCGCCCAGGCCCGCCGGCTCGGGCAGGATGCGGCGGTGCTCGACCGCGGGCGCCTCGTCGAGGCCGGCCCGGCCGAGGAGATCCTGACCGCGCCGCGCACCGAGGCCGCGCGGGCCTGGCTCGAAGGCCGGCTCCGCGTCGGGCCGGACGAGACCCCCTGACCATCCGGACAAGGAGAGAGAGAATGCGACTAGGGACAGTCCTGAAACCGGCCCTCGCGGACCTCCTCGCCCTCGGCCTCGGCCTCGCAGCCCAGGCGGAGGAGCGCTTCATCATCGTGCAGTCGACCACCTCGACGCAGAACTCCGGGCTCTTCGACCACATCCTGCCGATCTTCGAAGAGGAGACCGGGATCGATGTGCGCGTCGTCGCCGTCGGCACCGGCCAGGCGATCCGCAATGCGGCCAACGGCGACGGCGACGTGCTCTTCGTCCATGCCAAGCCGGCCGAGGAGCAATTCGTCGCCGAGGGCCACGGGGTCGCGCGCCACGACGTGATGTATAACGACTTCGTCATCGTCGGCCCGCCGGACGACCCCGCCGGCGTCTCCGGCATGGAGGACGCGGTCGCGGCGCTCGCCAAGATCGCCGAGGCGGAGGCCCCCTTCGCCTCCCGCGGCGACGACAGCGGCACCAACAAGGCCGAGCTCCGCCTCTGGCAGGCCGCCGGCATCGACGCGCAGGGCGCCTCCGGCACCTGGTATCGCGAGACCGGCTCCGGCATGGGCGCGACGCTCAACACCGGCACCGCCATGGGCGCCTATATCATGACAGACCGCGCCACCTGGATCGCCTTCGGCAACAAGGGCGACCACGAGATCGCCGTGGAGGGCGACCCGCGGCTCTTCAACCAATACGGCATCATCCTGGTGGACGAGGCGAAGCACCCCGGCGTCAAGACGGAGCTCGGCCGGCAGTTCGTCGACTGGGTGCTCTCCGAGGAAGGCCAGGCCGCGATCGGGGCCTTCGAGGTCGAGGGCCAGCAGCTCTTCTTCCCCAACGCCGGCGGCTGATCAGGGGGAGAGCCAGCGCACCCGCCCCTGCTCGGCGAGGTCGTAGCCCCCGAGGGCCGCGGCCTTCTCCGCGAAGGCGGGGGAGCGGGCGAAGCCGAGGAGGCGCTGCACCGGCTCGGTGAAATAGGCGCGCCGGTCGATCAAGAGGTCGAAGCGCTCGGCCAGGAGCGGCAGGAAGCCGAGCCGGTATTGCCGGGCGAGCGCCTCGAGGCCGATGGCGGCGTCGGCCTCTCCGGTCGCGACGGCGGCGGCCGCGTCGCTCTCGGTGCGGGCGATGCCGGGACAGGGGGCGAGCGCCTCGGGCGCCGTCCCCGCCTCCGCGAGAAGCCGCTCGAGGAGCGCCTGCGCCCCCGCCCCTGGCTGGCGGGGGGCCACGCGCAGGCCGGCGAGATCGCCCGCCCCGGCCACGCGCCCCTCGAGCCCGCGGGCGAGGACGAGCCCCCGCGCCCGGCTCGCCCAGGCGATCAGCACCGCGCCCGTCAGCCCCTCCGCCGCCACGCTCGCGAGGTTCCAGCCCTCGGGCTCGGGGATGTGCAGCCCGGCGAGCGCCGCCTCGCCGCGGGCGAAGCGGGCGAGCCCGTCGCGGCTGCCGTCGATCAGCGAGGCGAGGCCGCTGCCCGATTCGCGGAGCGCCCAGTCGAGCAGCGGATCGTGCGAGCCGACGAGGAGGGCCGGGCGCTCCGCGGCGCGCGCCGGGGCGGCGGCCGTGCCCTCGATCCAGGCGGCGATCTCCTCGGCGGGGAACAGGAGCTTGCCCGTCAGCCGCCGATGCGGGATCTCGCCGGCGGCGGCGAGGTCGTAGACCTTGCGCTCCTTCACCCGGAGAAGCTCGGCGACTTCCTTGGTGGTCAGGTATTGCGGCACGGGCGGCGGCGGCTCCCTCAGCGGCGGATCGGGCGAGGATGCGCGCGGCGCCCGGCGATTGGCAAGCCCGGCGGCTCCGGCGTCGCGACGCTTGTCCCGGCGGGCGGGACGGGGTTTACCTTTGGTCGCGGGAGCGATCGGGAGCCATCGGGAGGCGGAGCGTGAGCGAGACGGAGGAGCCGGCGCCCGAGCCGGAGAAGACGGGCGGCGACATGAGCGGGCTCCGGCGGATCACGCTTTGGGCGATCGCCGTGGCGCTCCTTCTGTTCGCCTATTCCGTGGTGGCGGACCGAACCACCCCCTTCGCGGGCGACGCGCGGGTGCAGGCCTTCGTGCTGCGGGTGGCGCCCGAGGTGACGGGGCAGGTCGCGCGCGTCGCGGTGTCGGACAATGCGACGGTCGAGCGGGGCGCGCTTCTCTTCGAGATCGACCCGACGCCCTTCCGCATCGCCGTCGAGGAGGCGGAGGCGCGCCTCGCCCAGGCCGGGCAGACCATCGGCGCCTCGACGGCGGCGGTCGATTCGGCGCAGGCCAGGCTCGACGAGGCCCGCGCCGCGGAGGCCAACATCCGCGCGCAGAGCGGGCGCGTGCTCGATCTCGTGGCCCGCGGGGTCTATGCCGAGGCGCGCGAGGACGAGGCGCTCGCCGCCATCGAGGAGGGCCGCGCGGCGGTGGAGCGGGCCGAGGCCGATCTCGCCCGCGCCCGCGAGGAGCTCGGCCCCGGCGGCGCGGAGAACCCGCAGCTGCGCACGGCGCTCGCGGCGCTCGAGAGGGCGCGCTTCGATCTCTCCCGCACGCGGGTCACGGCGCCGAGCCGGGGCGTCGTCACCAATCTCCAGCTCGCCGCCGGGCAGACGGTGGTGGCCGGCCATGCGGCGATGACCTTCCTGAGCGCCGAGGATGTCTGGCTGCTCGCGCCGATGCGGGAGAACAGCCTCGGCGTGCTCGCACCGGGCGACCCCGCCGAGGTGGTGCTCGACATCCTGCCCGGCCGGATCTTCGAGGCACGGGTCGAGAGCGTCGGATGGGGGGTCGCGGGCGGCGCGGTCGACCCGACGACGGGCCTGCCGAAATCCACCGCCGAGACCGGCTGGCTGCGCGATCCCGCGCGCTTCCCGGTGCAGCTCGTCTTCGAGGGGGAGATGCCGGCGGGCGCGCGCTACGGCTCGCGCGCGGCGGTGATCGTCTATGCCGAGGACAGCTGGCTGATGGATGCGATCGGCTGGGTGCGGATCCGGCTGATCGCGCTCCTGACCTATGTCTCCTGAGGCGCGGGCGGCGGTGGCGCTCGGGCTGCGCCTCGCCGGGGCGGTGGCGCTCGGGCTTTCGGCGGAGATCCTGCGGGGCGCGCTCCTGCCCCCGCTCGCCGCGGTGATCGCGCTGCAGATCCTGGCGCTGCCGGGGCCCGCGCCGCGGCCCGCGAAGATGGCGGGGCTCTTCGGGGTCATGGCGGTGGCGGGGGGGCTCGCCTATCTCGTCGCCGCCCTCACCGCCTGGAACTGGACGCTCTATGCGATCGGCGTGGGCCTTCTCTATCTCTGGGGGTTCTGGCTCGCGCTGCGGCCGGGCACCGCGGCGGCGGGGGCGATGGCGCTCACCATGGCCGTCGCGGTGACGACGATCTCGGCGCTGTCCACCGGCGTCGCGCTCGCGATCCTCGGGGAGCTTCTCGGCTCGGTGATCGTCGGGATCGCGCTCGTCTATCTCGCCCATGCGGCCTTTCCCCATCCGGGGGACGCGCCCGCGCGCGGCGCCGCGGGGGCTGCCGGCGCGGCGCCGATCCCGCCCGAGGCGCAGGCCGGCGCGGCGGCGGCGATCCTCCTCCTCCTCCATCTCGCCCTCACGGCGGAGGGCGGGGCGGCGATGGTGGTGCTGCTGACGGTGGCGACCATGCTGCGCCAACCGGGCTTCGCCGGCGCCGCGCGCTTCGGCGCGAACTTCGCGGCCGGGAACCTCCTCGGCGGGCTCCTCGCGGCGGCGGCGGTCGGGCTCGTGGCGCTTCAGCCGGCGGCGGCGGTGCTCGTCTCGGCGGCGACCGCGGGGGCGCTCACGATGGCCACGGCCGTCGTCGCCCGGCCAGCGCGGGCGCCGATGCTGCTGCCGGGGTTCGTCGCCTTCACGCTGCTCTTCGGCCTCGCTTTCCTGCCCGTGCCCGGCACCGGCGAGGTGGCGTTTCTCGCGCGGGTGGCGATGATCCTCGGCGCGGCGGTCTACGCGCTCGCCGCGATCAGCCTCGTCCTGCCGCGTCTCCGCCCGCGGCCAACCCCCTGACCGGAAGGATCGGCCCCCATGGATTTCGCCACCATCGACACCGCCCTCGTCGTGCAGCTTCTCCTGCTCCTGCTGATCGGGCTCGGGCCCAAGATCGCGCTCGTGCCCTTCCTCGACAAGACGAAGGGCATGCCCCCGGAGCGGCAGCGCGAGATCGGCGCGCTGATGGTCAAGACGGCGGTCGCGACGGCGGTGGTGATCTTCCTGGCCGGCGCGCTGCTGATGCGGCTTCTGCACATCACCGAGGGGGCGGTCGCGGTCGCGGGCGGGATCGTCCTCGCCCTCCTCGCGATCAAGATGGCCCAGGGGCCGGGCGAGGAGGTCGTCGAGGAGGGCGCGCTGCCCGAGGATCCGGCGAAGATCGCGGTCTACCCCCTCGCGGTGCCCTATCTGCTCAACCCGGTCGGCGTGACGGTGCTGATCATCGCCTCGGGGGCGGCGGAGACGGTGGAGGCGCACGCCCTCGTCCTCGCCCTCATCCTCGCGGTCGGCGCCTTCGACTATCTGGTGTTCACCAATATCGACAAGCTCGCCAAGCGGATGAAGCCCTCGACCATGGTGATCTCGGAGGTCGTCTTCGGCATCCTGCTGACCGCGGTGGCGGTGCAGCTCGTCGTCCACGGCCTCGGCGCGCTCGGCCTCGTCGAGGCCACGGCGGCGGCGCACTGACTCAGTTGGTGACCAGCACGTTGAAGGCGATGGAGATGCGCTCTCCCGGCCCCTCATAAGGGTGGACCTGGTGTTGCAGCCAGGAGGGGAAGAGCAGCATCGTGCCCGCCGCGGGGCTGAGGGTGACGCGGCTCTGCATCGCGTTCTCCACCGTGTAGGTGGCCGAGGCCCCTGGGCGGGGGTCGACGAACTCGATCTTGCCGCTGAGGGGCGAGGCGCCCGCCTCCGGCGCCGGGTTGCCGGTGACGTAATAGACGCCGGACCAGGTGGAGTTCGGATGCAGGTGGAGGCTGTTGTATTGCCCCCGCCGGAGCAGGTTGGCCCAGCCCTCGACCGAGAAGCGGTGGCGCCCGGGTTTCATCATGGCCCGCGTCATCTCCGCGGTCATGGTGCGGATGCGGGCGAGGAGGCGCTTGAGCGGGGGCGCGTCGCGAAAGAGGAAGCCCATCTCGGAGTGCCAGCCGCCGACATTGGAGCGGGCGAGGCCGGGGCTCTTGGCCTCCTCCTCCCGCACGAGGCGGGCGAGCTCGTCATTGAGCGCCTCGCTGTCGGGCCAGAGATGGATGGCGACGGGGGTGGGGAAGATCGTCTGCACGCAGCGCTCGATCGGGGCGGAGAGGCTCTCGCCCGCCTCGGGCATCTCTGTCGGCATGGCTCGGTCTCCCGGTCAGCTGCGGCGGCGGGTCTGCCGCGCGCCCGATCCTTGCCGCCGAAACGGGGCCGGTTTCAAGAGGAATGCCGCTGGTCGAGCCATAAGTGTTATGTTATAACGCTTGCACTCCAGTCGCCATGTCCGGGGAGGGGCGCGCCTACTTCTGCGCCGGAAGAAGTCCAGTGAATGTTATTTGACGGTTTCGCGAAGAATTCTGCACGGGGCTTGGGCCGACGTTGACCTCGTAATGTCCGTGTAAGAAAGCCGCGGCGCGCGACACCCGCCGTGGCGCGCGTCTCGGTGATCTGGGCTCAACCCGGCGCTCCAACTGGAATGGGGAAAAGTATGACTTTCAGCGGCAAACCGTTCGGCAAGCTTATGCTGGCCAGCAGCGTGAGCGCTCTCGCGCTTGCGCCGAGCATCGTGATCGCGGACCCGGCGGCGAAGATCGCCGACCTCGCGTCCAGCGGCGCCTATCTGTCGGGCGACAAGCACAACCACACCACCTGCACCGACGGGTCGATGTCGGTCCAGACCACCGTCAACGAGTCGCTCATCACCTACGATCTCGACTGGTTCGCCCAGACCGGCCACGGCGGCGAGGGCAACCGCGACTGCCGCTTCGACGATCCCGAGTATGACGGCGGCTCCGAGTCGCTCGGCCAGTTCGCCTATGACGACAACGAGGCCCCGCGCCCCGGCCAGATCACCGGCGCCGGCGCCTGGTGGGAGTTCACCATCGGCGCCGAGGGCATCAAGGGCGACGAGGAGCGCTCCACCTCCTACGGCGCCGGCGCGGTGCGCGAGGACGGCCTCCTCGAGATGTGGCGCTGGCAGCAGACCGCCGAATACATCTACCCGATCCAGCGCCAGATGGCCGAGCTCGCCGACAAGCCCGCCTGGGCCGGCCTCGAGCACAACGCCCCGGGCCACGAGCACGTCTCGATGTCGGTCTACGAGGGCCAGCTCCGCGCCCGCGGCGACGCCTATGCGGTGGCGCAGTTCGAGTATCTCTTCGATGCGTCGGACGACGACCTCTCCGGCGGCGGCGAGGAATACGACTTCGAGAACCCCGCCAACAAGGGCATCCCGAAGACCACCGACGACCGGAACGGCATCGAGGGCCGCAACAAGGCGGTCGCCTCGGTCGAGTGGCTGCGCGCCAACTATCCGAAGTCCTACTACGTCCCCGCGCATGTCGAGCGCCAGGGCGCCTTCGACCCCGAGGGGCGCCGCGGCTGGAACGTCGAGGACTTCCGCCTGCTCTACAATGCCGGCCTGCTCGACCCGGCCGACCCCGACGGCGAGTCGATCGCCTTCGGCGCGGAGATGCTCGCCGGCCACCAGTTCGCCAATGGCGGCCGCGGCACCTACGAGCTCGACCGTCCCTCCGCGGGCTTCGGCACCTATGGCGGCGCGGGCGCCTATTCGGGCGCCGAGGTCACCGTCCCGGGCCAGGCCTTCGACGGCGGCGAGGCGAACATCGCCACCAACGCCTTCCTGCCCGACGGCTCGCCCGTCACCATCAACGTCCCGACCGACGGCGAGGCCCTCGAGGTCTCCGATCTCGAGGCGATCGCGGCGGATTTCGACGCGGTGTTCGAGGGCCGTCTGACCGAGCCCTCCGGCTCCGACCAGTTCGACAGCTTCCGCACCGATCTCGATCTCGTGCGCTACACGCTCGGCCGCCCCGGCGTGCAGACGATGTGGGACGCGATGCTCGGCGAGGGCCGCAAGTTCTGGAACTTCTCGTCGTCGGACTGGCATAACCGCGGCGCCTTCGGCCCCTGGGAGCCCCAGTCGACGCTCGATCCCTGGCCGGGCGAGTACAACAAGATCTACGCCTATGCCGAGGGCGGCAACGTGAATGCCGGCTTCAACCAGAACGCCGCCGAGGCGATCATCGACGGCATGCGCCGCGGCAACACCTACTCCGTGCATGGCGACCTGATCACCGACTTCTACTGGGCGATCTGCCAGGGCGACACCTGCGCCACCCTCGGCGAGGAGCTGCAGCTCACCGCCGATGGCGGCGATCTCGAGTGGGTGATGCGGATCACCGATCCCTCGGACACCAACAACTCGCCCTACGCCTTCAACAACCCCTCGCTGCTGCCGCTCGGCATCGAGATCCCGATGAACGCGCCGGTTCTCGACCGCGTCGACATCATCCTCGGCGAGATCACCGGCATCATCCCGCCGGAGGACCCGGCCTTCTCGACCAATGTCGCCAACCCCTCCACCGTGATCTTCGCCTCGCTCGACCGGGCGCAGTTCACCCAGGACGGCGACGTGCTCGAGATCTCCTCGACGATCCCGCTCGCCTCGATCACCGGCGACGTGTATCTCCGCGTCCGCGGCACCAACATGCCGGTCGGCACCCCGAACGAGACCGACGCCGCCGGCAACCCGCTGCTCGACGACTTCGCCTCGCTGATCGAGTGCCCCTTCCTCAACCCGGAGCCGGGCGCCTTCGATCCCGAGTTCTGCCCCGAGCACCTGCCCCGCGACGCGCAGGGCCGCGCCTTCCTCGACGCCGATGTGGAGGCCTGGGCCGATCTCTGGTTCTACACCAGCCCGATCTTCGTCCGCGCCCCCGAGTGAGGCGCGCATGGCCGCCCTCCCCCGCGGAGGGCGCGCCCGGATATAGCGGTCGGGGGCCTCTCGGGGCCCCCGGTCCGATTGCGGGGCCAGCCCCCGCGCCAGCATCTCGATGGAGCCGCCCATGACGCGCCCGCTCATCGCCGCTCTCGCCGGCCTCCTCCTGCCCCTCCTGCCGCTCGAGGCTGCCGCCACCGCAGAGGGCGCCGCCGCGGCCGAGGCCGCCGCCGAGCCCGTCCGCGTGCAGTTCCGCGACCTCTTCGACGGCAACGGCAAGCCGACGGCCCGCGCCGTCGAGCTCACGGGCCAGCGGGTCGTGATCGAGGGCTTCCTCTCGCCCTCGCCGACGCGCGCGAGCCCCTTCCTCGTCTTCGTCGGCGCGCCGACGCAGCACTGCCCCTATTGCACCTCGGTCAACGACACGGCGCATCTGCCCTATATCCTCGTCTATCCGAAGGAGGGCACCGACCCGCCGGGCTTCGTGCGCCGCCGCCTGCGCGTCACCGGCACGCTGGAGGCGAGCCACGACCACGAGCCGTTCTACGGGCTGCACAACGATATCCGCATCCGCACCGCCCTCGTCGGCCCCGCCGATGCCGGGCGGCGGCATTTGCGCGAGCCCGCCCCCTCGCTCCTCGAGCGCCGCCGCGAGATCGTGGAGACCGGCGAGGACGAGTGAGCGCGCCGCGGGCCGCGCCCCCTTGCGCCGCGGCCCGCGATCGGAGAGACCGCCCCCATGGACCAGATCGTCGGCATCTTCCCGACCCCCCTGATGCTCAGCCGTCAGGCCATCCCGGCCGAGCTCGTCGCGGCCCTCGTCAAGCAGTTCGACGAGACGGCGACCGGGCCCAATGTCCGCACCGCCCTCCTCGCCCACACGCCGATGACCAATCCGCGCGGGCACGAGAACTACCAGGCGGTGCTGCGCCACGTCTCGCCCAAGATGCGCGAGTTCGGCGAGGCGATGCTCGGCGAGGCGATGGGCTGGGGCATCAAGGAGATCTGGATCAACAAGATGGAGCAGGGCGGGGCGCAGAAGATGCACAACCACGCCAACAGCTTCATCTCCGGCGTGATCTATCTGACGGAGGTGCACGCCTCCGCCGCCACGGTGTTCCACCGCCACACCTCGCACACCACCTTCGTGATGCAGAACGAGAACAAGCGCTGCAAGATCGGCCCCTATAACAGCCCGATCTTCCGCATGCCCGAGGTGGCCCCCGGGGACATGGTGCTCTTCCCCTCCTACATGATGCACGAGGTGCCCCCCAACCAGGGCGGCCCGCGGCTGACGGCGGCGTTCAACGCGCTGCCGGAGCGGCTGGATTCCTGGGGCTATCTGGTGAAGTTCCGGTGACCGATACGGCCCGGCCGGCGGCGCGGGGGGCCGCGCTGTCGGTCCATCTGCTGCTGATCCTTTCGGGGATCGCGGGCCTCGGCTATCAGATCGTCTGGACCCGGATGCTCTCCATCGGGCTCGGGCACGAGGTCTTCGCCGTCCTCGCGGTGGTGGCGGCCTTCTTCGCCGGGCTCGCTCTGGGCGCACTGCTGCTCGACGGGCCGATCGCGCGGAGCCGGCGGCCGGGGCTCTGGTATGCGGGGCTCGAGGCGCTCATCGGTCTCTGGGCGCTCGCGCTCGTCTGGCTGATCCCCTGGGCGAACGGCGCGGTGGCGGACTGGATCGGCCCCGAGCCCACGGAGGCGCGGCGCTGGGCCGGCGCCTTCCTCGGCCCGCTCCTCCTCCTCCTGCCCGCGACGGCCGCGATGGGCGCGACCCTGCCGGCCGCCGAGCGGCTCTATGCCCGCCTCCGGCGCGACGGGCGCGGGATCGGCGGGCTCTACGCCGCCAACGCCTTCGGCGCCATGGCCGGCGCCATCGGCGCAGCACTCCTCCTCGCGCCGCGCTTCGGCTTCTCGGCGACGCTCGCGGCCTTCGCGGCGATCAATCTCCTCTGTGCGGCGGCCACCCTGCTCGGCCCCGCCCGGGGCGAGGCGGCGCGCGCCCCCCTGCCCCCCCGCGAGGCGGGGGCGGGGCCGACGCCGGGCCTCCTCGCCGCCCTCGCCCTCACCGGCCTCGTCGGGATCGGGCTCGAGGTGGCGGTGATCCGCGCGCTCTCTCAGGTGCTCGAGAACACGGTCTACTCCTTCGCCGCCGCCCTCTCGGTCTATCTCCTCGGCACCACCCTCGGGGCCGCGGCCTATCAGGCGCTCTATGCCGAGCGCCGCGGCCCGGGATGGGACCGGCCCGCCCTCGGCCTCCTCGCGGCCCTCGCGGCGGCGACGGCCGCGGCGGGGCTCTGGGCGGTGATCCGCCTGCCGGAGCTCCATCTCGCGATCCGCGAGGCGGTCGGCGCAGGCCTCGCGGCCACGATGGGGGCGGAGCTTCTCGCGGCGGCGGCGGCCTTCCTGCTGCCCTCCGCGGCGATGGGGGCGCTCTTCGCCCATCTCGCGCAGGGCGCGCGCGGGCCCTCGGGCGGGCTCGGCGCGGCCTTCGCGGCCAACACCCTCGGCGCGGCGGCGGCGCCCTTCCTCGTCGGGATCGTCGCGATCCCCGCGCTCGGGGCGGTCGGCGCAGTGGCCGGGCTCGCCGCGGTCTATCTCCTCGCGGCGCCCCTTCTCGGGCGGGCGCGCTTCGACTCCGCCGCGCTTCTCCTTCTCGCGGGCGCGGGGCTCGCCGCGGCCTGGGCGCTGCCGGAGACCTGGCGGCTCTACCGGCCCGCCCCCGGCGTCGAGATCCGCGCGAGCGTCGAGGGCCCGGCGGCGGCGGCGACCGTCACCGAGGAGCCCTCCGGCCATCGCTGGCTGACCGTCAACGGCAGCCTCGTCATGGGCGGCACCCGCTCCTATGCGCTCGACCGGATCCAGGGGCATTTCGCGCTCCTGCGCCACCCCTCCCCCGAGCGCGCGCTCTTCCTCGGCGTCGGCACGGGGGCGACGCTCGCGGCCGCCGCGGCGCATGAGGGCGTCGCGGTGGAGGCGGTGGAGCTTCTGCCGGAGGTGCTCGCGGTCCTCCCGGAATTCGCGGCGGTGGCGGAGGACCTCGCCGAGGCCGGCCCCCGCATCCGCCTTCTCGAGGCCGATGCGCGGCGCTATGTCCGCGCGGCCCCTGGGCCCTACGACATCGTCCTCGCCGACACCTACCACCCCGCGCGCGACGGGGCGGGCCTCCTCTACACCGTCGAGCATTTCCGCGCGATGCGGGAGAAGCTCGCGCCGGGCGGGCTGGTCGTGCAGTGGCTGCCGCTCCACCAGCTCGACATGGAGACGCTGCGGCTCGTGGTGCGCAGCTTCCTCGCCGTCTTCCCCGATGCGCGGCTCTCGATGGGGAATTTCAACCTCGCGACGCCCCTTCTCGCCCTCGAATCGGGTCCGGGCGGGGGGCGGCCCGATCTCGCGGCCATCGCCGAGCGCCGCCTGCCCACGGACCTCGCGGCCGAGCTTCGCGAGATCCGCATGGCCACCCCCTTCGCCCTCTTCGGCGGGTTCCTCGCCGGGCCCGAGCAGCTCCGCGCCTTCGCCGGCGACGGCCCGCTCAACACCGACGACCACCCCCGCGTGCTGTTCGACGCGCCGCGCACGGTCTACCTCCCCCTCGCCCCGGCGGTGGAGCGCCTGCTCGCGTTGGTGCGCAGCTTCGGACCGGAGGCGGCGGATGCGGTCTCGCTCGCCGGGATCGCGAAGGCCGAGGCCGTCGCCGAGCGGCTCGAGCGCTATTGGCAGGCGCGCAACGACTTCCTGCTCCTCGGCACACGGGTCCGGCCCGTGGGCGACCCGGCGGCGGATGCGCGCAATCTCGCGCCGCATCTCTTCAACATCCTGAAGGTCAGCCCCGATTTCGCCCCCGCCTACGATCCCATCCTCGCCATGGCCCGCCGGCTCGCCTTCTCCGACAGGGAGGGCGCGCTCCGGCTGCTCAAGGGCCTCTCGGAGATCGCGCCGCAGCGCGAGGAGGCGCGGCGGCTCGCCCGCGCCATCCTCGGAGGGGGCTGAGCGTCAGCTGCCGGCGACCGCGAGGCCGAGGACCATGGCGCCGACGGCCGCGAACCAGCTCCCGAGCACCCGCTGCCCGAGCCGTACCCAGGACCGCCAGTCGGCCAGCGCCGCGGCGCCGGCGACCGCGAGGGTGCCGACCACCGTCCCCGTGACCGTCACGCCCGAGGCGAAGAGCCACCAGTCGACCCCGCCCTCGCGCCCGGCGAGCCCGTTCTCCGCGCCGATCACATGGCCCGCGACGGCCGCGAAGGCGGCGAGCGCCCAGGCCGGCAGCGGCACCGCGAGCGCGGCCAGCAGCCCCCCCACGGCGAGCCCCCCGGCATTCAGCGGCTGAAGCGGCGGCAGGACCGCGCCCGCAGCCGCCGTCGCCACCCCCGCCGCGAGGCCGAGCGGCAGGGCGAGCAGCACCCAGCGCGCCCGCTCGCGCATCTGCAGCCCGGCGAGCACCGCGAGCGCCAGGAGCAGCGCCACATCGCTCGGCGAGGTCGCGAGATGCAGCGCGCCGGCGTAGAAATCCCCGAACTCCACGCCGACGAGATGCGCCCGCGCCGCCCCCGGGGCGAGCGCCAGCGCCAGCGCGAGCGCGGCGACGCGCCACCGCATCAGACCGCCCCCATCAGGAAATACCCCCCGAGGGCCGCGATCGCCCCGCCGCAGGCGCGCACGATCGCCGGCCCCGCGCCGCGCCAGTCGTTCAGGAGCCCGATGACGATGCCGACCACATGGAGAAGCCCCGTCGAGACCACGAAGCCGATCCCGTAGGCGAGCGGCTCGGCCGCCTCGGGCAGCTCGGTGCCGTGGGCATGGCCGTGCATGATGGCGAAGGCGGCGACCACGAGCGTCGCGAGCCACACGGGCGCACGGAAGGCGGCCAGGATCGCGAGGCCGAGCACCACCGCGGAGAGCGCGATCCCCACCTCCACCATCGGGATCGGGATGTCGGCGACCCCCAGGAGCCCGCCCGCCGCCATCACCATCGGGAAGGCGACCGGCAGGACGAAGACGAGCGGGCGGCCGAGCTGCGCCCCCCAGAGCCCGACGGCGACCATGGCGATCAGATGGTCCGGCCCGAGGATCGGGTGCAGGAGCCCGCTCTCGAGCCCGCCGGCCACCCCCTCGACCGAATGGGCCGCAGCGGCTCCGGGCAGGAGCAGGGCGAAGGCGAAAAGCGAAAGCGTCGCGCGCATGTCTCAGACTCCGATCAGAACGGCGGTGCGTTGGAAGAACCAGAGGGCGCCGAGCCCGCCGATCGCATAGGCCGGCACGAGCCGGCCCCAGGCGGGCCAGCCGACCCGCATCACGCGATAGGCCCAGGCGAGGGCGAGGACGGCGAAGACGAAGCCGAGCTGCCCGATCTCCACCCCGATGTTGAAGGCGACGAGCGCCGTCGGCACCGCGCCCTCGGGCAGGCCGAGCTGGACGAGCGCGTTGGCGAAGCCGAAGCCGTGCAGCAGCCCGAAGCCGAAGGACACCGCCCAAGGGTGGCGCAGCGTCACCGTCGACTGCCCGCGATGGGCGTGGATCACCTCGACCCCGATGAAGACGATCGAGAGCGCGATCAGCGCGTTGACGAAGATCTCCGGCACGCCCACCCAGCCGAAGGTGACGGCCACGAGCGTCACGCTGTGCGCCACGGTGAAGGCGGTGATCGTCTTGACCAGCATCCACCGCCCGCGCGCGATCCAGACGAGGCCGAGGACGAAGAGCAGATGGTCGATCCCGAGCAGGATGTGCTCGATCCCGATCTGCAGATAGGCGACGAAGACCTCCGCCAGCCCCTCCCAGCTCGTGGCGTCGAAGCTCGGATGGACCTCGGCATAGGGCGCGGCGGGGGTGAGGGTGAAGACCCGGATGCCGCCCTGCGCGTCGCGGATCTTGAAGAGCGCGGCGGACTGCCCCTCGCCGATCCCCTCGAAGCCGAGCCGGCCGACGAGCCCGGTCTCGCCGCAATCGAGCACCGGCGCCTCGTAGGCGCAATGGGGCGGGAAGATCGGCTCGAGGCCGGCGCCGTAATCGGTGTTGGGCTTCATCTCCCAGCGCACGGAATAGCGCCCGTCCCCCGCGGTCCCCGCGCCGCCGCCCCGGTCGTCGACCATGAGCACGGCGAGCTCGGTCACATGCGCCGCCGCCGGGCCGGAGAGCGCGGCGAGGGCGAGGAGGAGGAGCGCGAGGAGCCGGCTCACCGGACGGCCTCCGTGCCGCCGCCGGGCGCCTCGGCCGCGCGGGTCGGGTCCTCCGTCCCATCGCCGATCAGCGCGGGATCGTAAGGCGCGCGCACCACCGGGTAGCTTTCGAGCAGGGCGTCGAGGGCGGCGCGCGCCTCGCGCTGCACCGCGCGGGCTTTCCATTCGGCGACGATCTCCTTGCGGGCGCTCTCGAAACTCGGCCGGGTGCCGGGCTTCTCGCCGAGGAAACGGACCACCTGCCAGCCGCGGGGGCTGTCGATCGCGCGCCAGAGGCCCTCCTCCCCGGCCTCGATCTCGGCGATGAAGGGGGCGCCGAAGAGGTCGACGAGCTGGGGCCGCGCGCGGTTGCCGAAGGTCAGCGCCACCGCCTCGCGGGGCTTGGCCTCCGCCTCGAGGGCGCCGCCGTTCAGCCGCTCGGCGAGGGCGCGGGCCTCGGCCTCCGCCCCGTCGAGCCCGATCAGGCGGAAGCTCAGCGTCGGCGGCTGGGTGTAGCGGTCGATCCGCTCCTCGAACCAGGCGCGCAGCTCGTCCTCGGGCGGGGTCTCCACCTCGATCCCGGAATACATCATCAGCCGCATGCGCTGCTGCAGCCGCTCGCGCATCATCTCGTCGCCCTCGGCGAGGCGCAGCTCCTGGGCCTCGCGGAAGAGGGTCTCGTTGACCACCCAGCGATCGACGAGCTCGTCCATCTCCTCGCCCGTCGGCAACCGCCCGCGGCCCTCCTCGAAGAGCCGGGCGAGCTCGCGATGGACCTTCTCGTCCACCACGATCTGACGGGGGTTCACCGCCTCCTCGCGGGTCGCGAGGTCGATGGCGAAGAGGACGAGGCCGATCGCGGCGAACTGCGCCAGTGGCTCGCCGGCCAGGCGGGCGAGAAACCCTTTCATGATCGGACCTTTCCGCGGACTTTCGGCATGGCGCTTCCCATAGCGATCCTCGCCCGGGGCTGTAAGCGAAGCTTTGATGACAGTCGCCCCCCGCCACGGCAAGCCCGCTTGCGCCCGCCGCCGCTCCGGGGAATATGGGGCGCCCGTCCAGAGCGCCGAGAGCCGATGACGCCGAGCGCCCTCCTGCTGCTGCTGATCTCCCCGGCGATGGGGAGCTTCGCCCATCTCCTCGCCGACCGGGCGGGGACCGGCGCGCCTTGGGCGGCGGCGCGCTCGCGCTGCGACGGCTGCGGGCGGACGCTCTCGGCATGGGACCTGGTGCCGATCCTCTCCTGGCTCGTTCTTCGGGGGCGGGCGCGCTGCTGCGGGGCGCGGCTCAGGCCGTCGCTGCTGGCGGCGGAGGCGGGGGCGCTCGCGCTCGCCCTCTGGGCCGTGGCGGCGGTGCCGGGGCCCCTCCTCTGGCCGACGGCGGCGCTCGGCTGGGTGCTCCTGGCGCTCTCGCTCGTCGATCTGCGCCTCTTCCGCCTGCCCGATGCGGGGACGCTTCCGCTCCTCGCCGCCGGCCTCGCCCTCTCGGCGGCGGGGCTGACGGGGCCGCTTCCTGCCCATGCGCTGGCGGCGGCGCTCGGCTATGCGGCCTTCGCGGGCCTCGGGCTCGCCTGGCAGAGGCTGCGCGGGGTCGAGGCGCTCGGCCTCGGCGACGCCAAGCTCCTGGCCGCGGCCGGGGCCTGGGCGGGGCCCGCGGCGCTGCCCTCGGTCGTGCTGATCGGGGCGGGGATCGGGCTCGGCCACGCGCTCCTCATGCGCCTCTCCGGCCGCCCCCTCGGGCCGCGGACGGCGATCCCCTTCGGCCCGGGGCTCGCGGCCGGTTTCTGGGTTTCCTGGGTTCACGGGCCGCTCGTCCTCGGCTAAAGGCGATCCAGGCTTCAGGGAGGACGGGCGATGCTCAACCTGCCGGACCGCGCAGCGGAGATCGCCGAGGCGCTCGGCGCCCGGCTCGCCGAGCGCGGGGCGCTCTCGGAGCAGACCCGCGCCCGGGCGATGCGCGTCGCCGCCGAGAGCGAGGAGCGGCTCGACCATGTGCTGACCCGCCTCGCCCTCGTCGGCGAGCGCGAGATCGCGGAGGTCTTCGCCGAGATCCTCGGCCTGCCCCGCATTGGGCCCGAGGGCTTCCCCGACGAGATCCCCCATCTCGACGATCTCGGCGCGCGGTTCCTGACGAGCGCGCGGATCCTGCCGCTCGCCGTCTTGCCCGACCGGCTGCGCGTCGCGGTGGCCGATCCGCTCGACACCGCCGCCGTCGAGGCCATCGCGCTCAAGCTCGGCCGCCCGGTGGAGCGGGCGATCGCCCTGCCCTCGGAGATCGAGGGCGCGCTCGAGCGGCTGACGGCGGAGGACACGGCCCTCGACGAGCCGGGCCTGAGCGAGGCCGACACCCAGGCCGACGTCGCCAAGCTCCGCGACCTCGCCTCCGAGGCGCCGGTGATCCGGCTCGTCAACCAGATCATCCGCCGCGCCGTGGAGAGCCGGGCCTCCGACATCCATCTCGAGCCGGGCGAGCAGTCGCTGCGGGTGCGCTACCGGGTCGACGGCGCGCTGCGCGAGGTCGATCCCCCGCCCGCGGCGCTGCGCGCGGCGGTGGTCTCGCGGGTGAAGATCATGGCCAAGCTCAACATCGCCGAGCAGCGCCTGCCTCAGGACGGGCGCATCCAGATCGCGGTGGCGGGCCGCGAGATCGACATGCGCGTCGCCACCGTCCCGACGCTCGCCGGAGAGGGCGCCGTGCTGCGCCTCCTCGACCGCTCGGGCCTCGTGCTCGACTATGACGGGCTCGGCTTCGACGCCGAGGTGCAGGCCGGCCTCGACGCGCTGATCGCGAGGCCGAACGGGATCGTCCTCGTCACCGGGCCGACCGGCAGCGGCAAGACCACCACCCTCTACGCCCTCGTCACGCGGCTGAACGAGGAGGCGCGCAAGATCGTCACCATCGAGGACCCGGTCGAGTATCAGCTCGCCGGGGTGACGCAGATCCAGGTGAAGGCGGGGATCGGGCTCACCTTCGCCCACGGGCTGCGCTCGATCCTGCGCCAGGACCCCGACGTCATCATGATCGGCGAGATCCGCGACCGGGAGACCGCCGAGATCGCCGTGCAGGCGGCGCTGACGGGCCATCTCGTGCTCGCCACGCTGCACACCAACTCCGCGGCGGCGGCGATCGACCGGCTGCGCGACATGGGGGTGGAGGACTATCTGATCGTCGCCACCCTCGCCGGCGCGGTGGCGCAGCGCCTCGTCCGCCGGCTCTGTGCCGATTGCGCCGGGCCCGAGGATCCGGCGCTCGCCGCCCGCCTCGCCCCCGAGATCCCGCCCGAGCGCTTCCGCGCCGCGCGCGGCTGCGCCGCCTGCCGGGGGACGGGATTTCGCGGGCGCACCGGCGTGATGGAGGTGCTCGCGGCCGACGAAGAGATCCGCCGGGCGATCCTCGAGCGCGCCGACCATCGCCGCATCCAGACGCTCGCCGAGGGGCGGGGGATGCGCAGCCTCGCCGCCCACGGGCTCGCCAAGGCCGCGGCGGGGGAGACGGCGCTCTCGGAGGTCTTGCGCGTCGCGGCGGAGCTCTGAGCGGGGATGGCCGTCTTCCGATACCGCGCGATCGACCGGGCGGGGGCGGTGGTCACCGGCACGCTCGAGAGCCCGGACGCCGCGGCGGCGGCGCAGAGGCTGCACGAGACCGGGCATATGCCGATCCGGATCGAGGCGGGCGCGGGCGGGCTGCGCGCGCTGCTCGACACCGAGATCACCCCGCGCGACGCGATCTCCGAGCGCGACCGGCTGGTCTTCACCCGCGCGCTCGCGACGCTCGCGGGCGCGGGGCTGCCGCTCGACCGGGCGCTCGCCATCGCGCGCGATCTCGGCGAGCGGCGGGCGGTGCGCGAGGTGGCGGGGCGGCTCCTCGAGGCGGTGCAGGGGGGCGCGAGCTTCGCCGACGCGCTCGACCGCGAACGCGCGGCCTTCCCGCCGCTCTACCGCGCCGTGGTGCGCGCGGGCGAGACCGGCGCCGCGCTCGAGGCGACGCTCGCCCGCCTCGCCGATCAGCTCGAGACCGGCGCGCGGCGGCGGGGCGAGCTGCGCTCCGCGATGATCTATCCGGCCTTCCTGCTGCTCACCGCGGCGGGGTCGGTCGCGCTCCTGCTCGGCTTCGTGGTGCCCTCCTTCGAGCCGCTGCTCGCGGAGGCCGAGGTCGAGCCGCCGGCGATCACCCAAGCGGTGATCGCGGCGGGGCGCGTGGTCGAGGCGTGGTGGGCGGCGCTCCTCGGCGGGGCGCTCCTCGCTCTCGCCGGGGGCCGGCTCGCGCTCCTCGCCCCGCGGCTGCGCCTCGCCTGGCACCGGGCGCTGCTCGGCACGCCGGTCGTCGGCCCGCTCTGGGCGAGCTTCGAGACGGCGCGGCTCGCGCGGCTCCTCTCGGGGCTCCTCGAGAACGGCGTCGCCCTGCCCGCGGCGCTGCGCCTCGCGCGCGGCGCGCTCGGCAACCGCGCCTTCGCCGCGGAGCTCGACCGGGTGATCCCGGAGGTCGAGGCGGGCCGCGGCCTCGCCGCCCCCTTCGCCGAGGGGCGCGTGCTGCCCCCGCTCGCCAAGCAGCTCCTCAGGGTCGGGCAGGACTCCGGCCAGCTCGCGGAAATGCTCGGCCGGATCGCCGCGATCTTCGAGGCCGAGAGCACGGGGCGGTTCGACCGCCTGCTCGCGATCCTCACGCCCGCGATCACGCTCCTGATGGGGGTGCTGATCGCCGTCGTCATCTCGTCTATCCTCTTCGCGCTCTTCTCGATCAACGAGCTCGCCATCTAGGAGGCCCCATGCCGACGCCCCCCGCCCGCGACCCGCTCGCCCCAGATGCCGGGCTGACGCTCCTCGAGCTGCTCGTCGTCGTCACGATCCTTACGCTGCTGACGGTCGCCGTCGGCACCGTCGCGCTCAACTATCTCTCCGGGGCCAAGGCCGACGCGGCGCGGCTGCAGCTCACGCAGATCGAGTCGGGCCTCGATCTCTACCGCCTCGACATGGGCCGCTACCCGACCGAGCAGGAGGGACTCGCCGCGCTCGTCGAGGCGCCGGCGGGGGCGGAGGCGTGGAACGGCCCCTATCTGCGCAAGGCCGAGGCGCTGACCGACCCCTGGGGCGCGCCCTTCCACTATGCCGTGCCCGGGCGCGAGGGGCCGTTCGAGCTCTACAGCCTCGGCGCGGACGGGGCGGAGGGCGGCGAGGACGATGCGGCGGATATCCGCCTCTGAGGCGCGGCGCGAGGGCGGCTTCACGCTGCTCGAGCTGCTCGTGGTGGTCGCCGTCCTCGGGCTCCTGATGGCGGCGCTGCCGGGGTTTCTCGCGACCGAGCCGCCGGGGCGGGAGGCGGCGCTGCGCGCGCTCCGGGCCGATCTCCTCGCCGCCCGGGCCGAGGCGATCCGCACCGCGCGGCCGGTGACCGTGGCCTTCGCGCCGGAGGCCGGGGAGGCGGCGGGGCGGGCGCTGCCCGAGGGCGTCCGGCTCGCCGCCGAGACCCGGGCGCGCGACGGCGAGGGCCGCCCGGCGGTCGTCTTCTACGCCGACGGCAGCGCGAGCGGGGGGCGCATCGCGCTGACCGACGCGGCCGGGACCGGGGCCATCGCGGTGCATTGGCTGACCGGGCGGGTGGCGCGCGATGGCTGAGGGGGCGCGCGGCTTCACGCTGCTCGAGGTGATGGTGGCGTTCGTGGTGGCGAGCCTCGTCCTCGGCGCGGCCTATCGGACGATCTCGGGGGCCTCGGAGGCCGCGCTCCGCGCCGATGCGGCGCTCGCCGCGCTGACCGCGGCGGAGGCGGCGCTCGCCCGCGTCGGCGCGGAGATCCCGCTCGTGCCCGGGGAGACGCGCATCGCCGAGGCGGGGCTCGTGGCGCTGGTCGAGATCCGCCCGGCGCGGGAGGGCAGCGCGGGGCTCGGCCTCGGGGCGATGGCGGTGACGGTCGAGATGCGCGGCGAGGGGGCGGAGGGCGCGCCGGCGCTCCGGCTCGAGACCCTCCGGCTCGCGGGGGCGGAATGAGCCGGCGCGGCGAGGCCGGGCTGAGCCTGCTCGAGCTGCTCGTCGCGATGACGCTGCTCGGGCTCGTCGGCGCGATGGTCGCGGGCGGCGTGCGCTTCGGCACGGCGGTCTGGGAGCGCAGCGCCGAGACCGGGGCGGCGGCGATCGAGGGGCGGCTCGTCGCCAAGCTCCTCGCGAGGAGCCTCGCCGAGGCGCGGCCGCTGCGCATCCGCGCGGGGCGGCGGGAGCCTCCGGCGCTCTTCGAGGGCGCGCCGGGGCGGGTCGTCTTCGCCGCGCCCCTGCCGGCGGACGCCGCGCCCCCGGGCGAGCGGCTGATCGAGATCGCGCGGACCGAGGGGGGCCGGCTCGTGCTCCGCCATGCGGCGCTCGGCGAGCGGGCGCCGGATCTCGCGGGGGCCTCGGAGGAGACGCTGATGGCGGGCGTCGCGGCACTCGGCTTCGCCTATTACGGCGCGGACCCGGAGACCGGCCAGGCGCGCTGGCAGGAGAGCTGGCAGGGGCGCGACCGCCTGCCGGCGCTCGTCTCGGTGCGGATCGCGCGCGAGGGTGCGCCCGCGCTTGCGGTCGTCGCGGCGGTCAGGCAGAGGCAGGGCCACTGAGCGCCGGGGCGCGCGGAGGCAGGGCTATGTCGGCGGCGGGACGGTTTTTCGACTGGTGGGGGGGCGAGCTCGCGGCGCTCGTGCCCGGGGGCCTCGCGCGCGCGCTCGCCCCGCGCCGGCCGCTGCTGCTGGCGGTCGACGGGCCGGGGGGCGTCGCGCTCTCGCTCCTCGCCCCCGGACGCCCCGTGCGCCGGCTCGGCACGCTGGACGAGATCGCTCCGCCCCGCCGCGCCCGGCTCGCGCGCGACATCCGGCGGGGCCGGCTGCGCTTCGTGCTCGGCCTGGCGGAGGGGCGGAGCGTGCGCCGCCTGGTGCGCCTGCCGGCGGCGGCGGAGGAGGACCTCGCCGGGGTGCTCGCCTACGAGATCGACCGGCTGACCCCCTTCCGCCCCGAGGAGCTGCATTACGACTGGCGCCTCGCGGCGCGGCGGCGGGAGGCGGGGCGGATCGAGGTGGAGCTCGTCCTCGCCCCGCGCGCCGAAATCGCCCCGGCCTTCGAGGAGATCGCGGCGGCGGGGCTGCCCGCGCCCGCCCGGCTCGACCTGCTCGACGCCGAGGGCCGGCCGGAGGGGCGCAACCTCCTGCCGCCGGACGACGCGCCGCGGGGCCGGCTCGCGCGGCGGGCGACGCCGCTCCTCGCCACCGCGGCCGCCCTCCTCGCCCTCGCCTGGTGGCTCGCGGCCCATGACGCGCGGCAGGGCGAGCTGGCCCGGCTCGAGGCCGCGCTGGCGGACGCCCGGCGCATCGCCCGCGGGCTCGATGCGGGCGCCGGTCCGACGGGGGCCGAGGCCGCCGCCGCGCTCGCCGCGCTGGAGGCGAAGGAGACCGCGCCCATGCTCGCCGCCGTCCTCGCCGCGGTGACCGAGGTGCTGCCGGACGACACCCATCTCGAACGGCTCTCCTTCGAGACGGGGGGCGAGGCGGGGGCTTCGCTCGACATCGCCGGGCTCTCGCGCGACGCGAGCGCCCTGCCCGCCCTCTTCGCCGCCGATCCCCGCTTCGCCGCCCCGCGCTTCGCCGCCCCGATCACGCGGGCCGGCGAGGAGGGGCAAGAGCGGTTCCTGCTGCGCCTCGGCCTCGCAGGGGCGCTCGCCCGCGGCCCGGAGCGGCGGGCGCGATGAGCCGGCTCCTCTCCCGCCTCGCCGCCCTCGGGCTGCTCCTCGCCCTGCCCGCGGCGCTCTGGCTCGGCGCGATCCGCCCGGCGCTCGGCGCGCTCGACCGGCTCGAGGCGGAGATCGCGCTCCTCGAGGACCAGCTCGCCCGGTTCGAGCGGCGCATCTCCGAGGGCGGGCGGCGCGCGGAGATCGAGATCGCCGAGCCCGCCCTCCTCGCCGCCGCCGATCCGAGCCTCGCCGCGGCCGAGTTGCAGCGCCGGCTCGACGCGGCGGTGACGGGCGCGGGGGGCGAGCTCCGGAGCCTGACCGTCGAGCGCCCGGAGCCCCTCGGCGAGGCCGCGA
The DNA here is from genome assembly GCA_964576075.1 of uncultured Limibaculum sp. Taxonomy (GTDB): domain Bacteria; phylum Pseudomonadota; class Alphaproteobacteria; order Rhodobacterales; family Rhodobacteraceae; genus Thermohalobaculum. Next base: position 11,059 of record CAZNTX010000005.1, on the reverse strand, counting down.
TGCGCATCCCCGTGAGCCTCGAGGCGACGATCGGGATGGACGCGCTCGCGGGGCTCATGCATAGGATCGAGAGCGGCGCGCCCTATCTCGTGATCGAGACCGCCCGCATCCGCCGGCTCGGGCGGGACGACGCGGCGCGCCGGCTCGCGCTGTCGCTCAGGGTCGCGGGGGTCGCGCCGCGGGCCGGGGAGTGAGGGAAGCCGCGAGACGGGACGCAGGATGGCTCGGACCGGGATCAACATCGCGCTCGCGGCGCTGGCCTTGGGCCTCGGCGGGGGCCTCGCCGCGGAGATCGCGGCGGAGCGCCCGGCACCCGTCCGCATCGCGCCGCCGCCCGCGGAGGTCTCGGCCGAGCGGATCGTCCTCGCCGTGCCGCGCCTCGCCGCCTTCCAGGAGATCGCCCGCCGCCCGGTGTTCCACGAGAGCCGCCGCCCGCCGGCGGCCGCCGCCGCGCCTGCCGAGGCGCGCGCCGCGCCGCCGCCCGATCTCCGCCTCCTCGGCCTCGCCCGGGGCGCGGGCGCGGGCCGGGCGATCGTCGCCACCGCGGCGGGGCGGACGGAGATCCTGAGCATCGGGGAGGAGATCGGCGGCTGGCGCCTCGCCGCGATCTCGGGCGACGCCGCCGTCTTCGCCCGGGAGGGCGCGCGCCACCGCGTCCATCTCGACCCGGAGGGCGCGGCGCGCGAGCCTGCCCCTGCCCCCGCCGACGCCGCGCCGCTCCCCGTCGCCTCCGACGCCGAGGCGGCCCGGCAGCGCGCGCCCATCGCCCTCGGCGAGCGCGACCCGAGGATCGACATTGCGGATCTGCTCGACTGAGGCTACCACCCTCCCCGGCGACAACGGGACCGGGGCGGGCGCGTGCGAGGGCTGAGAAACATCGGTCTCTGTCTCCTGGCCGCGGCGCTCGCGGCCTGCGCAGACCGCCCGCGCGAGCGCTTCGAGTCGGGCTTCGCCCTGCCGGCCGCCGCGGCCCCGGGCGAGCTCGTCCCCGGCTCCGCCCTGCCGGCGCCGCAAGGCCCCGCCCGCGAAGCCGCCCGCGAGCGTGCCGTGCGCGGCTTCATCCGCCGCGGCGCGCCGGAGATCCCGCCCCTCGGCACCGGCGAGCGCTCCCCCACCCGCGGCGGCGGCGCCATCACGCTCGACTTCCAGCAGGCCGATCTCGCGAGCGTCGTGCGGGTGATGCTCGAGGACGGGCTCGGCGCCACCTTCCTGATCGACCCGACGATCGAGGGCACGGTGACGCTCAGGTCCAACCGCCCGCTCCGCCAGGAGGAGATCCTGCCGACGCTCGAGGAGATCCTGCGCCTCAACGACGCCGCCATCGTCGAGCGCGACGGGGTGTTCCGCGTGCTCCCGCGGGCCGAGGCGGGGCTCTCGGCCCCCGTCGTCGGCGCGCGCGACGTCGAGGCGCGGGGGCTCACCACCCGCGTCACGCCGCTGCGCCATCTCGAGACCGAGGACATCGCGGACGTGCTCGACAGCTTCGCCCCGGTCGCCGGCGCGATCCGCTACGATCCGGCGCGCGATCTCGTCTTCACCATCGGCACCGAGGCGGAGCAGAAAACCCTCCTCGACCTCATCGAGGTGCTCGACGTCGACTATCTCGCCGGCCGCTCCTTCGCGCTCCTGCCGCTCAGCGACGCCGACCCCGCGGCGGTGGCGGACGAGCTCGAGGTGATGTTCGCCCGCCCCTCCGGCCGGCCGGACCCCGCCTCGCGCTTCCTGCCGATCGCGCGGATGAACGCGATCCTGATCGTCGCCGACCGGGCCGGCGTGGTGGAGCAGGCGCGCGAGTTCGTGCGGTTCCTCGATCAGGATGCGGGCGAGACCCCGCGGCTCCATGTGTTCGAGGTGCGGAACCGCCGGGCGGGAGAGGTGGCGGCGCTCCTCGGCGACATCTTCGATGCGGAGGTCGGGGGCCTGAGCGAAGGCGCGACCGGGCGGCAGGGCCTCTCGCCCCGGCGCCGGGGAACCGGGGGGGCCGAGCGCGGCCTCGGCCTCGGGGGCGATATCGAGCCCGCAGCGGCCGAGGTGCCGGAGCGCCCCCGCCCCGCCGCCGCCCCGGCGCCCGCGGAGACCCCGGCGGCCGAGCCGGCGCGGGCGGGCGGCGCCCTCGGCGGGCGCGCCGGCGTCCTGCGGCTCACCGCGGACGAATCGTCCAACGCCGTCGTCGCCCTCGCCACCCAGGCGGGCGCGCAGGCGGTGGAGAACGCGCTCCGCCGGCTCGACACCCAGCCCCTCCAGGTGATGATCGAGGCCACCCTCGTCGAGGTCGCGCTGAACGACCGGCTGGAATTCGGCGTCCGCTGGTTCCTCGAATCGGGCAACTTCAACTTCAGCTTCGGCGATCTGCTGGGCTCGGGCGCGGCCAATCTCTTCCCCGGCTTCAACGCCGCCTTCCGCACCTCGGATGTCCGCGTGACGCTCTCCGCGCTCGACGAGGTGACGGATGTCCGCGTCCTCTCCTCGCCGACGCTCATGGTGCTCGACAACCGCGTCGCCCGCCTCCAGGTCGGCGCGCAGGTGCCGGTCAATGTGCGCTCGACGCAGACAATCGAGGAGGCCGACGCGCCGATCATCGCCGAGACCGAGTTCCGCGACACCGGCGTGATCCTCGAGATCCGGCCGACGGTGAACGCCGGCGGGCTCGTGGTGCTCGAGATCCGCCAGGAGGTCTCCGATGTCGACGAGACCTCCACGGACGACGCGAACCCGACCTTCGTGCAGCGCGTCGTCGAGAGCACCGTGGCGGTGCAGTCGGGCGAGACGGTGGCGCTCGCGGGGCTGATCGAGGAGGACCGCCAGCAGGGTTCCGACGGGCTGCCCGTGCTCTCGCGCATCCCCATCGTCGGCGGGCTCTTCGGCACCCAGGTCGACAGCGTGCGCCGGAGCGAGCTTCTGGTGCTGATCCGCCCCGTGGTGGTGCGCGATCAGCGCGAGGCGCGGGCGGCGACGGCGGAGCTCCGCGCCAAGCTCACCACGCTTCGCCCGCCGCCGGAGGACGCATCGGTCCTGCCCTTCTGAGGACACGGAGCGGCGGGGTCTCCTCGGGGCGGATCTCGACGAGGGCGCCCGCGCGCGCCGTCGTGCCGTCCGCCAGCACCGCCTCGGCCATGAGCGAGAGCCGCGCCGCCCCCTCCGGCCGCCAGGCCTCGAGCGCCCGGCGCTCGGCGGCATGGAGCGCGCGCGCTTCCCGGTCGAGCGGCAGGGCGGCGAAGACCGCCTCGGTGGCGAAGCGCGGATCGGGCAGGGCGCGGCCGGTCTCCACGGTCAGATGCGGGGCGAGGCGGGCGAGGGCCCGCTCGCCGACGCCGTGGCGGACGAGCGCGTCCACCCGGTCGAAGACATGGCGCGAGATCCGCCAGGACACGCCCCCGCGGCCGTCGCGCCGGCGCGCGGCGGCGACCGCCGCGGCGACGGCCTCCGCCTCCTCCGCCCCGAGCCCGACCTCGCGGGCGAGCCGGGCGAGGAGGTCCGGGTCCGCGGCGTTCAGGTCGATCTTGCCGGCCTCGGCCCGGGCGCGGAGGATGAGCCGCGCCTCGCCGAGCCGGAGGGCATAGGCCCGCCCGTCCGGCACCGGCGCGCCGCCCGCGCCCAAGGGGGGCGGTCCGCCGGGCGCGGGGCGCTCCTCTGGCGCGGGCCGGCTCTCGCGCCCCCAGGCCCCCTCGGCGAGGGCGAGCATCAGGCGCACGAGCCCCGCCTCGGCCGCAGCTCCGGCCTCCGCCGCCCGGCGCTCGTTGGTCGCGACGAGCACCGCCGTCCGGCTCGCCCGCGTGACCTCGAGGGCGATCGCCGCCAGAAGCGCCGCCGTCGCCACCGCCACGAGAAGCGCCGCGCCGCGCTCGCGCATGCCTCGAGCCTCCCCGCGATTGCGCCTGGGCCCTCTTTATGGCACCTCGCGCCCGGGGGCCAGCCGGGGGGGCCGGCCCGGAGCGCGACCCGGGAGGCCGGCCATGACCCAATCCTCGAACCCCGCCCAAGGGCCGAAGCCGCAGGTGATCGGGCTGTTCCCGACCCCGGTGATGCATGTGCCGGGCGTCCTGCAAGGCGTCGTCCTCGGACAGATCGTCGAGCGCATCCGCGCCGAGCACCGCGAGACCAACAGCCAGGACGCCAAGCTCTCGCACACCGCGATGGTGAGCGCCGAGAGCGACCCGCTCTACGCCCAGGCCGGGGCGAAGATCCTGCCCCATGTGACGGAGTTCGGCGGGCTCCTCTTCGGCGAGGCGCTCGCCTGGAAGGTCAAGGAGATCTGGGTCAACGTGCTCGAGACCGGCGGGCATCAGGCGATGCACAACCACGCCAACAGCTTCGTCTCCGGCATCGTCTATCTGACCCCGCACCATCCGGGCTCGGGGACGGTGTTCCACAAGGCGCTCGGCGGGGACTCTTGGGCCTTCGTCAACCAGAACGAGCGGACGCGGACCGGCCCCTTCTCCGCCGCGCGCTGGCAGACGCCGCAGATGGCGCCCGGGGACATGATGCTGTTCCCGAGCTACATGCTCCACGAGGTGCCGAAGAACCAGGGCGCGCAGCGGATCACCATGGCGTTCAACGCCGTGCCCGAGCGCCTCGACAGCTGGGGCTATTCGATCCGCTTCGACTGAACGGAAAGCGGCCGGCCCCCGGGGGGACCGGCCGCGCGGGTTCGGCGTCGGGGCGCCGGATCAGGCGACCTCGATGAAGTTCCAGGTCTCGCCCGCGAGCTCGGTGACCGAGGCGGTGTCGGTCGCGCCGCGGATGTTCTCCGGCGAGATCGCGAAGGCGGTGAGCAGATCGGCGCGGGAGAAATCCTCCTGGCCGACGGCGGCGGTCCAGAAGTCGATGCCGGCCTGCTCGCCCTCGCGGTCGAGGACGTTGCTGTAGAGCACCTCGACGAGCTCCTGGTCGGTGAGCGCATCCGGATCGCCGAAGGCCGCCTCGAACTCCGCGGAGTCGAGGAACGCCTGCGCGATCTCCTCGACGGAGAAGACCTGAGCCTGGTTGATCCAGAAATTCACGCCGGAGATGTCCGGCGCCCGGTCGAGCGCCGCCTCGTACATCAGCGCGACGGTCTGCGCGTCCTCGACGCTGACGGTCTCGCCGGCGCCCGGGATCTGGCCCGCACCGGTGGCGCCGAAGAACTGGGTCTGCGGCGCGGCCTCGACCTCGCCCGCGAGGGAGAACTCGAGCGTGTCGGCGGAGAACTCGTAGACGAGGGTCTCGGCGAAGCCCGTGACCGTGCCATCCACCACGGTGACGCCCTCGAGGCCGAGGATGCCGTGATCGACGGTGACCTGCACCGAGGCGTCCGCCGGATCGACGGCGACGAAGGTCTCCTCGGTGGTGGAGATCCAGACGAGATCGGCGGCGAAGACGACGTCGCCCTCGGCGCTCACGCCGGTGTCGCCGACCAGGGTCATCTCGCCGGTCGCGACGTCGACGGTGTAGAGCCCGGTGGTCTCCGAGCCCGCGATCCACCAGGCGCCGGCGGCGAACTCGAAGCCCTCGGCGCCCGAGAAGGGCTGCCCGTCGAGGGTGAGCTCGGCGAGCTCGACGAGCTCGAGCGTCTCGGTGTCGAACTCGTAGAGCGTGTCCGAATCGATCAGGAGCACGCGGCCGATGGCGTTCACCTGCAGCCCGCCGCCGGCCGGCACCTCGATGTCGGACGGGCTCACCGCGACGTCGGTCAGCGCGACGTCGTCGAACTCACGCACCAGCCGGACCGGATCCGAGGTGCCGGTGCCGTAGAACAGGCCACCGAATTCGTCGACCAGATAGAACATCACATGCCCCCATGCTTGCACGGTCCCTACAGGAACCTTTCATTCTGCCGGCGCACCGTCTGCTGCCGTCGCCGAAACCGCAGGGAAAAAATCATGAGTTGCGCGAGAAGTCGAGGGGCCACGGCCAATGACACATAAGACACCGCAAATTGTCACAAAACTGTATTTGTAACAGTTTGGCGACAATTCGGTGAAGCGCGCGGCTCAGAAACTGCGCGGCAGGCCGAGCACCTTCTCGGCCAGGAAGGACAGGATCAGATTGGTCGAGACCGGGGCGATCTGGTAAAGCCGCGTCTCGCGGAACTTCCGCTCGAGGTGGTATTCGCGGGCGAAGGCGAAGCCGCCATGGGTCTGCATCGCCGTGTCGCCCGCGGCCCAGGACGCCTCGGCGGCGAGCAGCTTGGCCATGTTGGCCTCCGCCCCGCAGCGCGCGCCCCGGTCGAACAGCGCCGCTGCCTTGGCGACCATGAGCGCCGCCGCCTCGGTCTGCGCATAGGCCCGGGCGAGGGGGAAGCTCACCCCCTGATTGGCGCCGATCGGGCGGCCGAACACCACGCGCTCGCGGGCATAGTCGGTCGCCTTCTCGATGAAATAGCGCGCATCCCCGATGCACTCGGCGGCGATCAGGATGCGCTCGGCGTTCATCCCGTCGAGGATCACCTTCCAGCCGTCGCCCTCCGCGCCGAGGAGCGCCGACGCCGGGATCTCCAGATCGGTGAAGAAGAGCTCGCAGGAATGGTGGTTGATCATCGCGTCGATCGGGCGGATCTCGAGCCCCCGCCCCCGCGCCTCGCCGAGATCGACGAGGAAGGCGGAGAGCCCCTGCGTCTTCTTCTCCACCGCCTCGAGCGGCGTGGTGCGCGCGAGCAGCACCATGAGATCGGAGTGCTCGACGCGGGAGATCCAGACCTTCTGCCCGTTCACCACATAGCGGTCGCCCTGGCGCACGGCAGTGGTCTTGAGCGAGGTGGTGTCGGTCCCCGTCGTCGGCTCGGTGACGGCGAAGGACTGCAGCCGCAGCCGCCCGGCCGCGATCTCCGGCAGATAGGTGCGCTTCTGCGCCTCCGAGCCGTGGCGGAGCACCGAGCCCATCACATACATCTGCGCATGGCAGGCCCCGGCATGGGCGCCGCGCAGCGAGATCTCCTCGAGTATCGCGCAGGCCTCCGCAAGGCCGAGCCCGGCGCCGCCATAGGCCTCCGGGATGAGCGCGGTGAGAAAGCCCGCCTCGGTCATCTCGGCGACGAACTCGCTCGGATAGCCGCGGGTCTCGTCGAGCCGGCGCCAGTAGTCCTCGCCGTAGCGCGCGCAAAGCTGGGCGACGGCGGCGCGGATCTCTCGGATCTCGTCAGACTGGTCGAGCATCGGACCTCTCCCCGGAGCGTGGCTTGGCGGGAAGGCATAGCAGCCTGCCGGGGCGAGGCAAGCGGCGCGGGGGGCTAACGCGGGCGGGGCGGCATAATATGTCTAGATATATAAACAAAAGAAGGAGGACCCGATGATCCGCGAGACCCTCGCCGCCGCCCTCGCCACCTGGCGGGAGGAGGCCCGCCGCGCCGCCGCCGTGCGCGAGCTTCGCGCCCTGCCCGACCCGCAGCTCGCCGATCTCGGCATCGGGCGCGGGGAGATCGAGGCCTATGTCCGCGGACGCGCGGGCCCGCTGCCGGTGCGCCGCCCGGCGCTCCGGCTCGTCGGCGGCGCGCCCGCCCGACTGCGCCCGGCCTGAGCCTCAGCCCGCGACCGGCTCGACGAAGGTGACCAGATTGCCGTCCGGGTCGAGCACGCCGAATTCGCGCGTGCCCCAGGGCTTCGGCGCGAGCGGCGCGTTGGGATGAATCGCGCCGGAGGGGCGGATCGCCTCGTGGAGCGCGTCTATCCCCTCGCAGCGCAGGCGCACCGAGGCGGTCCCCGCGATGAAGCTCTCCGCCCCGGAGACGACGGGCCGGCGGGCCGTGTCGCCGCGCTCCCGCCAAGAGGTGTCGGAGGCCTCCCAGAGATGGATCGCCACGCTGTCGCGCAGGAGAATCGCGTAGCCCGGGGCGCGGTGGTCGAGCGTCATCCCCAGCGTCTCGACATAGAACGCGACCGAGCGGGAGAGCTCGGAGACCGGCAGCGCCGGCGTCGCGGCGAGGATCCGCGCCATCGGCTCAGTGCCGCAGCCGGTGGATGCCGACGCCGGGCGCGGTGCGATAGCCGGTGCGCCCGCGCTTGGCGATGCGCCCCTCCGTGGCATGCAGCACCGCGCGGAAGCCGCAGGCCCCGTGATAGCCGACGAGGACGGCCATGACCTCGCCATCCGGCGAGGGCATCGCGCGATAGGCGAAGCCCGCGGACGGGCGCTTGACCTCGCCGCCCGAGACGCCGTGGCGCTCCATCAGCGTCTCGGCGCCCCTGGGCAGGCCGTCCTCCCCGAGATCGTCGCGTCCGGCCCATTGCACGAAGACCACCCCGCTCGCGGGGAAGGCGCGGCCGGTCTCCTCGGCATGGAGCGCGAGCGCCTGGCGCACGGCGAAGGGGTCGAGATACCAGCGGAAGATCTTCTTCTCGAGATTGACGGAGATGCCCGTCGCCTCAGGGTCCGTGCGGCGCGGGAACCAGGCGAGGACATCCGGCGCCCGCTCCCCGATCTCGGCGAGGACCCGCTCGACATCGTCGCGCGTCTCCTCCCGGTTGGCCGCCTGCAGCGCGGTGAAGACGGCGGCGACGTCGTCCTCGAAGTCCCGCCCCGCCGCGCAGCGCCCGCAGGCGGGATACTCGACCCCCTCGGGCCGCGCCCCGGTCCAGAAGAGACCGGGCGCCGGCACCGCGAGGACGGTCTCCGTCGGCACCCCGCCCCCGCAAAAGACGCAGGCGGGGTGGGCGCGGCGCAGATCTTCGGGCGAGAGATGGGAGAGGGCGGGCATCGGCGGGCTCCTTCATGCGGCGGACGCGCGCGCGGACCATCGCCAAACCGGCCCCGCGCCGCAAGGGCCTCCGCCCCCTCAGCCGCGGATCTGGCGCGCGATGATCAGCTTCTGGATGTCGTTCGTGCCCTCGTAGATCTGGCAGACCTTCTGGTCGCGATAGATCCGCTCGACCTCGTAATCCGCGAGATAGCCGTAGCCGCCGAGGACCTGGATCGCCTCCGACGCGATCCGCTCCGCCGCCTGGGCGGCGAAGAGCTTGGCCATGCAGGCTTCCTTCAGGCAGGGCTCGCCCCGATCCTTCATCGCAGCCGCGTTGAGCACGAGCTGGCGCGCCGCCTCGAGATCGGTCGCCATCTCGGCGAGGCGGAACTGCACCGCCTGAAGATCGAAGATCGGCCCGCCGAAGGCCGTGCGCTCCTGGGCATAGGCGAGCGCGCGCTCATAGGCCCCTTGCGCGAGGCCGACCGCCTGCGCCGCGATCCCGATCCGCCCGGCCTCGAGCGAGGAGAGCGCGATGGCGTAGCCCTGCCCCTCCTCGCCGATGCGCTGCTCGAAGGGCACGGCCATCTCCTCGAAGGCGAGCGCGCAGCTGTCGGACGCCTTCTGCCCGAGCTTCGCCTCGACGCGCACGATCTCGAAGCCCGGCGTCGCGTTCTCCACCACGAGGCAGGTGATCCCCTTCTTCGCGCGCTCGGGATCGGTGACGGCGAAGAGCACCGTCGCCCAGCCGATCTTCGCCGAGGAGATGAACTGCTTGGCTCCGGTGACGCGATAGCCCTCGTTGGTGCGCTCGGCCCGGGTGCGCAGATTGGCGGCGTCCGAGCCCGCCTGCGGCTCGGTGAGCGCGAAGGAGCCGACGCGGCCGCCTTCGGTCATCGGGCGCAGCCAGCGCTCCTTCTGCTCGGGCGTGCCGAACCGGTCGAGCACCGCGCAGACGGGGGCGTTGTGCACGGAGACGAGGGTGGAGACCGACCCGTCCCCCGCCGCGATCTCCATCAGCGCGAGCGCATAGCCGACGTAATCCGCCCCCGCGCCCCCCCAATCGGGCGAGATCGTCATGCCGAGGAAGCCGAGCTCGGTCAGCTCCGCCACCACCTCGGGCTCGATCGCGCCCGCCGCCTCCCGCGCCGCCGCCGTGGGCGCGAGCCGGCCCTGCGCATAGTCCCGCGCCATGTCGCGGATCATGATCTGCTCTTCGGTCAGCATGCGTGCCTCCCCGGGCCTCAACTCTTCTTCGCGCGCGCGCCGACCGGCCCGCCCGCGGCCTTCCAGCCGGCGAAGCCGTCGGCGATGTGGGAGACGCCGGCGAGCCCCATCTCCTGCGCCGCCCTTGCCGCCAGCGCCGAGCGCCAGCCGGAGGCGCAGTAGAAGACGAACCGCCCCCCCGCCTGGAACTGCGGCTTGGCGTAAGGGCTCTCGGGATCGATCCAGAACTCGAGCATCCCCCGCGGACAGTGGAAGGCGCCCGGGATCATCCCGTCGCGCTCGAGCTCGCGCACATCGCGCAGATCGACGAAGGTCACCCCCTCCGACCCGTGGAGCCCCAGCATCTCCGCCGCCGGCGCATGGTCCACCAGAGCGTTCGCCTCCGCCACCAGATCGAGCGCGCGTTTCATGCCGTCCTCCCCTTGGCCCGCGAGAATGTCATCTTCTGCCCGGCGAGCGCCGCCGCCGGCCCGTGCCAGGCATAGACGAGCAGCGCAGGCTCGGTGTCGCTCACGGTGATCCTGTGCATCCGCCCCGGCGGGTTGAAGATCAGCGACCCGGGCGCATAGACCCCCTCGTCGTTCTCCGAGACGGCGCCCGAGAGGATATAATAGCTCTCCGTCAGCCCCTCATGCGCATGGGCCGGATAGACGCATTTGGGCGCGAAGAGCACGGCGCCGAGGATCACCTCGGGGGTCATCACCGGCCCGTGCGGCCCGGCGAACTCGGCATAGGCGTATTTCCGCCCGAGCCCCTTCGGCACCTTGTCGTAACCGTAGAGCCAGGCGAGATCGCCCGCCACGCTCTCGATCGCGCGCACCACCGACTGCGTCGCCTCCCGCCGCCCCTGATCGAGCGCGCGCTTCAGATGCGCCGTCACCGGCTTCTGCTCCGGCACGCGGGGACGCACCTCCGCGCCGCCCGCGAGCGTGCGCGAGATCGCCTCGCGCACGGCCCGCTGATGGGCCCGGATGCGCGCGCTCCCCCCTGCCTTGCCGCGGCGGTAGAGCTCGAGAAACTCGCGCAGCAGATAGCCCCAGTCCGGCCGCTCCTCGAGCCGGACCGAGACCGGCTCCGCAAGCCCCCCGGCCTCCGGCGTCTCGCCGCCATCGCTCGCCGCCATCGCTCCGTCTCCGTGAATCACCCCGCCGAGGTCGATGACCTCCTGGCCATCGACCCCCT
>CAZNTX010000004.1:0-105666 GCA_964576075.1 uncultured Limibaculum sp. | reverse complement strand
GGGCCCGCCCCGGCCGCGGCCGTTCGGTTGTGCGTCGGGGGCTCGGAAGTGCCGTATGCGGGTTCCAGGGCGAGGGCGGGAGGATGGGCGCCGTGCCGCGCGGCGGACGGTCGAGGGAGAGCCGGCGGACTTGCGGTGGCCACCCTCCCCTTGGGGCCAGAGGGCCCCGGCCGAGGCGTTGGGCCTGCTGGGTCCAGCGGCGCCGCAGGGGGGGCCGGGTCGAAGGCGGCGGGTCCAGATGCCCTGAGGGGGGCCTTCGCGCGATGGGGGAGTGGCGGGGACCTCCGGGGCGCGGTCGGGGCGCTACGGCGGCGGATGTGCCACGGATCGGGCGGCGCCGGGGGCACTCGGGCGGGGGTTGCGATGGGGCGCGCGTTTCGGGCCGGGCCAGTGGGCCCGGTGCCGGGCGCGGGCGGGCGATCGGAGAAGGCCGAGGGCGCGGAAGCTCGCAAGCCCGGGTCGGACCATCGTGGGAGGGCCGGGGATGCGGCCGGTCAGAGGAGGCCGAGGGCGCGGAAGCTCGCATCCTCCGACTTGCCGATCACCACATGGTCGTGGATGACGATGCCGACGCTCTTGGCGGCCTGCTCGATGCGGCGGGTCATCTCGACATCGGCGCGGGAGGGCGTCGGGTCGCCGGAGGGGTGGTTGTGCACCAGGATGAGGGCGGAGGCGTTGAGCTCGAGGGCGCGCTTGACCACCTCGCGGGGGTAGACCGGGACGTGGTCCACGGTGCCGCTGGCCTGCTCCTCGTCCTCGATCAGGACGTTCTTGCGGTCGAGGAAGAGGATGCGGAACTGCTCGGTGTCTCGGTGGGCCATGGCGGTCTTGCAGTAGTCCATCAGCGCCTGCCAGCTCGACAGGGCGTGGCGGCCGATGACGCGGGCGCGGGCGAGGCGGTGGGCCGCGGCCTCGACGATCTTGAGCTCGAGGATCACCGCGTCGCCCACGCCCTGCACCTCGGCGAGGCGGGCGCGGGGGGCGGAGATGACCCCGTTGAAATCCCCGAACTGGCGGAGCAGGCGCTTGGCCAGCGGCTTCACGTCCTGCCGGGGGATGGCGCGGAAGAGCACGAGCTCGAGCATCTCGTAATCGGCGACGCTGGCGGGCCCGCCCTCGAGGAAGCGCGCGCGCAGGCGCTTCCTGTGCTCGTGGTAGTGGGGGCGCTCCTGGCCCTGGCGCTCGGAGGGCGGCTCTGACGGGCCCGAGGGGCGCGCCGCGGCGGCGGCCGGCGCATCGCCGAAGAGCCCGGGCCCTGCGGCCTCGCCGAAGGCCGGCGCCTCCGCCCCCATGCCGCCTGACCGCGACCAGCCTCCTCCGCGCGCACCCATCGAACACCCCGCAACCGACCGACCTCGCGACTGTCGCGCAGGATGGTAAGCGAGAGGTTAACGGCTCAGACGAACTCGAAATCCGAGGCCGAGAGGCTCGCCGCGGCGACGCCCTCCAGGATGATCGTGTCCGCGCCGTAGTCCACGGTCGCCCGGCCCGCCCAATCGGTGCCGATCGAGAGGCCGGAGAAGTCGAGCCCGGTGCCCTCGAGGCGGATCAGGTCGGTGCCGGAGGCGAAGTCGAAGACGAGGTCGCGGCCGTCGCCCGGGGCGAAGACGAAGACGTCCGCGCCGCCGTCCCCGCCCATGCGGTCGTCGCCCGCGCCGCCGCGGAGCGTGTCGGCCTCCGCCCCGCCGCGGAGCACGTCGACGCCGTCCCCGCCCGAAAGCGCGTCCGTCCCCTCGCCGCCGAAGAGGGTGTCGCCATCGGCCCCGCCGGCGAGGGTGTCGGCGTCCTCCAGGCCGTGGAGGACGTCCGCGCCCGCCCCGCCGAGGAGCGAATCGGGGCCGAGGCGGCCGGAGAGGCGGTCCGCGCCGTCGCCGCCGTCGAGGGTGTCGGCGCCCTCTGAGCCGACGAGCGTGTCCGCGCCCGCGCCGCCGGACACCGAATCGTCGCCGGCATTGCCGAAGACGAGGTCGTCGCCCGCGCCGCCGTCGAGGGTGTCGTCGCCGTCCTCGCCGAAGAGACGGTCGTCGCCGGCCTGCCCGTCCAGACGGTCGGCCTCGGTGCCGCCGAAGAGGATGTCGCCGTCCTCCCCGCCCTCGACGGTGTCGGCGCCCTCGGAGCCGCGCAAGGTGTCGGGGCCCGCGCCGCCGCGCAGCAGGTCGTCGCCCGCGCCGCCGTCGATGCGGTCGCCGTCGCCCTCGCCGTCGATGGTGTCCGCGCCCTCCTGGCCGTTGAGCGCGTCGTTGCCGGCGCCGCCTGCGAGGGTGTCGTTGCCGGTGCCGCCGTTCAGCGTGTCGGGCTCGCTGCCGCCGGAGAGGCTGTCGGCGCCGGCATTGCCGTTCAGCACGTCGACGCCCTGGCCGCCCTCGAGGGTGTCGGCGCCGTCCTCGCCATGCAGCGTGTCGGCGCCGCCATTGCCCGAGAGGAGATCGTCGCCCGCGCCGCCGTTGAGGATGTCGGGCTGGCCGGCCTGGGGGTCGCCGAGATCGCCGGTGAGGGTGTCGTCGCCCGCCTGGCCGAGGAGGGTGTCGAAGCCCGGGCCGCCCTGGAGCGTGTCCGCGCCCTCGCCGCCGAAGGCGCGGTCGTCGTCGCCGCCGCCCTCGAGGCGGTCGCCGCGGGCGCCGCCCGTGAGCGTGTCGTCCCCGGCGCGGCCGAAGAGGGTGTCGCCGCCGTCGCCGGCCGCGAGGCCGTCGGCGCCGGCGGTGCCCTCGACGGTGCGCGGGGCGGGGATCACGGTCACGGTGACGAAGCTGCCGCTGCCGCCGCCCGCCCCGTCGGAGACGGCGTAGTCGAACTGGTCGGTGCCGGCGAAGCCCGCCGCCGCGGTGTAGACGAGCCGCCCGTCGACGATCTCGACGCTGCCGCCCGAGGGCGTGCCGACGGCCGAGATCGCGAGGGGGTCGCCGTCGGGGTCGGTGTCGTTGGCGAGGACGTCGATGACGACGCTCTGCCCGCTCACGGTCTCGGCCGTGTCGGGGGTCGCGGTGGGCGCGCGGTTGCCGCCGACGATCTCGATATGGGCCGCGGTGAGCGGGGTGCCGGACTGGCTCTGATGCATCACGTCGATCTGCGCCGCGGGGCCGAGGGTGAGGCGGGTGACGTTGGAGAAGGGCTTGCTCGCGGTGGCGAGGACGGCGGCCGCGTCGGCGAAGCCGAACTCGGCGGAGATGCGCAGGACATCGGCCGAGACGTCGAAATCCGCGACCGTGTCGGTGCCGCTGCCGGGGGCGAAGAGATAGGCGTCCGCGCCCGCCTCGCCGAAGAGGGTGTCGGCGCCCGCCCCGCCGGCGAGGATGTCGGCGCCGTCGCCGCCGATCAGGAAGTCCCCGCCGTCCCCGCCTTCGAGCGAATCGGCGCCGTCCTGGCCGAAGAGGGTGTCGACCCCGAGCCCGCCGCGGAGCGTGTCGTCGCCGCCCGCGCCCTGGATCTGGTCGTCGCCCCCGCGCCCGTCGATCGTCTCGGCGACGATCATGCCGAAGATCGTCTCTCCTGCCTCCGTGGCGATCTCGAAGGTCTCGCCCTGCTTGGCGGTGCCGGCGACCTCGTAGCCGATATCGGCGAGGAGGCCGAGGTCGATCGCGGAGAGCGGCACGCGCTGGCCCGACGCGATGGAGGGGTCCATCACCACCGTGTCGCCGGCGTGGCCCGGCGCCACATGGGCCTCGTCGGAATTGAGCGGCACCGCCTGCCCGCCGTTCGCCGCGGTCGCGTTCGGCCCGGCGAAGGCGCCGCCGGAGACCCAGGCATCGAAGGCCCCCGCGGTGCCGAGCCCGAGGACATGGCCGATCTCGTGGAGCGCCACGGTGAGGAAGTCGAACTCCCCCGTATCCGGCGGCGCGCCGATGTCGAAGCTCCAGGAATAGGCCGTGTTGACGCCGAAGACGCCGGCATAGGGCTCGAAATCGGTGGCCGCGCCCTGGCCGCGGAAATTCGAGGCGATGCGGGCGTTGAGCGCGTCGCCCTGCGCGCCGAAGCCGGAATAGCCGGCGCGGGCGAGGGCGCCGGCCGCCTCGGTCTCGGCGCCCCCGCAGCAGAGCGCGCAGTCGCAGCTCAAGCCCTCGGGCAGCGCCGCCGGGTCGCCGTCGAGGGGGATGCCGAAGGGCTGCGGGCTCGCGCCCATGAAGATCAGCAGATCGTCGATCTCTTCGTCGAGGGTGACGAGCTCGCTCGAGCCGTCGGTCGGGTCGGAGACGTAGAAGGAGACGCCCGCGGGCACGGCGTCGAACTCGTCGCCGATGGCGGCCTCCCAGATATACGCCGCGGCCTCGAGGGCGGCGCGGGCGGCGGGGTCGTCGAAGAAGCCGGCGGTGTCGAAGCGGTAGTCGAAGCGGATGTCGAAGGACATGGGATTCCCCCCCGTTCTCTCGGGTCTCGGCCGGGAGACTGCCGCGGGGGGATGGGGATTCCGTGAGCGATCGTCGCGAATACGGCGCGAATGGGCGTGGTTAACCGGCTGGCAAGCGGAGCCCTCTATGCCCGGGCCGCGGACCGGTCAGAAGGAGCGGGCATGGGGAGTTCGGGCGGGGAGCAGCGCGGCGCAGGCGCGGCGGAGCAGGCGGGCGGCGCGGCCGTTCCGGAGAGCGTCATCGGGGCGGACGACCGGGTCCGCGTCTCCGACACCACGGAGGCGCCCTGGCGCCAGATCGGCCGGGTGAGCGTCACGGCGGAGACCGGCGTCTTCACCGGCACCGGGTTTCTCGGCGGCCCCTATCACATGCTGACCGCGGGCCATGTGGTCGAGAGCGCGGCCTTCGGCGGCGACGGGCGGGCCGAGAGCCTGACGGTCGCCTTCGGGCAGGACGGCGCGCTCCGCCCCTTCGCCACCGCCGAGGCGGTCGTCATGCGCCCGGCCCCCGCCTGGTCGGCCGCCGCCGATCCCGGGGCGGACTGGGCGCTCGTCACCCTCGACCGGAGCCTGGGCGCCGCGCTCGGCAGCTTCGATCTCGCGGCCTACGCCTCGGAGGACCTGCTCGACGGCGCGGTGGTCACCCTCGCCGGCTATCCGGGCGATCTCTCCGGCGGCACCGGGCTCTACGCGGCGAGCGGCACCGTGGCCGACGCCACCGCCGACCGCCTGTTCTACGCCGGCACGCTCGACACCGCCGGCGGCATGAGCGGCGCGCCGGTGTGGCAGAGCTTCTCGGGCTCGGGCCGGCGCGAGGTGCTCGGCGTCCACGCCACCGGCGCGGCGGACCCGGACGCCCCCGGCGCGGTCAACGGCGCGACCCGGCTCACGCAAGACGCGATCGACCTACTCGGCGAGTGGATCGCGCAGGACGGCTTCCTCGCGCCCCCCGTCGATCTGCCGGACATCGCCGACGCCGACGCCGCCTTCGGCACAGAGACGGCCGCGCTCTCCGCCATCCGCGCCGCCGCCGGCGAGACGGTCGAGCTCACGCTCGACATCGTCAATCTCGGCACGGCGGAGGCCGCGCCCGAGATCGCCGTCTATCTCTCCACCAACGAGGTGATCTCGGAGTTCGACATCCCCCTCGGCGGCGGCCCCCTCG
The DNA here is from genome assembly GCA_964576075.1 of uncultured Limibaculum sp. Classification (GTDB taxonomy): domain Bacteria; phylum Pseudomonadota; class Alphaproteobacteria; order Rhodobacterales; family Rhodobacteraceae; genus Thermohalobaculum. The sequence continues at coordinate 100,159 of CAZNTX010000004.1, read as the reverse complement.
CCCCCCTCGCGGCCTTCGAGACGCGGGGCGAGACCGTCTCCCTCGCGATCCCCTCGCACATCCCCGCGGGCTTCTACCGCATCGGCTGGATCCTCTCGGAGACGACGGGGACGGACCGGGACGCCGCGAACGACACCGGCCTGCACTTCCGCTCGCTCGAGATCCGCCCCCGGGCCGATCTGGTGGTGGAGGAGATCACCCTCTCCGCCCTCTCCGCCCAGCCCGGCGAGCGGATCGAGATCGACTGGGTCACGCGCAATATCGGCGCCGCGGTCGCCGTGCAGTCGCTGACCGGGATCAACATCTCGACGGACGCCTTCGTGGACCGGACCGACCGGCGCATCGGCTTCGACCAGCCCGGCCGCGCCATCCCCGCCGGCGCGACGGACAGCCCGCCAGAGCCGATCTCGGCGCGCATCCCGGACTTTCTCGCCCCGGGGCGCTACTGGATCGCCGTGATCGCGGACGCCAACCGCACCCTCGACGAGGCGGACACGACCAACAACGTCTCCGCGGCGGTCCCCATCACCATCGGCCTCCCCGGCCTCGACCTCGCGGGAGATGCGGGCGGCAACGTCCTCGTCGGCGCGGCGCTCGACGACACGCTTCGGGGCTTCGCCGGAGACGACACGCTGCGCGGCGGAGACGGCGCGGACCTGCTCGAGGGCGGGGGCGACGACAACCGCCTCCTCGGCGAGGCGGGGCCCGATCGTCTGATCGGCTTCCCGGGCTTCGACACCCTGCTCGGCCAAGACGGCGACGACAGCCTCACCGGCGATCTCGGCGACGGGATCGCGGGGCAGGGCGACGTGCTGAACGGCGGGGCGGGGGACGACACGCTGCTCGGCGAGGGCGGCCCCGACACCCTCTTCGGCGAGGGCGGCGACGACCGGCTCGAGGGCGGCCCCGGCTTCGACCTCCTCAACGGCAATGCGGGCGACGACACCCTCCTCGGCGGCGATCTGCGCGACACGGTGGACGGCGAGGGCGGCGACGATCTCCTCCTCGGCGAGGCGGGCAACGACGCGATCTTCGGCGGCGACGGGGCGGACAGCGTGCTCGCCGGCCCCGGCCCGGATTTCGTCGACGGCGAGGCGGGCGACGACACGATCGACGGCGGAGAGGACGACGACATCCTCCTCGGCGGTCCGGGCGCGGACGCGCTCTCCGGCGGGGCGGGGGACGACATCCTGCGCGGCGGCAGCGAGGGGGATCTGATCGAGGGCGGCCCGGGCGCGGACCGCGCCTACGCCGAGACGGGCGACGACACCCTCGACGGCGGCGACGGCCCCGATTTCTTCAACGGCAACGAGGGCGACGACCTGGTCGCCGGCGGCGCGGGGGACGACATCCTGCGCGGCGACGACGGGGCCGACACGGTCCTCGGCGGCGAGGGGGCCGACCGTGCCGCCGGCGGTGCGGGCGACGACCGGGTGGAGGGCGGCCCCGGCGACGATCTCGTCGACGGCGATGCGGGGAACGACACCGTGCTCGGCGGCGAGGGGGCGGACGCCGTCCTCGGCAAGGCGGGCGCGGACCGGCTCGAGGGCGGCCCAGGCGACGATTCGGTCTTCGGTGGCAACGACTCGGACACGCTCGAGGGCGGCCCCGGCGCCGACCTGATCGCCGGCGATGCGGGGGTGGACAGCTTCCTCTTCCGCGCGGGCGACGGCGCCGATCTTGTGTTCGACTTCGAGCCGGGCCTCGAGACGCTGGTCTTCGCGGGCGGCGTCTCCGCCTTCGCCGATCTCGCCTTCGGCACCGATCCCGCGGGCTGGCTGACCGTCGGCTATGCCGGGCCGGGCGACGTCGTCACCCTGCAGGGCGTTCTGCCCGGCGGGCTCGCCGACGACGGCTCGGTGATCTTCGCGTGAGCGCGCTCAGTGCAGCAGCGGCTCGATCCGGAACGCGCGGTCGGGGAAGAAGGCGCGCAGGAAGGCGATCATCTCGGCGGCCTCGCGCGGGGTGTCGAAGACGTAGTCGAGCGGGGCTCCCTCTCCGGTCTCGACGGTCAGGCGCACGGCGCGCGGGGCGGGGCTGTGGGTCGGCGCTTGCATGGGCTCCTCCGGCTCTCGATCGGCCGGATGTTCCGCGAATTCTCCGAAAATCGCGCGTAATAAATCGGCACAGGGGCGTCTTGCGGAGAGACGTTCTTAACGTCCCTCGGACAGTCTCCTCCCCATGACATCGGTGCGGACCGGGCGTGCCCCGCCGCACCCCGGCCGATCGAGGAGAGACACCAGGATGGACGATATCGGGACCCTCAGATTCCGGGACGATCGCTACGAGTTCCACTATCCGGAGTATGGGCTGACGATCCGCGGCCCGTTCGTCGAATGGGTGCTGCAGGCGGCCGCCGAGGTCGTCTCGCGCACCGCCGAATTGAGCGCCCAGGGCCGCATCGACGAGCTTGAGACCCTCGCCGAATTCGGCGAGGCGGAGCCGATCGAGGTGGAGAGCGCGCGCTACGACGCCAATGCCCGCTTCGAGCAGGTGCCGCAATGCGTCGTCAGCATGGGCAAGCTCGATTATCACTGGGTGGCGCCGGAGGGCCGGGAGGCGGCGGGCGACGATCTGACCTCCTGCCTCAGGCGCCTCCACGTCATGTCGAAGACCCGCAACGACACGTTCCTCAAGAACGTGGACGGCGTCGACACCACCAATCCGTGATCCAGCCGCAAGCTCCGAGGACCCACAGATGGACATCATCCCCTTCGGCACCAACGACATCGACAACATCCTGCAGGCCGAGCCGCGCCGCGCCGAGTATCTCCCCTTCGGCGCCATCATGGTCGACCGCAACGCCAAGATTCTGAAATACAACAAGGCCGAGGGCCTGATCGCCGGCCGCGACCCGGCCAACGTGATCGGCAAGAACTTCTTCAACGACATCGCCCCCTGCGCCAAGGGCAAGCGCTTCCACGGCGAGTTTCTGAAGTTCCACAAGACCGGGCAGATCAACACGCTGTTCGACTACGAATTCGCCTACAAGGGGGCGAACGTGAAGGTCCGCATCCACCTGAAGAGCCAGGCGGACGGCAAGACCTGCTGGATCTTCGTCAAGCGCGCCTGAGCGGAGCCGGGGAGCGGGCGATGGCGGAGGCGGTCGAGGCGGCGGGGCTTCATGGTGGGCGAGCGGCGATGGTCGAGGTCTCGGCCGAGCTCCGCGCCCTCTACCGGGCCCTCAAGCGCGGGGCGGAGGGGCCTGAACCCTGGGCGGACCCTGCGCGCGCAGCGCCGCCGCGGGCCGAGCGCGACCCGCTCGGCGGTGCGCGGCCGGCGGCTGGCGAGCTCGCGGTCGCGGCTCGGCCGGATCCGGAGGGGCAGGGCGCGCGGTCCGCCGCCGATGCGGCCGCGGAGGCCGGTCTCGCGGAGGGCGGCCGGGAGCGGGAGGAGAGCGCCGGGCCGGCACCTCGGCGCGCCGAGCCCTCGCCCTATGCCGCGGCTCCGCTCCGCCCGCTCCGCCTTCGCCGTGACGGCCGGCGTCCGCTCGCCGCCGAGGCGGCTCGGCTGCTCCTCCGGGAAGACCGCGTCCACGGCTGGCCGGGCGGCCCGGAGATCCGCGCCCGGCTCTCGCTCGATCTCGCGGCCGACGGTCGGGTGCTCGCCGGGATCGCGCTCGTCCCTGAGGAAGGCGCGGCGCTCCGCCCGCTGCACGCCGCCTCCGTCCTCGCCGGGCCGGGGGACCTCGCCGCCCTCGCCCGGGCGCTCGACCCCGCGCTGATGCTGCCCTGGCGCGAGCCCGACGCGCCGGCCGCCGAGCCCTGCGATCCCGCCGGCTTCCGCCGCCGCCTCCGTCGCCGGCTCGACGACCTGATCGCCGCGGCGCGCGCTGCCGCGGCCGTTCCACAGACATCCGAGAGTGGAGACCCCAGATGACCCAGATGCCTTCCTTCGCGATGCAGGAGATGCCGGCCGAGCTCTCCCAGCAGCCGGCCCCCGCGCCGGAGGCCACCGCCTACCGCATCCCGCGGACCGGCCAGCGCCCGCTCGCCTTCGACGGGAGCGAGCTCTGCATGGCGATGAGCTTCATCCCCGGCTGCGCCTATTGGTACGAAATCAACATCTACCGCACCACGCAGCAGAAATTCGTCGTCGCCGTGCGCCAGTTCTTCCAGTCCGAGACGGAGCGCGACCGGGTGCGGGCCTGGGAGTGCGACGGCTTCGCCGAGGTGCTCGACAGCCTGGAGGCCTATGACGCGGCGCAGGACGTCCGCCTTTCCGAGGCGCATCCCGGCGACAGCCCGGCCGAGCTCGCCGGCGAGGCGATGATGCTCAAGGCGCGCGTGGCGGCGGCGCGGGCGCAATATGGTGGGCTCGTGGGCGAGATCCTGCACGAGCTCGAGCAGGGCGGCTGAGCCGTGCCGGCCGAGGCCGCCGCGCCGGCGCCGGCCGAGGCGCGGGCCCGCGCCGCCCTCGCGGAGGACCGCGGCGCGCTCCTGCGCCTGCTCGTCAGCCTCGCGGCCGACGAGCTCGGCCGGCGCCGCGGCCGCCCGCTCGATCGCGGCGTGTGGGGCGCCTGGGGGGACGAAACGACGCTCGACGAGGACGGCGCGGGGCTCGACAGCCTCGCCCGGCTCGAGCTCGCCACGCGCCTCGAACAGGCCTTCGAGCTGCGCCGCACAGGGGTGGAGGACTATCTCCTGGTGCGGCGCAGTTTCGGAGATTGGGCGGAGATCCTGGCCGAGGGGCTCCGCCGACTGCCGGCCGCCCCGCCGCTCTCGCTCGGCTTCCGCAGCTCCGGGAGCACCGGGGAGCCGAAGCCCTGCCGCCACCCGCTCCCGGCGCTGGCGGAGGAGGCGGAGCTGCAAGCGGCGTTCCTGCCCCGGCATGACCGGGTCGCGGCGCTCGTGCCGGTGCATCACATCTACGGATTCCTCTTCGGGGTGCTCGGGCCGCGGCTCAGGGGGATCGAGGCGGTCGATCTGCGGGGGCTGTCTCCGGGCGAGGCGGCGTCCCGGCTGCGCCCCGGGGATCTCGCCGTCGCCACGCCGTTCCTCTGGGGGCTCTTCGCCGAGGCCGGGGCGCGCCTGCCCGACGGCGTCGCGGGGGTAACCTCGACGGCGCCGGCCCCGCCGGAGCTCTGGCCGCGGCTCGCCGAACTCGGCCTCGGCGCCCTCGTCGAGATCTACGGCGCGACGGAGACGGCGGGTCTCGGCTGGCGAACGGCCCCGGAGGCGCCCTTCGCCCTCTTCGAGACGCTGGAGCCCGGTCCGGGCGGGGAGGTGCGCCGGCGGTCGGACGGCGCGGCGCTGCCCGTGCAGGACCGGCTCGATTGGGAAGCCCCGCGCCGCTTCCGCGTCCGGGGGCGGGCCGACGGGGCGGTGCAGGTCGGCGGCGTGAACGTGGCGCCGGAGCGGGTGCGCGCGGTGCTCTCCGGCCTCGACGGGGTGGCGGATTGCGCCGTCCGGCTCGATGGCGGCGGGGCCGGGGCGCGGCTCAAGGCCTATCTCGTGCCGGCCCCCGGCGGGCCCTCCCTCGCGGCGCTCGAGGCCGCGGCGCGGGCCCGGGCGGAGGCGGCGCTCGCCGCGCCGGAGCGCCCGGCGCGCTACAGCTTCGGACCGGAGGTGCCTCGCGATGCGCTCGGAAAACCGGCTGACTGGGCCTGATCCCGCCCGGAGGCGGGCGTGACGCTCCTGGCCGCGGCCCTCGCCGGGCTGCTCGGCGCGCTCGCCGGCGCCGGGGCAGCCCGAGCGATCCGCCTTGCCGAGCCGGCCCGCGGAGGCGAGACCGAGGCGCGCCTCGCCGCGCTCGAACGCGCCTTCGCCGAGGCGGCGCGCGCGCGGGCGCGGGAGGGGGCCGAGGCCGCTGCCGAGGTCTCCCGCCTGCGTGCCGGGCTCGCCGAGATCGGCCGCACCCTCTCTCGCCTCGCCGAGGCGCAGCGCGACATCGAGGCGGCCCGCAGCCGCGAGGGCGAGCGCGTGGTCGCGCATCTCGACGCCCGGATCGAGACGCTGGCCGACCGGGTCTTCGACCTCGACGCCCGCATCGCCGAGGCGAGCGCCGCGGCCGAGGCCCGGGCGCAGGCGCCCCCCGCCGATCCGGAGTCGTCCGGCTCCCCCTCCGAGCCGCCAGCGCCCGGGCCCGAGCCGTCGGAGCCCGCGCCGCCCGAAGACGCCGCCGTGCCGCCCCCGGCCGGCACGGCCGAGCTTCCGCCCGGCGTCGTCGATGTCTGGACCGCCGATCGCGCCGAAGAGGAGACCGTCGGATGACAGCTTCCGCCGACCCCAGAAGGGGGGAAGATGCCGCCCGTGAGGCCGCGGGCCTCGCCGTGCTCGGCCGCAGCGAGGGGCCGCCCTTGCGCTTTCGCGGTGCGCCCCTCGCAGGGCATGTCCGCCAGGTCGGCAATGCCCGGATCGAGATCGCGCTCTGGACCCGCGCCGCGGGCGGCTTCGCCGTCGCGGCCACGCTCGAGGACGCGGCTGCGCCTGCCGCCGAGCGCCGCCGCAGCCACGCGGCCCTCGTCCCGGACCTCGCCGCCGCGGCGGGTGCGCTGGAGTCGTGGCGCCCGCTCGGGTCTCCGGAGTCGCCCGGCGTGCGGCAGCCCCGGCGCAGCGCGCCGGCCGCGGCCGAGCGGCTGCTCGCGCGCGCCCGCCGCGCCGCCCTCGCCGCGGCCTATGCGGAGGCGCTCGGCGAGGCGCTCGCCGGCTGGCCGCGGCCGGAGTCCGTTCGCGTCCCGTTCACGCTTCGCTAACCGCTGTGGGCATAGGGTCGGCAGCAAGCAGAAGCTGACGGAAAGGGACGTCGCGATGCCCGACATCCTCGCCGACGAGGCGGACAGCGTCCGGCCCGACGAGACGCCGGAGAGAGCGCAGATCGAGCCCGAGCCCATCGAGCCGCCGCGCGAGGCGGCGTCCAGCTGCGATGCGCCGGAGGATCCAGGCCCGATCTTCGAGGACGCGGAGCTGCGCTCGCTCAAGAGCCGCGCGCTGGCCTATCTGCGCCTCGGCATCCCGGTGCATTTCCGCGGCCGCGCCGGCATGGGCAAGACGACGCTCGCCCGGGCCATCGCCGCAGAGCTCGCCCGCCCGGTCACCCTCGTCACGGGCGATCAGTGCCTGACGAGCGCCGATCTCCTCGGCCGCCCCGCCGGCCAGGAGACCCGCCGGGTGCACGACCGCTACGTCCAGCGCGTCACCCGCAGCGAGACCAAGACGCGCACGCTCTGGGCCGAGGGCCCGCTCGCTCGGGCCATGGCGGGGGGCCATGTGCTGATCTACGACGAATTCACCCGCTCGCCTCCCGCGGCCAACAATGCGCTCCTCTCCGCGCTCGAGGAACGGGAGGTCGTGCTCTCCAACCCGCTGGCCGAGACCCGGGTGGTCGCCGCCCATCCGGAGTTCCGCGCGATCTTCACCTCCAACCCGGACGACTACGCCGGCGTCTCCGCCGCGCCGGACGCGCTGTTCGACCGGATGATCAGCTTCGATCTCTCCTGGGTCGGCCCGGCGACGGAGGCGGGCATCCTCGCCTGGCGCGCCGGCCTCGCGACGGAGGACGCCGAGACGGTGGTGGGCCTCCTGCGCGCGCTCCGCGAGACGATCCCGGGCGACAACCCGCCCTCGCTGCGCACGGCGATCCTGATCGGCCGGGTGATGCGGGCGTTCGGCCTCTCCGCTTCGGCGCGGGACGAGCGCTTCGTCCAGGTCTGTCTCGACGCGCTCGAGACCCGCGCGCCCCGCAACCAGGCGCCCGAGGAGCGCGCCGCCTATCTCGCCAATCTCCGCCGGCAGATCCTGAGCGCCTGCCGCGCCTCGGCGGGGAGGGCGGCATGAAGGCTCCGCCGCCCGCCCTGGTCCGCCGCCCTCAAACCGCCTCGCGCGCGCTGCCGCGCTCCGGCACTGCTGCGGCGGTGGAGCTCGTGCGGATCGAGTTCGAGCGCGCCCGGCACCGGCGCGAGCTCGAGCGGCTTCGCCGCCGCGCGGCGGTCGCGCTCGAGGCGCTCGAGGCGCTCGAGGACCGCGCCGCCGCGCTCTGCGAGATCATCGGCGAGGACCGCGCCGGAGGCCGGCCGTGAGCGCCGCGCCGGAGCCGGGCGCGGCGCCCGCTGGAGAGCCCGTCCGCCGGGCGCCCGGGCTGATGGAGATCGCCGCCGCGGCGCGCACCGCGGTCGCCTTCTTCACCGAACTGCCGGTCGACCAGGTCGCCTCCTGCCGCCGCCAGGGCGATGGCTGGGTGGCGGTGGTCGACGTGGTCGAGTCCCGCGCCCGCCTCGGCGACAACGACATGTTGGCGAGCTACGAAGTGACCCTCGGGCCGGATGGCGCCGTCGAGGCGCTCGCGCGGACCGGGCGCTATCTGCGCGACGACGCGGCCGGCGGGGGCGCGGGCGCATGACCTACGAGGTGCAGAGCGCCGTCCGCGCCGACGGCCTGGCCGACGTTCTGGAGCGGGTGCTCGACAAGGGCGTCGTCATCGCGGGGGACGTCACCGTTTCCCTCGTCGGGATCGAGCTTCTGACCGTGAAGCTGCGCCTCCTCGTCGCGAGCGTCGACAAGGCCAAGGAGCTCGGCATCAACTGGTGGGAGCACGATCCCGCGCTCACCGCGCGCGCCGTTCCTGAGCCGGAGACGGAGGCGCTCGCCGACCGTCTCGCCGAGCTCGAGGCCCGCCTCGCCGCGATCGGCGCTTGAGCCAGTCTGAAAGGAGGAGCCATGACCCCACCCGAGGATCCGCCGAAAGGCCGCCGCGGCCCGCCCCCCCCCCGCGGCCATCCCGGCGCGCGCCGGGGCGAGGGGCCGAAGGGCCGCGAGGCCATCGAGAACATCGAAGCCCGGCTCGGCGGCCTCGTCGGGGGGCTGTCGGAAGCCCTCGGCCGCGCCGCCGACCGGCTGCGCGAGACCGCCGACGAGGCCGAGCGCGCGGGCGGCGGCGCCCGGGGCGGGCCGCTGGAGGCGCATGTCTCGGTGCGCGTCGGCGGCCTCGCGGCTGGGGCGGCGCACGGGTCCGCGCCGGAGGATCGCGCCGCCCCCGCCGGAGAGGCGCGCTCCGAGCCCGAGCCCCCGCGCCGCCCCGACCTCGAGACTTGGGAGACCGAGACCGGCTGGCGCCTCGCCGCCGAGCTTCCGGGCGTCGCGCTCGACGGGGTCGAGATCGCGATCGCCGAGGGTCGGCTCGCCCTGACCGCCGAGGGCGCCCGGCGCTACGCCGCCGAGACCGCGGTGCCCGGCTGGCTGGAAGAGGGCCTGATCGAGCGCGGCCTCGTCAACGGCATCCTCGAACTCCGGGCCGAGCGTCCCGTGGACGGGGGCGGGGCATGACGGGCGGACTCCATCTCTACGGCCTCGTCGCGGCCGAGGCGGCGCCCGCGCTCGCCCCCGCGCTCGCCCCCGCGCTCGCGCTTCCCGCGATCGCCGGGCGCGCGCCGGAGGCCCGGCCAATCGGGTCGCTCGCCGCCATCGTCTCGCCGCTCGACGCGCCGCCGAGCCCGACGCGGCGCAATCTCAAGGCGCATGCCGCGCTGCTCGAGCGTGCGATGGCCGCGGCGACGGTCTTGCCGGTCCCATTCGGACGCCTCGCGCCGGATCTCGACCGCCTCGCGGCCGAGCTCGCACCCCATGCCGCGCGGCTCCTCGGCGAGATCGCGCGCCTGCGGGGCCATGCCGAGTTCGGCCTCCGGATCGCCGGCTGCCGGGACGCGGCGCTGCGCCATCTCGCTGAGACGGACGAGGAGATCCGCGCGGGCTACCGCGCGCTCTCCGCCCGCGGCGGCTACGAGCAGCGCATCGAGTTCGGCCGCCGGGTCGGCGATCGGCTCGCCGCGCGCCGCCGCGCCGAGGAGCGCCGACTGATCGCCGCCCTCGCGCCGCTAAGCGCGGACCACCTCCTGCGCGCACCGGAGGAGGACGCGGAGCTGCTCCGGGCGGAGTTTCTCCTGCCCGCCGGGGCGGAGGCGGGCTTCGCCGAGGCGGTGACGGAAGTGGTCGCCCGCCAGAGCTTCTGCCCCGGCCGCGAGCCCGAGATCCGCCTCGTCGGCCCCGCACCCGTCTACAATTTCTGCACGCTGCGGCTCGGTCCGGCCGTGGCGGAGCCTGCGGGGTGAGGCGATGGGCATTCTCTCGCGGCTCCTGACCCTGCCGGTCTCGGGCCCGATCGCCGGCGCGCTCTGGGTCGCAGGGCAGGTGCGCGACGCGGCCGAGGCCGAGCTCACCGACCCCGCCGCGATCCGTCGGCGCCTCGCCGCGCTCGAGGCCGCGCTCGAGGCCGGGGAGATCGACGAGGAGAGCTTCGAGGCCGAGGAGGCGGTGCTCATCGCCCGGCTCGCCGAGCGTGGTGGCGCGCCGTGACCCGGGCGGAGTTCGAGCTTGCCCCCGCCGCGGAGGGGGATCTCGGGCGCGGGCTCGCTCGGCTGGGGCCGGAGGCGCTCGAGGCGCTGGGGCTCCGCCCGGGCAGCCTCGTCGCGCTCGACGGCAGGGCCGGCCGGGCCGTCGCCCGTGCCATGCCGCCCCGTCCGGGCGACGCGCTGGCCCGGGGCGCGCTCGCGCTCGACCCGGCGCTCGCCACGCTCGCCGGTGCGCGCACGGGCGAGCGCCTCGCCCTGACGCCGGCCGATCTGCCGCCGGCGCGCCGTGTCCGCTTGGCGGCGGAGGGCGCGCTGCCGCCCGGCATCGGGCCCGCGGGGATCGCCGCGCTCGCGGCGGGGCGCCCGCTGGCGCTCGGCACGCGCTGGAAGCCGGGGGAGGATCTGCCCTGGCTCGAGGTGTGCGAGATCGAGCCCGGCCCAGCGGCGCGGCTCCTGGCCGAGACGGAAGTCGCGCTCGAAGCGCCCGGCCGCACCGGTCCCTATCCGGGGATCGGCGGGCTCGACGCCCAAATCGCGCAGATCCGCGAGATGGTCGATCTGCCCCAGGCCCGGCCCGATCTCTTCGCCCGCCTCGGCATCGCCCCTCCGCGGGGGGTGCTGTTCACCGGACCGCCCGGCGTCGGCAAGACGCTGCTCGCGCGTGCCGCCGCCCAGGCCTCCGGCCGGGCCTTCTTCCGGATCGACGGGCCCGAGATCGTCGCCAAGCACTACGGCGAATCGGAGTCTCGCCTGCGCGAGATCTTCGCTGCCGCCGAGCGGCGCGCGCCCGCCCTCATCTTCATCGACGAGATCGACGCCATCGCCCCGAAACGAGATGCGCTCTCCGGCGAGAAGCAGCTCGAGCGCCGCCTCGTCGCCCAGCTCCTCACCCTGATGGACGGGCTCGCGGCGCGGGGCGACGTGGTGCTGATGGCGGCGACCAATCTGCCGCATATGCTCGACCCCGCGCTCCGCCGCCCCGGCCGGTTCGACCGCGAGGTGGTCTTTTCGGCGCCGGATCGCGGGGAGCGCCGGCGGATCCTCGACGTCCATCTCGGGCCGATGCCGCTCGCCCCGGAGGTCGATCTCGACGCGATCGCGGGCGCGACCTCCGGCTATGTCGGCGCCGATCTCGCGGCGCTCGCGCGGGAGGCCGGACTCGCCGCGCTGCGCCGCGCGGCCGCCGGCGCCGAGCCGGCCGCCATCGCGGCGGAGGCCGTGCGCGTGCTGCCCGAAGATATGGAGACGGCGCGCCGGCTCACCGGTCCCTCGGCCCTGCGCGAGACGCGGGTCGAGCTGCCGGACACGCGCTGGACCGACATCGGCGGCCTCGCCGAGGCCAAGCGTGCGCTCACCGAGGCGGTGATCTGGCCGCGGATGCATGCCGAGGCCCATGCGCGCCTCGGCCTCAGGCCCGCCGCCGGGGTTCTGCTCGCCGGCCCGCCCGGCGGGGGCAAGACCCTGCTCGCCCGGGCGCTCGCCGGCGAGAGCGGGCTCAATCTCGTGGCGCTGCGCGCGAGCCAGATCCTCGGCCCCTATCTCGGCGAGGCCGAGCGGCGGGTGGCGGAGATCTTCGCCCGCGCCCGCCATGCCGCGCCCTGCCTGATCTTCTTCGACGAAATCGACGCCGTCGCCCCTGCCCGCACCGGGGCGGATCCGGCGCTCGTCCGCCTCGTCGCGCAGCTTCTGACCGAGATCGACGGGCTGGAGTCGCGCGGGGATCTCGTTCTGCTCGGGGCGACAAACCGGCTCGGCGCGGTCGACCCCGCACTGATCCGCCCGGGCCGGTTCGATCGGGTGATCGAGATCGGCCCGCCGGACGCGGCGGAGCGCGCGGAGATCCTCGCCCTCGCCACCCGTGCCATGCCGCTCTCGGCGGGCGTCGATCTCGCCTCCCTCGCCGCGCAAACCGAGGGGTGGAGCGGGGCCGACCTCGTGGCGCTCGCCGAGGCCGCGGCGCGCGCGGCGCTGAGGCGCGGCATCGGCGAAGGGGCATTGGCCGGCGGGCTCGCGATCGGGCCGGACGACATCGCCACGGCCCTCGCAGAACGCCGCGCCAGCGACGGCGTCCGCCGTCGAGCCACACACACCAGAATGGAGGGAGCGCAATGACAGGGCAAGCGGAGGGCGTGCTTTGCGCCGTGATGGCGGCGGGGCCGGCGGAGTCCGCAGTGCGGGCGGCACCGGCGGGCCTCGCGGGGCTTGCCGCGGTGACGCTCGGCGGCCTCGGTGCGGTGCTCGCGCCGCCGGGACTGCTCGGCCCGCGGGCGGCCCGGCGGCTCTCTGGCCGCGCGGGGCGGGCGGCGTTGGCCGAGGCCGCGCGCCGACATGCGCTCTACGAGCATTTGATGGGTTTCGGGGACGTGCTGCCGCTCGCCGCCCCGCTCCCGGCGGACCGGGCGCTCGCGGCCGGCGTTCTCGCCGCCGATCCGGCGCGCCTCTCCGGCTGGCTCGCGGAGATCGCGGGGGCCGAGCAATACACCGTGACGGTCGATTGGGACGCGGGCGCCGCGCTTTGGCGCTTCCGCGATGCGCCGGAGCTCGCAGGGCTCGGCATCGGGGCGGCCCGCCGCACCGGCCGGGCGCTGCGCGGCAGGGCGGTCGCGGCCGCGGCGGAGGCGCTCAAGGCCCGCCTCGCCCGCGCGGTGGAGGCGGAGCTCGTCCGGGCGACGGAGGCTCAAGCGGCGTTGCCGATCGCCGGGGCGGAGCAGGTCGCCGCGCAGCAGGTGATGATCCGCCGCGAGGCCCGGGCGGGGCTCGAGGCGGCGCTCGCGCGGATCGACGGATGGTGGTCCGAGGGGCTGCGCCTGCGCCTGATCGGGCCGCTGCCGCCGGTGAGCTTCGCCGGCCTCGGCGTCGGCCTCGCCGGACGGCGCGACATCGCTGCGGCGCGGCGGCGGCTCGGCGTCGCCCCGGGCGCCGATCCGGAGGCGGCGTTCCGCGCCCGCGCCCGCGCGCTCCACCCCGACTTGGGGGGCGGTGGCTCCGGCGATCTCGACCGGCTGCGCGCTGCGCGCGATCTGCTGCGCGCCGTCGCCGCGGCGCGCGCGGGGATCGAGCGGGCGGGGTTCAGGGGGTGGGACCGCGCGGTGCCGATCCTCGCGCTCGACCGGCCAGGGGGCGGACGCGCGCGCAGCGGCCTGGAGAGCGCGGCATGACCGGGGGCTGGCTCCTCGCCGGACTGGTGCCCGGAGGGCGGCCGCGGCTCGAGGGCGCGCCGGAGCATGTCCTCGTCGAGGCGGCTGGCCTCGCGGCGCTGCTCACTCCGCGCCCGGATGCGCTCGCGGGGCCGGGGCCGGCGGAGGCGCATGCGCTCGGCCGCGAGGTCATGGCGCATCACCGGCTGCTCGCGGCCTGGCTCGCCGAGGGCGACGTGCTGCCCGTCCGCTTCGGCACGGCGATCGAGGGGCCGGAGGCGGCGCGCCGGCTCCTGTCGCGCGAGGCCGAGGTCTTCGCCGCCGCGCTGGCGGAGGTGGCGGGCGCGGAAGAATGGGCGGTGCGACTGGAGCCCGCGCGCGCAGCGGCCGCACCGTCGCGGGACGGGCGTGCCTATCTCGCCGCCCGGGCCGAGCGCCGGCGCGCCCGGGCGCGCTCGGGCGACGCCGCGGCGGCGCTCGCGGAGCGTCTCGCGGCCCCGCTCGCCGCGCTCGCCGGGCGCGCGCCCCTCGCAGGGCCTGCGGCCCCGGGCCGGGGCAGGCTCGCCGAGCTCTCCGCCCTCGTGCCGAAGACGCGGCGCCCGGCGCTTTTCGCGCTCGCCGACCGGGCTGCGGCGGAGGCCCGGGAGGCCGGCCTCGCCCTCGCGCTCTCGGGCCCTTGGCCGCCCTATCGCTTCGCGCCGGCGGCGATCTCCCTCTCGGGGGAGGCCGTGGCATGAGCGGGCCGGTCGCCGGAGAGATCCCCGAAAGCCGGCTCGCCGAGGTGGTGGACCGCCTTCTCGGCCGCGGCGCCGTGATCCGCGGCGAGCTTTGGCTGACGGTCGCCGATGTGGAGCTCGTCTTCGTGGGCGTCGATCTCGTGCTCGCCTCCGCCGACCGGATGCGCGCCGCGCGGGAGGGGCGCGAATGACCCGGTACGCGATCCTCGGCGTCCTCCGCGCCAGCGAGATGTCCCGGCTGCCTTCGGGCGAGCCGGGGGAGGCCGTGGCCGCCGGCGAGGTGGCCGCGCTCTGCTGGCCCGGGCCGATCGCCGCGGCGGACCGGCTCGCCCGGATCGAGGCGGCCGAGGCGCGCTGCCACGCCCTCCTGCCGGTGGCCGGGGGGGCGCTCGCCGCGGAGGAGATCCGGCCCTGGCTCGCCGCGCGGGCCGGGGCCCTCGTCTCGGCGCTCGGGCGGGTCGCCGGGCGGGTCGAGATCGACGTGACTTGGCCGGAGAATCCGCCCGCCGCGGCCGAGCCGGCGCGGGGGGCGAGCGGGCGCGACTGGCTCGCAGCGCGGGCTGGGGCGCACGCCAAGGTCGAGGCGCGCCGCGCCGCTGCGGTCGCGCGGGCCCGGGCCCTCGCCGGCCGGATCGCCCCGCGTCCCGCGGCCGGGCGGCTCGCGCTGCAGCGGGGGGGCGGGCTCGATCTCTCCCTTCTCGTCCCGCGCGAGTCGTCTGCGGCGACGATCGCGGCCCTCCGCGACGATCCCGCCTCTGCGGGCGCCTTGGTGACCGGCCCCTGGCCCTGTTTCAGCTTCGCCGATCTGCCGGAGGCCGCATGACCGGGGCGCTCGAGGTCGACCCGGCTGCCGCCCGCGCCGGGCTCGAGCGTGCGCTGTCGCGTGCCGGGGACGGGTCCGGGCGGCTGGCGCTCGATCCGGATGCGGTGGAGCGCGACCTCGCCAAGCTCGTCCTCTCCGTCGTCGAATTCCTGCGCCAGCTGATGGAGTTGCAGGCGATCCGGCGTTTCGAGGCCGGGACTCTGAGCGCGGCGGAGGAGGAGCGCCTCGGCGCCGCGCTTCAGGCGGCGCAGGCGCGGGTGCTCGAGATTGCCGATGTCTTCGGCGTGGCGCCGGAGGAGATCTTGCTCGATCTCGGGCTCGAGGCGGTCGAGGAACTCTAGGCCGGGGGGCGCCCGGCCGCGGCAAGGGGAATGTCGATGGAGACCAGCGAGAAGGCGCTCGCCCGGCTGCGGGCGGCCGGGGTCGCGAGCCACGGCCTGACGGTGGATGCCGGGGCGGGCCTCGCGGAGCGGGAGGTGCTCGGCGCGATCCTCGGCGCGGTCCAGGGGCAGGTCTTCCGCCTCGCCCCGTTCCGCTACGCGATCGATCTCGGGGATGCTGGCGAGGCCGCGCTCGGCGACGCGCTCGGCGCCCTCGGCGGGGCGGGGGCCGCGCGGCTCGCGCCGATCCCCGCGCCGCCGGAGGCGGAGACGCCCGAGGTCCGGCGCGCGGTGATGATGCTCGGCGCGATGGCCGGGGCCGTGGGGGCCGGCGCGCGGGAGGAAGGGCCCGAGGCCCGCGCGGTGATCGATGCCGAATTCGCGCTGGCCGCCGCAAGGCTCGTGGCCGAGGGGCTGCCGGCCCCTGCCGAGGCGCCGCCGGATCCGGCGCTCGGGCGGATCGAGGCCGCGCTCGGCGAGATCGCGGCGCGGCTCGCCGCGCTCGAGGCCGGCGCAATGCCCGATCGAGCGGCCACCGCGGAGCTCTCCCAGGTGCTCTCGCGGCTCGAGGCGATCGAGGCCCGCCTCGGCGCGCCGGCGCCCGAGACGGCCGGGCTCGAGGCGCGGCTCGCCGGGATCGAGGAGCGGCTCGACCGGATCGAGGCGCGGAGCGCGGAGCGGCCGGACGCCCTGGCGAGCCTCGTCCGCCTCGGCGCGGCGTTCCAGGGGCTCCTGCGCCGCCTCGACGGGGAGGTGGAGGCGCTCGGCGCGGCGCGCGCCCGCCTCGGCGCGGAGGAGGCGGAGCGGCTCGGCGAGATCGCCGCGCGCCTCGCGGCGCTCGAGGCGGCCCCGGCGCCGAGCTGCATGGCCGAGCCTGCCGCCGCCCGCCTCGGCGCCGCCATCGCCGAGACCCTCGGCCGGCTCGAGCGCCAATCCGCCGCGCCCGGAAACCCTGCGTTAGGCAAACCCGGCTAGACAGGAGGGAGCCGGCGCCCTCCCGCGGTGTGGCGGAGCGCGGCGCGCGGCGGAGCCTCATCATCGCTTGGAAAGGTCCAGTCATGGCAATCGAGAAAAGCCTCGCCTCCAACAGCCTCGCCGAGGTCGTCGACCGAATCCTCGACAAGGGCGTGATCGTCGACGCCTTCGTGCGCGTCTCCCTCGTCGGGATCGAGCTCCTCGCGATCGAGGTGCGCGCGGTCGTCGCCTCCGTGGAGACCTGGCTGAAATATGCCGAGGCGATCGGGCTGACGGTCGATCCGCAAGCCGCCTGATCCGATGCGCCAGCGAGGCGCCGGGCCCGGGCCGCGGGCCGGCGCGAGGGAGGGAGACGCCCGATGACCGAGGCCTATCGTTCGCGCGCGAGACAGGTGCGGGAGGCAGCCCGGGCCCGGCTGAGGGCGCTGCGACAAGAGCGCCGCGCCGAGGTGGCCGGGCGCGCGGGGGCGGCGCCGGCCGCCCCCCTCCCCGCACCGCCGCGGGAGCCTGCGGCGATGCGGATCGAGGTTTCGCCCTCCGCGCGGCGGGTGAGCGATGCCGCGGCCGTGCCGGAGGCGGCGACGCGGGTCTGCTCCGAGGTCGAGCCTCCCTCTGGCGGGGGGGCGCGGCCCGCAGGAGACGGCCCAAGGGCGGGAGGCGCGCCCACCGCCGAAGCCGCGCCCCCCTCACTGGAAATCGGAGCTTCCCCCGCCCCCGACGCTGACCGACCCGGCTCCGGGTCGGGGACCGCTGTCAGCGATCTCGCGGAGTTGCCCGGTGCGGGCCCCGGCCTGGTCTGGCTCCTCGAGCGCGCGGGCATCGGTTGCCGGGCCGAGCTCGCCGAGGCCGAACCGGCCGCGCTGCGCGCCGCGCTCGGCCCGGTGGGCGATCTGCTCGATCTCGATGGATGGATCCGCGCCGCGCGGGAGGAAGCCCGGGCTTCGGCCGGAGACCCTCCGGCGTGAGCGCGCGCGGCCTCGGTCTCGGCCTGGCGGGCGCGGGCCGGCCCCACGGTGCGCGGGGTCGTGCGGGGGGCTGTCGGCGGTCCGTGTCCCCCCTCGCCCCCGGGCGCGGGGCAGCTGCACGGCGCGCGCGGCGGCCAACGCGGCACGCCGCGGAAGAGCGGGGAGGCGGCGCGTGAGCTCCATCGCGGCGCGTCCGGAGGCGATCCCCGCCGGGCTCGCCGTGCGGCTCGACCGCCATCTTTCCCCGGCCGATCTGGCGGCCGTGGCCGAGGGGCGGGCGCGGCTCGTGCTCGCGCCGGAGGCGGAGGCGCTGCTCGCGCGGGCACGGGAGCGGCTGACCGGGGCGGTCGAACGGGGCGCGCTCGTCTACGGGCTCACCACCGGCTTCGGGCCGCTCGCCGATCGCCCGGTCGCGGCGTCGGAGGCGGCGGCGCTCCAAGCGGGTCTTATCGACCATTTGGCGAGCGGCGTGGGCCGCCCGCTCGGCTGGGCGGCGGCCCGCGCGGTTCTCCTCGCGCGCCTGCGCGCGCTCCTCGAGGGGGTCTCCGGCGCCGCGCCGGAGACCGTGCGGCTCATGGCCGCGGTGCTCGAGGCCGGGCTCGCGCCGGAGATCCCGGAGAAGGGGACGGTCGGCGCCTCGGGGGATCTCACGCCGCTCGCCCATGTCGCCCTCGCGCTGCTCGGGCGCGGGCGGTTTCTCGGCGCGGACGGGCAGGCGCTCGGCGCCGAGGCGGCCTTCGCGCGGATCGGGCGCCCGCCCCTCGATCTCGCCGCGAGAGACGGGCTGGCCATCGTCAACGGCACCTCGGCGATGACCGGACTCGCATGCCTGAACAGCGTCGCGGCGTCGCGGCTGATCGGCTGGTCGCTGCGGCTGACCGCGGGGCTCGGCGATCTTCTCGCGGCCCGGGTCGAGGCTTGGCACCCGGCCCTCGTGGCGGCGAAGCCGCATCCGGGCCAGATCCGCGCCGCGGGGGCGCTGCGTCGGGCGATCGCGGGGTCGGCGCGGGCCTATCCCGGGCCAGTGGCCGTCGCCCCGGCGGGGGACGGGCGTGCGCCGCAGGACGCCTACACGCTGCGCTGCGCGCCGCAGATCCTGGGCGCAGCGCTCGATGCGCTCGACTGGCACGACCGGACTGTCGAAATTGAGCTCAACGGGGCGAGCGACAACCCGATCCTGCCGGATCCGGACACGGATCCGGGGGCGCCGGAGATCCTGCATGGCGGCAACTTCATGGGCCAGCACGTCGCCTTCGCGGCGGATGCGCTGTCGCAGGCGGTGATCGCGGTGGCCGGGCTGGCCGAGCGGCAGGTCGCCCGGCTGACGGACGAGCGGCTGAGCGGGGGCTTCCCGCCCTTCCTTCTGCGTGGACGCGCCGGGCTCGCGAGCGGGCTGATGGGCGCGCAGGTGACGGCGACGGCGCTCCATGCGGAGATGCGCGCCCGCGCCGTGCCGGCCTCGATCCAGTCGATCTCGACCAACGCCGCCAATCAGGACGTGGTCAGCATGGGCACCATCGCCGCGCGCAAGACGGGGGAGCATCTCGAGGACGCCTGGCGCGTTCTCGCCATCCTCGCCATCGCGGTCGCACAGGGGGCGGACATCGTGGAGGCGGGGGAGGCGGGGCCAGGCCCCGCCGCGCTCGCGCCCGCGACGGCGGCGCTCGCCGCCGAGATCCGCCGGTTCTCGCCGCCGCTCCTCGGAGACCGGCCGCTCTCGGGAGAGATCGAGGCCGTGGCGCGCCGCCTCGCGGAGGGGCCTCCGCCCCCGCTGGACAAGGAGGGTTGAGCCGATGGGCCGGATCGAGAAGGTCAAAGCCGGGCTCGCGCAGCTCGCCGGGCGGGCGGCGGACGGCGGCGCGCCTTGGTGGCAGCGCCATGCGCTGAAGCTGCGCTTCGGCGCCATCGCCGGCGGGCTCTTCGCCGCGATGGCGCTGGCCACGGCGCTCTTCGTGGCCGAACTCCGCGGTCTCGCCGCTTATGCCGAGCGCTATGGCGAGGTCTATGCCCGGATCGACCGGGCGGCGGACCGTCTCGCCGAGGCCGACGGCCCCACCGCGCCCGGCTGGCAGGGGCTGCGCCGCATCGCGGAGGACGCCTCCCGCCTCGACGCGCCGCTCGATCCCGCGCTGGTCGAGGCGATCTCGGCCGCCCTCTCCGCCCCTGCGGAGGCGCGCTCCGCGGCGATCCGGCGGTTGCGCGAGGCGATCCAGGCTCGGCGGGCGGCGCATTTCGCCGACTTCCGCGAGGCCGGGCGCTCGGCGCTTCTGGCGGCGGGGCTCGGCCTGCCGGCGGCGGCGCTCCTCGTCGCCCTCGCGCTCTGGGGGCTCCATCGCAGCGCGGTCCGCCCCCTCGCCGCGCTGCATGCGCGCAGCCGCGCGATCCTCGAGGGCCGGCTCGACACGCCGATCGAGCTCTCCCCCCGGCCGGACGAAATCGGCGTCCTGGCGCGCGACCTCGACGATCTGGCGCTCCTCGTCGTCCAGCAGGCGGAAATCCTCGCCGAGGCCGCCGAGGGCGATCTGTCCCGCCGGCTCGACGACAACGCCGGGGCCAACACCTTCGCCGCCGCGCTCAACGCCCATATGACCGACCTCGGCCGCCTGGTCGGCCGGCTGCGCGAGATCGGCGAGCAGGTCGAGATGAGCTGCATCGAGCTCTCCGCCGGCGCCGAGACGATCAGCGCCCAGGCCGATCTGCAGATCAAGGGCTCGAGCAGCGCCGCCGCGAAGGTGCGCGAGATGCTGGAGAGCATCCGCGCCTGCGCCGAGACGACCCGGCGCTCGCGCGCGTTGTCCGACGATCTGGTGGCGCAGGTGCGCGAAAGCGTGGAGGCGGTGGCGCAGGCGCTCGAGCTCCTCAAGCGCATCGCCGAGCGCAACGCGGTGATCCGCGAGATCTCGATCAAGACCGACCTCCTTTCGCTCAACGCCGCGATCGAGGCCAACCGCGCCGGCGCCCATGGCCGCGGCTTCGCCGTCGTGGCGGCCGAGGTCCGCAAGCTCGCCGAGCGTACGAAGACCGCGGCGAGCGAGATCACCGCGCTGTCGGGCGAGACGGTCGCGGCCTCCGACCGGGCGGAGCGGGCGCTCACCGGCCTCCTGCCGAAGATCGAGGGGTATTCCGGCGAGATCGCCGCCGCCTCCGAGCAAATGGACGCGCAGACCGCGATTTCCGACGAGATCATCGAGACGCTCGACGGCTTCGGCCATTCGATCCGCTGGAGCCAGGCCTCCGCTCAGGAGACCCAGTCCGCAGCCGACACGTTGACCGAGCACTTCACCGAACTGAACCGGCTGGTGGAGAAATACCGCGTCGCTGCGCCCGAGCCCTCCGGTCCCTCCGCCGACGACCTGCCGCCTTGGGAGGAGGACGCGCCCTCCGCCGACGATCTGCCGCCTTGGGAGGAGGATGCGCCGACGGCCGACGATCTGCCGCCCTGGGAGGAAGACGCGCCGACGGCGGACGATCTGCCGCCCTGGGAGGAGGAGACCTGCGCGGACGTCGACCTTGCGGGGGAGGACGAGGCGCCCCGGGCCCTCCCCCCGGCATCCCCCGATGCGACGGCGGCGGAATACGGACCTGCCACGGAGGCCCGCCGTCTAGAGGATGCTGCGCCCGGCCTCCTCGAGGCGGACGCGCCGGAGGCCGCGATCGCCCTCCCCGCGCCGCCGGTTCCCGAGGACCCGGAGCGGACCCCGGCCCCGCATGAGGCCGACTGCGCGGCGCCGCCGGCGGCTGCGCAGGACGCTCAGGCAGGAGAGACCGAGCTGCCGCTTGCAGGCGACATCGCGGGCGAGCCGGCGCCCCCGGGCAACGAGGCCGACCTTTGGGACGCCGATGCGGAAGCGGATGCCGCCGCGCCCGCCTCCGACCGGTCCCGCCCGGCCTGACCCTCTGATCTGCCAGACGCGGCCGGCGAGCGACGGCGCCCGTCCGGCGAGGGCCCGCGTTCCGGCCTGATCCCTCCCCTGGCAGCGCTGCGGCGGCACCCGCTTCGCCACGCTTCCGGCCCTGCGCAGCCCCGGCGCCCCCTGTCTTCGCCGTAGACCGGCAGTCGCCGCAAGAGGCATGCCGGCCCGCCCCGATAGAGCCGACCCGCCCGCCCTTGGGACCGGCATCGCGGCCAGCGCGCGGCGCCGCGACCTCCGCCATCCTCGAGCATCCTCCCGCGCCGCCGATCGCCCTCGCGATCCGACGCGGCATGCGGCGCCCCCAGCCGGAGGATCGGCGCGGCGGTCGGGCCGGTCCCGCCCTTCGAATAGGCCGACGCTGCCGGTTCGGATGGGCAGGCAATCCCTTGGCACGAGGTTTGCTCCGATCGGGCCGGGACGCCGGCCTGGCCGCCGAGGGCCATGCCTGCCGTCCCGGGACGGGGCAGCCGAGGCGCGCCGTCCCCTTCCAAATCAGGACGGAGGGCCGGCCATGGAGGACTGGGACGCGACCGCGAGCTGGGAGGCAGCCGCGCCGGAGCTATGGTCCGACCCCGCGAGTTGGGACGGGGCGGTGCCCGGGCCGGACGACATCGTGGTGGTCGAGCGGGGGCGGACCCTGCTGCTCGATGCGGACGCCGATGTGGCGGGGCTCGTCGTGCTCGGCCGGCTCGAGGTGGCGGACACCGCCGACATCGCGCTCGAGACCGACTGGATGCTGGTCTCCGACGGGGGCGCCTTCGTCGTCGGCACGCCGGAGGACCCTCATGCGCACGACTTCACGCTGACGCTCGCCGGCGATCCGGGGGAGGCGCCGGACTGGGCGGAGGTGCGCGTCGAGGTCGAGGAGCGCTGCCCGGTCTCCGGCGGCACCTGCCTCTGCGCGCTCGCCGACCGGGCGCCGGAGGGCACCGCCTTCCTGATGGCCCATGGCGAGGGGTCGCGGATCGAGATCCACGGCGCGGATGCGGCGAAGCTCGACTGGACCCGCCTCGCCGCCACCGCCGAGCCCGGGGCGCGCGAGATCGTGCTCGAGGCGGCGCCGGGCTGGGAGGCGGGGGACGAGATCGTCCTCGCCTCCACCGATTTCGACGCGCATCAGGCGGAGACCGCGCGCATCCTCTCGGTCTCCCCCGACGGGCGGACGCTGACCCTCGACCGGGCGCTCGACTGGATGCATTTCGGCGAGCTGCAGCTCTACGAGGGGGGGCGCGTGCTCGACACCCGCGCCGAGGTGGGGCTCCTCTCGCGCAACGTGACGATCCGGGGGGACGAGGACGCCCATCTCGACGGGCATGGCGGGCATACGATGGCGATGCACGGGGCGGAGCTGCGCCTCTCGGGCGTCGAGTTCCACCGCATGGGGCAGGCGGGGGAGATGGGGCGCTACCCGGTCCACTGGCACATGACGGGGGATGCGGCGGGGCAATACGTCACCAACAGCGCCTTCCACGAGAGCTACAACCGCGCCGTGGTGGTGCATGGCACGCAGAACGCGCTGGTGGCGGATACGGTGGCCTACGACACGGTGGGTCACGCCTATTTCCTCGAGGACGGCTCGGAGACGGGCAACGTCTTCCACCGCAATCTCGGTCTCCTCACGCGGGCCGCCGCGCCCGAGGCGGCGACGGCGCCGACCGATGCGAGCCATGTCTCCACCTTCTGGATCTCGAACCCCTCCAACGAGTTCGTCGGCAATGTCGCGGCGGGTTCCGAGCATTCGGGCTTCTGGATCGCGCCGGGGCAGGTGACGGGGCTCTCCGCCGCCACCGGGCTCTACGACCATCTCGACCCGGCGACCGCGCCGCTCGGGCGGTTCGACGGCAATGTCGGCCACTCCAACGCCCATTCGAACCTCGCCATCGAGGGGAGCGTCCACCCCGACACGCTGGAGTTCGTCGAGAGCGACTATCGCCCCTCGGAGCCGGCCGTGATCCGCGATTTCACCTCCTACAAGTCGCTCGACCGGGCGGTCTGGGTTCGCGCGGAGGGGATCGAGTTCGACCGGCTCCACTCCGCCGACAACGCCCGCGCCACGTTCTTTTCCTACAACCAACTCCTTAACGACGGGTTGATCGTGGGACGCTCGGCCAATGTCGGGACGCCCCTGTCCCAGGCCGAGATCGCCGCCGGGCGCTCGCTGCCGGAGCCCTATAACGGGCGCTATTTCCGCGGGCATTCGATCTATGACGGCCCCTCCGGCGTGATCGACACCCATTTCGCGGGCTTCACCGACGCCGACGCCGCCTTCCAGACCAACGGCGCGGCGCAGAAGAGCCCGGCGCATTACGCCTCGGGCCTCAGCTTCGAGGGCGTCACCGCGGCCGGGCGGGTCGATTTCGCCCCGGAGGCGCATCTCGCGCATATGTGGTCCTCGGGCCTCCTCGATCTCGACGGCAGCCTCACCGGCACGCCGGGCGCGCGCCTCGTGCCGATCCTCGAGGACGCGCAGGGCGCCGAGAGCCGGGTCCACATCCCCGAGACGGCCGAGCGGCGCGACGACTGGGGCGCCTGGGCGGTCGCGGGCGATATGGGCCTCCTGCGCGCCGACACCGATCTCGCGCCGGGCACGGCGCTCATCGCGGGCCTCGCGCGCGAGGACGGCGAGGCGGTGCGCATCCCCCCCACCTTCGACACCTATCACCAGAGCGCCGTGGCGCTGAACTCGGGGCTCCTGCACCGGTTCGACCTGCCGGAGATCCCGGGCCGGCTCACCTTGACGCTGCGCTTCGCCGAGGCGGGGGACGCGCTGCTGCTGGAGATCCCTGGGGTCGGCTCTGGGGCGGAGATCCTGGGCGCCGTCGAGGTCGCCAGCCGGGCGGCGCTCCTCGCGGCCGGGGAGACGGCGGTGCTGCGCCAGGGTGCGGCGCTCCTGGTCAAGCTCGTCGCCGGGGCGGAGGAGGCGGACGGGCGCTTCCGCGCGCCGGAGGGCACGGGGGCGGAGGCGCACCGCTTCGTCGCCGGGGTGGAGATCCGCCCCGCCGTCCCGGGGCCCCATATCGTCGCCGATTTCGAGGCCGAGGACCCGCGGCTCTCCGCCGGCGCGGCGCTCGACCGGGAGGGGCCGGGCCGGCTCGCCTGGGATCTGCGCCCGGGGGCGGCGCCCGGCGGGGGCTTCGCGCTCGATCTCGGCGGGCAGGACTGGTCGGCCTATGGCGCGCTCGAGATCGCCGCGTCGGTCGAGGCGGAGGGGCCGGGCCGCGCGGCGGGCTACCGGGTCTATCTCGTCGACGCCGAGGCGGGGCTCGTCGATCTCGGGCGGCATGGGGGCGCGGCGCGGATCGACCTCTCCGCCCTCGCGCCGGAGCTGCGCGACAGCGTCGAGGCGCTCGTCTTGCGCGCCGAGCCCGCGGCGGTCGGGCAGCCCGGAGCGGTCGCCCCCGGGCAGCGGCTGGCCGTCGAGCAGATCGCCCTCGCGCCGGGCTTCGAGGCGCGCCCGGTGGACCTGCCCCATGTCATCCCCGCGGGCGGGGCCTTCTCGATCGCCGCCGCCGCGATCGCCGGGGCGCAGAAGGCCGGGGAGGTGGAGATCCTCTCGGTCGAGGGCGCCGTGGGCGGGCGGGCGTCGCTCTCCGCCGCGGGGGTGCTCTTCGAGACCGAGCCGGGCTTCGCGGGCCGGGCGAGCGCGACGGTGACGCTGCGCGACGCCGAGGGCCGGCTGTCGGAGTCGCGCCTCGCCTTCGAGGTGGCCGGCTGAGCGTTGTCTGCGGCCGCCGCCCCGGCTATCCCTTCAGCCTGCGACAAATCGGGGAGGACGCCGGCCATGCAGATCAACGAGCTCCGCATCTCGAGCCCGGGCGGGCGCGACGACGTCTCCAATTTCGTCGAGCTCTTCGCCGCGCCGGGGACGCGCACGGACGGCCTCGCGCTCCTCGTCCTCTCCGGGGAGTTCGCGCCCGGACAGGTGGACTTCGCCTTCGACCTTTCGGGCGGCGCGGCGGACGGGGAGGGGGTCTTCCTGCTCGCCGCGGAGGGCACGGACACGCCCCTCGATCCCGGCGATCTGACGGCGGCGTTCGACTTCTTCGGCTCGCCCTCGAGCTTCCTCCTCGTCGAGGGCTTCACCGGCGCCGCGGGCGAGGATCTCGACGCGGACGACGACGGCACGCTCGACGCGACGCCCTGGACCGCGCTGCTCGACGGCGTCTCGCTGATCGACGGCGACGGGACGCCGGATCTGAGCTATGCGGAGGCGGTGGTCGGGCCGGACGGGGCGTTCGCCCCCGCGGGCCTCGCCGCGCGCCCGGACGGCTCGGGCGCCTTCGAGCTCCTCGCCTTCGCCGACGAGAGCGAGGACAGCCCCGGGCGGAGCAACGCGCCCGGGCCGCTGCCGGTCCCCGGCGCCTTCTCGCCGGCCGAGGTGATCCCTGCCCCCGGCGCCCCGGCGCCCCTCGACAGTGCGGCCGGGGGGAGCGTCGCCGCCCGCGGGCTGCCGGGCCCCGCCGACGGCCTCGCGATCCGCTTCTCCATCGCGCTCGAGGGGGTCGATCTTGTCGAGGACCCGGCGCTGCGCACCGATCCGGACGACGTCACCGCGCTCGACTTCCGCTTGGGCGGCATCGGCGAGACCGGGGAGATCCTCTTCGACCTCCTCGCCGCGGCGGAGGCCGGGGCGGTCGAGATCGACTACGAGGCCGAGACCCTCACCGGCATCTGGGACAGCCAGGCCGTGCCCGGGGGCTTCGGCGCCAACCCCAATCTCTTCGCCGAGGCGATCCTCGGGCTCGGCGTCTATGCCGAGGTCGCCACCGTCGCCTTCGACCGGCCGGAGACCGCCGAGCTGCGCGCCCAGATCGACACGGTCGCGCCCGCGCCCATGGTCCCGATCCCGGCGATCCAGGGGGCGGGGCACGTCTCCCCCTTCGTGGCCGAGAGCTTCGCCGCCTGGATCGCGGCGGAGGGCGAGCTCGAGGGCGCGCGGGTCGCGACCACCGGCGTGGTCACCGCGGTCGACGGCAACGGCTTCTACCTCCAGGATCCCGCCGGCGACGGCGACCCGGCGACCTCCGACGCGCTGTTCGTCGCGACCGAGGGGGCGCCCGAGCCGATCGCGGGGCAGGCGGTCGCCGTCGTCGGGCGGGTGGCCGAGACCGTCCCCGGCGGCGTCGCCACGCGCAACCTGCCGACCACCGAGATCGCGGCCGAGTATGTCGAGATCTTCGACGCCGCCCCGACGGTCTTCCCGACGGCGACGGTGCTCGGCGCCGCGGGCCGCCTGCCGCCCTCCGAGACGATCGACGACGACGCCTTCGCCGCCTTCGAGCCGGAGACCGACGGCATCGACTTCTTCGAGAGCCTCGAGGGGATGCTCGTGAGCCTGCCCCAGGGCGTGGCCGTCGCCGGGACCAACCGGTTCGGCGAGCTCTTCGTCGTCGCCGACGAGGCGGCGGCGAGCGGCCTTTCCGCCCGCGGCACGCTCAACATCTCGCCCGACGACTTCAACCCCGAGAAGATCCAGATCGACGCCGATCCCGACATCACCCCGGACTTCGCCGTGCCGGAGGTCGACACGCTGATCGGGGTCGCCGGCGTCGAGGGCGTGGTCTCCTACGATTTCGGCAATTTCCAGATCGTCCCCACCGCCCCCTTCGCGGTGACCGAGGGCCCGCTCCTCGGCCGCGAGACCAGCCCCCTCCGCGGCGATCTCGACACCATGACGGTGGCCACCTACAACTTGCTCAACCTCGACCCCAACGACGAGGACGGCGACGCGGACATCGCCGACGGCCGCTTCGACGCCATCGCGCGGGACATCGTGGAGGCGCTCGGCGCGCCCGACATCCTCGCCCTGCAAGAGGTGCAGGACAATTCCGGTTCGGTCGACGACGGGACGGTGGCGGCGGACCTGACCCTCGCCACCCTGGTCGCCGCCATCGAGGCGGCGGGCGGGCCGAGCTACGAGTTCATCGACAACGACCTGATCTCGGACAACGCCTCCGGCGGGCAGCCGGGCGGCAACATCCGCACCGCCTTCCTCTACAACCCTGCGCGCGTCGAGGCCCGCAGCGAGGGCAACCTGCCCGATTTCGCCGGCCTCCAGGACGAGGGCGCGCCCTTCGAGGGGGCGCGCCTGCCGATCGCGGGGGGCTTCCGCTTCTGGGGCGAGGTGCCAGAGCTCAGCACCGATCCGCCGATCGACCCGGCGCGCGACGTGCTGATCGTCAACGCGCATTTCTCCTCCAAGGGCGGCTCCGCCCCGATCCTCGGCACCGAGCAGCCCTTCGCGGCGCGCCAGGAGGAGCCCGGCGTCAACGGCTCGCTCGACGAGCGCCAGGCGCAGGCCGGGGCGGCGGCGCTGCAGGGGCTGATCGACGCCTACACCCGCGCCGACGCTCCCACTGCGGGGCTCGGCGCCATCGTGCTCGGAGACTTCAACGAGTTCGAGTTCGTCTCCCCGGTCGCCGAGATCCTGCCCGGAGACGACGGCACCGGCGCGCCGCGCCTCGTCAACACCACCGAGTATCTGCCCGAGGACGAGCGCTACAGCTTCGTCTTTCAGGGCAATTCGCAGTCGCTCGACCATATCCTGATCGACGCGGACATCGCCGCCGGCGCCGAGGTCGACATCGTCCATCTCAACGCCGAGTTCGCCGCGCGCCCGGGGCGGGCGTCCGACCACGACCCGATCCTCCTCGCCGTGCCCTATGGCGCGGGGGTGGCCCGCATCGTCGGCACCGGGGGGGACGACGCGCTCGCGGGCACCGCCGCCTCGGAGGCGATCGGCGGCTTCGCGGGGGACGACCGGATCGCCGGCTCTCCGGGCGACGACACCCTGTCGGGCAGTCTCGGCACCGACACCGCCGTCTACGCCGCCCCGCGGGATGCGCTCGGCATCGCGCTCGGCGCGGACGGGGCGGTCACGGTGACGGCCGCCGACGGGACCGACCGGCTCCTGCAGATCGAGCGCATCGAGGTCGCCGACGGCGCGCTCCTCTACGACCTGCTCGACGCGCCAGAGCTCGGCTTCGTCTATCGCAGCTACGCCGCCGCCTATGGCCGCGCGCCGGACGAGGCGGGCCTGCGCTTCAACCTCGCCGCCGTCGAGGCCGGGCTCGCGCCCGACGCCCTCGCCGAGGCCTTCGTCGAGACCCCGGAATTCGCGCTGCTCTATGGCGCGGACCCGGCGGCGGAGCGGTATGTCGACGCGCTCTACGAGAACGCCCTCGGCCGGGAGGCGGACGGGCCGGGGCGCGCCTTCTGGGTGTCGGCGCTCGAGGCGGGGGGGCTCGACCGCGCCGGGCTCCTCTCCGTCTTCGCCGAGAGCCCGGAGAACGTCGCCCGCACCGAGCCAGACCTCGCCGACGGCGCCTTCGTCGGTCTCTTCGACATGGGGTGAGGGGGCGCGGGCGGGCCTCGCCGCGGAGCCCGGCCCGTGCTATCCACGCCTCGCCGGAGGGAGCCCGGCGCCACCGCGGACCCGCCATGCTCTTGCGTGAGATCGGCCGATCGCTGACGCCCGCCATCCTCGCCGGGGCGGCTGGCGCTTCGGCGCATTTCGTCTGGGAGGAGCCGGTCGCGACCGTGCTCGCCGGGGCGGTCGGCGCGCTCGGCGGGGGGCTGCTCGCGCCGCGCGCGCCCGAGGGGCGGCCCGCGCCGGTCCGGCCCGCGCCGGAGACCCCGGCCCGGGCGCAGTCCGACCGGGCGCTGCTCGAGCATCTTCCGCTCGCGATCCTGAGGATCGACCGGGAGAGCGCCGTGCGATTCGCCAATCCGATCGCGGCCGAGCTCTTCGGGCGGCTCCCGGCGCTCCCGTTCCACGCCGCGGCGCTGCGCGCGCCGAAGCTCCTCGCCGCGATCGAAGAAGCCCGCGCCGAGGGCCTCGCCGTCACCGTGGAGTTCGCGCTGATGCGGGGCGCGGAGCTCCATCTGCGCGCCCATCTCCGCCCCGCCGCGGGCGATGTCGTCGTGCTGATCGAGGACATCACGCAGAGCCGGCGCTCCGAGCAACTCTTCCGCGATTTCGTCGCCAATGCGAGCCACGAGCTCAAGACCCCGCTCGCCTCGATCTCCGGCATCATCGAGACGCTGCAGGGCCATGCCCGCGACGATCCGGAGGCCGCCGAGCGCTTCCTCGGCATCATGGCGACTCAGACCGAGCGGATGCGCCGGCTCGTCGAGGACATGCTCTCGCTCAACCGCATCGAGCAGAACGAGCGCGTGCCCCCGCGCACGCCGCAGAGCCTCGCCGAGATCGTGGAGGAGACCGTCGAGGCGCTCGCGCCGGTCGCGGAGGCCGCGGGGATCGACCTGCAGGCCGATCTCGCCGGCGCCGAGGTCGCGGTGCTCGGCAGCCGCGAGGAGCTCTCCCAGGTTTTCCAGAACCTCGTGGACAACGCGATCAAATACGGCCGGGCGGGGGACAGCGTGGCGGTGCGCGCGCTGCCCGCGGGGCCCGAGACCGGCGGGCGCGTCGGCATCGCCGTGGTGGATACCGGCCCCGGCATCGCGCGGACCCATCTGCCGCGGCTGACAGAGCGGTTCTACCGCGTCTCGGTCCCGCACTCGCGCGCCCGCGGGGGGACGGGGCTCGGCCTCGCGATCGTCAAGCACGTGCTCAGCCGCCATCGCGGCCAGCTCGAGATCGAAAGCGAGGAGGGCCGGGGCTCGCGCTTCACCGTCTGGCTCCCCGTCGCCGCGGCCGCCCGCCGCACCGGATGACGCATCTGCGAAGGCCCACTCGAGGGCGTGGTCGGAAGTCGTTCTCTGCCAATGGGTTACTCTGTCATAAAACCGTAACGAATTCGTAATTTCCGTGTCGCCTGCGGTCACTAGCTTCCGCGCCACCACAAGCACGGATGTTGTCCGTGCAGGGATGGTTGAGACGCTCAAAATCCGAAGAACTGGAGACCCCCAATGACCAAGTTCAGCCTCGCCGTGGCTGCCGCCGCGATCGCCGTGGCCGGCACCGCCAGCGCTCGCGATCAGATCAAGATCGTCGGCTCGTCGACCGTCTTCCCCTTCTCGACCGCCGTCGCCGAGGCTTTCGGCAAGGCGACCGCGTTCCCGACCCCGGTTGTCGAGTCGACCGGTTCGGGCGGCGGCCTCAAGCTCTTCTGCGCCGGCGTCGGCACCCAGCACCCGGACATCACCAACGCCTCGCGCCGCATCAAGAAGTCGGAGTTCGAGCTCTGCCAGAACAACGGCGTGACCGAGGTCGTCGAGTCGGTCGCCGGCTATGACGGCATCGTCGTCGCGAACTCCAAGGAGAGCCCGTCCTTCGACCTGACCCGCGAGCAGCTCTGCAAGGCGCTCGTGGCCGGCGCGATGGACCCGGCGCCGACCAACTGGTCCGACGTCGACCCCTCCCTGCCGAACCTGAAGATCGAGGTCCTCGGCCCGCCGCCGACCTCCGGCACCCGCGACGCCTTCGAGGAGCTCGCGCTCGAGGAGGGCTGCGAGGAGGCCGGTCTCGACATCGAGATCGAGGTCCGCGAGGACGGCGCCTATGTCGACGCCGGCGAGAACGACAACCTGATCGTTCAGAAGGTCGTCGCCAACCCGGACGCCATGGGCGTGTTCGGCTACTCCTTCCTCGAGGAGAACGCCGACAAGATCAAAGGCCACAACATCAACGGCGTCGAGCCGACCTTCGACAACATCCTCGCCGGTGACTACCCGCTGGCCCGCTCGCTCTACTTCTACATCAAGAGCGCGCATGTCGGCGTCGTGCCCGGCATCATGGAGTATGCGGCCGAGTTCGTGTCGGACGACGCCTCCGGCAAGTTCGGCTAACTCGTCGAGAAGGGCCTGATCCCGCTGCCCGCGGACGCGCATCAGGACAACGCCGAGCGCGTGATGAGCCGGACCCCGCTGCAGGCCGGCGACCTCTGATCCGAGCCGTCTGAGGAGGGGTGGCGCGCGCCGCCCCTCCCGTTTCCGAGTGTCTCGCCGCCCGGGCGCTCTCGCGGCGCGGAGGCCGGCGCAACGAGGGGCGTTGCCGTGGACCGCAACACAACGATCGCCATCGGCTTGGCGATACTCGCAGTCGTCCTCTTCGGCGGCGGTGACATCATCGCGCTCATCGCCGATCCCGAGGGATATTCCGGCCCGTCGCTGGTGCCGACGACGCTGCTCGTGGTCTTCCTGATCGCGCTCACGGCCTTCGTCTTCGCCCGCGCCAAGGCGGTGGCGAGCGCCGGGGGGCGACTCGCCAATCTGCATTCCCGCCCGGCCTATCACGGGCTCTACGCCCTCCTCTGGGTGGCCATCGCGGGCTACGGCACCTTCCTCGTCACCGATCTCGTCGGGCTCAGCTATGTCG
The DNA here is from genome assembly GCA_964576075.1 of uncultured Limibaculum sp. Lineage (GTDB taxonomy): Bacteria > Pseudomonadota > Alphaproteobacteria > Rhodobacterales > Rhodobacteraceae > Thermohalobaculum. Next base: position 68,667 of record CAZNTX010000004.1, on the reverse strand, counting down.
GCACGGTGATGCGCGACGCGCTGGAGCAGCTCCTGTCCGCCGAGGGGCGCGAGATGCTCTCGATCGAGAAGGAGCTCGTCCTCGAGGACGCGCGCAAGATCGCCGCGGACCGCGTGCCCTCCGCGGTCGACCCGCTGCGCGAGGAGCTCGCCGCGCGCTTCGCCGCGATCGACGGCACCCGGATCTGGATCGTCTGCGGCGCGAGCCTCGCCATGGCGGCGCTCGCCTTCGCGCTGACCTACAGCCGCGTCGGCGTCGACTTCCGCGCCCGCAACTCCTCCGAGCGCATCCTGCGAGTCATCCTGCTGCTCGCCGCGGCGATCGCCATCCTGACGACCCTCGGCATCCTGCTCTCGCTGATCGGCGAGACGCTCAGCTTCTTCTCCGGGCTCGACTGGCGGATCGACAAGTTCCTCTTCGGCCTGACCTGGAGCCCCCTCTCCGGCGTGCACGAGGGCAACCTCTCGGCCGACAAGGTGGGCGCCGTGCCGCTCTTCCTCGGCACCTTCCTGATCACCATCATCGCGATGCTCGTCGCGGTGCCGATCGGCCTCTTCGCCGCGATCTATCTGGCCGACTTCGCGCCGAAATCGGTGCGGTCCTGGGCCAAGCCGATGCTCGAGATCCTCGCCGGCGTGCCCACGGTGGTCTACGGCTTCTTCGCGGCGATCACGGTGGCCCCCGCGATCCGCGATGCGGGCGCCTGGATCGGCCTCTCGATCGACGCGCAGTCGGCCCTCGCGGCCGGCGTGGTGATGGGGATCATGATCATCCCCTTCATCTCCTCCCTCTCCGACGACGTGATCAACGCCGTGCCGCAAAGCCTGCGCGACGGCTCCTACGGCCTCGGGGCGACCAAGGCGGAGACGATCCGCATCGTCGTGCTCCCCGCGGCGCTGCCCGGCATCGTCTCGGCGGTGCTGCTCGGCATCTCCCGCGCCGTCGGCGAGACGATGATCGTGGTGATGGCGGCGGGGCAGGGGGCGAACCTCACCTTCAACCCGCTCGACACGGTGACCACCGTCACCGTGCAGATCGTCATGCTGATCACCGGCGACACCGATGCCGGCACCGCCGCCGGCCCGGCCTACACGCTCGGCTTCACGCTCTTCGTCGTGACGCTGGCGCTCAACATGGTTGCGCTCAGAATCGTGCGCAGATACCGCGAAGCCTACGATTGAGGGACCCCGGATCATGACCTCGTCCATCGACATGACGGAGATCTCGGCGCGCCACACGTCGCCCGAAACGCGGGGCCGGCTGCGCGGGCGCCACATGGCGGAGTTCCGCCTCAAGGCCTACGGCATCCTCGCGATCGCGCTCGCGGCGGCGGCGCTGGTCATCCTGATCGGCACCATCGCGGTCAAGACCACCAGCGTGCTCACGGAGAAATATCTCCAGATCGACACGGTGATCGACCCCTCCGAGCGCGATATGGAGCGCCTGAAGGACCCCAACCCGCGCATCCGGGCCGCGCTGAACGGCGCCTGGCGGGACGGCCTGCTCGCCACCGTCCCGGGCTCGGACGAGATGGGGCGGAGCGAGAAGGGCGCGCTCTTCTCTCTCATCTCCCGCGATGCCGGGCTCGAGCTCGGCGACAAGGTGAAGCAGGATCTGACCCTCGTCGGCGAGGAGGTGCGCTTCGACGCGCTGCTCGACGATCAGGTGCAGATGTGGTTCCAGGGCGCCTTCGGAAAGGTGATCGACGCAGGCTCCGAGGGGGCGCTGCGGATCGAGCCGATCGAGGGGGAGGAGGACCGCGTCCGGCTCCGCCTCGCGCCGCAGGCGATGACGGAGGCCCGCCTCGCGCTCCGCGAGGCCCGCGCCGCTCAGGCCCGCCGCGAGCGCGCCGAGGCTCGCCGCCAGGAATCCGCCATCGAAGCGACCCGCGCCCGCCTCGAGGAGGCGACCGGGGAGGAGCGCGCCGAGCTCGAGACCGCGCTCGCCCGCTACGAGGAGCGCGCGGCGGCCGCCAATTCCCGCGCCGACGCCATGCTCCGCAAGGTCGATGTCGGCGCCGAATACACGCTGAGCGACGAGGACCCCTCCGTCCTCGTCCGGGCCAATGGCGGCTGGATCAAGCTCGACACCCTGACCCGCGAGCGCGCCACCGGCACGATCATGGAGCCGCTCGACAGCTTGGACACCGCCGAGGAAGGCACCTGGCGCGCCGACCTGGTGGAGCGCCCGGAGACCGCCCGCAACATCTCCGACCGTCAGGTGATCTGGCTCTCCAATTTCGAGCGCCAGGGCATGATCGTCGAGAAGTTCAACTGGCGGCTGCTCGCGAGTTCCGACAGCTCCAACGCCGAGCTCGCCGGCATCTGGGGCGCGCTGGTCGGCTCCTTCTGGACGATGGTCGTCACCTTCCTCCTCGCCTTCCCGGTCGGCGTGATGGCCTCCATCTATCTCGAGGAGTTCGCGCCGAAGAACACCTTCACCGACTTCATCGAGATCAACATCAACAACCTGGCCGCGGTGCCCTCCATCGTGTTTGGTCTGCTCGGCATTACGGTGCTGATCTCTGGGGTGAGCCTCTTCGGGGTGGAGTTGTTCGACGGGTTGTTGCGCTCGATCACCGACGATCCGCGCTCGACCCCGCTCGCCGGCGGGGTGGTGCTCGCGCTGATGAGCCTGCCGACGATCATCATCGCCTCGCGCGCCTCGATCAAGGCGGTGCCGCCCTCGATCCGCGACGCCGCCCTCGGGATCGGCGCCTCGAAGCTGCAGACGGCGGCGCACCACGTCCTGCCGCTCGCCATGCCCGGGATCCTCACCGGCACGATCATCGCCCTCGCCCAGGCCCTCGGCGAGACCGCGCCGCTCATCATCATCGGCATGAACAGCTTCATCCAGGAAGCGCCGGCGACGCCGCTCGACAAGGGCAACGTGCTGCCCTCGCTCATCTATCTCTGGAACAACAACTCCGAGCGCCTGTTCGACGGCAAGACGGCGGCCGCGATCTCGGTGCTCCTGATCTTCCTGATCGCGATGAACGGCCTCGCGGTGCTGCTCCGCAAGCAGTTCGAGCGCCGCTGGTAAGCCCGGGACAAGGACGGAACCGATGGAAAACACCCACGAGATCAAGATCACCTGCAACGACGTCCACGTCTTCTACGGCGACAACGAGGCGATCAAGGGCGTGACGATGGACATCGAGGACCGCACGGTCACCTCGTTCATCGGCCCCTCGGGCTGCGGCAAGTCCACCTTCCTGCGCTGCCTCAACCGGATGAACGACACCATCGACGTCTGCCGCGTGACCGGCGAGATCAAGCTCGACGATCACGACATCTATGCCCGCGACATCGATCCGGTGCAACTCCGCGCCCGGGTGGGGATGGTGTTCCAGAAGCCCAACCCCTTCCCGAAGTCGATCTACGACAACGTCGCCTATGGCCCGAAGATCCACGGCCTCGCCGACAACAAGGCCGATCTCGACGCCATCGTGGAGCAGTCGCTCCGCCGCGCCGCGATCTGGGACGAGGTGAAGGACCGGCTCGACCAGCCGGGCACCGGCCTCTCCGGCGGCCAGCAGCAGCGCCTGTGCATCGCGCGGGCCATCGCCACCGAGCCCGAGGTGCTGCTGATGGACGAGCCCTGCTCGGCGCTCGACCCCATCGCCACCGCCAAGATCGAGGAGCTGATCCACGAGCTGCGGGAGAACTACGCGGTGGTGATCGTCACCCACTCGATGCAGCAGGCCGCCCGCGTCTCCCAGAAGACCGCGTTCTTCCATCTCGGGCTGGTGCTGGAATACGACGAGACCGGCAAGATCTTCACCAATCCGGACCACGAGAAGACCCAGCAATACATCACCGGCCGGTTCGGCTGAGGCAGCAGCAAGGGCTCGGGGGCGCGCCCCGCGCCCCCATACGAGGACCCGCGGCGATGACCAAGCACATCGTGACCGCCTTCGACGCCGAGCTCCAGATCATCTCGACACGGATCTCCGAGATGGGCGGGCTCGCGGAGGAGCAGCTGTCCCAGGCGCTCGAGGCGATCCGCGACCGCGACAGCGAGCTCGCCGCGGAGGTCATCGCGGCGGACCGCCGTCTGGACGCGCTCGAGATGAAGTTCGAGGAGTTCGCGATCCAGACGCTCGCGCTCCGCCAGCCCATGGCGAACGATCTGCGCGAGGTGGTCGCCGCCATCAAGATCGCCTCGACGCTCGAGCGCGTCGGCGATCTCGCCAAGAACATCGCCCGCCGCGCGACCTATCTGAACGAGAACCAGCCGATCAAGGTCTCGCATTCCATCGTGCGCATGGGCACGCAGACCGGCCTCCTCGTCTCCGAGGTGCTCGACGCCTATGCCGCGCGCGACACGGCGCTCGCCGTCTCGGTCTGGTCGCGCGACGTCGATATCGACGAGATGTACAACTCGATCTTCCGCGAGCTCATCACCTACATGATGGAGGACCCGCATCTGATCGGGCTCTGCTCCCAGCTCCTTTTCGTCGCGAAGAACCTCGAGCGGATCGGGGATCACGCGACCTTCATCGCGGAGATGATCTACTACGTGGTCGAGGGCAAGCCGCTCGCCGACGACCGCCCGAAGGGCGAGCCGCTCGGGGAGCTGCCGCTGCCCAGGCCCTGACGTCGAGGTGGTCGATTGACCGGTGAAGGAGGACACTGAGGATGCCCGCCCGGGTCTTGGTGGTCGAAGACGAGGACGCGCTCTCCGCGCTTCTGGAATACAATCTCGAGAAAGAGGGATTCGAGGTCCGCATCAGCGCCGACGGCGAGGACGCGCTGCTCGTGATCGAGGAGGACAAGCCCGATCTCGTGATCCTGGACTGGATGCTGCCGGGGCTCTCGGGCATCGAAATTTGCCGGCGGATCCGCGCGCGGCCGGACACGCGCGACGTGCCGGTCATCATGCTGACCGCCCGCTCGGACGAGGACGACCGTATCCGCGGCCTCGACACCGGCGCGGACGACTACCTCACCAAGCCCTTCTCGATCCCGGAGCTCACCGCCCGGGTGCGCGCGCTCCTGCGCCGGTCGCGGCCGACGCTCTCGGCCGAGGTTGCGACCTTCGGCGACCTCACGCTCGATCGGGAGACCCGGCGGGTGCGCCGGGCCGACCGGGAGGTGCATCTCGGGCCGACCGAGTTCCGCCTGCTCGACTGTCTGATGCAGCGCCCGGGGCGGGTGTTCTCCCGCGAGCAGCTTCTCGATCTCGTCTGGGGGCGGGACGTCTATGTCGAGGCGCGCACGGTGGACGTGCATGTCGGCCGGCTGAGGAAGGCGCTCAACCGTCGGGGCGAGCGCGACCCGATCCGCACCGTCCGCGCCGCGGGCTACGCGCTCGACGAAACCTACCAGTCCGCCAGCCGCTGAGGCTGCGCCCGGCGGCCCCGCCCGCGCCGCGCCCCGAGCCCCGCCCACCCGGGCAGCCGGCGGCGCGAGCGGCCGCAGCCTGCGCCCCCCACAGGCTCGGGGCGCGGCGCGGGCGGGACCGCCGGGCGCGCTCCGTCAGCGGCTGGCGCGGGAGCGGTCGCGGCGGGTGGACATCGGCTGGAACGCCACCTCGACGTGGTATTTGCAGTAGGGCTTGCCGGGCACCACGGGCAGGCCGCAGAAATGGAATCCGTCCTCGGCCGGGTCGCCGATCGGCCATTTGCAGGTGCGCTCGGTCAGGTCCAGAAGGTCGAGCTTGCGGGCCATTTTCTCGATCTCCGCGAGGGTGACGCGTGCGGCCTCCTCCTCGGGGGTGGGCAGGCCGGGGGCGCGCGGGGCGAGCGGGTCGCGCGGGGCGGGGGGCTCGGCGGCAGGCTGCGTGGCGGCCGGCTCCGCCTCCGCCGCGGTCTCCGCCTCGGGCGCCGGCGCGGCGGGGGGCGGATCCTCGGCCGCGGGGGCGGCCTCGGCCTCGGGCGCGGCGTCCGCCTCCGCCACCGGGGCCTCCTCGCCGGGGCGCGCGGCCTCGGGGCTGCCGCGATGGGAAAGGCCGAGCCGGTGGACCTTGCCGATCACGGCGTTGCGGGTCACGCCGCCGAGCTGCTTCGCGATCTGGGATGCGCTCATGCCCTCCGCCCAATATTCCTTGAGTTTTTCAACGCGCTCGTCGGTCCAGCTCATGCCCTCTCCCCTCGGCCGCCCGGGGGCGGCTCGCCGTGCTCTCCCGAAGGCTATATGGTATGGCCGCGCGGCGAGCAAACAAGGAGGGGGATCGGGCATGGCCGAGAGGCTTGGCATGGGCGTGCGCCGCTTCGGGCGGGTCAACTGGCTCGGCCTGGCGACGCTCGTCGAGCGCGAGGTGCGCCGCTTCATGGCGGTGGCGATGCAGACGATCCTCGCGCCGGTTGTGACGGCGGGGCTCTTCATGGTGGTGTTCACCCTCGCCTTCGGGGCCGGGCGCGAGGGCTTCGCGGGCGTGCCCTTCGCCGAGTTCCTCGCACCGGGCATCTTGATGATGACGGTGATCCAGAACGCCTTCGCCAACACCTCCTCCTCGCTGATGATCGCCAAGGTGCAGGGCTCGGTCGTGGACACGCTGATGCCGCCCTTGAGCGCGGGCGAGCTCGTCGCGGGCTATGTGGCGGGGGGGATCGCGCGGGGGGCGGTCTGCGCGCTCGCCGTCGGGGTCATGGTCTTCCCGGTGGTGGGCGTGGGCGTCGCGCATCCGCTCTGGGCGCTCGTCTTCGTGCTGCTCGCGAGCGCGATGCTCGGGCTCCTCGGCCTAATCGCGGCGATCTACGCCACCAAGTTCGACCAGATGGCGGCGGTGACGAATTTCGTCATCACCCCGCTCTCGTTCCTCTCCGGCACCTTCTATTCGATCGAGACGCTGCCTGCCGGGTTCCAGGCGGCGAGCCATGCCAATCCGGTGTTCTACCTGATCGACGGGTTCCGCTACGGGGTGCTCGGCGTTTCCGATTCGAGCCCCTGGGTCGGGCTGGCGGTGGCGGGCGGGACGACGGCCGCGCTCGCCGCGCTCGCCTGGCGCTGGCTGGCGACGGGGTATCGGCTGAAGGGCTAGCGCGCGGCGGCGAGGAGGGCTGCGTGGAGCGCGTCGACGAAGCGCCGGCGCACGCTCTCGGGATTGGCGAGGAGGCCGAGGGCGCGCGTCGCCGGCGGCTCGCCGAGGGGGAGGGTGCGCAGCCCCTGCGGCCAGGCGCGCCGGCCGCGCGGCTCCGGCACCACCGAGACGCCGAGCCCGCGGGCGACCATGGAGAGCACGCCGTCGAGGGTGTCGATCTCCATCGCCGTGCCGGGGCCGAGGCCCATCCGCCCGAGCGCGGCCTCGACGAGGGCCGCGACGCGCGCCTGCCGGTTGAAGCGCACATAGGGGTTGCGGGTCAGCAGCTCGGCCGCGGTCTCGCCCAGGGCGTCGGCGGGGGCGACGACGACGAGGCGCTCGGTGCAGACCGGGCGGAAGGCGAGCTCGGGCGGCACGCTCTCTGGCTCGGTGCAGATCGCGACGTCGATCCGGCCGTGGCGCACCGCGGTCTCGAGCTCGTGGGTGAGGGCGGTGGTCAGATGCACCGAGAGGGCCGGGCGCTCGGCGCGCAGCTGCGCGAGGGCATCGGGCAGGAGGCTCGCGACGACGGTGTGCACCGCGCCGATCCTGAGGAGCCCGGTGTCCCCCGGCCGGCGCAGGCTGTCGGCGAGCTCCTCCCAGCGGGCGACGACGGCGCGGGCGCGCTCGACGAGGTCGCGCCCCTCGGCGGTGAGCGCGGGCGGGCGGCGGCTGCGGTCGAAGAGGGGGAGGCCGGTCTCCTCCTCGAGCCCGCGCATCTGCAGCGACACCGCCGAGATCGAGAGCCCGAGCGCGCGCCCCGCCGCGGCGAAGCTGCCATGATCGGCGATGGCGAGGAGGGTGTAGAGCGTGCGGATCTCCATCAGAGGAGCCCAGCGCCGCGGGCCGCGAAATTCGCGCCGAGGCAGAAGAGGGCGAGCAGCACCACCCGCAGGAAGATATGTGCGGGCAGCCGCCGCCCGATCCGGTTGCCCGCCCACATGCCGAGAAAGGCCGAGGGCACGCAGAGCGCCGCGAGCCCGGCGCGCGGCCAGTCTAGGAAGCCGACGGTCGCGAAGCCCCCCGCCACCAGCGCCCCCGAGACGATGAAGAGAAAGCCGAGCGTCGCGCGGAAGAGCGCCCGGTCGAGCCGGAGGCTCACGAGATACATGACGAAGACCGGCCCGTTGGCCGCCGTCAGCGCGCCGACGATGCCGGCCGCGAGCCCGGTCGCGACCCCCGCCGGGCGCTCGTGGCGGGGCTTCAGCGGCAGCACGGCGCCGGTGAGCGAGAGCACCGTGAAGACCATGATGAAGAGGCCGAGCAGCAGCGTCAGCGTCCCCCGATCCACCGAGCCCACGAAGGCCGCCCCGAGCGCGACGCCGAGCGCGAGCGTCGGCAGCATCGGCCAGAAGCGGGCCACCGTCTCGCGCGTCCGCCCCGCGCTCCAGAGCTGGCCGATATTGGCGATGGGCTGGACGACGGTGTTGATCGCGAGCGCCATGTCGATGGGCACGACTAGGGGCAGGAGCGAGATGGTCGCGAGCGGCAGCCCGAAGCCGAGCCCCCCCTTCACGAAACCGCCGAAGACGAAGATCGCGAGGACGGCCGCGAAGGCCGCCCAGTCGAGCCCCGCCGGGGGGATCATGACCGCCCGCGCTTCCGCAGGCCGAGGAGCACGAAAGCGAGGCTGATCGCGGTCAGCGCCCAGAACACCCAGGTGATCGGGCTGCGGAAGAAGACGCCGATATCGTCGGCCGGGTCGAGGATCGCGAGGCGGAAATTGTCCTCGAGGAGCGGCCCGAGGATGAAGGCGATGAGGAAGGGCGCGGCGGGCACGCGGAGCAGCATCATCCCGTAGCCGACCGCGCCCATGACGAACATCACGCCGACATCGAAGGTCGCGTTGTTCACCGCATAGACGCCGAACACCGAGAGCACGAGCACCGAGGGCATGACGATCGCCTTCGGCACGTCGGCGATCAGGCGGAAGGCGCGGGTGGCGACGAGCCCGATCCCGAGCAGCAGCACCGAGGAGAGCACGAGGCCGATGAAGATCGCGTAGACCAGCGAGCCGTTGGTCGCGAAGAGGAGGGGGCCGGGCTGCAGCCCGTGGACCATGAAGGCGCCGATGATGATCGCGGTGATGACGTCGCCCGGCACGCCGAGGGCGAGGAGCGGGATCATGGTGGCGCCCGCGACGCCGTTGTTCCCGGCCTCCGCCGCGGCGACGCCCTCGACCTCGCCCTTGCCGAAATTGGCCTTCCGCGGGGAGGTGCGCCGGGCCTCGGAGTAGCTGAGGAAGGCGGAGGGGGCGGCGCCGATCCCGGGGATCGAGCCCATGACCACCCCGATCAGCGAGCCGCGGAAGATGGAGGGCAGGCAGCGGACGAGGTCGGCCCGGCTCGCATGGGTGCCGCCGACCGCGCGCACGGTCCCGGTCAGCTCCTTCGGCCGGTAGATATAGGCGAAGACCTCCGGCAGCGCGAAGAGGCCGACGAGGACGGCGATGAAGTTGAGCCCGCCCATCAGGTTCGGCTCGCCGAAGACGAAGCGGTCGGTGCCGTAGACGAGGTCGAGCCCGACGGTGGCGAGCAGCAGCCCGAGGAGGCCCGAGGCGACGCCCTTGAGCAGGCTGTCGCCCGAGACCCCGGCGATGATCGTCAGCGAGAAGAGGATGAGGGTGAACTTCTCCGGCGGGCCGAAGGCGAGCGCGAAGGAGGCGAGCCAGCCCGCGAGCAGGATCAGCGCCATGTTGGAGACGAGATCGGCGATGCAGGAGGCGTAGAGCGCCATGGTGAGCGCGCGCCCGGCCTCGCCCTTCTCCGCCATCGGATAGCCGTCGAGCGTGGTGGCCGAGGAGGCGGGGGTGCCGGGCGTCTTGATCAGGATCGCCGGGATCGAGCCGCCGAAGATGCCGCCCTTGTAGACCCCGAGGAGGAGCAGGATCCCGGTGATCGGCGGCAGCGAGAAGGTGAAGGGCAGCGCGATCGCCACCGCCATGGTGGCCGACATGCCCGGGATCGCGCCGCCCACCACGCCGCAGACGAGGCCGACGAAGAGCGCGGCGAAGCTCTCCCAGGTGGCGACGAGCTCGAAGGCGCGGGCGAGGGTATCGGCGGTCATGGCAGGCGCACCAGTGAGCCTTGCGGGATCGGAACCCCGGCGAAATGCGAGAAGAAGCCGTAGAGCGCGAGGGGCAGCAGGAGCCCGACGAGCGCGGCGATCCAGACCCGGCGCGGGCGGATCATCGCGAGGATCGCCCAGAAAGCCAGCATCCCCGCCCAGACCATGCCGATCTCGGAGGTGCCCCAGGCCAGCCCGAGCAGGATCGCGCCGAGCCCGACGAGACGCAACATCCCCTGGAGATGGGCGCGCTCGCGGGCGTCGTCCTCGGGCGGGGCGGGCTCGGCCACCGGCGCGAGGAAGGCGCGCGCGGCGATGGCGGCCCCGAAGATCAGGATGCCCCAGGAGACCACCCGCGGCCAGAGGTCTGCGCGCAGGATGAGCGGCCCCGGCTGCGTCGGCACGCCGACGGGCACGATGACGGCGATCAGCAGGATCGCGAAGGCGACGAGCCCGAGGCCGAGGGCGCGCTCGCGGGACTGGGCGGACATCGGGGGGTCTCCCGGAGGGGGCGGCGAGGCCGGGCGGACCGGCCCCGCGCTGACGTCACTGGATGCGCATGCCGAGATCGTCGACGAGCTGGCGGAACACCTCGTATTGGCCCTGGATGAAGTCCTGGCTCTCGGCCGGGTCCATCAGGCGGATCACCGAGCCGCGCTTCTCCATGGCGGTGACGAAGGCCTCGTCGGCGGTGACGTCGGCGAGCCAGCCGCGCCAGGCCTCGGCGACCTCGTCCGGGATGCCCGCGGGCCCCGCGATTCCGGTCCAGCCGACGAGCTGCTCGAGCTCCGGATGGCCCAGGGAGGCGGCGGTGGGCGCGTCGAAGCCCTCGACGGGGTCGGGCGTCGTCACCATCAGCGGCATGAGCTGGTCGTTGGCGACGAAGGAGGCGAGCGCCGAGGAGTTGGTGCAGATGAAGGTGGCGGTGCCGGCGAGCACCGCCGTCGCCGCCGCGCCGCCGCCCTTCATCGGGATGTGCACGGCGTCCTTGAGCGGGTTCTCGATCCCGAAGGACTTGAGCACCATGGCCCCCGCGATGTGCAGCAGCGAGCCGACGCCGGAGGAGGAATAGGTCACCGAGCCGGGCTCGGCCTTCACCTTGGCGATCAGGTCCTCCATCGACTCGATCCCGCCGCCCGGGCGCACGGCGCAGGCGACCGGGTTGATCTCGTAGACGCCCACGAACTCGAAATCCTCGAGCGTGTAGGGCAGGCTCGCCTTCATCGCGGGGTTCACGGTGTGCGAGCCGACGCGGGCGAAGAGCATGGTGTAGCCGTCCGGATCGGCGTTCTTCACGGAGACCGAGCCGGTCGCGCCGCCGGCGCCCGTGCGGTTGATCATCACCACGGGCTCGGGCACGAGATCGCCGAGCGGCTCGGCCATGGTGCGCGCGGAGATGTCCGTCGCCCCGCCCGCGCCATAGGGGATGACCATGGTGATCGCGCGCTCGGGATACTCGGCATGGGCGGCGGTGGCCGCGGCCGCGACGGCGATGCCGGCTGCGAGGCCGGCGAGACGGGTCTTCATGGGTGTCCTCCCTGCTGGACTGGTGGCGCCCGGCTGGTGCCGGGTCTCTTGGTCCGACGCGATCCTGCCTGAATCGCGAAGGGGCGCAAGCCCTACATCACCTCACGGCTTCGGTCGTCGGTCTCGCCGTAGCGATGCAGCGCGGGGGGCTTCAGCCCCTCGTAGAGGCTCGCGATCTTCTGGTTCACGATCTGGCCCTGCTGGGCGAAGAGCGAGGCGCCGGTGAGGTCGCTGTCGCAGATGAAGGGGCCGAAATTCTCCACCCGGAACATCCACATCGCCTGCGCGAGGCCGAGCTCGTCGAGCCAGTGCACCGCCTCCACGGCCTTCACCCCGCGCCCGAGGAGCGCGCCGGTGCCGTAGCCGACGGTGGTGAGATAGACCGCGCCGCGGGGGGCGAGGATCTTCTCGTAGTCCTCCTGCGGCATCCCCCCCTTGCCGATCACGATCTTGGTCCCGGTGAGGTCGAGCCACTCCGCCATCCATTTGGAGAAGCGGAAGGAGGCGGTGGCGGTGACGCCGCCGATGCGGAAGCCCTCGCCGTCGCGCGCGGCGGCCGGCGAGCAGTGGAAATTGACGTTGGAGAGCGCGGCGATGTCCGCCACCGGGAGCCCTGCGCCCTCCTCGAGCACCTTGGCATAGACCTTCTCGCGGGCGGTGTAGACCAGCCCGTCGAGGAACACGACGTCGCCGGGCGAGAGCCGGGCGATGTCCTCCGGGGTCGCGGGGAGCTGCAGGCGGTGCTGTCTGAGGCTCGTCATCGGCGCCTCCTCATTCGGCGGCCGCGGCGACCGGGTCCCACCCGATCGTCTCGCGGCGCATATAGGGGGTGAACCACTTGGGGTCCGTGCGATACGCGACGCGGCCGTCGGCATGGATGCGGGCCGTCGCCCGGCGCGAGGAGAGGCAGAAGGTGTGCACCGAGACGGGCATGCCCCCGGTATGGGTGTAGCCGCACTCGATGTGGAGATCGACGACCATGGAGGAGCCGACGAAGCCCATCGCGCCCATGCCGATGGAGTTGCCGAGCTCCTTGAGCTCGAGCTCGAGCTCGGCGACCTTCGGGTCGGGGTTGCGGTCGCCGACGACGCGCAGGCAGGCCGCCTGCTTGCCGAGCGTCATGCAGATGTCCTTCGATCCGCCGATCCCGACGCCCACGATCGCCGGCTGGCAGGCGAGCCCGCGTTTGCCGAAGGCGATCAGCGTGTCGAGGAGGAACCGCTTGATCCCGTCCATCCCGTCGCCGGGGAAGAGCATGCGGTAGTCGGTGCCGAAGAGCCCGCCCTTGTGGACGGTGGTGATGTCGATCCAGTCCGCCTCCGGCTCGAAGGACCACTCGACCTCCGGCGCGTTCAGCCCGACATTGTTGTCGTGATCGGTGCGCCAGAGGGGGTGGACGCGGTTGGGACGGAGCGGCACCTCCTGAGTGGCCCGCGCGGTCGCCGAGCGCAGCGCCCTCTCGAGCGCCACCGGCCCGCCCTCGAGCCGCGCCTCGTTGCCCATCTTGACGTAATAGCGCGGCAGGCCGGTGTCGGCGCACATCGGGCGGCGGTCCTCGGTCGCGGCCTCGTAGTTGTCGACCATCGCCTTCAGCACGAAGGAGGACAGATCGCCCGTCTCCAGGTCGATCATCCCCTTGATGCCGGTCAGATAGTCCTCGGGTATGTCGATCGCGGCCTTCGCCATGATGTCGAAGGCGGCGGCCTCGATGGTGGTCTCGTCGATCATCGGGCGTCCTCCTGGACGGGGGGGCAGGGGCTCACTCCGCGGCGACCGGGGGCTCGGCGGTGCCGTCGAGGAGCGAGGTGCCGGGGGAGACGATGGAGAAGTCGACCGGCACCTGCTCGACGGCGAGCCCCGCCCCCTGGGCGCGGATGCGGGTGTAGCGGGTGGCGGCGAGATCGCCGGTTTCGGGGTAGTCCTCGCGGAAATGCGCGCCGCGGCTGTCCTCGCGGGCGAGCGCGGCCCGGCAGATCGCCTCGGAGATCGCGGCGAGGCTCTCCAGATTGAGCCGGTCCGACCAGGTGAGGTTGAAGGCGCGGCCCGCATCCGCGATGCCGGCCTCGGCGATCTCGGCGCGCAGCGCGATCACCCGGTCGAGCCCGCGGATCAGCCCGTCGGCGGTGCGGAGCACGCCCGCATCGTCCCACATCGTCTGCCAGAGCGCCTCGCGGAGCGCGTGGAGATCCGCGGCCGGCCTCGCGAAGGGGGCCTCGGCGCGGGCGATGGCGGCCTCGATGCGCCCGGCGTCGGGCTCGGGCAGGGCGGCGGCGCGGTCGATCTCGGCGGCCATGGCGTCGCCCGCGATCCCGCCGAAGACGGTGGAGTTCGCCACCCCGTTGCCGCCGAGGCGGTTGGCGCCGTGCACGCCGCCCGCATCCTCCCCGGCGACGAAGAGGCCGGGGACGTCCGTGCGCCCGCCAGCCTCGAACTCGACGCCGCCCATCATGTAATGCGCCGTCGGCACCACCTCGACGAGCCCGCCCGCGAGGTCGAACCCGCAATCGGCGCAGCGCTTGACCATGCCCGGGAAGGCCCGCGCCACCTGCTCCGCCCCGAGATGGCCCATGGAGATGTAGACGCCTCCCATCGGCGTGGTGCGGCCTGCGCGCATCTCGGCATAGATCCCGCGGGAGACGACGTCGCGCGTCGCCCGCTCGGCGCGGGGGTCGTAGCCCTCCATGAAGCGCGCGCGCTCGCCGTTGAGGAGATGGCCGCCGGCGCCCCGCAGCCCCTCCTCGAGGACGGTGCCGGTCATCCGCGTCGCCGGGCCGCCGAGGAGGCCGGTGGGGTGGAACTGCACCATCTCCATGTCGCGCAGCGCGAGCCCCGCCCGGAGCGCCATGGCGAGCCCGTCGCAGGACTTGTCGCCGGAGGGGGTGTGGTAGAGATACATCGTCGACCCCGCCCCCGTGGCGAGCAGTACCGCCCGGGCGGCGACGAAGCGATAGGTCCCCCGCCGGATGTCGAGCAGCAGCGCGCCCGCGATCCGCGAGCCGTCCGCGGCGGGGACGAGCTCGAGCGCCCGGTGCTCTTCGAGCGGGCGCACCGCATGGGCGCGCGCCTGCTCCATCAGCCGGTTCATGATCTCGATGCCGGTGAGGTCGGCCTTGTGCGCCGTCCGGTCGAAGGACTGCCCGGCGAAGGCCTTCTGGTGCAGCGTCCCGTCCGGGTTGCGGTCGAAGAAGCAGCCGTATTCGTTCTCGAGCTCGCGGATGCGGGTGACGGCCTCGGTAACGAGCGTCCAGGCATGGTCCTGCCGGGGGAGCCACTTGCCGCCCTCGATGGTATCCATGAAATGGCGCTCGACGCTGTCGCCCGGCGAGAGCGCGACGTTGTAGCCGCCCTGCACCATCCGCGTGCAGCCGGACTTGCCGAGGAGGCCCTTGACCGCGACGGTGACGTCGATCTCCGGGTCCGCCTGGCGGGCATGGAGCGCGGCGAGGAGCCCAGCGCCCCCGGCGCCGAGGATCAGGATGTCGGTCTCGTGGCGCTCGATCTCCATCAGATCACCCCCGCGATGAACACGCCCCCGGCGATCAGGCTCAGCCCCGCGCCCGCATAGATCCAGCCGGTGCGCAGGCTCGGCGCGCGCCCCCAGGGCAGAAGCTCCAGCGCGAGGACGCGCAGCCCGAGCGTCAGGTGCAGCGCGAGCAGCACCACGAGCCCCCATTCCGCGGCCTTCACCCACCAGAGATCGGTCCAGGCGAGCATGGCGTCGAGCCGGTCGGCCCCCTCGAGGGCGAGGCCGAGGGCCAGGAAATGCGCCGGCAGGAAGAGCGCGAGCGCGACGCCCGAGACCCGGTGCGCCCGCGCCGCCCAGACCGAGATGCGGCGCGCCCTCTCGCTCATGGCCCGCCCCCGACGACCGCCCAGACCGCCCGCAGCCCGAGCGCCGCGAGCAGCACGGCGAGCGCGGCCATCGCCGGATTGGCGATCCGCCGGGGCAGGCGCGCCCACTCGACGAGGACGTTCCTGAGCCCGATCGGCCCGTGCACCGCCGCGGCGAGCACGAAGACCCCGTAGAACAGCGCCCAGCCGAGCGAGCCCTGCGTGCGCCCCAGGATCTCCTCCGCCGAGAGCCCGCCGCGCACGGCATAGAGGATGAGCCCGAGATGAACGAGCACGAGCGGCGCGAGGAGGAGCGCCGTCAGCCGCTGCAGCGCGAAAAGTCGGGCCTCCATCAGCGCCCCCCCAGGAAGTCGAACAGCCCGCGCCGCTTCAGCCCCGCGATCGAGCGGGTGGGCGAGAGGCCGACCGGGCAGGCCGCCATGCAGGCGCCGTGGCTGTGGCAGGAGCCGCAGCCCCCCGCGCCCGTCGCCGCGGCCTTCACCGCGCCCGCATTGGCCGCGCGCGGATCGTTCACCAGCGTCCAGGCGCGGTTGAGGGCGGCGGGGCCGAGATAGTCCGGGTCCCAGGAGACGACGTCGCAGGCGGCGTAGCAAACGGCGCAGTTGATGCACTGCACGGCGGCATCGGCGGCCTGGCGCTCGGGGCTTTCCGGGTCGATCGCGGCGGGGGGGGCGGCGCGGGTCTCGCGGCCCTCGAAGACGCCCGCGCGGTCCCATTTCTCGAAGAACTCGGCCATGTCGCAGACGAGATCGCGGATCACGGGGAGGTTGCGCAGCGGCGCGACGGTGATCTCGCCCGCCTCCGCCACCCGGCGCACATGGGTCCGGCAGGTCCAGCGCGGGCGGCCGTTCACCGTCATCGCACAGGAGCCGCAGACCCCCACGCGACAGGCGAAGCGATAGGCGAGGTCGGGCGCATGGCGGCGCTGCACCTCGGTGACGGCGTCGAGCACCGTCTGGTTCTCGCGCGCGGGGATCTCGTAGGCGGCGAAGGCGCCCTCCGCGCCGCCGCGCCAGACCCGGATCTTGAGCGTGTCGGTCGCCATCCCCTCCTCCTCGGCCCCCCTCGCCTCGGTTCGGTCCCTCAGGGTAGCCGATCCCCCCGCCCCGCTCAAGATGTCGCGGACGAGTTGAGCGGCGCCAAAGCTAGCCCTCCGCGGCGGGCAGGGCGTCGGTCACGAGCTTGAGGAGCCGCTTGGCGTGGCGCGGGCTGCGGAAGAGCTCCACCGCGGGCACCTCGCCGGTATAGAGCGTGAGCTGCGTGGTGTCGGCGGCCATCGCGTGTTGCGCCACGGCGACGTCGACGGCCTCGTCCTCGTCGGCGACGACGAAAATCACCCGCTCCGCGATCCGCCCGAGCGGGCCCGAGAGCCGCGGCGGGGCGAGGAGAATCATCGTGTGCAGATTGCCGACGAGGCCGGAGAGCACCGCCTCGCCCGCCGCCTCCGCCCCGCGCCCCGCCGCGAGGACGGAGACGGCCTGCGCCCCGTCGTTGCGCAGATAGGCGACGGCGCCGGCGACGATGCGGGCATAGCGCTCGGTGCCCTCCGGGCCCTCGGGCAGCCGGGCGGGCGGGGGCGCGGGCTCGAGCAGCGTCAGCCCGTGGGCGATGAGATCGGGGATCTGCGCGCGCCAGGGGCCTTCCTCGGCCGGGTCGTCGCGCAGGAGCAACAGGGCATGGGCGCCGCCGCGCCAGTGGTCGCCCGGGATCAGCCCGCGGCCTTCCGTCGGGAAGCAGACGAGATCGGCGGGGGGCAGGGTCGGCATGACGGGCCTCCGAGACGGATCTGTTGAGAAAGAGTGTGTGCCTCGGAGGTCACGTGCGCAAGGCCGCGCCGCGGCCGGCGGCTCGGCGGGGGCGCTCTCAGACCCGGCCGGCGTCCGCGAAATGGCGGGTGAGCGCGGCGGCCTTGTTGGCGAGATGGGCGCGCAGGAGGGCGGCGAGCGCCCCGCCGTCGCGCGCCTCGAGGGCGGCGAGGATGCGCGCATGCTCCTCCACCGCCTCGGCCCAACGGTCGGGCGCGAGATTGGCGAGGCGGCGGGCGCGGCGGAGCTTGGCGTCGAGCCCCGCGATGGTGGCCGAGAGCGTCGCGTTGCCGGCGGCGGCGCGGATCAGGGCGTGGATCTCCTGGTTGGTCCGGGCATAGGCCGCGAGATCGCCGGCCGCGTGCTCCGCCTCGAGGCGCGCCTGCAGGCGCCGGGCGCGGGCGATCTCCCCCGCCTCGATGCGCTCGGCGGCGAGCTCCCCGGCGAGCGCCTCGAGCGCGCCGATGACGGGGAACAGATCCTCGAGCTCGGCCAGCGTGATGGCGGCGACTTCCGCGCCCCGGCCCGGGCGATGGGTGACGAGCCCCTCCGCGGCCAGCGAGCGGAACGCCTCGCGCAGCGGCGTCCGCGAGACGCCGAAGCGCTCGCAGAGCCCCTGTTCGGAGAGCTTCTCCCCCGGCGCGAGGGCGCCCTCGATGATCTCCGCGCGCAGCCTGTCGGCGAGCTCGGCGGCGAGCGGCTTGCGTTCGATGGCGTCCGGATCGGTCATCGCACGCCCATCGACTCGGCGAGGAGCGTCGCCACATGGCGCGCCTCGCGCCCGGCCCCGTCGGCGATCTGGTGGCGGCAGGACGTGCCGTCGGCGAGGACCACGGCCTCCGCCTCCGCCGCCCGGACCCGCGGCAGGAGCGAGAGCTCCGCCATCCGGCGCGAGACCTCCGCCGTCTCCGCCTGATACTGGAACGCCCCCGCGCCGCCGCAGCAGGAGGAGGGGATCAGCTCCACCTCGAGCCCCGGGATCAGCCGGAGGAGCCGTTGCACCGGCCCCATCTGGTTGAACGCCTTCTGGTGGCAATGCCCGTGCAGCAGCGCGCGTGGCGCCGCGACCGGGCCGAGCGGCAGCTCGAGCCCCTCCGCCACGCGGCCCGCGAGATACTCCTCGAAGAGCATCACGCGCTGCCCGAGTTCGGCCGGCCAGTCCTCGAGGAGCGCGGGCGCCTCGTCGCGGAAGGTGAGGAGGCAGGAGGGCTCGAGCCCCACCACCGCGGCACCGCGCTCGAGGGCGGGGCGGAGCGCCTCGGCGGTGCGCGCCATCTCGGCGCGGGCCTCCTCGGCGAGCCCGGCGGAGAGGAAGGTCCGCCCGCAGCAGAGCGGCCGGCCCCGCGGGGCCTCCGCCTGGGCGAGCTTGAGCCCCGCGCCCTTGAGCACGGCCTGTGCCGCGCGCAGGTTCCAGGGCTCGAAATAGCGGTTGAAGCTGTCGGCGAAGAGGACGACGTCGGCCTCCTCGAGCGGCGCCGTCGCCTCGGGCCAGAACCGGTCCGCCGGCCAGCGCGGCAGCGCCCGGTCCGCCGCCAGGCCGAGGAGCTTCTCGGAGGCCCAGGCCGCCCCCGGCACCCAGTCGCGCGCGTTCATCGCCCAGGGGAGGTAGCGGGCATAGGGCGCATAGCGGGGCAGATAGCCCACCAGCCGGTCGCGCAGCGAGACGCCGTGCGCCTTCGCCCGCGCCGCCTGCGCCTCGATCTTCATCTTGGCCATGTCGACGCCCGTCGGGCATTCCCGCCGGCAGGCCTTGCAGGAGACGCAGAGCTTCATCGTCTCGGCCATCTCGTCGGAGGCCAGGGCGTCCGGGCCGAGCTGACCCGACATCGCGAGGCGGAGCGAATTGGCCCGCCCGCGGGTGAGGTCGCGCTCCTCGCGCGTCACCCGGTAGGAGGGGCACATGACGCCCTCGCCGATCTTCCGGCAGGCGCCGTTGTTGTTGCACATCTCGACGGCGCCCTGCAGGCCGCGGCCCGCGCCCGGATAGCCCTCCCAGCGGAACACCGTCTCTACCTCGGGCCAGGCATAGTCCGGCCGGTAGCGCAAGAGGCTGCGGTCGTCCATCTTGGGCGGGTCGACGATGCGGCCGGGGTTGAGCAGCCCGTCCGGGTCCATCCGCCGCTTCACCTCGCCCCAGAGCCCGGTCATGCGCGCGCCGAACATCCGCTCGTGGAACTCCGAGCGGACGATGCCGTCGCCGTGCTCGCCGGAATGGGCGCCCTTGTACTCGGCGACCGCCTCGAAAGTCTCCTCGGCGATGGCGCGCAGGGTGCGCACGCCCGCCTCCTCCTTGAGGTTCAGCACCGGGCGGACATGGAGCGTGCCGACCGAGGCGTGGGCGTAGAACGTCCCCGACACCCCGTGGCGCGCGAAGATCCCCTGCAGCCGGTCGGTATAGGCCGCGAGATCGGGGAGCGCGACGCAGCAGTCCTCGATGAAGGAGACCGGCTTCCCCTCCGATTTCATCGACATCATGATGTTGAGGCCCTGCTTGCGGACCTCGACGATCTCCGTCTGGAAGCCGGGGTCGGTGGCCTCCACGACGCCGCCCACGCCCTTGCGCCCGCCCTCCCAGGCGAAGCCGAGCTCGGCCATCGTCTCGGTCAGGCCGGCGAGGCGGCGCAGGTTCTCCGCCCGGTCGGGCTCGGCGAATTCGACGATCAGGAGCGCCTCCGGCTCGCCCCGGGTGAAGCGATCGACGGAGGGGCGGAAGAGCGGGATGGCGCGGGCGAGATCGAGGATCGTCCGGTCGAACAGCTCGACCGCGGTGGGGCCGAGGGTGACGAGATGCTGCACCGCGTCCATCGCCTCGTAGAACGAGGGGAAGTGGCAGACCCCGAGCACCTTCTCCCCCGGAAGCTCCGAGAGCTTGAGCGTGATGCGCTCGGAGAAGGCGAGGGTGCCCTCGGAGCCGACGAGGAGCGTCGCCATGTTGGGCCGCTCGGGCAGCAGCGCGTCGACATTGTAGCCGCCCACATTGCGGGGCACGTCGGGGCGGCGGGCGCGGATCTCCTCGGCCTCGGCGCGGGCCAGGCCGAGGAGGTCGCGGAAGAGCCCGTCGGCCGGGCCGTTGCCGAGGGCGTCCGGGTCGATCTCGCCGAAGCGCGCGCGGGTGCCGTCGGCGAGGAGCGCGTCGATGGCGAGCACGTTGTCCCGGCTCATCCCGTATTTGATCGAGCGCGCGCCGCAGGAGTTGTTGGCGGTCATCCCCCCGATGGTGGCGCGCGAGGAGGTGGAGACGTCGACCGGATACCACAGCCCGTGGGGCTTCAGCGCCGCGTTCAGATGGTCGAGCACGACGCCGGGCTCGACGGTCGCGGTGCGGGCCTCGGCGTCGATCTCGAGGATGCGGCCCAGGCCGCGGGAGAGGTCGAGGACGACGCCCTCGTTCACCGTCTGCCCGCATTGCGAGGTGCCCCCGCCGCGGGGGGTGACGGGGACGCCCTCGGCGCGGGCGATCTCGAAGGCGGCGGCCACGTCCTCCGGCCCCTCGGGCACCACCACGGCGCGTGGCGCGATCTGGTAGATCGAGGCGTCCGTCGCGTAGCGGCCGAGATCGAAGCGCCCGGCGAGCACCGCGCCGCGGCAGGCCTCGCGCAGGCGGCGGGTGAGGGGGTCAGCGCGGCGATCGGCGATGGCGGTCGTTGACACGGGTCGTCTCCTCGTATTCTGTATACAAAATACAGCACGCGCGGCGCGGATCGACAAGCGCGACATGCGCGCCGGGAGGGAGGACCGAGAGATGGCCGAGACTGGGCGGAAAGCCGGGCGCCACATGCTGCAGATCCCGGGGCCGAGCAACACCCCGGACCAGATCCTGCGCGCCATGGACGCCGCCGTGATGGACCATCGCGGCCCCGATTTCGCGGAGCTCGGGCGGCGCGCCATCGAGGGGATGCAGTCGATCTTCAAGACCGAGCACCCCGTGGTGATCTACCCCGCCTCGGGCACCGGGGCCTGGGAGGCGGCGCTCGTCAACACGCTCTCGCCCGGCGACCGGGTGCTGATGTTCGAGACCGGGCATTTCGCCTCGCTCTGGGCCAAGCTCGCGGAGCGAATCGGGCTCGTCCCCGAGGTGATCGTGGGCGACTGGCGCTCCGGCGCCGATCCCGAGCGCATCGAGGCGCGGCTGCGCGAGGACACGGGCCACGAGATCAAGGCGGTCTGCGTGGTGCACAACGAGACCTCCACGGGCTCGGTCTCGCCCATCGCCGAGGTGCGCCGGGCGATCGACGCGGCGGGCCACCCCGCGCTTTTCCTGGTGGACACGATCTCGGGCCTCGCCTCGATCCCCTACGAGCACGACGCCTGGGGCGTCGACGTCACCGTCTCGGGCAGCCAGAAGGGGCTGATGCTGCCGCCGGGGCTCTCCTTCAACGCGCTCTCGCCCAAGGCGATCGAGGCCTCGAAGTCGGCCGGGCTCCAGCGGTCCTACTGGGCCTGGGACGAGATGCTCGCGCCGAACGCGCGGGGCTATTTCCCCTACACCCCGGCGACGAACATGCTCTACGGCCTCGTCGAGGCGGTGGTGATGCTGCACGAGGAGGGGCTCGAGGCCGTCTTCGCGCGCCATGCCCGCCACGCCGCCGCCACCCGCGCCGCGGTGCGGGCCTGGGGGCTCGAGGTGCTCTGCGCCCGGCAGGGGCACGAATCGGGGGTGCTGACGGCGGTGATGATGCCCGAGGGCCACTCCGCCGACCGCTTCCGCGCCATCACGCTCGAGCAGTTCGACCTCTCGCTCGGCAACGGGCTCTCCAAGGTCGCCGACCGGGTGTTCCGCATCGGCCATCTCGGGGACTTCAACGACCTGATGCTGATGGCCACCCTCTCGGGCGTGGAGATGGGCCTCGCCAAGGCGGGCGTGCCGCACCAGCCGGGCGGCGCGCAGGCCGCCATGCGCCACCTCACCGAGACGCCGGCCCCCCTCGCCGCCTGAGCCGGAAGGGCTCGCACGCCCCGCCGGGATGGGCTAGACCCTGCGACGGGCCGCCGCGGCGCGGCCGCCGCCAAGAGCCGGAGAACGGCCGACAACGACAAAGACACTCACAAGGGAGACCCTGATCATGACCCGCATCACCGCCATCGCCGCCGCCGCCGCGCTCGCCGCCGGCACCGCCTCCGCCGCCGAGATGACGCTGAAATTCGGCCATGTCGGCGCGCCGGGCTCGCTCTTCGAGGCGAGCGTCGAGGCCTTCGCCGCCTGCGCCAACGGCAAGCTCGGCGACACCGCCGAGGTCCAGACCTTCGGCTCCTCGCAGCTCGGCAAGGACAAGGAGCTGCTGCAGAAGCTCAAGCTCGGGCAGGTCGATTTCGCGCTGCCCTCCTCCGTGATGAGCTCAGTCCACGACACCTTCGGCGTCTTCGAGATGCCCTATATCGTGCAGGACCGCGAGCACATGAAGCGCGTGCAGGCCGAGCTCGGCGACACCTTCCAGGCCGCCGCGCAGTCCAAGGGCTACCGCATCATCGGCTATTTCGAGAACGGCTTCCGCCACATCACCAACAATGTGCGCCCGATCGAGGTGCCCGCCGATCTCGACGGCGTGAAGCTGCGCACGCCGAACGGCGCCTGGCGCGTCAAGATGTTCTCGCTCTACGGCGCGAACCCGACGCCGATGGCCTTCTCCGACGTCTTCACCGCGCTCAAGACCGGCGTGATCGACGGCCAGGAGAACCCCTACGCCCAGATCGCCTCGGCGAAGTTCCAGGAGGTGCAGGAATATCTCTCGATCACCGGCCACGTCTACACGCCGGCCTATGTGCTCGTCTCCGACAAGCATTTCGCCAAGCTGCCCGAGGACGTGCAGGCGGCACTCGAGGCCTGCGGCTCCGAGACCCAGGAGTTCGTCTACCAGAAGGCCGCCGAGCTCGAGACCGAGCTTCTGCAGGTCATCAAGGATGCGGGCGTCGCGGTGAACGAGGCCGACAAGGAGGCCTTCATCGCCGCCTCGCAGCCGATCTACGCGGAGTTCGCGGGCTCGGTCGAGGGCGGGCAGGAGCTCATCGACACCGTGCAGTCGCTTGCCGGCGGCTCCTGATCCGACATCCCTCCGGCGTCCCCGCGCGGGGCGCCGGACCCTCGAGCCCCCGCGGTCCCCGTCATGCTGTCTCTCCTCCACCGCGCCCTCGAGGCGCTGCTCGAATGGATGACAATCTTCCTGATGGTGCTCCTGACCGTCACCGTCATGGTGGCCGTGCTCTTCCGCCTCGCGGGCGAGAGCCTCACCTGGTACGACGAGGTGGCGGCGATCATGCTCTCCTGGATCACCTATTACGGCGCGGCGCTCGCGGCGCTGAAACGCCGGCATATCGGCTTCGACACGGTGCTCCTCGGCATCCCCATGCCCTGGCGGATGGTGGCGCTCGTGCTCGCCGAGGTGGTGGTGATCGGCTTCTTCTACATCCTGACCACCACCGGCATGACGGTGCTGGAGGTGCTGGAGGGCGAGCGGCTGGTCTCGCTCACCTGGGTGCCGGTGCAGTTCACGCAATCGGTGATCCCGATCGGCGGCGCGCTCTTCATTCTCTGCGAGCTGGTCAGCCTGCCGGACTACTGGAAGAAGACCGCGGCGGGCATCTCGCTCGAACATGCCGAGATCGAGGAGGAGGTCGAGCACGAGCTGGAGGCGGCGAAGACGCACCGGCCTGACGCGTTCGACCGGGCGGAGGGCCGCTGAGATGCGCGTGGTGATCCTGATCCTCTGCGCCGTCGCGGCGCTGACCGCGGCCTATCTGACCGCCGTCGCCATCGACCCGAGCCTCTATTCCGACGCGGCGCTGATGCCGGTGATCTTCGCCACCCTCGTGGTGCTGATCTGCCTCAACGTGCCGATCGCGGTGGCGCTCGCGGTCTGCGGCATCCTCGGGCTCCTGCTGACCGAGGGGCGGGACAGCCTCGTCACCGTCGCCCTCGACATGTATGACGGCTCGACGAAGTTCTCCCTCATCGCCATCCCGATGTTCGTCCTCGCCGGCGCGATCATGAATGCGGGGGGGGTGACGGACCGGCTGATCAACTTCGTCGCCGCCCTCATCGGCTTCGTCCGCGGCGGGCTCGCGATGGTGAACATCGGCGTGTCGCTGTTCTTCGCGGAGATCTCCGGCTCGGCGGTGGCCGATGTCGCCGCCATGGGCTCGATCCTGATCCCGCAGATGAAGAAGCGCGGCTACAAGGCGCCCTTCGCGGCCGCCGTCACCTCCTCCTCGGCCTCGCTCGCGATCATCATCCCGCCCTCGATCCCGATGATCCTCTACGCGACCTCGGCCAACACCTCCGTCGAGGAGCTTTTCGTCGCCGGCGTCGTGCCCGGGCTCATCGGGGCGGCGGGGCTCATGTTCGTCGCCTATCTCTTCGCCCGGCGCTACAATCTGCCGACCGAGGAGGCCTTCAACCTCAAGCGCCTGCGCGAGACCTTCGTCGAGGCGCTGCCCGCCTTCTCGCTGCCGGTGATCATCCTCGGCGGCATCTTCGGCGGCTTCGTCACCGCCACCGAGGCCGCGGGCCTCGCCGTGCTCGCCGCGATCCTGGTCGGGCTCTGGTATAACGAGATGGACTTCCGCCACCTCAAGCGCGCGATGCTCGACGGGGGCATGCAGACGGCCGTCGTCATGCTCCTCGTCGCGGCCTCGGTGCTGATGGGCGGCTTCCTCACTCGCGCGCAGCTGCCGCAGGACCTCGCGGCCTGGCTCCTCGGCGTCACCGACAACAAATGGGTGATCCTTCTCATCCTCAACTTCTTCTTCCTGGTGATCGGCTTCTTCCTGCACTCGGCCGCGGCGATCATCCTCGTCGTGCCGATCGTGATGCCGCTGATCATCGGGGCGGACATCGACCCGGTGCATTTCGGCCTCGTGGTGACCCTCAACCTCGCCATCGGGCAGCAGACGCCGCCGGTCGCCTCGGTCCTCATCACCGCCTGCGCCGTGGCGCGCGCCAATATCTGGGAGGTGAGCAAGGTCAATGTCTACTTCATCGCGGTGCTGCTGACCGTGCTCCTGATGTGCACCTACATCCCCTCGATCCCCCTCTTCCTGGTCGAATACTTCTACAGGTGGGCCCATGGCCGACGACTTCCGATACGAGGTGACGGGCGGCATCGGCCGCTTCACCTTCGACCGCCCCGAGGCGCGCAACGCGCTCACCTTCGCGATGTACGAAGGGATCGCCGAGGTCTGCCGCGAGGCGCCGGAAGACGGCTCGCTCAAGACCATCGTCGTCTCCGGCGCCGGGGGGCGGGCCTTCGCCGCGGGCACCGACATGACCCAGTTCCGCGCCTTCGAGACGGAGGCCGACGCGCTCGGCTACGAGGCGAAGATGGACGGCGTGCTCTCCGACATCGAGCGCTGCCCGGTGCCGACCATCGCCGCCATCACCGGCGCCTGCACCGGCGGCGGCGCCGCCATCGCCGCGGCCTGCGACCTGCGCATCTCGGACGCCCGCCTCAAATTCGGCTTCCCGATCGCGCGGACCTTGGGCAACTGCCTCTCCATCGGCAATCTCGATCGGATCGGGACGCTGATCGGCTATGGCCGGCTCCGCGAGATCCTGTTCACCGCGCGGCTGATCGAGGCGGAGGAGGCGGAGCGGATCGGCCTCGTCTCCGAGGTGCTGGCGGATGCCGACGCCGTGCACGCCCGCGCCGAGGAGCTCGCCGGGCTGCTCGCCTCCCATGCGCCGATCACCCTGCGCGCCACCAAGGAGGGCCTGCGCCGCCTGCGCACCCAGGGCCCGGGGGCCGACGGCTCGGACCTCATCCTCGCCGCCTATCTCTCCGCCGATTTCAAGGAGGGGCTCGAGGCGTTCCTCGGCAAGAGGAAGCCCGAGTTCCAGGGCCGATGAGCGGGCCGCTCGCCGGGATCCGCGTCGTCGAGCTCGCGCATATCATGGCGGGGCCGGTCTGCGGGCTGATGCTCGCCGATATGGGGGCCGACGTCGTCAAGGTGGAGAAGCCGCAGGGCGACGACACCCGCCGCATGGTCCCGCCCACCATCGAGGGCGAGAGCGCGGCCTATATGATGATGAACCGCTCCAAGCGGGGCGTCGCGCTCGATCTCAAGCAGGAGGGCGGGCTCGCGGCGCTCCGCCGGCTCCTCGCCTCGGCCGACATCGTCATCGAGAACTACCGCCGCGGCACCATGGAGAAGCTCGGCCTCGGCTACGAGACGCTCGCGGCGGAGAACCCGGGGCTGATCCTCGTCGAGATCTCGGGCTTCGGGCGGACGGGGCCCTATGCCGATCGCGGCGGCTTCGACCTGATCGCGCAGGGCATGGCGGGGCTCATGGCGATCACCGGGGAGGCGCCGGGCCGCCCGCCGGTGAAGGTGGGCGCGCCGGTCTCCGACATCACCGCGGGCATCCTCGGCGCCATGGGCGCCTGTGCGGCGCTCGAGAGCCGCCGGCGCACGGGCCGGGGGCAGAAGGTCGACACCTCGCTCTTCGAGGCGGCGATCACGCATACCTACTGGCAGTCCGCCATCGCCTTCGCCACCGGAGAGAGCCCGGGCGCGATGGGCTCGGCGCATCCGCTGAACGCGCCCTATCAGGCCTTCGAGACGGCGGACGGGTGGATCTCGGTCGGCGCGGCCAATCAGGCGAATTGGGAGCGGCTGATCCGCATCCTCGGCGCGGAGCATCTGGGCGAGGACCCCCGCTTCCGGCTCAACCCGGACCGGATGGCCAACCGCGCCGCGCTCGAGGCGGAGCTCAACGCCGTCTTCCGGGAGAAGCCGACCGAGGCGTGGCTCGAGATCCTCTCCGCGGGCGGGTTCCCGGCGGGGCCGGTGAACTCCATCGCCGAGATGCACGCCGATCCGCAGACCCGCGCGAGGGAGATGGTGGTGGCGACGGAGCATCCGGTGGCCGGCCGGGTGGAGACGATCGGCCTCCCGGTCAAGTTCTCAGAGACGCCGGGGGGCGTGCAGGGGCCCGCCCCGCTGCTCGGGCAGCATACCCGCGCGGTGCTTGCCGAGGCGGGCTATTCGGCGGCGGAGATCGCGGCGCTGCTCGCCTCGGGGGCGGCCATCGCGGCCCCCGAGGCGGGCTGAGGCGCGGGCCTCAATACTCGTCGTAGTCGTCGTCGTCGTCGTCGTCCCGCCGGCCGCCGAAGAGCCGGTCGAGCGAGATCGCGCCGGCGCCGCGCAGGAACAGGTAGAACAGCAGGAAAAGCCAGAAGGCCCGCTGGTCGGCGATCTCGCTGTCCTTCTCGGCGTCGAACCAGGCGCCGATGGTCTCGGCGTCGACCCCGCCATAGGGCGTCGCCGGGGCGGCGGGGGCGGGGGCGGGGGCGGTCGCGGTCTCGCCCTCGGCGGCGGCGGGCTCGGCCGGGGCGTCGGCGGTCGCCTCGTAGCCCGGCAGGATCACGCTCGGGGGGACGATCTCGCCGGTGATGTCCTTGTAGGTCATCACGCCGACGAAGATGATCATGCCGAGCGAGGCGATCCGCGTCATGAAGCCGAGGATGATCAGCACCGGCAGCACGATCTCGGCATAGGTCCCGAGATAGACGAGCGCGCCCCAGGGCCACATCGCGATGGCGGAGAAGTCGTAGCCCACCGCCTCGGCCACCCGGTCGCCGTAGATCTGCACGAGCGCGTTGGAGCCGCCGCCGGCGAGGGCGAAGTAGTTCCCGGCCTCGGCGTCGACCTTGGTCAGGAACGAGTTGTAGAAGTAGACGAACAGGGTCCCGGCGAAGACGGCGCGGGCGAAGAGCCCGAGGAACCAGTTCTCCAAGATGCGTTGGAAGAAGCCGAACACGGCGTTGTGGAGCGTGATCATCCGTCCATCCCCCTTGTGTGTGTTGGATCGCTCGCCGCCCCTATAGAGGTTACCGCGCCGATCGCAAACAGCGCCGTGAGGCTCGCCGCGAGATCGAAGTCCGGATGCTGCAGGGCGGCATCGCCTGCCGCGGCCCCGAGGGGCCGGCCGGCGGCCAGCGCGGCGAGGACGGCGTGGGTGGCGGGCGCGAGGACATGGACCTCGACGGCGAGGGCGGGGCGCAGGACGGCCACGCGCTCGGCGCGGGCCATGTCGACCGCCTCCGGCGCCGCGCGGTCGGTGCTCGCGGCCCAGAGCGCGGCGACGGGGAAGCGCGAGGCGAGCAGGCCGAGGGAGGGGTGGAGGCCGATCGGCGCCTCGGCGAGGGCGTCCTCCGGGAGCGCCGCGAGGGCCTCGATCGCCAGCGGCGGCGCATCGGCCGCGTGATAGGCCTGCAGCCAGAGCCATTCGAGCCGGGCGACGTCGCCGAGATAGGGGAGGCGGGCGGCCGGGGGGAAGCGCTCGAGGAAATCGCCGAAGCCCCCGCCATAGCGGAAGAGGAGCGGCGAGCGGGGGGGCTCGGCGTCGAGATAGGCGCGGGCTAGGGCCGCGAAGAACTCCGCCCCGACGAGGCGCTCGACGGCGGGGAAGCTCGCCCTGAGCGCGTCGACGAGGGTGTGGACGACGTTGTTGCGGTGGATGGCGAAGCGGCCCGCGGCGGGGCGGGCGATGTCTGCGGGCGCGGCGGCCTCGGGGCGGAGGAGGGCGCCGGCCCAGGCGCCGGGGCCGCCGGGCTCAGACATCGGAGGCGGCCGCCGCGGCGGGCGGGGCGGGCTCCTCGGCGCTCGCGCGCCTCCTCGCTGCGGCCATGACGCGCTCCGCGCGCGCGGCTTCCGCGGCGAGGGTCTCCCAGGCGGGGAGGTCCGCGTCCCACTCGATGAGGGTGGGGAGCGGCCCGGTCTCGCCGATCACCCGGGCGTAGAGCGCCCAGACCGGGTCCGCCACCGGGCGGTCATGGGCGTCGATCAGGAGCGGCGCGCCCTCGGCGTCGGTGTCGGGCGCGTGGCCGGCGAGATGGATCTCCCCGACGGCGGCGAGGGGGAAGGCCTCGAGATAGGCCTCGGGGGAGGTTCCGTGATTCGTCGCCGAGACGAAGACGTTGTTGACGTCGAGCAGCAGCCCGCAGCCGGTGCGGCGCACGAGGGCGGCGAGGAACTCGGTCTCCGACATCTCCGCGGTCTCGAAGGCGAGATAGGTGGAGGGGTTCTCGAGCAGCATGCGCCGGCCCATCGTCTCCTGCACCTCCTCGATATGCGCGGCCACCCGGGCGAGGGTCTCTGCCGTGTAGGGCAGGGGCAGGAGGTCGGGGAAATAGACGCCCTGATGGGTCGACCAGGCGAGATGCTCGGAGAAGAGGCCCGGCGCGTAGCGATCGGCCACGGCGCGCAGCCGGGCCAGATGGTCCGGGTCGAGCGGGCCCTCGGCGCCGATCGAGAGCCCGACCCCGTGGAGCGAGATCGGGTAGCGCTCGCGGATGCGGGCGAGATAGTGGTGGGGAGGCCCGCCCGCGCCCATGTAGTTCTCGGCATGGATCTCGAACCAGCCGATATCGGGCGAGCCGTCGAGGATCGCGGCGTAGTGCGCCGGTTTGAGCCCGACGCCGGCGCGGGCCGGGATGTCGCTCGGGACCGCCATGCGCGCCTCCGTCGGGCCGGCCGGGATCACGCCTCGGGCAGGTCGCGCTCGATCGGCTCGAGCGAGCCCTGGCGGTCGCCCGGCAGCGCGAACTCTTCCGAGCTCTCCTCGACGCCGTATTTCAGGCAGTCGCCCTTCGGCACCAGGGTCCAGGCATTGCCCTGGTAGTCGACCGTGGAGGTGCCGGCGCAGGTGGTGCCGGGGCCGGCGGCGCAGTCGTTCTGCCCGGCGAGCGAGATGCCGTAGCACTTCTCCTTGGCCTGGGCGCCCGCGGTGGTGGCGGCGCCGGAGGCGACGGCGGCGGCGACCGCGCTCGCGATCAGCGCGCCGGTGAACTGGGGGGTCTTGCTCATCTGTGGGTCTCCCTGTCGGTGATGGCTCAGTCGGAAATCGGGCCGAGGACCTCGTAGGTCCCGGCGTTATCGTTGATCGAGGTCCACTGGCGCGTCGAGGCGTCTTTCGCCTCGAGCCCCGACCAGGCGTCGTAGGCGGTGCGGATCTGGCCGGTGATGTCCTCCTCCCAGAAGCCGACGACGGTGGGGGTGATGTTGAGGTAGAGTTGCCCGTCGACGATGCGCCAGAGATTCGGGTTGGCCGGGACCTTGCCGCCCTTGGCCACGCCGTAGGCGCAGTGCCCGTCGAAGGCGGGGGTGTATTTCTCTGGGTCGGCCAGGAACGCGTCGCGGTTCTCCGCCGAGGCGAAGGCCCATTTGGCGCCGTTCCACTCGGCGGTGAACTCGGTGCGGCCGGGGACTGCGGCGGGCTGCGGCGCGCCCACCGGGGCCTGCTCGAGGGAATGGTAGGCGACGACGTCGTAGCCGGAGACGGCATAGCCCGTCTCGTCGACATATTGCGGCCCGGCGAGGGCTGCGGCGGAGAGCCCGGCGGCGAGCGCGAGGCCGAGGGTGAAGCGCCTGATCATGGGTCCGTCCTTTCTGTCTCGCGGAGCCGGGCGCGGCGGCCCGGGCGGCGGCGATCCCGCGCCCCCGGTATCGCCCGGCGCCGAGGCCCGCGCAAATCACACCGGATCAGCGACCCATCACGGCTTCGGGAGAGCGTGCCGGCTTCCCCAATGGCACCCGGATGGTCCAGGATGGCGGGCGCTGGATCAAGGGGGGACGGATGACGGCGATCTTCGGCAGGGCCCGCGCGGCGGCGCTCCCCGCGCTCTTCCTCCCCGCGCTCTTCCTCCTCGCGCTCGTCGTCCTGGCGCTCGCCGGCCCGGCGGCCGGGCAGACGCCGGCGCCCGAGGCGGCGCCCGACGCGGCCGCGCTCGACAGCCCCGAGGCCGTGCGCGCCATGGTCGCCCGGCTCTCGGATGCCGAGGTGCGCGCCCTTCTCCTCGAGCGGCTCGACGCCGAGGCCGAGGCGCGCGCCGAGCCGGGCGGCCTCGCCGAGCTCGCCGGCACGCTCGAGGCCGGCGCCGAGGGCTTCGCCGAGGGCGTCTCCTGGGCAATCCGGGTGAGCCCCAATCTCGCCGACGGGGTCGGCCTCGCCCTGTCGCGCTTTCTCGAGCCGCGCGGGACGGACGGCGTCCTCGCCCTTCTCGCGACGCTCCTCTTGGCCCTCGCCGCCGGCGCCGGCGCGGCGCTGCTCCTGCGCCGCACGCTCCGCCGTCTCGGGGTCGGACGCCCCGACGAGGCCGAGCCGCCGGACGCGCCCGGGCAGGCGGGCGCGGCGCCCCCGGCCCTCGGCCGCCAACTCCGCCTCCTCGGCACCCGATTCGCCGCCGAGGCCGCCGAGGCCGCCATCGTCTTCGCCACCGCCTGGGGGGTGATCTGCCTCCTCACTCTGCCGGAGGCGGAGGGCGTCGCCCCGAGCGACAATCTGGTCCTCTGGTTCTTCCTCAAGCAGCCGGTTCTCTACGGCCTGGCCATGGCGACGCTGACGCGCTTCCTGCTCGCGCCCGACCGGCCGGCGCTGCGCCTCATCGCGATGGACACGCCCCATGCCCGGCTCCTCGCCAACGGCCTCGTCGTCTTCGCGCTGATCGCGGGGATGCGGGCCTTCCTGCTCAGCTTCCTCGGCGGGCACGGGGTCGACCTCGCCATGGTGCGCCTCGGCTTCTGGATGTCGCTCGCCCTCTATGGCTGGCTCTTCTGGCTCGCCTGGCGGGCGCGGGCGGGGCTCACCCAGTCCCTGATCGGCGAGATCGGCGCGCCGACGCCCGGAGAGCGCCGCCTCGCCGAGGCCTATCCCTGGATCGCCATGGGGCTCATCGCCCTCTTCTGGGCGCTCTCGGAGACCTTCACGGGGCTCCGCCGCTTCGACCTGCTCGACAGCCGCCTGCCGCTCACCCTCCTCCTTCTCGTCTTCGCTCCGGCGGCCGACCGCGTGGTGCGTGCCCTCGTCTACCGGGTGCGCCCGCCGGAGGAGGGCTCCGGCGAGGCGGCCGAGCGCGCCTTCGCGGCCACGCGGCGGGGCTATGTCCGGATCGGGCGCATCCTCCTCGCCGCGCTCACCCTGATCCTCGTCGCGCAGGTCTGGGGGATCACGCTCTCGGGCCTCGCCGCGGCGGGGATCGGCGCGCAGCTCGCCGGACGGCTGATCGAGGCGCTCGTCATCCTCGGCGCGGGCTATGTCGCGATGGAGTCGCTCGCGATCTGGATCAACGGCCGCCTCGCCCGCGAGCGGGGCCCCGAGCCCGATGCCGAGGAACCGGGCGGCGGCGAGGGCGGCGGCTCTGGCGGCTCCCGGCTCGCCACGGTGCTGCCGCTGATCAGCTTCGCCGCGCAGGGGGCGATCCTCGTGGTCACCGTGCTTACCGCGCTCTCGTCGCTCGGGATCGACACGACCCATCTCCTCGCCGGCGCGGGCATCGTCGGCCTCGCCATCGGCTTCGGCGCGCAGACCCTCGTGGCCGACATCGTCTCCGGCCTCTTCTTCCTGATCGACGACGCCTTCCGCACCGGGGAATACGTCGAGGTGGACGGCACCGTCGGCACCGTCGAGAAGATCTCGGTGCGCAGCCTGCGCCTGCGCCATCACGAGGGGCGGATCCACACCATCCCCTTCGGCCAGATCCCCAAGATCACCAACTATTCGCGCGACTGGGTGATCATGAAGCTGCGCTTCACCGTCCCCTTCGACACCGATCTCGAGAAGGTGCGCAAGCTGTTCAAGCGGATCGGCCAGGACATGATGGCCGACGAGCGCTTCCGCGACGACTTCCTGCAGCCGTTCAAGTCCCAGGGCGTGTTCGAGGTCGACGATGTCGGCATCGTGATCCGCGGCAAGTTCATGGCCAAGCCCGGGCGGCAATGGACGCTCAGGAAGGAGATCTACGCCCGCGTGCAGCGGACCTTCGAGGAGAACGGGCTGCAATTCGCCCGCAAGGAGGTCCGCGTGAAGATCGACGCCGATCCGGGCCAGCTCAGCGCGGAGCAGCGCGAGGCGGTGGGCGCGGCCGCCGCCGAGGCCGCCGTCGCCGCAGGCGCGCCGCACGGGAGCGCCCCGGCCGATCGCTGAGGCTTTGACCTCGCGCAAGGACGCGGGCCGCGCAGAGGGTTTTCCTGCGCCGGACTGTGAATATATCGCTCGAAACCAGCGACCGGAGGATCTCATGAGCCCCGACGTCACCGCCTTTTTCGACGAAGCGACCAACACCGTGACCTATGTGGTCAAGGACCCCGCGAGCCCCGCCTGCGCCGTGGTCGACAGCGTGCTCGACTACGACGCCGCCGCAGGGCGCACCTCGACCGACTCCGCCGACCGGGTGATCGCCCATATCCGCGAGCGCGGGCTCGAGGTGGTCTGGGTGCTCGAGACCCATGTCCATGCCGACCACCTCTCCGCCGCGCCCTATATCCAGCAGGTGCTCGGGGGCAAGATCGGCATCGGCGCCGAGATCGCGACCGTGCAGAAGATCTTCGGCAAGGTGTTCAACGCCGGTACCGAGTTCGAGCGCGACGGCAGCCAGTTCGACGCGCTCTTCCGCGAGCAGGACCGCTTCGAGATCGGCGGGCTCTCGGCGCAGGTGCTGCACACCCCGGGCCACACGCCGGCCTGCCTGACCTATGTGATCGGCGATGCGGCCTTCGTCGGCGACACGATCTTCATGCCCGATTTCGGCACCGCGCGCTGCGACTTCCCCGGCGGCTCGGCCGAGACGATGTGGGATTCGATCCAGAAGATCCTCTCGCTGCCGGACGAGACGCGCATCTTCGTCGGCCACGACTACAAGGCCGCCGGGCGCGAAGAGTATGCCTGGGAGAGCACGGTCGGCGAGCAGAAGGCGAAGAACGTGCATGTGGGCGCCGGGGCGAGCCGGGAGGACTTCGTCGCCGCCCGCACCGCGCGGGACAAGACGCTCGGCATGCCGAAGCTCATCCTGCCCTCGATCCAGGTCAACATGCGCGCAGGCCGGATGCCGCCGGCCGAGGACGACGGCAACGTCTATCTCAAGATCCCGGTGAACCGGATCTGAGGGCTCGGGTTATGGGGGCGGGCCGCGCTCCGCCCCCGCCGCGGCGAGCCGGGCCTCGAGTGCGGCGCGATTGGCGGCGATATCGGCGATCGTGACCCCGTCCACCACCTCGAAGAAGGCCGCGAGCGCCCGGTCGAGCGCCGAGGAGAGGCGGCAGATGCCGGCGAGCGGGCAGGTGTTGCGCTCGGGCGTGAAGCACTCGACGAGCGCGACCGGCCCCTTGGTGATCCTGAGCACCTCGCCCACGGTGATCTCCGCGGCGGGGCGGGCGAGGCGGAAGCCCCCGCCGCGCCCGCGCACCGTCTCGATCAGCCCCGCGCGCCCGAGGTCGTGGACGATCTTCGTCACATGCGCGCGGCTGATCCCGTGGGCGGTGGCGACGGTGTCGATCCGGGTGAGCCCGGGCGCCCTGAGCGCGGCGAGCTGCAGCGCCCTGAGCGCGTAGTTGGAATAGCTCGTCAGCTTCATCGCGGCCCCCCGGATCACCTTGTCGCAGCTAAAAGGAATATCCAGGATATTGCTTTTCGGCAAGCGATGCGTAGCTTCGGTTTCACAGAAGCCCGATGGAGAATCGCCATGCCGAAACGCCTCGCCCTCGCAGCCCTCGCCGCCGCCGCCATCGCAGCCCCGGCCGCCGCGCAGGACGCGCCGAAGCTCGTCACCATCCTCACCGCGCCCGAGCCGCAGACCCAGCTGATGAGCATGGTGCTGACCATGCAGGCGCTGCAGCAGGGCGCGGAGACCCACATTCTGCTCTGCGGCCCCGGCGGGGACGTCGCGCTGAAGGACGCGCCCGAGGGCGCCACCGCGCCGCAGAAGCCCAAGGGCATGAGCCCGCAGGGCCTGATGCAGATGATCATGGCCAAGGGCGGCACCGTGGAGGTCTGCGCGATCTACCTGCCGAACAAGGGCGTGGGCGCCGACGCGCTGATCGAGGGCGTCACCCCCGCCAAGCCGCAGCCGATGGCCGCCCGCCTCCTCGAGGACGGCGTGCGCATCCTGTCCTTCTGAGGCGCGCCATGCGGAGCCCCCGTCTCGCCCTGCGCGCCGCCGCCGTCGCGCTCGCCCTCGCCGTCGCCGCGGGGCCGGCCCTCGCGCCCGCCCCGGCCGCGGCCGCCGAGGAGATGCGCCCGATCTTCTACAACCTGACGACCGACGACGCCTGGGCCGCGGGCATGGCCCTCGCCCAGGCCAATGCCGCCGCCGGGCGGGGCCATACGGTCACGGTGTTCCTCAACGTCCGCGCCGTGCATCTCGCTGACCGCGACGCCGCGCAGGGCACCTTCGGCCCCTCGGGCAACACCCCGGCCGCGCTCCTCGCCGCGCTGATGGAGAAGGGCCAGACCGTCCTCGTCTGCGGCATGTGCATGCGCGCGGGCGGCATGAAGGCGGACGACCTGATCGAGGGCGCCGCGATCGCCACCCCCGACCTGACCTTCGGCGCCATGACCGCGCCGGACGCCGTGGTCGTCAGCTACTGACCGACACCCCGAAGCGCGGGCCCCCGCGGCCCGCGCCGACCCGAGAGAAAGGAACGACCCCATGACCCTCAAGACCGCCGCCCGCGCCGCGGCCCTCGTGCTCGCCGCCGCCATCGCCCTGCCGGCCTATGCCGCCCCCGAGCCCTCCGACCCGAAGAAGCAGACCGACTGGGGCCTCCATCTCACCGCCAAGGAGGCCTACGAGATGAAGACGGCGCGCCCGGGCGAGGTGCTCTTCGTCGATGTCCGCGAGCCGATCGAGATCATGTTCACGGGCTTCACCGACGTCGTCGACGTCAACGTGCCGTTCCTCCTGGTGAACCCGGCGAAGTGGAACCCGAAGAAACCGCGCTTCGCCATGGAGCGGAACCCGGAGTTCGCGGCCGGCGTGCTCGCCGCGCTCGAGGAGAAGGGGCTCGGCAAGGACGCGCCGGTGATCCTCATGTGCCGCTCCGGGGGCACCCGCGGCGCGCCCTCTGCCGCCGCGCTCGAGGGGACCGGGCTCGAGCGGGTCTATGTGGTGGTCGACGGCTTCGAGGGCTCGACCTCGAAGGACGACCCCAACGGCCCCTGGCGCCGCGTGAACGGCTGGAAGAATGCGGGGCTTCCCTGGGGTTACGACCTCGATCCGGAGAAGGTCTACACCCGCCCCGCGGAGTGAGCGGGGCTCGCCTCCCGCCCCTCCGATGCGCTAGACTGCGCCCGGGCGGCACCCCCGCCCGGGCGCATCCCGTGGGGCTGAGGCGATGAGCGACACCGACCTCGAGGCGAAACCCAAGGCGGCCACCAAGACCCAGCGCCCGAAGCTCTACAAGGTGATCCTGCTGAACGACGATTTCACCCCGCGGGAGTTCGTCGTCACCGTGCTGCGCAAGGTGTTCCGGCTGACCGACGAGCAGGCGCACCGGGTGATGATCACCGCCCATATCAAGGGGGTCTGCGTCGTCGCGGTCTATACCCGCGAGGTCGCCCAGACGAAGGCGGAGGAGGGGACCGAGGCCGGCCGCGCCAACGGCTTCCCGCTGCGCTTCACCACCGAGCCGGAGGACTGAGCCTCAGGCTTGCCCCTCCCGGCAGGCGGGGCAGAGCCCCTCGGCCTCCAGCACCAGCCGCTCGATCTTGAAGCCCGCCTCGGCGGCCTCGGCGGCGACGGCGGCGCGGGCGGCGGCGAGGCGCGTCTCCATCACCACCCGGCAGGCGCGGCAGATCAGGAAGGCCGGGCTGTGCCGCTCGCCCGGATGGATGCAGGCGACGAAGGCGTTCATCCGCTGGATCTTGTGGGCGAAGCCGTTCGAGACCAGGAAATCGAGCGCGCGATAGGCCACCGGCGGCTGCGAGCCGAGCCCCTCCGCCTGCAGCCGGGCGAGCACGTCGTAGGCGCCGACCGCGCGATGCGCCTCGAGCAGGATCTCGAGCACCCGGCGGCGCAGGGGCGTGAGCTTGAGCCCGCGGGCGGCGCAGTCGGCCTCCACCGCGGCGCGCACCCGGTCGACGCAGCCCGCATGGTCGTGGGGGGCGAAGACCTCCGGGGTCTCGTCGGTGCTCATCGCGGGGCCTCGTCTCGCATCATCCTCTCCTAGCGGGCCGGCGAGAGGCGGGCAAGCGCGGGTCATGAAATGTTATCTTGTAACGCTCGCAAGGAGCGGCTAGACCGAACCCGACCCAGCTTCGGAGTGATTGCCATGACCCGATCCCTTCTCGCCGTCGCCCTCCTCCTCGCGCCCCCCGCCCTCGCCGGATCCGAGCGCGGCCTCGGCGCCCACGAGCATGGGCAGAGCCGTCTCGACATCGCGGTCGAGGGCAGCGTCGTCGCGATGGAGCTGCGCGCCCCGGGGGCCGATATCGTCGGCTTCGAATACGCCCCCGCCTCCGAGGAGGAGGAAGCCGCCGTCGCCGCCGCCAAGGAGACGCTCGGCCAGCCGCTGTCCCTCTTCGTCCTGCCCGACGCCGCCGGCTGCACCGCCACCGACGCCCGCGTCGCCCTCGTCTTCGAGGACGCCGACGGCGACGAGCACGCCCACGGCGAGGAGCACGGCGACGAGCACGCCCACGGCGAGGAGCACGGCGACGAGCACGCCCACGGCGAGGCGCACGGCGACGAGCACGCCCACAGCGAGGAGCACGGCGACGAGCACGCCCATGGCGAGGAGCACGGCGACGAGCACGCCCATGGCGAGGCGCACGGCGACGAACACGCCCATGGCGAGGCGCATGGCGGCCATTCCGAGTTCCGGGCCACCTACGCCATCGCCTGTGCCGATCCCGCCGCGATCGACAGCCTGCGCTTCGCCTTCTTCGACGCCTTCCCCAATGCCCGGGAGGTCGCCGTGCAGATGATCTCCGAGGCCGGCAGCGCGGGCTACGAGGTCGAGCGCGACGACCCGGTCCTCGATCTTGGCGGACTCCTCTGAGGCGCCGGCGCTCGCGGTCGAGGGGCTGCGCTTCGCCTGGCCCGGGCGGGCGCGCTTCGAGATCGCGGTCGACGCCTTCCGCCTCGCCCGCGGCGAGCGGGTCTTTCTCGTCGGCCCCTCTGGCTCGGGGAAGTCGACCTTCCTCGCCCTCCTCTGCGGCATCGCCGAGCCGGATGCCGGGGAGGTCCGCCTCCTCGGGCAGCCGTTCTCGGCGCTGCCGGGCCCGGCGCGCGATCGGGTGCGGGCCGAGCGCATCGGCGTGATCTTCCAGATGTTCAACCTGCTCGGCTATGCGAGCCCGCTCGACAACGTGCTCCTGCCCCTCGCCTTCGCCCCGGGGCGGGCGGCGCGGCTCGGGCGGCGCCCGCGCGCGGAGGCCGAGCGGCTGCTCGCCGCCCTCGGCCTGCCGGCCGAGACGATCCGCGCCGCCACCGCCTCGGGCCTCTCCGTCGGCCAGCAGCAGCGCGTCGCGGTCGCACGCGCGCTGATCGGGGGGCCGGAGATCGTCGTCGCCGACGAGCCGACCTCCGCGCTCGACACGGCCACCCAGGGCGCCTTCCTCGATCTCCTCTTCGCCCAGACCGAGGCCGCGGGGGCGAGCCTTCTGATGGTCAGCCACGACGAGCGCCTCGCCGGGCGCTTCGACCGCACCGTCCGGCTCGACGAGATCGCCCGCATCTCGCGGGGGGAGGCGGCGTGATCCTCGTCCGCCTCGCCCTCGCCTCCCTCGCCAACCGGTGGGGGACCGTGGCGCTGACCGTCTTCGCCACCGCCCTCTCGGTCGCGCTCTTCCTCGGGGTGGAGAAGATCCGCACCGGCGCGAAGGCGAGCTTCGCGGACACGGTCTCGGGCGTCGATCTCATCGTCGGCGCGCGCTCGGGTTCCGTGCAGCTCCTGCTCTATTCGGTCTTCCGCATCGGCAACGCGACCAACAACGTCACCTGGGAGAGCTACGAGGACATCGCGGCGATGCCCGGTGTGGACTGGATCGTGCCGCTCTCCCTCGGCGACAGCCATCGCGGCTTCCGCGTGCTCGGCACCACGGCGGAGTATTTCGACCGCTACGAATATCGCGGCGGGCGCGCGCTCGCCTTCGCCGTGGGGGCGCGCTTCGACGATCTCTTCGACGCGGTGGTGGGGGCGGATGTCGCCAGCGCCCTCGGCTACAGCCTGGGCGACGAGATCGTGGTGGCGCACGGCATATCCTCCTTCGTCGAGCACGAGAACGCCCCCTTCCGCATCTCCGGCATCCTGGAGAAGACGGGCACGCCGGTTGACCGCACCGTCCATGTCAGCCTCGAGGCGATCGAGGCGATCCATGTGGACTGGCGCGGCGGGGCGCGCGACCCGACGCGGACGACCTCCGCCGAGGCGCTGCGCGCGATGGATCTGGAGCCGCAGGCGGTGACCGCGGCGCTCGTGGGCGTCAACTCCAAGCTCGCCGTCTTCCGCCTGCAGCGGGCGATCAACGAGTATCCCGAGGAGCCGCTCCTCGCGGTCCTGCCGGGCGTCGCCCTGGCCGAGCTCTGGGGGATCGTGGGCGTCGCGGAGACGGCGCTCGCGGGCGTCAGCGCGATGGTGGTGGTGGCGGCGCTCATCGGGCTCGCGACCATGATCCTCGCCTCGCTCGGGGAGCGGCGGCGCGAGATGGCGATCCTGCGGGCGGTGGGCGCGCGGCCGCGGGTGGTGGTGGCGCTGCTCTTGACCGAGGCGGGCTTCGTCGCCCTCGCCGGCGCGCTCGGGGGGCTCGCGCTTCTCTATGGCGGACTTCTTCTCGCGCAGCCGCTTCTCGACGCGGCCTATGGGCTCTACATTCCCATCGGGCCGCCGAGCGGGCGCGAGCTCGCGCTTCTCGGCGGGGTGGTGCTCGCGGGTGTGGCGGTCGCCCTCCTGCCCGCGATCCGCGCCTACCGCCTTTCGCTCGCCGACGGGATGACCGTCCGCCTCTGATGGAGAGACCGATGAGACCTGCCCGCGCCGTCCTCGCCGCCCTCGCGCTCGCGCTTCCCGGGCTGCCCGCGGCCGCCGCCGATCCGATCGACCTCGAATGGACCGATCTCGTCCCCGAGGACGGGGGCGAGACGATGGACCGGGTCCGCCGCCTCGGCATCATCGAGCATGGCGAGCTCTCCACGCCCTTCGACCAGGACACCGGCGGCCGGGTGACGACGGACTACAACGGCAAGACGGTGCGCATCCCGGGCTTCGTCGTGCCGCTCGACTTCGCGGGCGAAGGGGTCTCGACCTTCCTCCTCGTGCCCTATGTCGGCGCCTGCATCCATGTCCCCCCGCCGCCGCCCAACCAGATCGTCTATGTGACCGCGGAGACGCCCTATGTCGTCGAGGGCTTCTTCGAGCCGGTGACGGTGACCGGGGAGATGTCCACCATGGCGGTGGCGACGGAGCTCGCCGAGATCGGCTATGTGATCGAGGCCGAGCGGGTCGAGCCCTACGAGTGAGCCGCCGGGCCGAATAGCTCCGCGACGAGGGGGGCGAGCCAGGGCCAGCCCGCGGCGGCGGCGTCGTTGGTCGCGAGATAGACCGGGCGGCGGAACTCCGGCGCGCCCGCGATGGCGTGGAGCCGCCCGGCGGCGAGATGGGGGGCCGCGAGGCGCGCGGGCAGATAGGCCGAGCCGCCGGTCGCGAGCATCAGATCGAGCGCCCAGGCCGGGCTGCCGAGGCGCGTCGCCGGGCTCGCAGCGTCGGCATAGGCGGCGGCGTGGCGCCGGCCGAACTCCTCGCCGTGATCCACATAGATGTAGCCCGGATCGAAGCGGACCGGCGCGTCGGCCCGGGTGCTGACGAGGAGGAGCCGCTCGGCGGGCAGGGGGGTGAGGCTCTGCCCCTCCCGCGCGGTGCGCCGGTAGGTGAGGGCGGCGTCGATCAGGCCCGTGGCGAGCCAGCCTTCGAGCTCGCGCGGATCGGCGGGCCAGGCGGTCAGCGCCGTCGCCGGCTGGCGGCGGCGGATCGCGGCGGCGAGCGGCGCGCCGTGGGAGCGCCAGAGATCGCCCTGGCAGCCGAGATTGAGCACCGCCTCGATCCCGTCGGGCAGCGAGGTCTCGCGCCGGGCCTGCTGCCAGAGCTCGGTCATCGCCTCGGCGTAGCGCTGGAACTTGTAGCCGGCGGGCGTGAGCGCCACCCCGGATTTCTGCCGGACGAGGAGCGTCTGCCCGAGCTCCGCCTCGAGCGATTTCAGCCGGGCCGTGACGGTCGATTGCGTGACGTTCAGCCGGGCCGAGGCGCGCACGAGGCTGCCCGTTTCGACGATGGCGAGGAAGGTGCGGAGGGTCGCGAGCTGCATGGGGCCTCAATTCGGAAAATCCGAACTTATCCTGAAAAACAATTCGTTTTGCGGATATCAAGGGCTCTGACACTCTCTGTCGCAGGACGATCCCGCACGGAGGCCGAAAGTGGACGCGCTGCCCGCATACCGGATGCTGATCGACGGCGAGTGGGTCGAGGGGGCCGAGGGCCGCTGGTTCGACAGCGTGACCCCCGCGACCGGCCGGGTCTGGGCGCGCGTCGCGGAGGCGGGGGAGGCCGATGTGGACCGCGCCGTGCGCGCCGCCGACCGGGCGATGCGCGAGGGCCCCTGGGCGCGGATGACGCCGACCGAGCGGGGCCGCCGCCTGCGCCGCCTCGGCGATCTGCTCGCCGAGCGGTCCGAGGCGCTCGGCCGGGTCGAGACGATCGACACCGGCAAGATGCTGAAGGAGACGCGCTTTCAGGCCGCCTATATCGCCGAGTTCTTCCACTTCTATGCCGGCGCGGCCGACAAGATCGCGGGCGAGACGCTGCCCATCGACAAGCCGGACCTCTTCGTCTTCACCCGGCGCGAGCCGGTGGGGGTGGTGGCCGGCGTCGTGCCCTGGAACTCCCAGCTCTTCCTCTCCGCGGTGAAGATCGCGCCGGCGCTCGCGGCGGGGAACGCGATCGTGCTGAAGGCCTCCGAGCACGCCTCCGCGGCGATGCTGGACTTCGCCCGCCTGGTCGAGGAGGCGGACATCCCGCCCGGGGTGGTCAACATCCTGACGGGGTTCGGCGAGCCCTGCGGGCGGGCGCTGACCTCCCATCCCCTCGTCGCCAAGGTCGCCTTCACCGGGGGGCCGGAGGCGGCGCGCCACGTCGTGCGCAACACGGCGGAGAATTTCGCGGAGCTCACGCTCGAGCTCGGCGGCAAGTCGCCGATCCTCGTCTTCGACGACGCCGATCTGGAGAGCGCGGTCAATGCCGCGGTCGCCGGGATCTTCGCGGCCACGGGGCAGAGCTGCGTCGCGGGCTCGCGCCTCTATCTGCAGGCGGGCATCGCGGAGGCCGTGCTCGAGCGGCTGAAGGCGGTGGCAGACGGCATCCGGATCGGCGACCCGCTCGAGGAGGCGACCGAGATGGGCCCCCTCTGCACCCCGGCGCAGCTCGCCAATGTCGAGCGCGCGGTGGCCGAGGCGCAGGCGGAGGGCGCGCGCCTCGTCGCCGGCGGGGCCCGGCCGGAGGGGCTCTCCGGGCTCTACTACCGCCCGACGATCCTCGACTGCCCGCGCCAGGATCTCGCCGTCGTCGACACCGAGCTCTTCGGCCCCGTGCTCTCGGTCTTGCGCTTCGAGACGGAGGCCGAGGCGATCCGGCTCGCCAACGACACCCGCCACGGCCTCGCGGCCGGCGTCTTCACCCGCGACGGGGCGCGCCAGCACCGGGTCGCGGCGGCGCTCCGGGCCGGCATCGTCTGGGTCAACACCTACCGCGTGATCTCGCCCGTCGCGCCCTTCGGCGGCGAGAAGACCTCGGGCCACGGCCGGGAGAGCGGCTTCCAGGCGCTCCACGACTACACGCGGCCGAAAACCGTCTGGATCAACACCGCCGACGCGCCGATCGCCAACCCCTTCGGCGCGCGCTGAGAGAGGAGACCGCGATGAAGTTCCATCTCGCCATCAATCTGGAGCGGATCGACCCGAGCCTCGGGATGCCCGAGGTCGCGCGGCACACGCTCGACATGGTGCGCATGGCCGAGCGCGGCGGCTTCGAGACCGTCTGGGCGGCCGAGCACCATGCGCTCGAGATGACGATCGCGCCCAACCCCTTGCAGATCCTCACCTGGTGGGCGGGGGAGACCGAGCGCATCCGCCTCGGCACGGCGGTGGTCTCCGCGCCCTATTGGCACCCGATCCGGCTCGCGGGCGAGGCGGCGTTCCTCGATCTGATCTCCGGGGGGCGGCTCGAGCTCGGCATCGGCTCGGGCGCCTATCAGCGCGAGTTCGACCGCATGCGCCCGGGGCTGAAGCAGTCCGACGGCTGGGGCTATGTGGAGGAGCTCCTGCCCGTGCTGCGCGCGCTCTGGGCGGGGGACACCGCGCATGACGGCGCGCGCTGGTCCTTCCCGGCCGCGACCTCGGTGCCGAAGCCCTTGCAGCCGCAGGTGCCGATCTGGATCGCCGCGCGCCGGCCCGCCTCCTTCGCCTATGCGGTGGCCGAGGGGTGCAACGTGATGTCCTGGCCGCTCACCCGCCCCTTCGCCGAGGCCGAGCTCTACAAGAGCCATTTCGACGCCGCCTGCGCCGCCGCGCCCGGGCGCCCGCGCCCCCGCTTCGCGATGATGCGCCACACCGCGCTCTACGACAGCGCGCCCGGCCGGCAGGCGGCGCTCGACGCGATCCGCCGGGCGCTCGGGCAGTTCGAGAACCTGTTCCGCAACCTGGGCGATGTGGAGAACGGCTTTCCGAAGCAGATCCCGCTCGAGCAGCTCGAGGGGCGCGAGCAATACGACCCGGCGATGCTCGAGGAGAACCTGCTCTTCGGCAGCCCGAGGCAGGCGGTGGAGAAGCTCCGCGCCTACGAGGCGCTCGGCGTCGACGCCTTCATCTATTATGCGAGCATGGGCCTCGGCCATGCCGAGCAGCGCCGCTCGCTCGAGCTCTTCTGCGAGGAGGTGGTCCCCGCCTTCGCCGAGCGCGCGGCCCCCGCGGTCCCCGCATGAGGGGGCGGACGGCGGACGGCACCGCCTATGCGCTCCACGGCCCGGAGGCCGGCCCCCCCGCGGTGCTGATCCACGGGCTCGGGCTGCGGTCCGGCATCTGGGAGGCGCATCTGCCGGCCCTCGCGGCCGAGCGCCGGGTGGTGGCCTACGATCTCTGGGGGCACGGGGAGAGCGCGGCGCTGCCCGGCCCCGCCTCGCTCGCGCTCTTCGCGGGGCAGCTGCTGGGGCTCCTCGACCATCTCGGGATCCCCCGCGCGGCGCTCGTCGGCTTCTCGCTCGGGGGGATGATCAACCGCCGGGTCGCCATCGACGCACCGGAGCGGGTGGCCGGGCTCGCCATCCTCAACTCCCCCCACGAGCGCGCGCCGGAGGAGCAGGCCCGCGTCGAGGCCCGCGCGCGCGACACCGCCGCCGGCGGCCCCGGCGCCAATCTGGAGGAGACGCTCGCGCGCTGGCTCACCCCCGAGTTCCGCGCCGGGCATCCCGAGCGCGTCGCCGAGATCGCCGCCTGGGTGCGCGCCAACGACCCGGCGGACTACGCCGCCTGCCGCCGCGTCCTGGCCGAAGGGGTGCGCGAACTGATCCGCCCCGCCCCGCCCATCGCCTGCCCCGCGCTGGTGATGACCTCCGAGCGCGACAGCGGCAGCACGCCCGCCATGGCGCGGGCCATCGCCGCGGAGATCCCGGGCGCGCGGACGCTGATCGTGCCCGGCCTGCAGCATCTCGGCCTGATCGAGGCGCCGGGCGCCTTCGCCGGCCCCCTCGCCGAGTTCCTCGCCCGCCTGCCACTCGTCAAGGAGGACACCCCCGCATGATGG
Source organism: uncultured Limibaculum sp. (assembly GCA_964576075.1). GTDB lineage: Bacteria > Pseudomonadota > Alphaproteobacteria > Rhodobacterales > Rhodobacteraceae > Thermohalobaculum. The sequence goes on along the minus strand of CAZNTX010000004.1, from coordinate 23,842 downwards.
ACGCGAGCAAGACCCCGGCCGAGATGTCCGGCGGGCAGGCCGCCGTCGAGGCGCTGCGCTCGGAGGGCGCGACCCATGTCTTCGGGCTGATCGGCTCGGCCACCATGGAGATGTTCGACGCGCTGCACGACGCGCCGGACATCCGCTTCCTCGGCGTGCGCGACGAGCGCACGGGGGCGCATATGGCCGACGGCTTCGCCCGCGCCTCCGGCAGGCCCGGCGTGATCCTCGCGGGGCAGAACGGGCCCGGCGCGACCAATCTCGTCACCGGCCTCGCCCAGGCCGCCGCAGCCTTCTCGCCGGTGGTGTCGATCGCCGGGGCGCTCTCCTCGGGGCATGTCTATCGCGGAGCGTTCCAGGAGGTCGACCAGCAGGCGCTCTTCGCCCCCGTCACCAAACGGACCTGGACGGCGACGCAGGCCGCGCGCATCCCCGAGATGGTGCGCGAGGCCTTCCGGGTGGCGACGAGCCCGCGCCCGGGGCCGGTGCAGCTCAACCTGCCGCGGGACCTCCTCGCCGAGGCGATCGAGGCGCAGGAGATGCCGCCGCCCGCGGCGCACCGCCCCGTCAGCCGGCCCGCGGGGGCGGAGGATCAGATCGCCGAGGCCGCGCGGCTCCTCGCCGGGGCCGAGCGCCCGGTGATCCTCGCCGGCGGCGGCATCAAGGCGAGCGGGGGGCATGCGCCGGTCCTCGCGCTCGCCGAGGCGCTCTCCGCGCCCGTCTGCACGAGCCCTGGGCATGGCGACGCGATCCCCTTCGGCCACCCGCTCAATGCCGGGCAGACCGGGCCGCGCGGCAACCCCGTCGCCTCCCGGCTGATGCGCGAGGCGGACGTGATCCTCGCCCTCGGCACCCGCCTCGGCTTCAACGCGACCTTCTTCTCCTACGACCATCTCAACCCGGCGGCGAAGATCGTGCAGGTGGAGATCGAGCCCACCGCGCTCGGCCGGCACTTCCCCGTGGCGCTCGGCATCTGGGCCGATGCGCCGACGGCGGCGGGACAGATCGCGGCCGCCCTCGCGGTCCTGCGTCCGCGCGCCGAGGCCGAGGCCTGGGCCGCCGCCTTCGCCGGGGAGCGCGCGGCCTTCCTCGCCCGGCGCGATGCGGAGGCCGAGACCGAGGCGCATCCGATCCGCCCCTCCGGCCTCTTCAAGGCGCTCCGCTCGGTGTTGCCGACGGACGCGGCCGTCACGCTCGATGCCGGCACCCTCTGCCTGCAGGCGACCGACGCGCTCGAATACCATTCCCCCCGCTCGCTCTTCACCCCGCTCGATTTCGGCCTCGTCGGGTTCTCCTTCGCCTGCGGGCTCGGGGTGAAGCTCGCCGCCCCCGAGCGCCCGGTGGTGAGCCTGATGGGCGACGGCGGCTTCGGCATGACCGTCTCCGAGCTCTCGACGGCGGTCTCCTACGGGATAAACACGGTCACGCTCGTGCTCAACAACGGCTGCTGGGGGGCGGAGAAGGCCTATCAGCGGGACTTCTTCGGCGGGCGCTATATCGGCGCGGACATCCACAACCCGCCCTTCGACAAGCTCGCCGAGCTCTATGGCGCGGCGGGCTTCCGGGTCGAGCGGGCGGGCGAGATCGCGGAGGCCGTCGAGGCCGCCCTCGCCGCCGGGCGCCCGGCGGTGGTCGACATCGCCGTCGACCCGGACGCGCTCTACAGCTTCCGCCGCGACAGCTTCAAGCACCGCGCCCGCTGAGGGCGCGGGACCCGCTTGCGCGCCGGGCCGCGGGCTGCGAGGACTTGAGAGCCCCAGCCCGCGAGCCCGCCGATGTCCGACGATCCGCTCCTCCAGCCCTTCCGCCTCAAGCATCTGACGCTGAAGAACCGGCTGATGATCACCGCCCACGAACCCGCCTATCCGGAGGACGGGCTGCCGACCGAGCGCTACCGCGCCTATCACGTCGCGCGGGCGAAGGGGGGCGTGGCGCTGACCATGACGGCGGGCTCGGCCCTCGTCTCGCGCGACAGCCCGCCCGCCTTCGACAACCTGCTCGCCTGGAAGGACGAGATCGTCGGCCATCTGCGCCGGCTCGTCGAGGCATGCCACGACCACGGCGCCGCGGTGATGATCCAGCTCACCCATCTCGGCCGCCGCGCCCGCTGGGACGGGGGGGACTGGCTGCCGACCGTCGCGCCGACGCCGATGCGCGAGGTGGCGCACCGGGCCTACCCCAAGCTGATCGAGGCGTGGGACATCGCCCGCATCCTCGCCGACTATGCCGACGCCGCCGAGCGGATGCAGGCGGCCGGGCTCGACGGGATCGAGCTCGAGGCCTACGGGCACTTGATGGACGCCTTCTGGTCGCCCCGGCTCAACGCCCTCGGCCCGCCCTATGGCGGCAGCCTCGAGAACCGGATGCGCTTCGCCTTCGAGGCGATCGGCGCGATCCGGGCGCGCGTGGGCCCGGACTTCGTCCTCGGGGTGCGCATGGTGGCGGACGAGGCGGCGGAGGGCGGGCTCTCCCGCGAGGAGGGGGTCGAGATCGCCCGCCGCCTGCGCGACTCGGGGCAGGTGGACTTCCTCAACATCGTCCGCGGCCATATCGACACCGACGCGGCGCTGACCGACGTGATCCCCGTGCAGGGCATGGCGAGCGCGCCGCATCTCGATTTCGCGGGCGAGTTGCGCGCGGCGACCGGCGTGCCGACCTTCCACGCCGCGAAGATCCAGGACGTGGCCACCGCGCGCCACGCCGTCGCCTCGGGCAAGCTCGACATGGTGGGGATGACGCGGGCGCATATGACCGAGCCCGCCATCGTCGCCAAGATCCTGGCCGGAGAGGAGCGGCGCATCCGCCCCTGCGTCGGCGCGAATTACTGCCTCGACCGGATCTATCAGGGGGGCGCGGCCTTCTGCATCCACAACCCCTCCACGGGGCGCGAGCTCGAGCAGCCCCACGAGATCGCCCCCGCCGAGACGCCGCGCCGGGTCGTGATCGTCGGCGCGGGCCCGGCGGGGCTCGAGGCGGCGCGGGTGGCGGCGGCGCGCGGGCATGGCGTGACGGTTCTCGAGGCGGCGCACGAGGCGGGCGGGCAGCTCCGCCTCGCCGCCCGCTCCCCCCGCCGGCGCGACATGCTGGCGATCGCCGAGTGGCGCCTGGAGGAGGCGACCCGCATGGGCGCGGAGGTCCGCTTCGACACGCTGGCCGAGCCCGAGACCGTCCTCGCCGAGCGCCCGGAGATCGCGATCGTCGCCACCGGCGGGCTCGCGCGCACCGATGTCCTCGCAGAGGGCAGCGATCTCGCCGTCTCCGCCTGGGACATCCTCTCCGGCGATGCGCGGCCTGGCACGAACGTCCTCGTCTATGACGATGCGGGCGACCATGCCGGGCTCCAGGCCGCCGAGGCGATCGCCGAGACCGGGGCGCGCGTCGAGATCATGTCGCCCGAGCGCAGCTTCGCGCCCGAGGTGATGGGGATGAGCCTCGTCCCCTATATGCGCCGCCTGCAGGGCCTCGACACGACCTTCACGGTCACCTGGCGGCCCCTGCGCGCGCGGCGCGAGGGCAACGAGATCGCCGTCGAGATCGGCTCGGACTACGGCGCGGCCCGGCGCGAGCGCCGCGTCGACCAGCTCGTGATCAACCACGGCGCGGCGCCGCTCGACGAGCTCTACCACGCGCTGAAGCCCGGCTCGGCGAATCTCGGCGAGGTCGATCAGGCGGCGCTCCTCGCTGGCCGGGGGCAGGAGATCCTGGCCAATCCGGCGGGCGCCTACCGGCTCTTCCGCATCGGCGACGCGGTGGCGGGGCGCAACGTCCATGCCGCGATCTACGACGCGCTCCGCCTCCTGCGAACCCTCTGAGCCCGCGCGCAGGCGCTTGACGGGCGCGCGCCGGCGGCATAATCGGGAAGGGCTGCGGGCGTAGTTCAGTGGTAGAACGTCAGCTTCCCAAGCTGAATGTCGTCGGTTCGATCCCGATCGCCCGCTCCAATTTTCCTCGCGAGACCATGGCGCCCGCGCGCGGCGCGATTGATCCGCGTCAAAGCGCGAGCTTCCACGCCGTGACAGTCTCGCCCGAAACGACGATGGGGAGAGACGCGATGGCGCAAGGCCACGAGCCACCAAGATCGGCGGAGGAGGGCTGGGTCCTGCCGGACCCGCTGACGCTCTCGGACACCTTCGAGCGCGGCACCCGCCTCGCCCTCGAGGCGCAGCAGCGCTGGGTCGCCCATTGCGGCGAGATCGGGCAGTCGATGAGCGTCTTCGCGATGCGCCGGGTCTCCGACGGCGTGTCGGTCGCGCAGGCGCTGGCCGCGAGCCCGACGCCGGCCGCCGCGGTCGAGCTCTACGGCCGGTTCTGCGCCGATGCCGCGAGCGATCTCGCCGAGGAGATGAGCCGCTGCGGCCATGCGCTCTCGGCGGCCGTCGACGACGCCGCGGAGGCGATGAAGGCGGAGACCGACCTCGCCGTCGCCTCCACCCACACCCCGGACATCCCCGGCAGCGACTGACCGTCGAGAGGATCGGAGACCCCGCCCATGGCCTACAAGACCATCCTGCTCCATTGGGACCCGCAATCGGAGGACGGCCCCGGCCCCGCGGCCGCGGCGACGGCGACGCTCGCCGAGCGGTTCGACGCCCATGTCGTCGTGCTCGGCGTGGGCGTCGAGCCCGGCATCGCGGCCTACGGCTTCGGCGGCCCGGGGGCGGCGGCGATCGCGCTGCAATCCGAGGCGGCGGAGGCCGAGGCCGAGGAGCGCCGCGCCGCCGCCGCCGCCTGGCTCGCCGAGGCGAAGCTGCCGGGCGAGGCGCGCGCGCTCACCGGCCCCGTGGAGCTTCTCTCCGACAGCATGGCCCGCGCCGTGCGCCTCGTCGATCTGGTCGTCCTGCCCGCGCCCTATGCGAGCCCGCGCGAGGACGTCTCCGTCGGGCTTCTCGAGGCCGCGCTCTTCGACGGCTCGGCCGCGGTTCTCGTCTGCCCCGAGACCCTGCCGGAGACGCTCGGCGAGAAGATCGTGATGGCCTGGGACGGCGGGCTCGAGGCGCTCCATGCGCTGCGCGCGGCGATGTCCTTCCTCGCGGGCGCGAGCCGGGTGGAGATCGCGCTGATCGACCCCGAGGAGCCCGCCGAGGGCGAGGAGGCGCCCGGCAGCGGTGTCGCAACCTTCCTGCGCCGGCACGGCGTCGCGGCCGAGATCGCGGCGATCCCGTCCGAGGGGCGGACCGTGGGCGCGACGCTCGCCGCCCATATGCAGTCTTCCGGCGCCGATCTCCTGGTGATGGGCGCCTATGGCCATTCGAGGCTGCGCGAGGCCCTGATCGGCGGGCCGACGCGCGAGCTCCTCAAGACGGTTCCCTGTCCAGTGCTGATGGCGCACTGACCCACTGCGGCCGGCATGGCGCGTCCATGTCGGCCGATCTTCTCCTTTCCCCGCGCAACCTGCTACTCTGGCCGGTGGGTCGGAAGGGAGGACGTCGCGCGATGTGGCCACAGGGATTCGGGTTCGGACCGGGGGCGGCGCTGCAGATGCTCGCGATGGTGCCCGGTGCGGGGCGGATCGCGATGCGCCAGATGAGCTTCGGGCTCGCGGTGGGCCAGGCGATGGGCCGGGCGGCGCAGCGCCAGATGCTGCGCGCGACCGCCGAGGCGCTCGAGGTGGTGGAGGATCTCGTCGCCGAGGCGCGGGCCGAGCGGGCGCTGCCGCCGGAGGCGCCGCTGCCCGTCGTCGTCTCCGGACGCTCTCGGGAGGCGGCGCGGGCCGTCGCGCCTCGGGCCGCGGAGATGGCGCTCGTGCACGGCGCGGGCGGGCGGCTCCGGCTCCGGCTTCGCGGCGCGCCGAGCGAGGCGGAGATGGCGGCCCTCGCGGCGGCGCTGCGCGGCTTTCCCGGGGTCACGGCGGTCGCCTGCCGGCCGATCACGCGGAGCTTCGTCGTCGACTGCGCGGGCCGGGCGGAGGAGCTCGCCGCGGTGCTCGAGCGCGCGGGCGTCGTGCGCCTCTCGCCGGTCGCCTTCCCCCATCCCGCCGCTGTGCTGACGGCGCTCGCCATCGCCCGCCTCGATGCGTTGATGCGCGCGCGCTCGGGCGGGCGGCACTCGCTCAAGAGCGCCCTCGCGCAGGTGCTCGAGGCGGTCGAGGCGATGCAGGCCGGGCAGGCGGGCGGCCCGCGCGGATGATCTCCCCGCTCGACGATCTCGTCGGCACCCTGCCGCCCTCCTACGCGCTCGGCCTCGTGGCGATCGCGGGGGCCTTCGTGCTCGCGGTCGGGACCATCGCGGTGCTGATCCTCGCCCTCATGCGCCGCTCCGCCGATATGGGCGCGCTCGAGGAGCGCCTCGCCGAGGCCGAGCGCCGGGCCGCCGCGGCGGAGGCCGAGCGCGACGCGGCGATGGAGGGGCTCGACCGGCTCAACACGCTGGCCGAGGGCGCCCATGCGATCTGGACCCGCAAGCCCCTCGGCCCGCCGGAGGGCTATGCCGAGCGGATGGCCGAGAGCATCCCGATTCTCGCCCTCGCCAATCTCAAGGGGGGGGTCGGCAAATCCACCCTCTCGGCCAATCTCGCCGCCTGGTTCGACGCGCGCGGCGAGCGGGTGCTGCTGATCGACCTCGACTATCAGGGCTCGCTCTCCGACATGGCCGTGGCGCCCGAGGCCGCGCGCAGCCGCACCGCGCCGGGGGCGCTGGCGCTCCTGCAGGGGGAGATGCCGCCGGTGCTCCCGATGTCCGGCGCGCAGAGCAATTCTGGCGTGATCGACTGCGCCTATCCGGTGCTGAACGAGGAGAGCCGGGTGCTGTTCCGCTGGCTCCTCGGGCTGACGGCCGACGACGTGCGCTACCGCCTCGCCCATCTGCTCCTCGGGCCGCGGATCCAGACCGTCTACGACCGGGTGATCGTCGACACGCCGCCCCGGGTCACGCTCGGCCTCGTCACCGCGCTCTGCTCGGCGACCCATCTGCTGATCCCGACCCAGCTCAACGGGCTCTCCACCGAAGCGGTGCGCAGCTTCCTCGCGACGCTCGACGCGCTCCGCCCGCACCCGCTGCCCCCGGTGCAGCGCTACCGGATCCTCGGCACGCAGAAGACCTGGTCGACCGAGCGCCTCTCCCGCGCCGAGATCGAGGCGATCGGCGAGATCGAGCGGATGATCGCGCTGCGCGGCGAGCCGGCGGGGCTCTTCTTCAAGGACGCGATGGTGCCCAACATGTCGGGCTTCCAGCGCGCCGCGGGGCGCACGCTCGCCTATCACGCGGAGCCCTCCGTGCGCCCGGAACTCGACCGGCTCGGCGCCCGGGTGGCCGCCTTCGCCCCCTCCTTCGCCGAGGCGCCGGAGGAGGACTGAGGCTCAGAGCGGCATCAGCCGTTCGAGCGCCTCGGCCGCCTCGCGGTAATGGGCGATGACGTGGTCCGGGGCGAGGACGTCCATCGGCTCTGCCGCGAAGCCGAAGGAGGTGAGGATCACCGGCACGCCGGCGGCGCGGGCGGTGTCGAGATCGGTCCGCGTGTCGCCGAGCATCACCGAGCGCGCGGGGTCCGCGCCGATCCGCCGGCAGGTCTCGCGGAAATGCTCGGGGTCCGGCTTGCGCACGGGCAGGGTGTCGGCGCCGAGCACCGCGCCGAAGCTGCCGAGCACGCCGAGCCGCTCGAGCAGGATGAGGGCCAGCCGCTCGGGCTTGTTGGTGCAGACGCCCACCTTCCAGCCGGAGACGAGGAGCGCCTCGATGCAGGTCTCGACCCCGTCGAAGAGCCGCGTCTCCTCGGCGATGCGCGATTCGTAGGCGGTGAGGAGCTCTGGATAGATCGCGTCCGTCAGCGCCGTCTCCTCGGCGCCGAGCGGGTCGCGCCCGGCCAGGGCGAGGGAGCGGCGGATCATCTCGCGCCCGCCGCGCCCGGCATAGGGCTTGTCGGCCTCCGGGTCGAGGAGCGGCAGGCCGCGTGGGGCGAGGGCGGCGTTGGCGGCGGCGAGCAGGTCGCCCGCGGTGTCGGCGAGGGTGCCGTCGAGGTCGAAGATCGCGCCGCGCATGGGGCCTCCCTGGTTCGTCGCCGGGATGCCCCGGCCGTTCACGCTCTCTTAATCGAGCTCGGCAATCTTTTGTAACAGGTTCTGATGGACGGCGCGCTTCCTGGGGTCGATGCGCCGCGGTATACGGGCGCCATGATCGAGCAGGCGAAGGCGGCAGAAAGCCGCGAGCGGCCGGTGGCCGCGGTGATTCTGGCAGCGGGGAAGGGGACGCGGATGCGCTCCCGGCTGCCCAAGGTGTTGCATCCCGTGGGCGGGCTGCCGCTGCTGGCCCATGCGATGGCCGCCGCGATGGCGCTCGCGCCCGCGCGGGTGGCGGTGGTGGTCGGCCACGTGGCGGAGGCTGTGGGCGAGGCGGCGCGGGCGGTCTGCCCCGGCGCCGCGGTCTGCCTGCAGGAGGCGCAGCTCGGCACGGGCCATGCCGTTCTCGCCGCGGCGGAGGCGCTCGCGGGGTTCGAGGGCGATCTCCTCGTCCTCTTCGGCGACACGCCCTTCGTCCGCCCCGAGACGCTCGCGCGCCTCTGCGCCGCGCGCGCCGAGCACGATCTCGTCGTCCTCGGCTTCGAGGCGGCGGTGCCCGGGCGCTACGGGCGGCTCGTCACCGCGCCGGGCGGCGCGCTCGAGCGCATCGTCGAGGCCAAGGACGCGACCGAGGCCGAGCTCGCCATCGGTTTGTGCAATTCCGGCGTCATGGCCGGCGATTGCGCGACGCTCGTCGCCCTCCTCGCCCGCCTCGGCACGGACAACGCCCAGGGCGAGTATTACCTGACGGACGCGGTCGCCCTCGCCCGGTCCGAGGGGCTGACCGCCGGCATCGTGCGCTGCGAGGAGGCGGAGACCCTCGGCGTCAACGACCGCGCCCAGCTCGCCGCCGCGGAGGCCGCCTTCCAGGCCCGCGCCCGCGCCGCCGCCATGGCCGCGGGGGCGACGCTGCAGGCCCCGGAGACGGTCTTTCTCTCCCACGACACGGTGCTCGGCGAGGACGTGACCGTCGAGCCCCATGTGGTCTTCGGCCCCGGCGTGCGCGTGGCGGAGGGGGCGGCGATCCGCGCCTTCTCCCATCTCGAGGGGGCGGAGATCGGCCCGGGCGCCGTCGTCGGCCCCTATGCGCGGCTGCGCCCCGGCACCCGGCTCGGCGCGGCCGCCCGCATCGGCAATTTCGTCGAGCTCAAGAACGCGGAGATGGGGGAGGGGGCGAAGGCCAACCACCTCGCCTATCTCGGCGATGCGAGCGTGGGGGCGGGGGCCAATATCGGCGCCGGCACCATCACCTGCAATTACGACGGGGTCGACAAGCACCGCACCGAGATCGGCGCGGGCGCCTTCGTCGGCACCAACTCGGCGCTCGTGGCCCCCGTCTCCGTCGGCCCCGGCGCCTATGTGGCGACCGGCACCGTGGTCACCCAGAGCGTCCCCGCCGATGCGCTCGCCATCGCCCGCACGCCCCAGAAAAACCGCGAGGGCGCCGCCGCCAGGCTGCGCGACGTGCTCGCCGCCCGCAAGGCCGCCAAGGCCGCCAAGAAGGACTGAGGAGACCCACAATGTGCGGCATCGTCGGCGTGCTCGGCCAGCTCGAGGCGGCCCCCCGGCTCCTCGACGCGCTCCGCCGCCTCGAATATCGCGGCTACGACAGCGCCGGGCTCACCACGCTCGAGAACGGCCGCGCGGTGCGCCGGCGCGCCGTCGGCAAGCTCGCCGAGCTCGTCCGCCTCGTCGCGCGCGAGCCCGCCCGCGGGACCGTCGGCATCGGCCACACCCGCTGGGCGACGCATGGGGCCCCCACCGTCGAGAACGCGCATCCCCATGCCGCCGGCCCCGTCCATGTGGTGCACAACGGCATCATCGAGAATTTCCAGGAGCTGCGCGCCGCCCTCGCCGCGGACGGCTTCCCCTGCGAGACCGAGACCGACACCGAGGTCGTCGCCCGCCTCGCCGAGCGCGCCCTCGCCCGCGGCGCGCCCCCGCTCGAGGCCGCCCGCGCGGCGCTCGCGGCGATCGAGGGGGCCTTCGCCCTCGCCTTTCTCTTCGAGGGCGAGCCGGACCTCATGATCGTCGCCCGCCATGGCAGCCCCCTCGCCATCGGCTGGGGGGAGGACGAGATGTATGTCGGCTCCGACGCGCTCGCCCTCTCCCCGATGACCGGGCGCGTCACCTATCTCGAGGAGGGCGACCATGCCGTCCTCACCCGCGCAGGCGCCAGGATCTTCGACGCCGAGGGGCGGGAGGTGGTGCGCGAGACGCGGTCGGTCTCGGTCGAGAACACCCTCGTCGAGAAGGGCCGCCACCGCCATTTCATGGCCAAGGAGATCCACGAGCAGCCGAGCGTCGTCGGCCGGGTGCTGGCGCGGTATGTCTCGGTCGACCGGGCCCGCGTGCAGTCCCCGGCCGAGGCGGTGGACTGGCCCTCGGTCTCGCGGCTCTTCCTCATCGGCTGCGGCACGGCGAGCTATGCCGGCCATGTGGCGAAATACTGGTTCGAGCAGATCGCGGGGCTGCCCTGCGAGCTCGACATCGCCTCGGAGTTCCGCTACCGCGACGCGCCGCTCGACGGGCGGGAGGCGGCGATCTTCATCTCCCAATCGGGCGAGACGGCGGACACGCTCGCCGCGCTCCGCCACGTCTCTGGCCGTCTCGCCGCCACCATCGGGGTGGTCAACGTCACCGAGAGCTCGATCGCGCGCGAGGTGGGCCTCGCCTTGCCGATCCTCGCAGGCCCCGAGATCGGGGTGGCCTCCACCAAGGCCTTCACCTGCCAGCTCGCGACCCTCGCGACCCTCGCGATCCTCGCGGGCCGCGCCCGCGGGCGCCTCGGCGCGGAGGAGGAGGCGCGCCTCGTCGCGGCCCTGCTCGACCTGCCCCGCCTGATGGCCGAGACGCTCCGCCTGGAGGACCGGGTCGCCGCCGCCGCGCAGGACGTCGCCCATGCCCGCGACGTGCTCTATCTCGGCCGCGGCCGGATGTATCCGATCGCCCTCGAAGGCGCGCTCAAGCTCAAGGAGATCTCCTATATCCATGCCGAGGGCTACGCCTCGGGCGAGCTCAAGCACGGCCCCATCGCGCTGATCGACGAAGGGGTGCCGGTGGTCGTCGCCGCCCCCTCGGACCCGCTCTTCGGCAAGACCGTCTCCAACATGCAGGAGGTGATGGCCCGCGGCGCCCGGGTGCTGTTGCTGACCGACGCGGCGGGCGACGCGGCGGCGGGCGATGCGGCCTGGGAGCGGATCGTCCTGCCCGAGGTCGCGCCGGAGCTCGCCCCCATCCTCTACGCGCTCCCGGTCCAGCTCCTCGCCTATCATGCGGCGCTCGCGCGCGGGACCGATGTGGACCAACCGCGCAATCTCGCCAAATCCGTCACCGTGGAGTAGTGTCGCCCCACAGGCGGCCGGAGCGCCGCGGCAAGGGACGATGCGAGATGCACGAGGCGACGGGCAAGGGCCGCCGGGCGGCGGCGATGGCGGCGGTACTGGCGATGGGGCTGACCGGGGGGCTCTCCGGCTGCCTGATGGCCGAGAAGGAGGCCCCGACGGCGCAGGCAGCACCCGACGACGTCTCCCATCTGCGCCAGCCGGGCTGCTACACGGTCGATCTCTTCAAGGAGGTCCCGATCCAGGAGCCGGACGGCCTCCCCGCGGAATACGCCGCCTATCTCGGCGAGTGGGGCAACGGGGTCTGGAACGGCAAATGGTGCCACGACCTGCTGATCCACACGGTGCACGAGGACGGCCGCGTGGAGATGCTCGACATGCACGCGCCCTCCGAGGAGTTCCGCCAGCCCGCCACGATCTTCAAGCGAACCGGCCAGATCGGCGAGGACGGGGCGCTGCGCTTCGCCCACGGGATCGTCAGCCGCCGCTACGAGATCCGCGGCGGGCTGCTCCATGGCCAGGCGGAGGGGGGCGCCTTCGGCCAGGCGGAGATCGTGCTCTCGCGCAAGGGCGTGGTCCCGCTGCCGACGCCGCGGCCGGTGATGCTCGCCAAGGCGCCGGCGGAGCCCGCCGCGGCGCCCGCGCCCGCCGAGGAGGAGACGGGCGGCGGCTTCTTCTCCGGCCTCTTCTCGTCCGACTGACCGGCGCCCGCCGCCCCAGCGCGGCGGATCAGCGCCCGGCCCCTGCGAGCGTGACCCAGACCTCGTTGCGCCTGAGCCAGGGCAGCGTCCAGGGCGGATTGTAGCCCGCCGCCTGCCAGTCGCCCGCATGGGCGCGGCCGGTCCTCTCGAGCCAGCCCGCCAGATCGGCCCGCGCCTCGGCGATGTTCTCCGCGCTGAAGAAGCCGGAGAAGCGCACCACCGCCACCTCGCGCGCCGGGATCTCCGCGATCTCCACCTTCGGGTCGGTCGGCGCCGGGGCGGAGGCCGCCGTCATCCCCTCCGGCAGCACGAAGGCGACGGCCCAGCCCCCGGCCGCCTCCTCCGTCACCACGGGGGCCGTCATGGCGATCTCCTCGCCCGCGGCTTCGGTCACCACGGGGGCGGTCATGGCGATCTCCCGGCGGCCGGTGTTCGCCCCGGAGATGTAGTCGAAGAGCCGGCCAAAGCCCTCGCGCGTCGCCGCCCCGCGCGAGCCCTCCGCCACGGTCCGAGCGACGGCGATCGGGGGATAGGCGCGGATCTCGAACGGGGGCTCGGAGAGCCGCGTCTCGAAGGGCGGCTCCTCCGCCGCCTGTCCGCCGAAGACCGAGCAGGCGCCGAGCGCGAGGGTGAGGGCGAGGGCGCCGAGGCGCCGGGGGAGGGCGGTCATGCCGGGCTCCTTGGCCTAAGAACGGGAGCCCCGCATATGGGGGCGCGCCCTGCGGCAGACCAGCCCGCCCGGCGGGCCCGCGCTGGACAGCCGCGCCGCCGGCCATAGCTCCCGCTCCGAGCGAAGGAGACGCCATGACCCGCCGCCATCTGATCGCCCTCGCCTATGGCGCCCTCTGCCACGGGCTCTTCCTCGTCGCGGTCGCCGCGATGATCTCCATGATGTATTTCGGCATGAGCCGGAGCCTCGGCGATCTGCCCGCGCCCTGGGCCTGGCTCGCCAATGCGCTGTTGCTGCTGCAGTTCCCGCTCGGCCATTCGCTGATGCTCTCCGGACCCGGGCGGCGCCTTCTCGCCCGGCTCGCGCCGCGCCCGCACGGGGAGACGCTCGCGACCACCACCTATGTGATCCTCGCCTCGGCGCAGCTTCTCGCGCTGTTTGCGCTCTGGACCCCCTCGGGCGTGATCTGGTGGGAGGCGGAGGGCCCGGCGCTCTGGGCGCTCACGGGGCTCTACGGGCTCTCCTGGCTGCTGCTGATGAAGGCGTCCTTCGATGCGGGCGCGGAGGTGCAGTCGGGCCTCCTCGGCTGGTCCTCGCTCCTGCGGGGGGTGCGGCCGGTCTTCCCGGACATGCCGGAGACCGGGCTCTTCCGCTATGTGCGCCAGCCGATCTACGTCTCCTTCGCGCTGACGCTCTGGACCGTGCCGGTCTGGACGCCGGATCAACTGGTGCTGGCGCTCGCCCTCACCGCCTATTGCCTGATCGGCCCGCTCTTCAAGGAGCGCCGCTTCGCCCGGATCTTCGGGGCGCGGTTCGAGGCCTATCGCGCGCGCGTGCCCTATTGGCTGCCGGTGCCGCGCGGGGCCGGGGAGGCGCGGCGATGAGCGGGCGGGAGAGCGTCTGGGACTATCCCCGCCCGCCCCGGCTCGAGGCGGTGGCCGAGCGGCTGCGCGTCGTCTTCGCCGGGCAGGTGGTGGCGGAGACGGCGCAAGGCCACCGGGTGCTCGAGACCTCCCACCCGCCGGTCTACTATTTCCCGCCCGAGGACGTGGCGATCACCGCGCTCACCCCCGATGCCGGCGCGAGCTTCTGCGAGTGGAAAGGTCCGGCGCGCTATTTCTCGGTCGCGGCCGGCGGGCGGGTCTCGCGCCGCGCCGCCTGGTGCTATCCGGAGATCGCCGCGCCCTATGCCGCGATCGAGGGGCATTTCGCCTTCTACGCCAGCCGGGTCGACGAGGCCTGGGTCGGCGCGGAGCGGGTCGCCGCGCAGGAGGGGGATTTCTACGGCGGCTGGATCACCGCCAAGATCGCCGGCCCTTTCAAGGGCGCCCCCGGCACAGGACATTGGTGAGGCCCGCGATGGACATGCCCCCCGCGCCCCACTGGACGCCGACGCGCGAGGCCGGCCTCGCCCGGCTCGAGGCCTTCGCGCCGCGCATGGGCTCGGCCTATGCCAAGGGGCGCAACTACGACAAAGGCCCCGGCGCCCACACCGCCGTCTCCTGCCTCTCTCCCTGGGTCCGCCGCCGCCTCGTCTCCGAGCGCGAGCTGGTCGAGGCGGCGCTCGCCCGGCACGCCCCCTCCGCGGCGGAGAAATTCGTGCAGGAGGTGTTCTGGCGGAGCTATTTCCGCGGCTGGCTGGAGGGCCGGCCCACGGTCTGGGACGCCTATCGCCGCGGGCTCGACCGCGATCTCCAGGAGGTCGCCGAGAGCCGCGGCCTCGCCCGCCGCCTCGCCGCGGCGGAGGAGGGGCGCACCGGGCTCGACTGCTTCGACGCCTGGATGCAGGAGCTCGTCGAGACCGGCTATCTCCACAACCATGCGCGGATGTGGGCCGCCTCGATCTGGATCTTCACCCTCGGCCTGCCCTGGCGGCTCGGGGCGGACGTGTTCCTGCGCCACCTGCTCGACGGCTGCCCGGCCTCCAACACGCTCGGCTGGCGCTGGGTCGCGGGCCTCCACACCCGCGGCAAGAACTACCAGGCAAAGGCCTGGAACATCGCGAAATTCACCCGTGGGCGGTTTTCCCCGGACGCCCGCGACCTCGACGAGGAGGCCGCGCCGCTGACCGAGCCGGACGCGCTCCCCCCGGCCGCACCGCCGCGCGCGCCGGCGGAGGAGCGCCTCGGCCGGCCGACGGCGCTCCTCGTCCACGAGGACGACTGCACGCCGGAGCGCCTCGGCCTCGCCCGCGCCGATCTCGCGGGCGTCGCCACCCTCGCCGCGAGCGAGGGGCGCTCGCCCCGCGAGGTGGCGCCGATGGTGGCCGAGTTCGACCGCGGCGCGCTCGCCGACGCAGCGGCGCGGCTGCGCGCGGCCGGCGCGCCGGAGGCCGCGGATCTCACGGGCGCCCCGGTCGGCGCCATCGCGGACTGGGCCCGGGATGTGGGCGCCGCCCAGATCCTCGCCCCCTTCGTCCCCACGGGCCCCGTCAAGGACCGGCTCGACCGGGAAGCCGCCGCGCTCGCCCGCGCCGGGATCGCCCTCGTCGAGCACCGGCGCGAGTGGGACCGGCTCGTCTGGCCCCACGCCACGGCGGGCTATTTCAAGGTGAAGAGCAAGATCCCCCGGATCCTCGCAGAGCTCGCCCTCTGAGGCTCAGAGGCCGAGCCCCCGCTCCCAATAGGGTTCCGGCGCGAACGCCTCCCGCGCCGCCTCGATGAAGGCCCGCGTCTTGCTCGCCACATGGCGGGTGTCGGGATAGACCACATGGAGCGCGACCCCGCGCCAGACGGTCTCGGGCAGGAGCACCTCGAGATCGCCCCGCCGGATCGCCTCGTGCACGATGAAGCTCGGCTTCAGCACCACCCCGAGCCCGGCGATCGCCGCGTCGCGCAGCATGTCGCCATTGGTCGCGCGCATCCGCATCGGCACCTGGACCGCGCGCTCGGTCCCGTCGCCGTCGCGGTAGCGCCAGATATCGGGCCGCTCCGAGCCCGCATAGCAGAGCGCGGGCAGGTGGCGGAGCTCCTCCGCCTGCTGCGGACGGCCGTTCTTCTCGACGAAGGCGGGGGCGGCGCAGGCGATCATCCGCACGTCGCAGAGCTTGCGCGCGATCAGCGAGCTGTCGCGCAGCGCGCCGATCCGGAGTGCGAGATCGAACCCCTCGCCCACGAGATCGACGAGCCGGTCGGACAGATCGACATCGACGCGCAGGTCGGGATGCGTCTCGGCGAAGCGGCAGAGGAGGGGGGTGAGATGGCCGAGCCCGAAGGAGAGCGGCGCGGCGAGGCGCAGCTGCCCGCGCAAGCCCCGGCGCCGGTCGGAGACCTCCGCCTCGGCCTCCTCGAGATCGGAGAGGATCTGCTGGCAGCGGCGGTAGAACTGCCGGCCCGGCCCTCGTCGGTGAGGCTCATGCGCCGGGTGGTGCGGCTGACGAGCTGCACGCCGAGCCGGGTCTCCAGATCCTTCAGCCGGCGGCTGACGGCGGAGGGCGCGATGTTCAGGCTCTCGGCGGCCCGGGTCACGCTTTGCAGTTCGGCGACCTGCACGAAGCACCGGATGTTGTCGAGCCGGTTCACCAGGGTCTCCAGGGGGCAAAACTGTCTTCACGTCGGTGGGACTAATCGCCTGTTAGCGGGTCCCTAGATCGGTCTGCAAGGGGGGGCGCCCCCCGCAGCGACAAGGAGACACGAAATGAAGACGGTTTTGAGGCTGGACGCCAGCATGCGCCGCGACGGCTCGACCACGCGGGCGCTGCTCGACCGGGTGGTCGCGCGGATCGGCGGCCGGGTGATCGCCCGCGACCTCGCCGACGGCATGCCGCAGATCGACGAGACCTGGATCGCGGCCAATTTCACCCCGGAGGAGGGGCGCACGGAGGCGCAGCGCGCGGCGCTCGCCCTGTCCGACCGGCTGATCGGGGAGCTTCGCGCGGCGGACGTCGTCGCGATCGGCCTGCCGGTCTACAATTTCGGGGTGCCGGCGGCGCTCAAGGCCTGGATCGACCAGGTGGCGCGGGCGCGCGTGACCTTCCGCTACACGGAGACCGGGCCGGTGGGGCTATTGGACGGCAAGCGGGCGATCGTTGTCGCGGCCTCGGGCGGCACGGAGATCGGCGGGCCGGAGGATTTCGCCACGCCCTATCTGCGCCACGCGCTCGGCTTCGTCGGGATCGAGGATGTCGAGGTGATCGCCGCCGGGCGGCAGATGGCCGACCCGGACGCGGCCGCTATCGCCGAGGCCCGCATCGCCGCTCTGGCCGCCTGAGCCCCGCCGCGCCCGGTTCCGCGACACGACCGGTCCGGCTGCGCCGGCCCGGCCGAGGTCGCGTCCGTGCCCACCCCCACCCCCGCCGCCTCCGGGCGCGGAGCGCCCGGAGGCGGCGGGGGTGGGGGTGGGCACGGACCGGCGCGCGGCGCGCCCCTCGGGGCGGGGAGGGGGATCAGAGGCCGCGGGAGGAGGGGTTGCCGACGACGTCCATGAACTCCTTGCGGGTGCGCGGGTCCTTGCGGAAGGAGCCGAGCATCGTCGAGGTCACCATGGTCACGCCGGGCTTGTGGACGCCGCGGGTCGACATGCAGTGGTGCTCCGCCTCGACGACCACGCCGACGCCGCGGGGCTGCAGCACCTCCTGCAGGGTGCTCGCGATCTGCACCGTCATCTTCTCCTGCACCTGAAGGCGCTTGGCGAAGGCGTCGACGAGGCGGGCGAGCTTGGAGATGCCGACCACCCGATCGGTCGGGATATAGGCGACATGGGCGCGGCCGATGATCGGGGCGAGGTGGTGCTCGCAATAGGACTCGAAGCGGATGTCCTTGAGCGTCACCATTTCGTCGTAGCCCTCGACCTCCTCGAAGGTGCGCTGGAGCATGGCGACCGGGTCCTCGTCATAGCCGCGGAACCAGTCCTCATAGGCGCGCACGACGCGGGCCGGGGTGTCGACGAGCCCCTCGCGGGCGGGGTCGTCGCCGGCCCAACGCAGGAGGGTGCGCACGGCCTCTTCGGCCTCGGCGCGGCTCGGGCGCGCGGGGGAGGCGGGGTCCACCTGCATCGCGTCGGGCTTCTCGATCTTGTTCATCGTCTCTCTCCGCCGTGGTCGGGCGTCCTGCGCCGCTCCACCAGAGCTAGGCGGGGCCCCGGGGATGGCAAGCGGGCCTGTCGCCGGCACCCTGGCGCGGGCCGTGTCTCGTCAGGTTTACACCGCGGCGAGGGCGCGGTCGAGATCCTCGCGCAGGTCCTCGGGGTCCTCGAGCCCGACCGAGAGGCGCACCAGCCCGTCGCCGATGCCGAGCCGGGCGCGCGCCTCGGGGGAGAGGCGCTGGTGGGTGGTCGTCGCGGGATGGGTGGCGAGGCTCTTGGCGTCGCCGAGATTGTTGGAGATGGCGACGAGGGAGAGCCGGTCGAGGAAGCGGAAGGCGCCGGCCTTGCCGCCCTCGATCTCGAGCGCGATGACCTGCCCCGGGCGCGACATCTGGGCGCGGGCGAGGGCGTGCTGGGGGTGCGAGGCGAGCCCCGGATAGAGCACGCGCGCAACCCCCGGGCGGCCCTCGAGATGGGCGGCGAGGGCCGCCGCCGCGTCGGCCTGCGCCTCGCAGCGCAGCGCGAGCGTCTCGAGGCCCTTGAGCATCACCCAGGCGTTGAAGGGGCTCATGGCGGGGCCGGTGTGTTTGATATAGGGCTCCACCTCGTCGCGGACGAAGGCCTCGGGGCCGAGGATCGCGCCGCCGAGGCAGCGGCCCTGCCCGTCGATATGCTTGGTGGCGGAGTAGACGACGATGTCGGCGCCGAACGCCATCGGGCGCTGGAACATGGGCGTGGCGAAGACGTTGTCGACGACGACGCGGGCGCCCGCGGAATGGGCGATCTCGGCCACCGCGGCGAGGTCGATGATCTCGAGCGTCGGGTTGGAGGGGGTTTCGAGAAAGACCGCCCGGGTCTCCGGGCGCATCGCCGCGCGCCACTGGTCGAGATCGGTGCCGTCGACGAGGGTGACGGCGATGCCGAAGCGGGGGCAGAGGGTCTCGAGGATGTAGAGGCAGGAGCCGAAGAGGGCGCGCGCGGCCACCACATGGTCGCCCGCGCGGAGCTGGCACATCAGCGCGGCATGCACCGCCGCCATCCCCGAGGCGGTGGCGAAGGCGGCATCTGCGCCTTCGAGGGCGGCGAGGCGGTCCTCGAGCATGGCGACGGTGGGGTTGCCGTAGCGGGCGTAGATGAACCCCTCCTCGCCCTCGGCAAGCTCGCCCTTGAAGCGGGCCTCTGCGGCCTCGGCGTTCGGATAGACGAAGCCCTGGGTGAGGAAGAGCGCCTCGGAGGTCTCGCCGAATTGGCTGCGGCGGGTGCCGGCATGCACGAGACGGGTGCGCGGGCGGTGGGTCTGGCTCATGGCGTCCTCCGGGGGCGGGGCCCCGGCCTCCTCGAACAAGGGACCGGGCTCGTGCGCCTCCGGGGCGCCCGACCTCTTTAGCGGCATGTTTTGCGTGGCCCGCAATCCGGTCCGACAAATCGCCACGTCTCGTTCGCCTACGCCTGCGCGGGCCCGCGGTCAAGGGGGAGGCCCGCGCCTCACGGGCGCGTTGGCGGGCCTTGCAGGGCGGGAGCCGCGGCCCAACTCGAGACCCAAGACGGACAGGAGAGACAGATGACCGCGCCCATCGAACTGCACTATTGGCCGACGCCCAATGGCTGGAAGATCACCATCGCCCTCGAGGAGATGGGTCTGCCCTACGAGATCCGCTATGTGAACATCGGCAAGGGCGAGCAGTTCGAGCCCGAGTTCCTGAAGATCGCGCCGAACAACCGGATGCCTGCGATCGTGGATCCGGAGGGGCCGGACGGCCGGCCGATCTCGATCTTCGAGTCGGGCGCGATCCTGCAATATCTCGCGCGCAAGACCGGGCGTTTCTACGGCGAGGGCGAGCGCGGGCGCGTCGAGGTGGAGCAGTGGCTCATGTGGCAGATGGGCGGGGTCGGGCCGATGGCGGGCCAGGCGCACCATTTCCTCAACTACGCCCCCGAGGACGTGCCCTATGGCAAGACGCGCTACACCGACGAGGTCAACCGCCTCTACGGCGTGCTCGACCGGCGCCTCGCGGACCGGGAGTTCGTCGCCGGGCCCTATTCCATCGCCGATATGGCGATCTGGCCCTGGGCGCAGGGCTGGGAGCGCCAGGCCCAGGACATCGCGGAGTTCCCCAACATGAAGGCCTGGCTCGACCGGGTCTGGGCGCGCCCGGCGGTGCAGGCGGGCAAGGCCGTCGGCCAGGACCGGCGCACCAATCTCGCCGAGGACAAGGAGGCACAGGCGGTCCTGTTCGGCCAGCGGTCGCGCCGGGCGGGGTGAGTCGGGGCGGGGCGCGCGCCGGAAATGCTTGCGCCCCGCGCCGCCATTTGGCATCGCAGGCGGGTCCCACCCGCTCCCGACGCCCCCTTCGGAGGTTCTCCATGCGCGCGACGCTGACCGCCCTCGCCCTCACCCTCGCGGCGACGGCGCAAGCGCCCGCCGAGACGCAAGCGCAGATCGACGGCTGCATCCAGGACCAGGACGTGATCCTGCGGATCGAATCCTGCACCCGGGTGATCAAGAGCGGCCAGCTCTCGGGGCCCGATCTCGCCTGGGCGTTCAACAATCGCGGCCTCGCCTACGAGCAGGTGCGCCGGCCCGAGCGCGCGCTCGGCGACTACAACACCGCCCTCGTGCTCGATCCCAATTTCGCCCTCGGCTACAACAACCGCGGCAATGTCCGCGCCGCGATGGGCGATCTCGAAGGCGCGCTCGAGGACCACAGCCGCGCGATCGAGCTCGACCCCGACTATGCCGACGCCTACTACAACCGCGGGTTCGACTACGAGGAGCTCGGCGAACTCGAGGCCGCCCTGGCCGACTATTCTCGCGCGCTCGAGGCCGATCCGGCCTACACGCTCGCCCGGGTCAAGCGCGTCGCCGTCAACTGCGCCCTCGGCAATGTGGAGCCCGCCGTCGAGGACCAGCTCGCGCTGCTGGAGGAGGGCTACTACACCGCCGTGCAGATGCAGGAATATCTGCAGGAGCGGGAGTTCTACCGCGGCGCGATCGACGGGATCTTCGGGCGGGGCTCGCGGGGCGCGCTCCGGGCCTGGGTGGAGGCGAAGTGCCCCTGAGGGCGCTTGTCTCGGCCGCGCGGGGGGATAGCTAAGGGAGCAAGCCGCGCCCTGCGGCGCCCGAGCGTTCCACTGCACATGGAGGCCCAGATGCCGCGCGCCCCTCTGCCCCTCGCCCTCCTCCTCGCCGCCGCCGCCAGCGCGGCCGCCGCCTCCCCCCTCGGCCAGCCCCGCCAGCTCACCTTCGAGGGGGTGCGCGCGGGCGAGGGGTATTTCTCCGCCGGCGGGACGCAGATGATCTTCCAGTCCGAGCGCGAGCCGGGGAACCCCTTCTACCAGATCTACCTGATGGATCTCGAGACGGGCGATGTCCGCCGTCTCTCGACCGGCACCGGCAAGACCACCTGCGGCTGGATCCACCCCTCCGGCGAGCGGGCGCTCTTCGCCTCGACCCAGGGCGACCCGGAGGCCGAGGCCAAGCAGGAGGCCGAGCTCGAGGCCCGCGCCTCCGGCGAGCAGCGCCGCTATGCGTGGGACTACGACCCGGCATTCGACATCACCGAGATCGACCTGGACACCGGGGCGTATCGCACGCTGGCGCCGGCCGAGGGCTACGACGCCGAGGGCGCCTATTCGCCGGACGGCAGCCGCATCGTCTTCGCCTCCAACCGCCACGCCTACGAGGCGGGCGCGGAGGTCGACCCCGAGCGCCTCGCCCGCGACCCCGCCTATTACATGGACCTCTACGTCATGAACGCCGACGGCACCGGCCTCAGGCGGCTGACCGACGCGCCGGGCTACGACGGCGGGCCGTTCTGGTCGGCCGACGGCGAGCGCATCACCTGGCGCCGCTTCGGCGAGAAAGGGGCGACGGCCGAGATCTACACCATGAACGCCGACGGCACCGACGAGCGGCGCATCACCGATCTCGGCGTGATGTCCTGGGCGCCGTTCTTCCATCCCTCGGGAGAGTATATCGTTTTTGCGACCAGTCTGCAGGGCTTCGCCAATTTCGAGCTCTACATGGTCGACGACGAGGGCCTGCGCGAGCCCGTCCGCGTGACCGACCGGGAGGGCTTCGACGGGCTCCCGACCTTCCATCCGGACGGCGAGCTGATCTCCTGGACCTCGAACGCGACGCCGAAGCGCCGCTCGCAGATCTTCCTCGCCCCGTGGGACCACGCGGCCGCGCTCGCAGCCCTCGAAGACGCCCCGCTCGCCGAGCGCGCCGAAGCGCCCGCGACGCCGATGCCCGAGATGGAGGCGACCGCCACCGCCATCGCCGCCGCCGATCTCCGCCTGCATCTCGAGGCGCTCGCCTCCGACGCGATGGAGGGCCGGCTGACCGGGACCGCGGGGGAGGCCGCCGCCATCGCCTATCTCGAGGCCGCCTTCCGCGCGATCGGGCTCGAGGGCGCCGCCCCCGGCGGGGGGTATGCCGAGCCGTTCGACTTCACCTCCGGCGTGGCCCTCGCGGAGGGCAACGCGCTCACCGTCACCCGCGGCGAGGGCCGGCTCGAGGCGGAGATCGACCGCGACTGGCGCCCGCTCGCCTTCTCGGAGACCGGCTCCGTGGGCGCGGCGGAGGCGGTCTTCGCGGGCTACGGCATCGTCGCGCCCGAGCGGGCGGGGCAGCCCGCGCTCGACAGCTACGAAGGGCTCGATGTCGAGGGCAAATGGGTGGTGGTCTGGCGCGGCTTGCCGGGCGACATCGCGGCCGGGCGGCGGAGCTATCTGGCCCGCTTCGCCGATCTGCGCCACCGCGCGGCGATGGCGAAGGCCCGCGGGGCCGCCGGGATCGTCTTCGCAGCGCCGCCGCGCCTCGGGCTCGACAGCGCGCTGCCCCGCCTCTCGATGCGCGCGGTCGGCGGGCGCTCGGGGCTGCCGGCGCTCGCCCTCGGCCCCGGCCTCGCCGAGGCGCTGCTCGCGGGGCTGCCCGAGGGCCTGCGCGCGACGGCCGAGGCCGGCGAGCCCGCGGGCGCCGCGCTCGAGGGCGTGGAGATCGCCGCCCATATCTCCCTCGAACGCCAGCGCGCGGAGGGGCGGAACCTCCTCGCCCGGCTCGATCTCGACGGGCTGCCGCCGGGCGAGGGCCGTCCGCCGCTGATGATCGGCGCCCATCTCGACCATCTCGGCCGCGGCGCGAGCGGCTCTCTCGCGGGGCCCGACGAGGCCGGCGAGATCCACAACGGCGCCGACGACAACGCCTCCGGCCTCGCCGCCCTCCTCGAGGTCGCGCAATACCTCGCGGGGCTGCGCGCCGAGGGCCGGCTCGAGGGCGCGCGCGACATCGTCTTCGCCGCCTGGTCGGGGGAGGAGCTCGGCCTCCTCGGCGTCAGCCACCACACCGACGCCGCCGCGGAGCGCGCGGGCGCGGAGAGCCTGGCCGATCTCGTCTCGGCCTATATCAATCTCGACATGGTGGGGCGCCTCCGCGACGAGCTGGTGATCTCGGGGCTCGGCTCCTCGCCGGTCTGGGCGCGCGAGATCGAGCGGCGGAACGCGGTCGTGGGGCTGCCGATCGTCACCTCCGAGACCCCCTTCCTGCCGACCGACGCGACCGAGCTCTACATCGCCGAGGTGCCGGTGCTCGCGCTCTTCACCGGAAGCCATGCGGAGTATCACACCCCGCGCGACACCGCCGATCTGATCAATTACGAGGGGCTCGAGAAGATCGCGCGGTTCACCGCCCTCGTGGCGCGCTCGCGGGCGCTCGATCCGGAGGAGCCCGCCTATGTCGCGCTCGACCGGCCGGAGCGCTCCGGCGCGCGGCGGATGGGGGGCGTCTTCCTCGGCACCATCCCGGATTATGCGCAGGACGGGGTCGAGGGGGTGCTGCTCTCGGGCGTGGTCAAGGGCGGGCCGGCGGAGGCGGCGGGGCTCGGCGAGGGTGACGTGGTGGTCGAGCTCGCCGGCACCGAGCTCACCTCGCTCTACGACTATGTGGGCGCGCTCAACGGGCTCAAGCCCGGCGAGGCGGTGGAGGTCGTCGTCGAGCGCGGCGGCGAGCGGGTCAGCCTCGAGATCGTCCCCGGCCGGCGCGAGTGAGCCGGTAGGGGACACGCTCGGGGGTCTGCGCGAGCGGCCGACGCCGCCGGTCCGGCTCGCGCTCCC
>CAZNTX010000003.1:0-110029 GCA_964576075.1 uncultured Limibaculum sp. | reverse complement strand
GTGCTACCGCAGCGTGCTGCTGATCGACGAGCGGCCCGAGGAGGTGACGGACATGCAGCGCTCCGTCGCCGGCGAGGTGGTCTCCTCCACCTTCGACGAGCCGGCCCAGCGCCACGTCGCCGTCGCCGAGATGGTGATCGAGAAGGCCAAGCGCCTGACCGAACACGGGCGCGATGTGGTGATCCTGCTCGACTCCATCACTCGCCTCGGCCGCGCCTACAACACGGTGGTGCCGAGCTCCGGCAAGGTGCTCACCGGCGGCGTCGACGCCAATGCGCTGCAGCGGCCGAAGCGCTTCTTCGGCGCCGCGCGCAACATCGAGGAGGGCGGTTCCCTCACCATCATCGCCACCGCCCTGATCGACACCGGCAGCCGCATGGACGAGGTGATCTTCGAGGAGTTCAAGGGCACCGGCAACTCGGAGATCGTGCTGGACCGCAAGATCGCCGACAAGCGCGTGTTCCCCGCGATCGACATCCTCAAGAGCGGCACCCGCAAGGAGGACCTCCTGGTCTCCAAGCAAGATCTCACCAAGATGTATGTGCTCCGCCGCATCCTCAACCCGATGGGCACGACGGACGCCATCGAGTTCCTGCTCTCCAAGCTCAAGCAGACCAAGACCAATTCCGAGTTCTTCGACTCGATGAACGCCTGAGGTGGCGCTCGACGCCGTCATCGACGCGCGCGACCGGCCGGGGTGTCTCGCGACCAACGGCGCGGTCTGGCGGCTGGTTACCGACCGGGTGATGGGCGGGGTCTCCGACGGCCGGCTCTCGGAGGCGGAGATCGACGGGCGCCGGGCGCTCTGCCTCGAGGGCTCCGTCCGGCTCGAGAACGACGGCGGCTTCGTGCAGATGGCCCTCGATCTCGCGCCCGACGGCCGGCCGATCGACGCCTCTCGCTTCGCCGGGCTCGCGCTCGAGGTGAGCGGCAATGGCGAGCGCTACGGCCTCCATCTGCGCACGGCGGATGTGGCCCGGCCCTGGCAGTCCTACCGCGCAAGCTTCGAGGCCGGACCCGGCTGGCAGCGCGTCGCGCTCCCCTTCTCCGCTTTCGCGCCGCACCGCATCGCTGCGCCGTTCGATGCGTCGCGCCTGCGCCGGATCGGGCTCGTGGCGATCGGCCGGGCCTTCGAGGCGCGGCTCTGCCTCGCCCGCATCGCCTTCCTCGCGCCTCAGCGGCCGTGAGCGCCGAGAAGAGCGTTGCGCGCCGCCCCGGGGCGGCGTAGGGCCATCCCCGAGCGAGAGGGAGTGGCCATGAGCGGCAGCGCGGAGACCGGACGGGGCGGCAAGATCGCGCTCTTCCTCCCCTCGCTGGAGGCGGGCGGGGCGGAGCGCAACCTGATCACCGTCGTCGACCATCTCGCGCGGGCGGGGCGGGAGGCCGATCTGGTGCTCGTGCGCGCCCAGGGGCCGCTGCTCGAGACGGTCCCGCCGACGATCCGCGTCGTCGATCTCCGCGCGCCGGCGAAGGGGGCCGCGCTGCCGGGCCTCGTGCGCTATCTCCGACGGGAGCGGCCGCAGGCGCTGATCTCCGGGCTCTCCTCCAACAACTGCGTCGCGGCGCTCGCCCATCGCATCGCCGGGCGGGGGACGCGGCTCGTCCTCTCCGAGCGCTCGACCCTCTCCATGGAGATCGGCCAGGGCGGTCCGCGGCGCATCCTGCCGCCGCTCATGCGCCGGCTCTACCCCCAGGCGGATGCGGTCTGCGCCGTCAGCGAGGGCGTGGCCGACGATCTCGCCCGCATGATCGGTTATCCGCGCGAGCGCATCCGGGTGATCTACAATCCGGTGCTCACCGAGCGCCTGCGCGCGGCGATGCGCGAGCCGCTCGACGACCCCTGGTTCGCGCCCGACGCGCCGCCGGTGATCCTCGCGGTCGGGCGGCTGCACCCCCAGAAGGACTATCCGACGCTCATCGCCGCCTTCGCCAGGCTGCGCGCGGAGCGAGACTGCCGGCTGCTGATCCTCGGCGAGGGGCCGGAGCGCTGGGCGCTCGAAGCCCTGGCCGACGAGACCGGTTGGGGCGCCGACATCCGCCTGCCGGGCATCGCCGCCAACCCGATGCCCTATATGGTCCGCGCCGGGGCCTTCGCGCTCTCCTCGCGCTGGGAGGGGCTGCCGACGGTGTTGATCGAGGCGATGGCCTGCGGCGCCCCGGTCGTGGCGACAGACTGTCCCCATGGGCCCCGCGAGATCCTGGAGGGCGGCGCGCACGGCCCCCTCGTCCCCCCGGGCGATGTCGAGGCGATGGCGGCCGCGCTCTCCGCCGCGCTCGACCGGCCCCGCCCCGTCGCCTACCCGCTTGCGCGCTTCGAGGTCGAGGCGGTGATCGGGCAATACGCGGCCCTCGTCGAGGGGGAAGCCCCGTGATCGGCGGCCGGCCGCGGCATGTGGCGGTGATGCTGCCCAACCTCGCCGGCGGCGGGGCCGAGCGCGTCGCCCTCAACCTCGTGCGCGAGATGGTGGCGGACGGGCACCGGGTCGACCTCGTGCTCCTGCAGAACTCCGGCCCCCTGGTCGATCAGGTCCCGGACGGGGCGCATCGGGTGGACCTCGCCGCCCGCGGCCGCCTTTCCGGGGTCGCGCGCCTGGCGGGCTACATCCGGCGCGCCCGGCCGGAGGCGATGCTCGCCTCGATGTCGTCCTACAACTGCAAGGCCTGGGCGGCGCGGGCGCTCGCGCGGGTGCCGATGCGCCTCGTCGTCTCGGAGCATTCGACGCTTTCGAGCGAGGTGGCGCAGCACTGGTATCGCCGGCTCCTGCCGGTCGCCATGCGCCCGATCTATCCCCGCTGCGACGCGGTGGTGGCGGTCAGCGGGGGCGTGGCGGACGACCTCTCGGAGATGATCGGCCTGGCGCGCGAGCGGATCGCCGTGGTGCCGAACGCCGTCGTCGGTCCGGAGATCGCGGTGCGGGCGGCGGAGCCCGCGGACCATCCCTGGCTTCGCGACGGGGGCGAGCCGGTGGTCCTCGGCGTCGGGCGGTTGACCGCACAGAAGGATTTCGCGCTGCTCTTGCGGGTCT
This sequence comes from uncultured Limibaculum sp., assembly GCA_964576075.1. GTDB lineage: Bacteria > Pseudomonadota > Alphaproteobacteria > Rhodobacterales > Rhodobacteraceae > Thermohalobaculum. The sequence goes on along the minus strand of CAZNTX010000003.1, from coordinate 107,003 downwards.
TCGCGCGGCTGAGGGCGCGCCGGCCGGCGCGGCTCGTCATCCTCGGGGAGGGGCCGGACCGGGCGGCCCTCGCGGCGCTCGCTGCCGACCTCGGCATCGCCGAGGCGGTCGACATGCCGGGGTTCGTCGACAACCCCTATGCCTACATGGCCCGGGCCTCGGTCTTCGCGCTCTCCTCGCGGTGGGAGGGGTTGCCGACCGTTCTCATCGAGGCGCTCGCCTGCGGGGCGAAGATCGTCAGCACCGATTGCCCCTCCGGCCCGCGCGAGATCCTGGAGGGCGGGCGGCTCGGCCGGCTCGTCCCCCCGGGCGAGGAGGACGCCTTCCTCGCCGCCCTCGAGGCCGCGCTGGACGATCCGCCGCCGGGCCCCCGCGATCTCTCCGTCTATACCCACCGCGCGGCCTACGAGCGCTATGCCGCGCTGCTCTTCGGGGACGGGGCGGCGCTTGCCTGAGGGCGGCGTTGTGTCTACCTCTGAAGGGCCAGTCGAGAGGAGGAGGCCCCATGCCCGTGCAGGCGAGCGAGATCGAGCAGCTTCTTCGCGCACGCTTCCCGGAGGCGACGATCGAGATTCGGGACCTCGCGGGCGACGGCAACCACTATGCCGCGACGGTGATCGACGAAGAGTTCCGCGGCATGAACCGCGTGCAGCAGCAGCGCCTCGTCAACCAGGCGCTCAAGCCGATCCTCGACGGGGCGGACGCGCCGCTCCACGCCCTCGCGCTGCAAACCGCCGCGCCCGACTAATCCTCCGCGATCGCGGCGAGGAAGGCCTCGGCGAAACGGGCGAGGCGCGCCTCGTCCATGCCCTGGATGCGGGCGAGCTCGGCCCGGCTCGCGGGGCGGGCCTCGGCGATGCGCGCGAGGAGGGCGGTGGCGCAGGCGAGCGGCTTCTCCGTCCCGTCCGCGCCGCGCAGGAGCCCGGCATGGACCTCCACGAGACGGTCGAGGAGCGCGGCCTCCGCCCGTCCGGCGAGGCGGGCGCGGGCGGGATGGGTCTTGGGCAGCGGCCCGGCGCGGACCACCTCGAGAAACGCCTCGCCATAGCTCTTGAGCTTCTTCGCCCCCACCCCCTGGCACTCGGCCATCTCGTCGAGCGTCTCGGGCTTGCGCGCGGCGATGTCCATCAGCGTGGCGTCGGTGAAGACGATATAGGCCGGGACGCCTTGTGCCTTGGCGAGCTCGGTGCGCTTGGCCCGCAGCGCCTCGAAGAGCTCGGCATCCACCGGGTCGCCGATCGGCTGGCGGGGGGCGCGGCGCTCCTTCGCCGCAGGCTTGGCGCGGGGGGCGGGAAGCTCCACCCGCTCCTGCCCGCGCAGCACGCGCCAGCCGGCCTCCGTCGCGTGCCAACCGCCGCGCTCGTCGATCCCGGCGAGGCCGAGGGCGTAGATCCGGCGGTAGAGGTCGCGCCAGGCCCCGGGCTCGCGGTCGCGGCCCACGCCATAGGTCGGCAGCCGGTCGTGCCCGAGGCGGGCGACGCGCTCCCCGGCCTCCCCGCGCAGGACCTGCACGAGATGCTCCACTCCGAAGCGCTCCCCGGTGCGCACCACGGCCGAAAGCGCCTTCTGCGCCGCCTCGGTCGCGTCCTCGAGCGGCGGGGGATCGCGGCAGAGATCGCAGGCGCCGCAGGGCGGCTCGAAGGGCTCCCCGAAATAGGCGAGCAGCACCGCCCGGCGGCAGCGCGGGGCCTCGGCGAGGGCGAGGAGCGCCTGCAGGCGGGCATGGTCGGCGCGCTTGCGGGCCTCGGGCGCGTCGGTCTCGTCGATCTGGCGGCGGCGTAGCTTAATGTCGTCGATCCCGAAGAGGGTGAGCGTTTCGGCCGGCGCCCCGTCGCGGCCGGCGCGGCCGATCTCCTGGTAATAGGCCTCCATCGACTTCGGCAGATCGGCATGGACGACCCAGCGGATGTCCGGCTTGTCGACCCCCATGCCGAAGGCGACGGTGGCGGCCATCACCTGCCCGTCCTCGCGCAGGAACCGGTCCTGCCGGGCGCTGCGCTCCTCCGCCTCGAGGCCCGCGTGATAGGCGAGCGCCGGGACGCCGCGGGCGGAGAGCGCCGCCGCGATCGTCTCGGTGCGCTTGCGCGAGGCGCAATAGACGATGCCGGACTGTCCGGGCCTGGCCGCCGCGAACTCGACGATCCGCCGCTGCGGCGCGCTCTTCGGCTCGAAGGCGAGGAAGAGGTTGGGCCGGTCGAAGCCGCGGAGGAACTCGACGGGCGGCGCGGCGAACAGGCGGGCGGCGATCTCGCGCCGGGTCTCGGCATCGGCGGTGGCGGTGAAGGCGGCGATGGGCACGCCGAGCGCCTCGCGCAGCGCGCCGATCTGGAGATAGTCCGGGCGGAAATCGTGGCCCCATTGGCTGACGCAATGCGCCTCGTCCACCGCGAGGCGGGCGACGCCGGCGCGGGCGAGCATCGCGCGGGTGCGCTCGGAGGCGAGGCGCTCTGGCGCCATGTAGAGGAGGCGGAGTCGGGTCTCCTCCATCGCCGAAAAGATGCGCTCGGCCTCCTCGGGCTCGGTGGCCGAGGTCAGCGCCCCGGCCTCGACGCCCGCCTCGCGCAGCCCCGCCACCTGGTCGCGCATCAGCGCGATGAGGGGCGAGACGACGAGGGTCAGCCCGCCGAGGACCACGGCCGGAAGCTGGTAGCAGAGCGACTTGCCCCCGCCCGTCGGCATGATCGCGAGGACGTCGCGCCCGGCGATCACCGCCTCGACGATCTCGGCCTGGCCCGGGCGGAAGCTGTCGAACCCGAAGACCGTCTTGAGCGCCGTGCCCACCGCCGCGTCGCGCTCCGCCATCGTCCCTCCCCGAGCCGCTCGGGCGCTGGATAGACCGCCCGGGCGGGGGCGGGCAAGCGCGCGCCCTTGCATGCGCCGGGGCCGCCGTCTACTTAATTGCGCGAAACCCGAGCTCAGGGCTCGGAGAATCGCCGACGCCAGCCCCGGAGGCCGCCATGACCGACATCGCCGATCAGATCCGGAAGACCGTGGAGGACAACGAGGTCGTCCTCTTCATGAAGGGCACCCCGGACGCGCCGCAATGCGGCTTCTCCAGCAAGGTGAGCCAGATACTCGGCTTCGTCGGGGTGGATTTCCAGGGCGTCAACGTCCTCGAATCGGACGAGCTGCGCCAGGGCGTCAAGAGCTTCTCCGACTGGCCGACGATCCCGCAGCTCTATGTGAAGGGCGAGTTCGTCGGCGGCTGCGACATCGTGATCGAGATGACCCTTTCGGGCGAGCTCGACGACATGCTGGAGAAGAAGGGCGTCGCCTTCTCCAAGGAAGCCGCCGAGCAGATCCGCTCGCACAATTCCTGAGGCGCCGAGGCGGGGGGCCGCGGCCATGCAGATCTTCGTCGGCCTCGGCAATCCCGGCGCGAAATACGCGCGCAACCGGCACAATATCGGCTTCATGGCGCTCGATCGGATCGCCGAGGAGCACCGCTTCCCGCCCTGGCGCAAGAAGTTCCAGGCGGAGATCGCGGAGGGCCGGCTCGGGACCGAGCGGGTGATCCTGCTGAAGCCGCAGACCTACATGAACCTCTCCGGCCAATCGGTCGGCGAGGCGATGCGCTTCTACAAGGCCGCGCCCGAGGACGTCACCGTGTTCCATGACGAACTCGACCTCGCGCCCGGCAAGATCCGCCTCAAGCAGGGCGGCGGGCATGCGGGGCATAACGGCCTTCGCTCGATCCACCAGCATATCGGGGAGAGCTATGCCCGGGTGCGCATGGGGATCGGCCATCCCGGCGACAAGGCGAAGGTCTCCGGCTACGTCCTCCACGATTTCGCGAGCGCGGATGCGGAGTGGCTCGACCCGCTGCTCCGCGCCGTCGGCGAGGCGGCGGACAAGCTCGCGGCCGGCGACGGGCCGGGCTTCATGAACGCCGTCGCGCTGGCCACCGGCGGCGGACCGGCCCCCAAGGCGAAGCCTGCCGCCGAGGCGCCCCCCCGCGCCCCCGAGACGGCCGAGCCGGAGGCGTCGAGCCCCTTCGCCGGGTTGGCCGGGCTCTTTAGAAAGCGGTAATCCGCGGCGGCTAGTCTCCGCGGTGCCGAACTTCATCCGCCGCCGAACGCGGCAGTCCCCGGAGGTCCCGAGGGCGCCGCGGCTGCGTTCGTGCTGGCCAAAGCCGCGCCGCTCGGGAATGCTAGCCGATGGCCGGTGCGGGCGCTCCGCCCGGCCATAGCCAGAGGCCGGACGAGTGGCGCGATGAGTGGTGTGCAGCCTTGGTTGGACGAGCGATGGCGCCCCGGGCCCGAGCGGCGGCGGAGCCTCGAACACGTCTCCGAGAGCTCCGAGAGGGCCCGCGCCGCCATCGCGCTGGCCGAGACCCGCCTCGCCACGCTCGTCGATCGCCAGCTCGGCCCCGCCATCGCGGCGCTGGTCGCGGGGCTGTTCCTGCATCCGGGCTGGGCGGCGGTGTTCGTTCTGGTCAATCTGCTCTCCGAGATCGTGGACACGCGGCTCAATCTGCACATCCTCCACCGGGCCGGCCCGGAAGCGCTGGCCGAAAACCGGCTGCGGCCGCTGCAGATCGTCAACGCCGCGCTCAATGCCGGGAGCCATTGCTTCTACGTCGCCGTCTGCTGGCTCGAGGGGCCGCCGGAGCTGCGGATCTTCTGCTTCTCCTTCCTCGGCCTCGCCGCCCTCTACACCGCGCTCCACGTCAACGCCGTGCGCGAGATCGCCAATCTGCGGGAGGGGCTCTACCTCCTCACCCTGGCCGCGCTCTGCCTGCACGATTTCGCCTATCCTCCGGCGCCCGGCTCGATCCTGCCCTGGCTGCAGGCGATCGTCGCGGTGACCATCGGGGCGCGCATGTGGGTCTGGGTCGGGCTGATGCTCGCCCGCCACGAGAAGAGCCTGGCCGCCGCGCGCGAGGCGGAGGGGGCCCGGGACGAGGCGCTTCGGGTCAGCGCGGCGCGCACCCGCTTCTTCGCCGTGGTGAGCCACGAGTTGCGCACGCCGCTCAACGGCATGCTCGGCATGGCGCAGAGCCTCCTCGGCGACGACCTCTCCCCCGCCCAGCGCGAGAAGGCCGAGGTGATCGCGGAATCCGGGCGCACGCTGACCGCGCTCCTCTCCGACGTGCTCGACCTCTCCAAGATGGAGGCGGGGCGGCTCGAGATCCATCCGCTGCCGGAGAGCCTGCATGCGGGGCTGCGCCACGTCATCCAGCTCTACCGCCCGCTCGCCGAGGAGAAATCGCTCGAGCTCCGCCTCGAGATCGCGGACGGGGTGCCGGACTGGCTCGTCCATGACGGCGTGCGCTTGCGCCAGTGCCTCTCCAACCTCGTCTCCAATGCGATCAAGTTCACCGAGCGGGGTGGGGTGACGGTCTCCGTGACCGCCGCGCGGGTCGCAGATCTGCCGACCCCCGAGGTCGATCTCCGCATCGAGGTGGCCGATAGCGGCATCGGGCTCGACCCGGCGAAGATCGACACGCTGTTCGAGCCCTTCGTGCAGGCCGACGGCTCGATCCCCCGGCAATACGGCGGCACCGGCCTCGGCCTCTCGATCTCCCGCCGGCTCGCCCGGCTGATGGGGGGCGACATCGCTTGCCGTCCGGGCGAGGCGGGCGGCGCGGTCTTCACGCTGAGCTTCCGCGGCGAGGCGGCGCCGGCCCCCGCCGTCGTCGCCAAGCGCGCGGAGGGGCTGCCGGAGCAGGCGAGCGGGGAGGGCCTGCGCGTGCTCGTCGCCGACGATGTGGAGACCAACCGCGCGGTCGCCCGGCTCTTCCTCGAGCCCGTGGGCTTCGCGGTCAGCGAGGCGGCGGACGGGGAGGAGGCCATCGCCCGCCTCCGCGCCGAGGAGTTCGACGCGGCGCTGATCGACCTGCAGATGCCCAAGCTCTCCGGCGAGGGGGTGGTGCGCGCCATCCGCGCCGGGCGGGCGGGGGACCCGGGCCTGCCCACCCTCGCCGTCACCGCCGATCACATGGCCGATGCGCAGACGCTGAAGGCGCAGGGCTTCGACGGGCTCGTCGTCAAGCCGATGGACCAGCGCGCCCTGCAGATGGCGTTGATGAGCCTCGTCGCCGCCCATCTCGTCTCGCGCCGTCCCCTCGCCGCCTCTGGGGCTTGACCGCCCCCGGCCCCCGTGCTTAGGCCCACGCGGTCCGGTCAGGGGAGAAGGCGATGGGCTTCAAATGCGGGATCGTGGGGCTGCCGAACGTCGGCAAGTCCACGCTCTTCAACGCGCTGACGCGCACCGCCGCCGCGCAGGCCGCGAATTTCCCGTTCTGCACGATCGAGCCCAATGTGGGCGAGGTCGCGGTGCCCGACCCGCGGCTCGACCGGCTCGCGGAGATCGCCAAGTCCCGCCAGGTGATCCCGACGCGGCTCACCTTCGTCGACATCGCGGGGCTCGTGAAGGGCGCCTCCAAGGGGGAGGGGCTCGGCAACCAGTTCCTCGCCAATATCCGCGAGGTGGATGCGGTCGCCCATGTCCTGCGCTGCTTCGAGGATGACGACGTGACCCATGTGGAGGGCCGCGTCGACCCGATCGCGGATGCCGAGACGATCGAGACCGAGCTGATGCTCGCCGATCTCGAGTCGATCGAGAAGCGGCTTCAGGGCCTGACGCGCAAGATCAAGGGGGGCGACAAGGAGGCCGTCGCCGCCGACCGCCTGCTCCGCGCCGCCCGCGAGGCGCTCGAGGCCGGCCGCCCGGCGCGCACCGTCGAGGTCTCGGCGGAGGACGCCAAGCTCTGGGGGCAGCTGCAGCTTCTCACGCAGAAGCCCGTCCTCTATGTCTGCAATGTCGAGGAGGCCGCCGCCGCCACCGGAAATGCGCAGTCCGAGAAGGTCGCGGAGATGGCGAAGGCGCAAGGCGCGCTGCATGTGGTGATCTCGGCGGCCATCGAGGAGGAGATCGCCCAGCTCGAGGATGCCGAGCGCGCCGAGTTCCTCGCCGATATGGGGCTCGAGGAGCCGGGGCTCGACCGGCTGATCCGCGCGGGCTACGAGCTGCTCGGCCTCATCACCTATTTCACCGTGGGCCCCAAGGAGGCCCGGGCCTGGACGATCCCGGCCGGCACTCTCGCGCCCCAGGCCGCCGGCGTGATCCACGGCGATTTCGAGCGCGGCTTCATCCGCGCCGAGACGGTCGCCTACGAGGAGTTCGTCGCCTGCGGCGGCGAGGCGGGGGCGCGGGAGGCCGGCAAGCTCCGCGCCGAGGGCAAGACCTACCGCGTCCACGACGGCGACGTCCTGCACTTCCTGTTCAACGCCTGAGCCTCCGGGTTTCGGTTCGGACCCGGTCGCGGCTTCGGTCGACGAGGGGTCGGCCCGGGCGCGAGACGAGCCGCACTCCGACAAAGGCGCCGGGGTGCGTCACCTGGCGCCCGCCGGTCCCGGCCGTTCGCCGCGGCTCTGCCGGCTTGTCGCCATGCGACGCCGGCTGCCCGGACCGCGCAGATCCACACCGCCACAACGACAGAGCCGACCGCTCTTTCCGCGGGGGTCGGCGGCGGCTCACATCATCATATCGTCCTCGGGGAGGACGAAGACGCCGTCCTCGAGGAAGCTGCGGGTGCGGGTGACGTTCTCCGGGCTGTCGGCGAAGAAGATCAGCATGTCGACCCGGTCGAAATCCTCGCTCTCGAGCCGCTGCACCCAGAACTCGAATCCCCCCTGGTCGAGCTCGCGGCGCAGCGCGTTATCGTAGAGGAGCGAGATATACGCCTCGTCGGAGGGCTCCTGAAACCCGGGCGTGTCCGGATCGCCGTCATAGCGGAGCTGGAATTCGGGGACGGTGATGAACGCCTCGGCGAGCTCGCGCTGGGTGATCTGGTCCCGCTCGAAAAGGTCGAGCCAGAAGCGCAGGCCCGCCTCGTCCGGCGTTCGCCCATAGGCCGCGCCGTAGAGGCGGTAGACGGTGGCCAGGTCGTCGCCCACCGGTTCGACGCGCTCTTCCTCGCCGATCTCGCCCGCGCCGATGCGGTCGTAGAGGGCGGCGAGCTCCGGGCCGATGCCGATGTCGTAGAGATAGCTGCCGTCCTCGAGCTCGATCCGCTCGATCCCCGCGAGCGTCTGCGCGCCGGCGGGGGTGGCGAGGGAGACGGGCCCGGCGGGGCCCAGCTCGGGGCGGACGGCGCCATCGGGCGGCGCGAGGGGGGCGCGCGGGTCGATGTCGTTCGGGTCGATCAGGGCGGAGCCGGCGAAGACGAGGCTGTCCGCGCCCGGGCCGCCGTCGAAGCTGTCGAGCCCCTCGCCGCCGATCAGCCGGTCGTCGCCAGGGCCGCCGAGGAGGCTGTCGTTGCCGGCTTCGCCGTCGATCACGTCGTTCCCGGCATCGCCGAGGAGGGTGTCGTCGCCGCCGCCGCCTGCCATCGTGTCGTCGCCGCCGAGGGCGCCGATGCGCTCTGAGGCGACGCTGCCGGTGAAGCTGTCGGCGCCGGAGAAGATCAGCTCCTGCACGGCCTGCCCGTCATTCGCCTCGTAGAGCACCTGGAGCTGGGTGGCGGGGACCGGGGCGAAGCCGGTGGCCCGGGCGACGAGCTGGTTGGCGAAGTAATACTCCACGCCGGTGACGGTGCCCCCGGTGATCGCGAAGCCGTTGTCGCGGATGCCCGTGCCGAGGAAGACGTCGAACTCGCCGCCGCCGTAGTCGATGGTGATGGTGGTCGGCGTCGTCGAGAAGCCGATGATGCCGGAGAGGTCGGTGAACTCCGGGTCGGTCGTGTCTAGGCCGGAGCCGTCGAACAGGGGGAAGGCGGTTGCTGTGGACACGGGGGTCTCCTCGGGGCTGTCGGCTGCGGACGGGACGCGGCGGAGGGGCGCTGGCCCCGACTGTGACGCACCGCGCAAAAATCCGCCAAGCCTGCCCGCGCGTCAATGCCGGAAATGTCGGACCCCGGTGAAGACCATGGCGAGGCCTGCCGCGTCCGCCGCCGCGATCACCTCGGCGTCGCGCACCGAGCCGCCGGGCTGGATCACCGCCGTCGCCCCCGCCTCGGCCGCGGTCAGGAGCCCGTCCGCGAAGGGGAAGAAGGCGTCGGAGGCGACCACGGAGCCCTCCGTCGTCGGCCGGTCGAGGCCGAGCGTCTCGGCCATCTCGGCGGACTTGCGCGCGGCGATTCGGGCCGAATCGACCCGGCTCATCTGCCCCGCGCCGATGCCGACGGTGGCGCCCCCCTTGGCGTAGACGATGGCGTTGGACTTCACATGCTTCGCGACGCGCCAGGCGAAGAGGAGATCGGCGCGCTCGGCCTCGGTGGGGGCGCGCTCGGTGACGACCTCGAGCGTGTCCGGGTCGAGCGCCACGCTGTCGGCGTCCTGCACCAGGAGCCCGCCGGCCACTTGGGTGACCGCGAGGCGGGGCGCGGCGGGGTCCGGCAGCGCCTCGGTCAGCAGGAGCCGCAGATTGGGCTTCTCGGCGAAGATCATGCGGGCGGCGGCGTCGGCCCCCGGGGCGATCACCACCTCGGTGAAGAGCCGCGTCACGGCCTCGGCCGCCGCGCCGTCGAGCGGCACGGTGAGGGCGACGACGCCGCCGAAGGCGGAGGTCCGGTCGCAGTCCTGCGCGCGGGCGACGGCCTCGGCCGCGGTCTCGCCCATTGCCGCGCCGCAGGGGTTGGCGTGCTTGACGATGACGCAGGCGGGGCGGTCCCCGGCGAGGTCGGCGGCGAGCTCGAAGGCCGCGTCGGTGTCGGCGATGTTGTTGTAGCTGAGCGGCTTGCCCTGCGCCTGCTCGGCGGTGGCGACGCCGGGGCGCCCGCTCCCGTCGCGATAGAAGGCGGCCGACTGGTGCGGGTTCTCGCCGTAGCGCAGCGCCGTCCCCCCGGTGCCGGCGAAGACCCGGCGGCGCGGCGCGGCCTCGCCCGTCTCCTGCGCGAGCCAGGCGGAGACGGCGGCGTCGTAGGCCCCGGTCAGCGCGAAGGCGGTGGCGGCGAGGCGGCGGCGGGTGGCGGCGGAGGTCCCCCCCGTCGCCTCGATCTCGGAGAGCACCGGCTCGTAATCCTCCGGGTCGACCACCACCGCGACGCCGGAATGGTTCTTCGCCGCGGCGCGGATCATCGCCGGGCCGCCGATGTCGATGTTCTCGATGCACTCCGCGAAGCTCGCGCCGCGGGCGAGCGTCGCCTCGAAGGGGTAGAGGTTGACGACGAGGAGGTCGATCGGCCCGATCCCGTGATCGGCCAGCGCGGCCATATGGGCGGGGTTCGCACGGTCGGCGAGGAGGCCGCCATGGATCATCGGGTGGAGCGTCTTGACCCGCCCGTCCATGATCTCGGGGAACTCGGTGACGTCGGAGACGTCGCGCACGCCGAGCCCCGCCTCGCGGAGCGCCGCGGCGGTGCCCCCCGTCGAGACGAGCCCGGCCCCGGCTGCGGCGAGGCGCGCGCCGAGGCCGGCGAGGCCCGTCTTGTCGGCGACCGAGAGGAGGGCGGTCCGCACGGGGAGGATGTCCGGGACGGCAGGGATCGCGCTCATGGGGGCCTCCGGGATTGCGCTCGGCGCCTCGCATAGCGCCCGCGGGCGGCCCTGGCCAGAGCCCGCGACGCCGCGCCCCGGTCAGCCGTCCTTGACGAAGCGGGCGGCGAAGAAGCCGTCGAGCCCGCCCGCCTCGGGCCAGAGATCGGGGGCGGTGCGCAGATCGCCCGCCGCGGCGGCGAAGGCGGCGGCGGGGCCGTCCTCGGGGCCGAGGGGCAGGCGCTCGGCCCCGGCCTTGGCGAAGGCTGCGGCCTGCGCCTCGCCCTCGGCCTTCAGCAGCGAGCAGGTGGCATAGACCAGCACGCCGCCCGGTGCGAGCCACTCCCAGGCCCGCGCCAGGAGCGCCGATTGCAGCGCCGTCAGCTCCGCGAGGCTCTTCGGCTCGAAGCGGCGGGGCAGGTCCGGGTGGCGGCGGATCGTGCCGGTGGCGCTGCAGGGCGCATCGAGGAGGATCGCGTCGAAGGGGGCGGGCGGGGTCCAGGCGAGGGCGTCGGCCTCCACGATCTCGGCCGCGAGCCCGGTGCGCGCGAGGTTCTCCCGGAGCCGGGCGAGGCGCGCCTCGGAGATGTCGAGCGCCGTCACCCGCGCCCCTGCGGCGGCGAGCTGGAGCGTCTTGCCCCCGGGCGCTGCGCAGAGATCGAGGACGCGCCGGCTCTCCGCCTCCCCGATCATGCGGGCGGGCAGGCTCGCGGCGGCGTCCTGCACCCACCAGGCGCCTTGACGGAACCCCGGGAGCGCGGAGATCTGCGGCCGGGTCTGGAGCCTGAGCCCGCCGGTCGGCAGCACCGCCGCGCCGAGTTCGGCGGCGAGCGCCTCGGCGTCGGCCGGGTCGCGGAGGGTGAGGTCGAGGGGCGCGGGGCGGAGATGGGCGGCGGCCATCGCCTGCGCCCGCTCCGCCCCCCAGTCCTGCGCGAGGCGGTGCCAGAGCCACTCCGGCGTGTTGCGCCAAGGCGCGTCGGGGGCCTCTTCGGGGCGCTCCGCGGCGAGCCGGCGGCCGACGGCGTTGACGAGCCCCGCGAGCTTCGCCCCGGGCCCGCCCTTCGCCTGGCGCACTGCGAGATCCACCGCCGCATGGGCCGCGCCCTGGCCGAAGACGAGCTCCGCCGCCATCACTCGCAGGATGTGATCCACCGGCGCGCGCGGCGGGCGCGGCACCCGCTCGGCGAGCAGCGTGTCGATCTCCCCGAGCCGGCGGAGCGCGAGATCGGCCAGCGCCCGGGCCTCGGCCCGCTCGGCCGGCCCGCCGGGCAGGCGGCTCTCGTCCGGCATCCGCCCGCGGTCGAGCACGGCCGAGAGGAGGCGCACCGCCCCCTGCCGGGCCGCGAGCCCGGGGGCGGTCTCCTCAGCGGCGGGGTCTCTACGGGGCCGGCTCACCCCCAGGGCGTCCGGCGCCGGGTCGTCGGGATCCGGCTCTCGCGCCGCTCGGCGGGGGCGGGCTCGGCGCGGGGCGCGGCCATCGCGCGCATCCCTCCGGTCCCCGAGATGCCCTGCTCGCGCGCCTGCGCCTCCAGCGCCTCGATGCGGTTGCGCGGGTCCGGATGGGTCGAGAACAGCCCGTCGAAGCGCCGTCCCGAGAGCGGGTTCATGATGAAGAGATGCGCCGTCTCCGGATGCCGCTCGGCCGACTCCATCTCCCGCCCCGTCACCAGCCGCGCGATCTTGGCGAGGGCCGAGGCGAGCCAGAGCGGATTGCCGCAGATCTCGCCGCCCATCCGGTCGGCCGCGTATTCGCGGGTCCGGCTGATCGCCATCTGCACCACCATCGCCGCGAGCGGCGCCAGCACGGCGGCGAGCAGGAGCCCGATCAGCCCCAGCGGATTGCGCTCCCGGTCCCCGCCGAGGATCATGCTCCACTGCGCCCAGGAAGCGAGCATGCCGATGGCGCCCGAGATCGTCGCGGTGATCGTCATGATCAGCGTGTCGCGGTTCTTGATATGGGCGAGCTCGTGCGCCATCACGCCGGCGAGTTCCTCCCGCGAGAGGCTCTCGAGAATCCCAGTGGTCGCCGCCACCGCCGCGTTCTCCGGGCTGCGGCCGGTGGCGAAGGCGTTGGGCTGGGGGTTCTCGATGACATAGACCTTGGGCATGGGCAGCTCCGCCCGGTCGGCGAGCTCGCGCACCATGCGCACGAGCTCGGGCGCCGTGCGCTCGTCCACCTGCCGCGCCCCGTGCATCCGGAGCGCGAGGCTGTCGGAGCTCCACCAGGCATAGCCGTTCATCAGGAGCGCGAAGACGAAGGCGATCACGGCGCCCGTCCCGCCGCCGACGAGCCAGCCCACCGTCATGAAGAGGCCCGTCATCGCCGCGAGGAGGAGCGCGGTCTTGGCGTAGTTCATGGGGCGATGTCTCCCGTTGCCGGCGCGCGGCCGGCGGTCCATATCGCTGAGGGTCGGACTGGATATAGGAGACCCGCGATGACACCGGAAGAGCGCCGCCGGGAAGCCGCCAAGCGCGCATTGGCCGAGGCCGAGGCGCGCCGCCGCGCCCGCGAGGCCGAAGCCTCCGAACGTCCCAAGGAGATCGGCGGGCGCGACGGCCCGGAGCCCACCCGCTACGGCGATTGGGAGAAGAAGGGCATCGCCATCGACTTCTCCTGAGCGTCAGGGCGGGAAGTCCGCGATCCGCCGCTCCGGCAGCCGCAGCCCCACCACCCCCGGCGCGATCGGCCCGACCGCGCCGGACGCCGGATAGGCCGGCAGCCGATCGAGCGCCCGGCGATGCGGCGCACAGGCCTCGGCCGCCCGGCGGTAATAGGCCGCCCATGGCGCATAGTGCGCGCGATCGAGGTCGTGCCCCTCGCCCGGATCGGTCGCGATGTCCTGCGTCTGCGGCGCGCAGAGATGGGTCTCGAGCCCCGTCAGCCGCGCGAGTCGGAAGGCGAGCCCGGTGCCGGACTGCAAGAACGCCGCCTCCGCCATCCCGTGCACCTGCCCCGCGATCAGGAGCCGCTCCGCCCCCTCCTCGGCCGCGATCCGGTCCGCGAGCGCCCGGGTGGCGGCGCGATACTCCGCCGGCGCGCGCTCCAGGACCGCCGGCCAGTAGACCGCCCCCATCGCCGCCATGACCGCGAGGGCCCCGGCGAAGACCGCCCCCTGTGCCGGGGGCGCGGCCCGCGCGGCGAGCGCCAGGGCGAGGGCTGGCCAGAGCCAGAGATGGCCCGTCGCCCGGGTCGGCGGCACCACCCCGTCGAGCACCGTCGGCGCCGCCGCGAGGGCGAGCGCCGCGGCCCCGCCGAGGGCGAGGGCGGCCAGCGCCCCGACGTCCCGCCGCCAGAGCGTCGCCGCGGCGAGCGCCGCGAGGGCCGCCAAGCCGAGCGCCACCGGCCCCGTCCCGAGGGCCATCCGCCCCCAGGCGGCGACGGCCGCCTCCGCCGCCAGCCGCAGATTCGCGACGAGCCCCGCCAGATCCTCCGCCGGGCGCTCCGCGAGCCAGCTCGCCGTCTCGAGCCGCGGCGCGCCATGCACCGCCCAGTTGAGCCCGAGCATCGCCCCGAGCCCCAACGCGAGGCCGAGACCGAAGGCGGCGAGCGTCGCCCCCGTCCGCCCCCGCGGCCCGGCCCCGAGCGCCACGAGCAGAAGGAGCAGCGCCGCCGCCGTATGCGCCATCAGCGCGAGCGCGGTGAGCCCGGCGAGCGCCCCCCGCATCGCCCGCCCCGAGCCGAGCGCCGCCACCCCGGCGACCCCCGCGAGGCAGGCGACCGCCGGCAGCGTCGCCCCCGGCCAGCCGGAGATGAAGGCGGCCTGCGGCATCGCAGCGACCGCCGCGGCGAGGAGTCCGGCGCGGACGGGCCACCGATCGCCACGGAAGACCCCGACCCCCACGAAGGCCGCCGCGAGGCACCAGAGCGCCATGTAGAGCGCGAACACCGTCGCGGGCGCCGTCGGCCAGGGGCGCAGCGCGAAGGCCCAGGTCAGCCACCGCCCCTTGGCGAGCGTCTTCCACCAATAGAGATCGGCCTGCCCCACCGTCACCGGATAGTCGTCGTGGCGCAGGAAGGGGTCGGCGAATTGCCCCGGCAATAGCGCCCAGGCCGCAGCCAGCAGCCCCGCCGCGATCGCGAGCGCCCAGCCGAGCCGCGCGCCGCGAGACCGCTCCGTCGCCAAGCCCTCCGCGCCCATCGCCCGCTCCCGCCCGTTCTCCGCGCCGAGCCCTAGCACGCCCGCCGGGCGGCGGCGACCGTCCCGGCCTTGACCCTGTGGGCTCCGGGCCACATGAGGGCGGGGGCATCCCCGCCCGCCAGCACCGGAGCCCGCGCATGACCATGATGAGCCCCGACGACACCAAAGCGCTGCGCCGCGCGCTCGGCACCTTCGCGACCGGGGTGACCATCGTCACCGCCATGGCGAAGGACGGCACCCCCGTCGGCTTCACCGCCAACTCCTTCACGAGCGTCTCGCTCGAGCCGCCGTTGCTCCTCGTCTGCCTGGCTCATACCGCGGCCTCCTACGGCGTGTTCCGCGAGGCCGAGAGCTTCGCCGTCAACGTGCTCGAGGCGGGGCAGGAGGAGATGGCCAAGCGCTTCGCCAGCCGCGGCGCCGACAAGTTCGCCGGCTGCGCCTGGACGCCGGGCCGCCTCGGCGCGCCGCTGATCGACGGCTCGCTCTCCCGCTTCGATTGTGCGATGCACCAGCGCGTCGCCGCCGGGGACCACGACGTGCTCATGGGCCGCGTCGTCGGCTTTTCGCTCCACGAAGGCGCGGCGCTTCTCTACCACCTCGGCGGGTTCAAGTCCCTCGCCTGAGCCGCTCAGCGCTCTTCGCCGATGCCGAAGACGTTGAGGACCAATGCGCTTTCCTCGTCGAGCGCCCGGAGCCCGAGCGTCACGGAGACATGGCCCGTCTCCTCCCCGACGCGATTGGAACATCTCACGTATTTGGCCGTGAAGACGGTCTCCTCCTGCGATCTCAGGATGAGATATTTCGGCTCGGGCTCGGTCTTGGCCGAGGGGATGCCGATGGTCTTCGTATAGCCGTCGAAGGTGTTGCACACGACACCGTCGGTCGCCTGAAAGGAAACGGCGTTCAGCCGATACCCGATCTCGTGCTCGCGGTCGTTGCGCAAGAGGCCCTGGATCGTGAACCAGCTGTTATCATCTTTCTTCGCGACCCGGATTTCCAGATAGACGCCGTCCTTCTCGATATTCGGATAGGCGGCGTCGGAATAGGTCATCGGGGCCGGGCGGGAGCCGACGGAGCCGGCGCGATCCGTCGGCGCCGGGGGCGTCTCGGCGCGCGCGGAGCCGGTGTGGGCCGCCCCCCTCGGCGCGGTGCCGAGGGTGGTGGCGAAGCTCGGCGCGCCGGCGCCGGGGCCCGGGCGGGGTTGGTCGGCGAGGGCTTCGCGCAGCTCGCCCTCGCCATAGGGGATCACGGCGTAGCCCATGCGCTCGGCGAAGGGGTCGGCGGTCTCGGTGTCGAGCAGGCGGATGATCGCCCAGGGCCGGTCCTGACCCGGCACCCGGGCGACGAGGCGGTAGCGCGTCCCCGCGGGGATGTCGCGGAGCACGTCGCGCAGGTTGCGGAAGTCGCGATAGACGGTGCGGTCGGCGCGGGCGGTGCGCGTCTCGTCGATATAGGCCGGGCGGAACAGGCAGGCGAGCTCGCCCGCCGTGAAGGCGGCGCGAGGCACCGACGCGTCGCCCGAGTGATACCAGGCCGGGGGGTCGGAGCCGAGATCGCCGACCTCGATGGCGATCTCGAGCGCGTCCGGCCCGGCATCGCGCCAGCTCGTGCTGATGATCAGGTGGCCGGGGCCGGTCTTCTGCGCCTGCACCACGCGAGCCTCGTCGAGACTGTAGACCCGGAACCTGTCGCGCAGCGCGGCGGCGAGGCGCTGGCGGATCTTGCGCGACATCGGCCGGCAGGGGGTGCCGATCGAATCGTCGAAGGGCGGGCGGAGGAAAATCGCCACCGGCCGGGCCTGGCCGAGCTTGTCGGACAGGAGCGCGCGGGAGAGCCCGTCGGCGAGGCTCTCGGCGGCGCGGTCGAGCGCATCGGCCCGGGCCTGGCCGGACAACCCGAGCGCGCCGGCGAGGAGCAGGCCGGCGATGAGAGACGATGCGCGCATGAGACCCCCCTTGGAGGCGCCTACCATACCGCCCCCGGCCCGCGCCTCAAGCCCGGCGGGTCAGAGCAGGACGCCGAGCAGCATCAGCCCGAGCCCGAAGAAGGCGATGCCGACGGCGGCGGCGTTGGCGCCCGTGAGCCGCGCGATCTCGGCCCGGGTCTCCTCCGGCGTGCGCGTGCCGCGGGCGAGGGCGCGCGCGCGCAGGATGCACCATCCGAGCCCCGCGAGCCCGAGCACGACGAGCGCGAGGCCGATCCAGAGTGCGACGGTCATGGCGCCTCCTCCCGGGTCAGGCGGAGCAGGATCTCCCCGGTCTCTCCGCAGATGCCCCGGCCGGTCTCGGCGAACCCGGTCCGGGCGTAGAACCGCCGCGCCCCCTCGTTGCGGGCGAAGACGGTGACGACGAGCGGGCCGCGCCCCGCGGAGGCCGCGGCGAGGAGGCGCCGGCCGATCCCGCGGCCCTGCGCCTCGGGCAGGACGTAGAGCCCGGCGAGCTCGTCCTCGATCACGGAGGCGAAGCCGAGGGGGCGTCCCTCGGCCTCGGCGAGCGTGGTCTCGGCGCGGGGCAGGAAATGCTCGGCGACGAGCCGGCGCCGCGCCCCGCGCCCCTCGCCGGGCACGAAGGGATGCGCCGCCCGCGCCGCCGCCGCCCAGACCTCGAGGAGCGCGGGCATGTCCTCCGCGCCGGCCCGGCGCAGCGTCACCGCGGGGGTCATGCGCGTCCCCCGCAGCCGCCGCCGCCGGGGGTCTCCAGGAGCCAGACATCGCCCGCCGCCATCTCGCGCTTGTCGGCCGAGGCGAGGGTCTCCTCGCTCCCGTCCGCCCGGATCACCCGGGAGCGGCCGAGCGCGCCGGGGCTCCCGCCGTCGATCCCCGGGGGCGGCACGACGCGGTGGCCGGCGAGGATCGCGAGCGTCATCGGCTCGAGGAAGCGGATGCGCCGCACCGCCCCGTCGCCCCCCGGCCAGCGCCCCTCCCCGCCGGAGCCCGGGCGCAGGCGGAACGCCTCGAGCAGCACCGGGAAGCGCCATTCCAGCACCTCGGGGTCGGTCAGCCGCGAGTTCGTCATGTGGGTATGCACGCCCGAGGTGCCGGGATGGCCCGACCCGTCGTTGCGGTAGCCCGCGCCGGAGCCGCCGCAGATCGTCTCGTAATACTGGTAGCGGTCGTTCCCCCAGGTGGTGTTGTTCATGGTGGACTGCGCCGCCGCCTGCACCCCGAGGGCGAGGAAGAGCGCCGAGGTGACCGCCTGGGAGGTCTCGACATTGCCCGCGATCACCGCCGCCGGATAGCGGGGGGAGAGCATCGTCCCCTCCGGCAGGACCACTTCGAGCGGCTTCATCACGCCTTCGTTCATCGGGATCTGGTCGTCGACGAGGCAGCGGAAGACGTAGAGGATCGCGGCCCGGGTCACCGGCTCCGGGGCGTTGTAGTTGGAGGCGAGCTGCGCCGTGGTGCCGGTGAAGTCGATCCGGGCCGAGCGGGCCTCGCGGTCGACCCGGACGGAGAGGCGGATCGCGCGGGGCTCGCCGTCGAGCGAGGGGTCCATCTCGTAAGTATAGTCCGCGTCCGTGAGCGCGAGGATGCGGCGGCGGACGAGTTCCTCGGCGTTGTCCTGGATGTGGCCCATATAGGCCTGCACCACGTCGAGCCCGAAATGGGCGACCATGCGCCGGATCTCGGCCGCCCCCTTCTCGCAGGCGGCGATCTGGGCCTTGAGATCGGCGATGTTCACGTCCGGCGCGCGGGCGGGGTATCTGGCACCCGTGAGCAGCGCGCGCATCTCCGCCTCGCGGAAGCGCCCCGTCGCGCCGTCGACGAGCTTGAAGTTGTCGATCAGGACGCCCTCGTCCTCCACCACCCGGCTGTCCGGGGGCATCGAGCCCGGGGTCAGCCCGCCGATATCGGTGTGGTGGCCGCGGGCGGAGGTGTAGAAGAGCACGCGCTCCCCCGCCGCGTCCCAGACCGGGAGGACGACGGTGACGTCGGGCAGATGGGTGCCGCCGTTGTAGGGCGCGTTGAGGACGTAGACGTCGCCCGGGCGCATGCCCGGGTTCTGCGCCATGATCGCCTTCACCGAGGCGGACATCGAGCCGAGATGCACCGGCATATGCGGCGCGTTGGCGATCAGGTCGCCGGCGGCGTCGAAGAGCGCGCAGGAGAAGTCGAGCCGCTCCTTGATCGTCACCGAGGCGGCGGTGTTCTCGAGCACCGCGCCCATCTGCTCGGCGATCGACATGGTGAGGTTGTTGAAGACCTCGAGCATCACCGGGTCGGCCTGCGTCCCCACCGCGCGGTCGCGCCGGGCCTCGACGCGGCGGAGCACCACATGGTCGTGCGCGGTGATCTCGGCCCGCCAGCCGGGCTCGACCAGGATCGAGGTGTGCGGCTCGACGATCACCGAGGGGCCGGAGAGCCGGTCGCCCGGGCGCATCGCCTCGCGCCGGACGAAGCGGGCGGAGGTCCAGCCGCCGGCGACGTAGAGCTCGGCCTCGAGGGCGGTCTCGATCTCGGCCTCGGGGCGGGTCGCGGTCTGCCGGGCGGGCTCGGCGATGTCGGCGGCGCGGCCGACCGCCTCGACGGAGACCGCCTCGATCACCAGCGCCACCTCGCCCGCATCGAAGCCGAACCGGCGGCGATGGGCCTCGCGGAAGCGCTCGCGGAGCTCGGAGAGGGTGCCGAAGGGGATGGGGAGCGCCGTGTCGGTGCCCTTGACCTTGAGGAGCAGCGTCTCGGCGGTCGCGACCGCGCCGTCGGAGACGCCCTGGGCCGCGACCTCCGCCGCGGCGTCCGAGCCCAGCCGGTCGAGATCGGCGGCGGCCTGCAGGCGGGTCTCCTCGGAGAGCTCCGCCTCCACCGCCTCCTGGCGCGAGGCGCGGATATCGGCGAGGCCCATGCCGTAGGCGGACAGGAGCGACGCCATCGGGTGGATCAGGCAGGTCTCCATGCCCAGCGTGTCGGCGATCGCGCAGGCATGCTGCGCGCCGGCGCCGCCGAAGACGGCGAGGGTGTAGCCGGTGACGTCGTGGCCCTGCTGCACGCTGATCTTCTTGATGGCGCTCGCCATGTTCTCCACGGCGATGCGCAGGAAGCCCTCGGCGAGCTCCTCGACCGCCTTCGCGGTCTCCTCGCTCAATCGGGCGAAGGCGCTCCGCGCCGCCTCGGCATCGAGCGGGCGGTCGGCCTCCGGGCCGAAGATCGCGGGGAAGAACTCGGGGCGCAGCCGCCCGGTGACGAGATTGGCGTCGGTGACGGCGAGGGGCCCGCCGCGGCCGTAGCAGGCGGGGCCGGGATCGGCGCCCGCGCTCTCGGGGCCGACGCGCAGGCGCGTGCCGTCGTAGAGGAGCTTGGAGCCGCCGCCGGCCGCCACCGTGTGGATGTCCATCATCGGCGCGGTGATGCGCACGCCGGCGGTGACGGTGTTCAGCACCCGCTCGAACTCGCCGGCATAGTGGCAGACATCCGTCGAGGTGCCGCCCATGTCGAAGCCGATGATCTTCGCGAAGCCGGCGATCCGGGCCGTCGCCGCCGCGCCGACGACGCCGCCCGCGGGGCCGGAGAGGATCGCGTCCTTGCCCTGGAAGCGGCGCGCATCGGTGAGCCCGCCCGAGGACTGCATGAACATGAGCTTGGTGCCGAGATCGGCCGCCTCCTCCGCCCCCTCGAAGGCCGCCGCCACCCGGTCGACATAGGCGCGCAGGATCGGCGAGAGATAGGCGTCGACGACGGTGGTGTCCCCCCGGCTCACCATCTTCATCAGCGGGCTCACCTCGTGGGAGACGGAGACCTGGGAGAAGCCGAGGGCGCGGGCGATCTCGCCGGCGCGGGCCTCGTGGGCGCGGTGGCGGTAGCCGTGGAGGAAGACGATCGCCGCGGCCTCGATCCCGTCGGCCCGGGCGCGCGCGAGATCGGCCTCGAGGCGGCCCTCGTCGAGCGGGGTCTCGACGGTGCCGTCGGCGCGGACGCGCTCCTCGGCCTCGATCACCGTCTCGTGAAGAAGCTCCGGCAGGACGATCTCGCGGGCGAAGAGCTCGGGGCGGTTCTGATAGGCGAGGCGGAGCTGGTCGCCGAGGCCGCGGGTGGTCACGAGCACCGTGCGCGCGCCCTTGCGCTCGAGCAGTGCGTTGGTGGCGACGGTGGTGCCCATCTTGACGCGGCCGACGCGCTCGGGGGGGATCGGGTCCGCCGGGCCGAGGCCGAGGAAGCCGCGGATGGCGTGGAGGGCCGCGTCCTCGTAGCGCTCGGCGTTCTCGGAGAGGAGCTTGGCGGTGCGCAGGCCGCCGTCCGGGGCGCGGGCGACGACGTCGGTGAAGGTGCCGCCGCGGTCGATCCAGAAGTCCCAAGCGCCCGCGTCCTGCCCGTCCGCCATGCCGCCCTCCTCTCGGTGCCGGCCCGAATTCGCCCCGGCCCACTGGCAGAGACCGCCATAAGGCATTACCTTTGACGAGCAAAGTCAGGGAGACCGGGATGGAACTGATTCTGATCGCGCTTGCCGGACTAGCTGCCGTGGCGGCCACCGCGGCCCTCTCGGGCGAGCGCGAGGTGCGCCGGCCCGTGCGCGTCAAGGTCGAGGACCGGCGCCGCCGCTGAGCATGGGGGTTCGGCGGGCCGCGCCGCGGGATTTCGCGGAGATCGCCCGCATCTGGACCGCCGAAATCGCCGGGAGCACCGCCTCCTGGAAGACCGAGCCGATGGGGTCCGAGGCCGTCGCCGCCTGGGCCCGAGAACGCGGCCGCGCCGGCCACCCTGTCCTGGTGGAGGCCGAGGCGCCCGTCCTGCGCGGCTTCGGCAGCTACGGGCCCTTTCGAAGAGGTGAGGGATACGCGCTCACCGTCGAGCATTCCCTCTATGTCGACGCCGCGCATCGGCGCAAGGGCGTGGGTGCTGCGCTACTCTCCGCGCTGATTTCCGAGGCCCGGGCCGCGGGGCTCACGCGGATGATGGGCGGGATCTCCGCCGATCAGGCGGCGAGCCTCGCGCTGCACGCCCGCTTCGGCTTCCGCGAAGTGGGGCGTCTGCCGGGTGTGGGGCGCAAATTCGGCCGCCCGCTCGATCTGGTCCTCGTGATGCTGGAGCTCGACCGGACCGAGCGCACGGGGGATTAGCGCACGGGCGAGGCGAGCGGGTCGAGCACCGTCCGCCCGCCGTCCACCGCGAGGATCTGGCCGGTGACGAAGCTCGCCTCGTCGGAGGCGAGATAGGCGACGGCGTTGGCCACCTCCTCCACCTCGCCGATCCGCCCGAGGGGGGTGACATGCACCATCTCGTCGCGGAGCTCCGAGCGCTCCTTGAGGGCGGCGCGCAGCGTCGAGGTCATCACCGAGCCGAGCGCCACCCCGTTCACCCGGATCCGGTTCTCCGCGAGGCTCGAGGCCATCGAGCGGGTGAGCTGGTCGAGCGCCGCGCAGGCGACCGAATAGGCGAAGAGCTCCGGCACCGTGCGCTGCGCGGCGATCGAGGTGATGTTGACCATCGCGCCGGAGAAGGTCGGGTCCGCCTCCGCCTGCGCGCACATCTTCTTCGCCACCGCCTGGGCGAGGAGAAAGACGCTGCGCACGTTCTCCGCGAGCACCTGGTCGAACTCCGCGGGGGCGAGGTCCACGAAGGCGCCGGGGGCCGACCGCCGCGCCGCGTTCACCAGAATGTCGATCCGGCCGAAGCTGTCCTGAGTCGCGGCGAGGAGATTGTTGACCGCGAGCTTCTGCTCCAGGTCGCAGGAGAAATGGGCGGTGGCCTCGGGCGCGTCGATCTCCTCGACGAGGGCCTCGAGCGCGTCCTCCGAGCTGTCCGCGAGCATCAGCCGCGCCCCCGATTCGGCGAGGCGGAGCGCGATGGCCCGGCCGAGATCGCTCCCCGCCCCGGTGACGATGGCGGTTTTGCCGGCTAGTCGTTCGCCCACGGCCCCCTCCGAGATCGCTCGGCCTCGAACAGTAGCGCCCGCGCCCTCCCTCGACAATCCACCGCGCCCGCCCCCAGTCGAGCGGCGGCGCCGAATGCTCTACACTCGCGTCATGTCTGTCTGGCAGCGAATCAGGAAGGCCATCTCCGGGCTCAAGCTGGGCGAGCCCCTCTCCGCGCTCCTCGACCGAATGTCGCGGGAGCCGGAGAAGACCGTCGCCTTCACCATCGCCGTCATCGCGCTCGGCGCCAAGATGGCCAAGGCGGACGGGCGGGTCACCCGCGACGAGATCACCGCCTTCAAGGAGATCTTCCAGATCGCCCCGGCCGACGAGATGGCCGCCGCCCGCGTCTACAACACCGCACGGATGGATGTCGCGGGCTTCGACTTCTATGCCCGCAAGATCGCGCGGATGTTCCACGACCGGCCGGGCGTGCTCGTCGATCTGCTCGAGGGGCTGGTGTATATCGCCATGGCCGACGGGGAATATCACCCCCACGAGGCGGAGTTCCTCGAGGAGGTGGCGCGGATCTTCCAGGTCTCCGACGAGTGCTTCGCGCAGATCCGCGCGCGCCATCTGCCGGAGGGGGCGGACCCCTACATCGTCCTCGGCGTCGCGCCCGGGGCGGACGACGAGACGATCCGCCGCGCCTACCGCGCCTGGGTGCGCGATCTCCACCCGGACCGGATGGTCGCCCGCGGCCTGCCCGAGGAGGCCACCCGCCTCGCCGAGCGCCGCCTCGCCAAGGTGAACGCCGCCTACGAGGAGATCCGCCGCGAACGCGCCGCGGTGGGCTGAGCGCTCAGGGCCGGGCCTCGGAGACGGCGAGGGGGCGGTCGATCTCGCGCAGGAGCTTGCGCAGGATGGCGCGGGGGTAGTCCTCGAAATCCTCCGCCACCTCGACGAAGGCGCCGGGGCCCGCGATCACCTCCCGCTCGAAATGCGCCACCGGGTCCGGCTCGGCGCCGCGGATGACGAGGCCGTTGATCACGTAGCCCGCCCGCGCGAGGCGCCGCGCCACCGGGCGGGGCGGGCGGCCCTCGTTGGAGACGCCGTCGCCAGAGACGTCGATCACCCGGCGCTCGCAGGCCATCGGCGCGGTCTGGCTGACCGCCTCGGCATGGATCAGCGCCTCGCCGATCGCGGTGGAGAAGTTGCGCCACTCGCGGGGCAGCCGGCGCATCTCGGCGGCGAAGCGGGCCATCTCGGCGCCGGTCGAGAGATGGTGCCACCCCCCCACATGGGCCTGGCGAGAGCCGCCGGACCATTGCGTGAGCGTCACCAGCAGCCCGCCCTCGAGCGCCTCGACCGCCGCGACGAGGGAGGGCGTCTCGAAGGCCGCGGCGAGCCCGCCGGTCTGCAGCGCATGCTCGCGCGCGTTGATCGAGCCCGAGACGTCCATCGCGAGGACCAGTTCCAGCGCGCAGGCCGCCGCCGGGCCGGGCAGGAGCGCGAGGAGCGCCGCGAGCCTCACCGCGCCCCCACCACGAGCTGCCCCTCGATCTCGCGCAGGAGCTTGCCGATGATGACCGCGGGATAGTCGTCGAAATCCCGCGCCAGCGCCACGAAGGCGCCGGGGCCCTGCATCACCTGCTCGCGATAGAAGATCTCGGGGTGGTCGCCGGAGCCGAGGATCACGAGGCCGTTGATCGTGATCCCCTCGAAGAGCCCGGCGGCGCGGTAGCGGTCGGGCTCCGGGCCGTCGTTGTTGGCGCCGTCGCCCGAGAGGTCGATGGTGCGGTGCGCGCAAGGCGGGGCGGAGGCGAAGCGCCCGGCCGCATAGCGCAGCGCCTCGCCGATGGCGGTGGGCTGGTCCGAGGCGCTGCGGCGGTGGGCCGAGAGGCGCTCGGCGAAGGCGGCGACGGCCTCGGGGCTGTCCAGCATCGTCCAGCCGGCGATCTGGCGCTGATGCGTGCGGCCCGACCACTCGAAGGCGAAGGCGGCGATCCCGGTCCCCGGCGGCGTCAGGATCGCCTCCACGACCTCCGGCACCCGGAACGCCGCGGCGAGCCCCTGAAGCTGGATCGCGTATTCCTTCGAGTTGACGCTCGAGGAGATGTCGAGCCCCATCACGAGGGCGAGGCGGCAGGCCGCCTGCCCCGGCGCCGCGACCAGAAACCCCGCGAGCGCGAAGGCGGCGAGCCTCACCTGGGCCGCTCCGGCCCGCCGCTGGCGAGCTGCGGCCCCTGCAGCTCGCGCAGCAGCTTGCGCCGCATCGCCGCCTGGTAATCCGCGAAGCCGTCGGCGATCTCGACGAAGGCGCCGGGGCCGTGGGGAACCTCGCTGCGGTAATAGTCGATGAGCGCCGCATCGCCGCCGCTGATGACGAGGCCGTTGACCGTCACCCCCTCGAAGGGGAACTCGCGATAGGCGGCGGAGGGGGGGAAGCCTTCGTTGCCCACCCCGTCGCCCGAGATGTCGATCACCCGGCGCGCGCAGGCGGGGGCGTCGGAGAGCAGCGTCGCGCCGTAGCCGAGGGCGTAGCCGATCGCCGTCGGAAACTCGGCATAGGAGCGCTCGGCGTCGGAGAGGCGGCGGGCCACGGCGCGGAGCTCCGCCTCCGTGCGCACCAGCGCCCAGCCGAGCATCACCTCCTGCTGATAGCGCCCGGACCACTCGTAGGCCGCGAAGGCGACCCCGCCCGGCTGGGCGAGCACCGTCTCCATCACGGCCGGGTCCAGGAGCGCCTCGGCCAGCCCGTCGCGCTGCAGGCGGTATTCGTAGCCGTCGACCGAGGCGGAGACGTCGAGCGCGAAGAGAAGGGCCAGCGCGCAGGGGCGGGCGGGGGTCGCCGCGGCGAGGAGGGCGGCGGCGAGGCCGAGGGGGATGATCCGTCGCATCCCGGAAGCTTGCCCTCTGCCGGACCGCCCGAAAAGGGCCGATCGGTGCCGGCCCCTCGCTTTTCGGCCCGCGGGGGGCGTCACCAGCTCCCGGTGTTCTCCATCGACTTCCAGGGCTCGGCCGGCTCGAGCGGGTCGCCCATCTGCAGAAGCTCGATCGAGATGCCGTCGGGGCTCTTCACGAAGGCCATGCGCCCGTCGCGCGGGGGGCGGTTGATGGTCACGCCCGCATGGCGCAGCCGCTCGCACATCTCGTAGATGTTCTCCACCGCATAGGCGAGGTGGCCGAAATTGCGCCCGCCGGTGTATTCCTCCTCCGAATCCCAGTTGTAGGTAAGCTCGATGGGGGCGTCGTGCTGGCCAGGAGGCGCGAGAAAGACCAGGGTGAACTTGCCGGCCTCGCTCTCCATGCGCCGGATCTCCTCGAGGCCGAGCAGGTCGCAATAGAACCGCTTGGACTCGTCGATGTCGCGCACACGGACCATGGTGTGCAGATATTTGGTCTTCATCTCGTGGTCTCCCTCGGGCTATATACAAGATGTAGGCTGAGCATCGAGGCTCCGCCCAGGGGGAACATATGTCTCTGACCGACGAACAGAAGGGCGAGATCGCCGCCGCGCAGGGCGCGGAGGCGACCACCCGGCGCGCCACCGTCCCGGCCCTCGAGGCGCGGCTCTTCGAGGCGATCCCGGTGCTCGATCACGGCTTCGTCCGGGTCGTCGACTATATGGGCGACGACGCGGCCGTGGTGCAGGCGGCCCGGGTCTCCTACGGCCCCGGCACCCGCACGGTGCGCGACGACGAGGGGCTGATCCGCTATCTGATGCGCCACTGGCACTCGACCCCCTTCGAGATGTGCGAGATCAAGCTCCATGTGAAGCTGCCGCTCTTCGTCGCGCGCCAGTGGATCCGCCACCGCACCGCCTCGGTCAACGAGATCTCCGCCCGCTATTCCGTGCTCGACCGGGAGTTCTACACCCCCGCCCCGGACGCCCTCGCCGAGCAGTCCGCCACCAACCGGCAGGGCCGCGGCGCGGTGCTCGAGGGGGAGGCGGCGGCCGAGGCGCTCGCGCGGCTCAAGGAGGGCGCGGCCCGGGCCTATGGCGACTACGAATCGCTCCTCGAGGAGACCGGCCTCGCCCGCGAGCTCGCCCGCATGGCGCTGCCGGCCTCGATCTACACCCAGTGGTATTGGAAAACCGACCTCCACAATCTGATGCACTTCCTCCGGCTCCGCGCCGACCCGCATGCGCAATGGGAGATCCGCGCCTATGCCGAGGCGATCTGCGGCGTGGTGCGGGATTGGGTGCCGCTCACCTGGCGCGCCTTCGAGGACTACCGGCTGAACGCGGCGCAAATCTCCGGCCCCGCCATGGCGGCGCTGCGCCGGATGCTCGCCGGCGAGACGGTGACGCAGGAGACCTCCGGCCTCTCCCCCGGCGAATGGCGCGAGCTGCAGGCGGCGCTCGCGCCGCGCTGAGGGCTCAGCGGGCCGTCTCGAGCTCGAAGGCGGCGCGCCCGCCCGTGCCCTCGACGGCGATCTCCGCGCAGAGCGGGCCGGGGGCCGCGTCCTCCGGAGGGAAGAGGCCGAAGCGTCGCGGCGGGTCGTAGGCGCCCACATCGAAGGGCTCGTTTGGGAAGAGGCCGATGCGGCGGGCCTCGCCCCCGCCCTCCCAGGAGACGGTCAGCGCGCCGCCGCCCTCGGGCGGGTCGTAGGCGGTGACGACGAGTTCGGCCTGCCGCGCCCCTTCGGCGATCTCTGCCGCGGCCGCGGCGGGGAGGCAGAGGCGGACGGCGCCGCCCCCCTCCGCTGCGCCTGCGCTCGGGGGCGGGGCCTCTGCGGGAGGCGGCGCGTCGTGCCCGCGCTCTCCGGCGAGCTGCCAGGCGGCGACGCCCGCGGCGGCGATGCCGATCAGAGCGGCGGCGAGGACGGCGAGACGGGGCATGGCCGGACCTCCTCAGACGACCGCGAGTTCGACCTCGGCCGGGCAGACCGTCCCCGGCCCCCCGCCCGCGCCGCTCTCGAGCCCCGCGGCGATGATCTGCAGCGTCACCGGCCCGGAGAGGCGGCCCGCGCGGCGGAGCCCCTCGAGCGTCTCGGTGATGTCGAGCGCGGCGGTCGGCGGCGCCTCGCCCGGTCGGCACCCGCCGTTCGGCAGAATGCCGAAGAAGCCGATCTGCCCGGCGAAATGCGGATCCTCGGTCGGCGTCGCGCCGGTGGCGTCCGGGCGGTTGACGAAGAGCCTGAGCGCGGTGCCCTCCGGCGCGCTGACGGCGATCCGCCGGAGCACGGCGACGACCCGCGCCTCGGCCGCCCCGCCCGGCGCGGGCGCGGGCTCCGCCGCGCCGCCGTCAGCGCCGAGCAGGCTGCCGATGTTCTGCGCGCCCGCCCCGCCGAGCGCGTCGCCGCCCCCGCCGCGGAGCGCCTCGGCGCTCACCTCCGCCCCGCCGAGGAGCCGGGAGAGCGCGCCGTCGTTCACCGAGAAGGCGAGCGAGGCCGCGCGCTCCGGCGTCGCGGGGGCCGGCAGCGGAACGCTCTGGCGGAACCGGCCGATCCCGGCGCCGGCGGCGTCTCCGGCGGCGACGGCCACGATCGCCTCGTCGGCCGCCGAGACCGGCATCCCCGCCGCGGCAGGGCCGAGGCCGAAGCTGTAGCCCATCGCCTCGGGCACCTGCGTGTCGGCCACCCGCTCGGAATAGACCGTCCCGTCGGTGCGCCAGAAATGGTTGTTGAAGACCATGTCCGTCCAGATCCGCTCGCGCGTGTTCACCCCGCCGCGGGCGTTCCACTCCGCCCAGATCCGGTCGACATTGCCGTGATGCATCAGGAACACCGGATCGCGCGGCGAGGACATTCCCGCCATCCAGCCGCCGATCGTCACATGGCAGAGATCGTGCGGCGTCGCCTCCAGAAGCTGCGAGCTGCCGCGGGCCTGGATCCAGCGGGGATGGGTGCTGTCCTGCCCGAAGGGCCGGCTGCTCGCGAAGGTCTCGAAGGCGCGCGTGGCGAGCACCCGGTCGATCACCCGGCGCCCGACGGTGGCGGTGTCCATCCGGCTGCCGCGGCCGACCGCGCGCCCCTCGATGTGGAGCGGATTGGGCCGGCCCGCGACCGTGCGCTCGGCGAAGGCGCGGGGGAAGTCCGGGCTCGCGGTCCAGTCCCAATAGGGCATGGCGAAGGCGGCGTTGCCCGTGACGTCGCGCGCGGCCTGCTCGTACATCCGCAAATAGGCGCGATGCCAGGGCAGGAAGAACCAGTTGCCATGCGGGCAGAGGCGGCTGTGCACCGCCGCGAGCGTCTCCCAGTTGACCACGCCCTGCTGCGCGTCGCGCCGGCGCATCACCTCGACGAAGTCGCGGAAGGTCTCGAGATCGGGGTCGCCCTCGCCCATCTCGTGGAGCGCCCGGCGCCGCGGCACCTCCTGCGCGGCGAGATCGGCCCGGGTGAGCAGCGCGGCGCCGAAGGCGGCGGCGCCGGCGGCGGAGGTGAGGAAATGGCGGCGGTCGATCATCGGGGTCTCCTGGGCTCGGACGGCGCCTGCCGCGATGGTAGGCCGAAGCGGGGTTTCGCGGAAGCGCGGAAGCCGTCGCCGAACCGTCACGCCCGCGCGGAGAGGATCGCCTCCAGCACCCGGCCGACGGCGCGCGCCGTCCCGCCGTCGCGGTCGAGCGAGCCGGCCCAGCCGGAGACCGAGACCGCCCGGAGATCGGCCCGCCGCGCCAGATCCCCCATCGCCGCGGCGAGCTCGGCGACCGAGGGACCGCCCTCCACGGGATATTTGAACGCCCCGCATTCGGCCGCGTCGATCACGTCGACATCGAGATGGAGCATCGCCGGGCCCTCGAACTCGATCTCCGCGAGCTCGCCGAGGCGGATATGCGTGACCCGGCTTTCGGCGAGCGCCTCGGCCTCGAGCGGGTCGAGATCGCGCGCATCGACGAGGAGCACCCGCTCCTCCTCGATCGGCCGCAGCCCGACGCCCTCGCACATCCATTGCGGCCCGCGCCCGACCATCATCGCGAGCGGCATGCCGCCGAGGAACATCGAGGGCGAGGTCTCCGGCGTGTTGAAGTCGCCATGGGCGTCGACCCAGATCAGATCGGCCGCGACGCCGGCGCGCTGCAGCCCCGCCATCACCGGCACCGCGGCGCAGCAGTCCCCCGCCACCGAGACCGGCCGGTGCCCCTCGACGAGCGCGTCGTAGACGAATTGCGCGATGCCGCCGTGCAGGATCGCCATCTCCGGCGGCGTCCGATGCACGATCCGCACCTCGTTGATCGCCGCATCCGGCGGACAGACCCCGATCAACGCCGGCTCCGGCTGCTCGAAGAAACAGGGCGTGACGATCCAGCGGTCTGCCATTCGCTCCCCTCCCGCGCCCTGCGCGCCATCGCGGGCAGCCTAGGCTAGCCCCGCGCCGGTGGACAGCCCTTCCCGAGCGTCCTAGCGCGTCGCTATGAGGCGCACCCGGCCGCGGCACTGTGCCGGGAGCCCGCCGAGCGATACACAATGCGCGGCGGCGGCGAGCATGGCGGCCTCCGGCGTCGAGCCTACCGCGGTGGCGTAGGTCGGCGGAGCGGAGGCCGTCGCCTCGGCCCGGTAGAGCGTCGGCGATCCGCGTGCGGCCTGGTCCGGCTGGTCGCGCCCACGCGGTTCCGCGATGTGAGGCGCCTCCCGGACAACAGGCTCGGAGCGGGGCCGCGGTTGCGGTGCGGGTTGGGCCCGGTCGGCGACGACCCTGCCGAGCACCTTGCCCGGTCGACTTACCGGGCCGCTCGCCGGTCCGCCGATCTGGAACACCATAGCCATTATGATGAGGAGCGCTGCACCCGGTCCTGCGCCAGATGCCGTGACGCCACGGGCGCGGAGCTGCACCCGCAGGGTCTCGTCGATCCGGATGAGCATAGACACGCTCGCCAGAAGGAAGCAAACGCCGAAGATCTCGTATTAGATCAGGGGCGGTTTCGCCCCGGCGAGCACCGGGGCGACGAGAGCGGCGGTCGAGACAAGGAAGCACGCGACCGATGTCGGGCTCGGCGGCAGCGCGAGACCGTCTCCGTCCTGGGACATGCAACACTCCGTTCCTTGAGTGTCGTATGAATACCCGATTTCCGCCCAATTTTGAACACATTCCTAGAAGCCGCCCGGTTGGGGGCAGCTTCGTGTCATGTCCGCAACGCCAGACGTGGCCGCAGGGCGTCAGGCGAGGTCGCGCACGTCGGTCAGGCGGCCGGTGATGGCGGCGGCGGCGGCCATGGCGGGGGACATCAGGTGGGTGCGCCCGCCCTTGCCCTGGCGGCCCTCGAAATTGCGGTTGGAGGTGGAGGCGCAGCGCTCGCCGGGGGAGAGCTGGTCCGGGTTCATGCCGAGGCACATGGAGCAGCCGGCCATCCGCCAGTCGAACCCCGCCTCGATCAGCTTCTGCGCGATGCCCTCCTCCTCGGCCTGGGCGCGGACGAGGCCCGAGCCCGGGACGATCATCGCCCGCAGCCCGTCCTTGACCTTCTTGCCCTCCATGATCCGGGCGACCTCGCGCAGATCCTCGATCCGCCCGTTGGTGCAGGAGCCGATGAACACCGTGTCGATCTCGATATCCTGCAGCCGCGTGCCCGGCGCGAGGCCCATATAGTCGAGCGAGCGGCGGGCGGCGGCGACCTTGGCGCCGGAGAAGTCCTCCGGATGCGGCACGACGCCGGTGATCGGGAGCACGTCCTCCGGCGAGGTGCCCCAGGTCACCACGGGGGCGATCTTCTCCGCCTCGAGCGTCAGCACCTTGTCGAACTGCGCGCCCTCGTCGGTGCGGAGCGCCCGCCAGGCGGCGACCGCCATCTCCCAGGCCCCGCCCTTCGGCGCCTTGGGCCGGCCCTTGAGATATTCGAAGGTCTTCTCGTCCGGCGCCACGAGGCCCGCGCGCGCGCCGCCCTCGATCGCCATGTTGCAGACGGTCATCCGGCCCTCCATCGAGAGCTCCTCGATCGCCTGGCCGCAATATTCGATCACATGGCCGGTGCCGCCCGCGGTCCCGGTCTCGCCGATGATCGAGAGGGTGACGTCCTTGGCGGTCACCCCGGGGGGCAGCGAGCCGCAGACCTCGACCTTCATGTTCTTGGATTTCGACTGGATGAGCGTCTGCGTCGCCAGGACATGCTCGACCTCGGAGGTGCCGATCCCGTGGGCCAGCGCGCCGAAGGCGCCGTGGGTCGCCGTGTGGCTGTCGCCGCAGACGATGGTCATGCCGGGCTGGGTGAGCCCCTGCTCCGGGCCGATGATGTGCACGATCCCCTGGCGCACGTCGTCGACGTCGTAGAGCTCGATGCCGAAGTCGTGGGCGTTCTGCCGCAGCGCCTCGACCTGGATGCGGGACTGCTCGTCGCGGATGCCCTGGATGCGGGTCGGGTCCGTCGGCACGTTGTGGTCCGGCACGGCGAGCGTCGCCTCGGGGTGGCGCACGGGACGGCCGGCGAGGCGCAGCCCCTCGAAGGCCTGCGGGCTCGTCACCTCGTGCACGAGATGGCGGTCGATATAGAGGAGGCAGGTGCCGTCCTCCGCCTCGTGGACGAGATGGGCGTCCCAGATCTTGTCGTAGAGGGTCTTGGGCTGGCTCATGGGGGTCCTCCCGCGCGTCCTCGCGCCGTCACGTATCGGGTTTTTGCCCTGTTATCCCCAAGCCGTCCGGGCCGCAAGCCGGCGCCGGCGGGGCGAGAGGCCGCGCGAGCAGTCGCGCCGCGGCGCCGTGGGCGTAGTAGCCGGGGCGGCGCCCGGTCTCGGCGAAGCCCGCGGCGGCGTAGAGCGCGCGCGCGGGCGCGTTGTCCTCGGCGACCTCGAGATGGAGAACGCGCGTGCCCGTCTCGGCGAGCCTTCCGAGGGCTGCGTCGAGGAGCGCCCGTCCGAGCCCCTGACGGCGGGCCTCGGGGACGACGCCGAGATCGAGCAGCTCCGCCTCCTCGCCGAGGCGTCGCACGAGCGCGAGGCCGCGCGCGAGATCCGGGTCGGCGATGGCGAGGCCCCCGCCGGCGCCCGCCCCGAAGCCTGCGAGGAGCCGCTCGGCCGTCCAGTAGCCCCCGCCAGCGCCGAAGGCGCGCGCAGCCAGGGTTGCGAGCTGCGGCGCCGTCCCGGGCGCCACGGCGAGGGGCAAGGCGCGGGCGCCGCGGACCATTGCCCTAGCCGATGCGGGCGGGCGGGGCGCGGCGAGGCGGCGCGGCATCGGCCTCGCGGAGATAGAGCGGGGCCGGCGGGGCGTCCGGCCGAGCCCGCGCGGCGAGCCGGGCGATCCGCTCGGGCGACGGGAGGCCGGCCTCCGCAGGCCCGAGAGCGTCGCCGCAGCAGGGCAGGCCTGCGGGCAGATGTCGCTCCAACTCCGCCTGCGGCAGGCGCCGGGGCGGCCCCTCCGCCCCCTCCGGCCCGAAGATCTGAAGAAACACCGTCTCCCGCGGCGCGGCGAGCGCAACGGCCACCGGCCCCTCCGCCACCGCGGCGAGCGCCTCGAAGCGGGAGACGCCGATCGCAGGGATCCCGCGGCCGAGCGCAAGCCCGCGCGCCGCGGCGACGCCCACCCGTATCCCCGTGAAAGAGCCGGGCCCGGTGCAGACGCCGATCCGCGAGATGGCGGGATAGCCGGCGCGGGCCTCGGCGAGCGCGAAGTCGACGAGCGGCCAGAGCGCTTCGGCATGCCCGCGCTCCATCCGCTCGGCACGCAGAGCGAGCAGCCGGCCGGCCGCATCGATCAGCGCGACGGCGCATTGGCCCGCGGTCGTGTCGATCCCGAGAATCACCGTAGCCTCATCGCCGCTCTCGCGGCTCTTCGGCGCGCAGCGCCGCCTCTGCTCGAAGAGCCGCGAGAGCGGCGATGAGAGCCGATCATCACACGCCCACGGGGCGCACCTCGACGACCTCCGGGATATAGTGGCGCAGCAAGTTCTCGATCCCGTGCTTCAGCGTCAGCGTCGAGGACGGGCAGCCCGCGCAGGCCCCCTGCATGTGGAGATAGACCACGCCGCGGTCGAACCCGTGGAAGGTGATGTCGCCCCCGTCCTGCGCCACGGCCGGGCGCACCCGGGTGTCGAGCAGCTCCTTGATCTGGCCGACGATCTCGCCGTCCGGACCGTCATGCTCGGCATGGTCGACCTTCGGCCCTTCGCCCCGCATCACCGGGTCGCCGGACTGGTAGTGCTCCATGATCGCGCCGAGGATGGCCGGCTTGATATGCCCCCATTCGACCTCGCCCTTCGTCACGGTGACGAAATCGCGGCCGAGGAAGACCGCTTGCACCCCGTCGACCTCGAAGATCCGGGCGGCGAGCGGCGAGGCCTCCGAGCCCTCGCGGGAGGGGAAATCGGCCGAGCCGGACTGCATCACCGCCTGGCCGGGGAGGAATTTGAGCGTCTGAGGGTTCGGCGTCGCTTCGGTCTGGATGAACATGGGGCACCTCCGGTGTTTGTCCCAGAAGTGGCGCGGTCCGGCGGTAAAATCAAGAATCAGTCCAAACTGTGCCGCGCCGCCGCGCCGCTCGCCTCCGGCGTCAGCCCCGGGCGCCGCGGGCGAGATCGGCGCGGATCGAGACCGGCAGCGCCCGCCCGGCGATGCGCGAGCGGTAGACATGGAGCCCCTCCATCACCCGCTGCACGTAGTTCCGGGTCTCGCGGAAGGGGATCGTCTCCATCCAGTCGATCACGTCGACCCCGGGCAGGCGCGGATCGCCATAGGCGGCGATCCAGTCGTCGGCCCGGCGCGGCCCGGCATTGTAGGCCGCCGCGGCGAGGAGATAGGAGCCGCCGAACTGCGCCACCCGGTCGGCCAGATAGCGGCTGCCGAGGCGGGCGTTGTAGCGCCAGTCCGTCAGCAGGCGGTTCGCGGAATAGGGCTCGCCGAGCTGCCCGGCGACGAGCTTCGCGGTCCCCGGCATGAGCTGCATCAGCCCGCGCGCCCCGGCATGGCTGACGGCGACCGGGTTGAGCTCGGTCTCCTGGCGCGCGATCGAGAGCGCGAAGGCGGGTTCGACATCGGTGACGTAGCCGCCCACCGGATGGAGCGGGTAGTAGGCCGGGTGCACCACGATCCCTTTGCGCGCCGCGGTCTTGGCGACGCGCACCGCCACATGGGGCTGGCCGATCTCGATGGCGAGCCGGCCGAGCGCGCCGAAGGAGCCGGCGTCCGAGAGCCGGCGTCCGACGCGGCGGAGCGTCAGCGCCGCGAGGCTCTCCTCCCCGGCATAGAAGAGGATGGCCGCCATGCGCACCTCGTCGGTCTGGAGCGCGGGCGCCGTCCGCCAATCCGGCAGCTCGGCCGAGGCGAGGCGCGGATCGCCCGGTGCGCCGATCTCCTCCGCGGCGAGCTGGCCGTAAAAGGCGGTCTGATGCTCGGCGGCGCGGGCATAGGCGGCGCGGGCCTCCTCGGCGCGGCCGAGCGCGGCATAGGTCCGCCCGAGCCAATAGCCCGCCCGCGCGGTGGAAATGGGCGTCTCGACGGCGGCCTCGAAGCGCTGGAAATGCGCCAGGGCCTGCTCGGCGTCGTCGAGCTTGCGCAGCGCCACCCAGCCCGCGATCCACTCGCAGGCGGCATACGGATAGCCGGCGCCGGGGGTCAGGTGGTGCCGCGCGGCGATGCGGTAGGCGAGGTCGGGCCGCCCCTCGCGCGCGGCCTGGCGGGCGAGGCGGCGGCGCCGGTCGGCCCACACCTCGGGGTCGCCGAGCGCCGCGGGGTCGGCGGAGAGATTGGCGAGAAGCTCCCCCGCGGCCATCCGGTCGCGCTCGTAGAGGCGGGAGAACGTGCGCCAGTTGGTCAGCGCGGTGTCGGCGAGGCCGCGGCGCGCGCGGGTCTCGGTCTCGCCGAGCACGACCTCGCGAAGCTGGGTGTGCCCGGGCCAGGAGGGGCGGCGGGCGGCATAGGCGCGGTATTCCCCCGGGCTGCCGGCACCGGCGCGGAGCTTGCGCCAGAGCACGATGTCGGCGAGCAGCGGATCGCCCTCGGCCTCGGCCATGGCCTCCGCGGCGCCCCAGTCGCCGGTTTCGCCGAGGGCGAGCGCCGCGCGCAGGACGGCGCCCTTGGCGCGCGCCTCCGCCAGATCGAGCGGCCCCGCGGCCCATCCGGCCAGCGGCGCGAAGAGGGTGAGGGCGAGAAGACAGACGACGGCCAAGGCCCGCATTCGGCAAGCTCCCGAGTGTTCCGCATCGCAACGCACCAACGCTAGCACAGCCCCGCGCCGCGCGCATCGGCGAAGGCGGGCCGATGACGCCGGCGCGAGGGCGCGCGGATCGCTTGCCCGCGCCCCGGAAACCGCCTATCAGCGCCCCCACGCCGAGAGCCCGAGACAGACCACCCCGGAGCCCAAGCCCATGCTCAAAGGATCGCTGACCGCCCTCGTCACCCCCTTCGCCGGGCACGAGATCGACGAGGAGGCGCTGCGCGCGCTCGTCGACTGGCAGATCGCGGAGGGCACCCACGGGCTCGTCCCCGTCGGCACCACCGGAGAGAGCCCGACGCTCTCCTTCGAGGAGCACGAGCGGGTGATCGAGATCGTCGTCGACCAGGCGCGCGGGCGGGTCCCGGTGGTCGCCGGCACCGGCTCGAACAACACCGCCGAGGCGATCCGCTTCACCCAGCACGCCAAGGAGGTCGGCGCCGACGCGGCCCTCGTCGTCACCCCCTACTACAACAAGCCGACCCAGGCCGGCATGATCCACCACTTCTTCACCCTGCACGAGGCGGTGGAGATCCCGATCGTCATCTACAACATCCCCTCGCGCTCGGTCGTCGACATGATGCCCGAGACGATGGCCAAGCTCGCCCGACTGCCGCGGATCGTCGGCGTCAAGGACGCGACCGGGGACGTGGCCCGCGTCTCGCTGCAGCGCGAGCTCTGCGGGCACGACTTCGTCCAGCTCTCCGGCGAGGACGCCTCGGCCCTCGGCTTCAACGCCCATGGCGGGACAGGCGCGATCTCGGTGACGGCCAATGTCGCGCCCGCGCTCTGCTCGGAGTTCCAGGAGCAGACGCTCGTGCGCAACTACGCCCGCGCGCTCGAGATCCACGACAAGCTGATGCCGCTGCACACCGCGCTCTTCCTCGAGCCCGGGCTCTGCGGGGCGAAATACGCGCTCTCCCTCCTCGGGCGCTGCGAGCCGACGGTGCGCCCCCCGCTCATGGAGCTGTCCGAGCCCGCCAAGGAGGCGATCCGGGCGGCGATGGCGCATGCGGGGCTGCTCGGGCGCTGAGCCCCGGAGTTGAGCCTGCGGTCGCTATCGGTTACCCTCGGGCAAACCCGGGAGAGAAGTCATGGCGAAGCAGGCGAACGACCCCACCGCGCCGGTGCTGCGCGCCGTCGAGCGCTACCAGGATCGGCTGTTCCATCTCTGGAAGGTCGTCTTCAAGCAGATCAACGCGAAATTCTCCACCGCGACCAAGTTCTTCGACAACCTCGTCACCAAGGGCCACGAGATCGCCTCCAAGGTCGGCCAGGCGGTGGTCGACAGGATCGTCGGGCTGAAGGACCGTGTCTTCGGCGCGCTCGAAGCGGTGCCGAACATCGCCAAAAGCGCGCTGCGCCTCGGCAACAAGATCATCGCCCTGATCCGCAAGGCCGCCGACCCCAACCGGATCATCGGCACGCTGAAGCGCCTCTTCATGCGCTACGTCAAGATGCTGAGGGAGGTGTTCGGCTGGGTGACGGACTTTTTCTCGGCGCTGAACCCGCTCGGTGCGGCGCTCGCCATCGTCAACACCTTCCGCAACGTGCTCCGCCTCGTCGTCTCCTGGATCGGCGAAGTCTCCGGCGCCAACAGCGCGGTGAAGAAGGCGAAGTCGCTGCTGAAGCGCGTCGTCAAGACGATGAAGGTCGAGATCAAGGAGGCGGTCCGCCTGCGCAAGGACGTGCTGAAGCTCAAGCCCGCCTGAAGCCCCCCGCGCAAGGCCCATGGACATCCCCGCGCCCCGCGCCTAAATCGGCGCGGCCATGGCCCAGAAAAAACCCAAGCTCGACACCAAGCTCGCCGCCGAGAACCGCAAGGCGCGGCATCAGTATTTCATCGAGGACACGCTCGAGGCGGGCATCATGCTGCAGGGCTCCGAGGTGAAGTCGCTGCGCGAGGGCAAGGCCAACATCGCCGAGAGCTATGCCAGCGTCGAGGACGGGGAGCTCTGGCTGATCAACTCCTACATCCCCGAATTCTCCCAGGCGAAATCCGCCGCCTTCGGCCACGAGCCCCGGCGCCGGCGCAAGCTCCTCGTCCACAAGCGCGAGCTCGCGAGGCTCGACCAGGGCGTCGGGCGCGAGGGGATGACGATGGTCCCCCTCAAGCTCTACTTCAACGAGAAGGGCGTGGCGAAGCTCGAGCTCGGCCTCGCCAAGGGCAAGAAGATGGCCGACAAGCGCGACACCGAGAAGAAGCGGGACTGGCAGCGCGAGAAGGCCCGCCTGATGAAGGAGCGCTGATGGAGCCCGCCCGCCTCCTCGCCGCGATCGACGCGACCTGGCCCGCCGCCGAGACCCGCGCGGAGGCCGGCTGGGTGCTGCGCCGCGGCGGGGGCGGGGGCAAGCGCGTCTCCGCCGCCTCGGCGTGCGTGCCTGGGGAGACGCCGGAGATCGCCGCCGCGGAGGCCGCCATGGCCACCTGGGGGCAGGCGCCGCTCTTCCGCCTCACGCCGGAGGAGGGCGCGCTCGACGCCGCCCTCGCCGCCGCGGGCTATGCGCTGCTCGACCCGGTGGCGGTCTATGCCGCCCCGGTCGCCGCGCTCACCGATCCGGGGGACGAGACGGCGCGCGTCATCCGTGTCACCACCCCGCTCGCCATCGTCGAGGAGATCTGGGCGGCGGGCGGGATCGGCCCCGCGCGGCTCGCGGTGATGGCGCGTCCGCGGGGCGCGAAGCTCACCCTGGTGGCGCGGATCGGGGACCGGGCGGTGGCCGTCGCCTTCGCCGCCTGCGACCGCGAGGTGGCGATGCTCCATGCGGTCGAAGTCGCGACGCGGGCGCGGCGGCAGGGGGCCGGGCGGATGCTCCTCTCGGGCGCGGCCAACTGGGCCGCGGAGCAGGGGGCCGAGACGCTCGCCCTCGCCGTCTCCGAGGCCAACGCTCCGGCCCGCGCGCTCTATGCGGGCGCTGGCATGACCGTCGCCGCCCGCTACCACTACCGCGCCCGCGGCTGAGCCCCCTCTGCCCCTTGCGATCCGCGGCCCTGCTGGCATTCTCCCGCCGGCAGCGATCGCGGAGGACGGCATGGCGCTCAGGCGGACCGGACGGCGCGCGGCGGCGGCGCTTCTCGCCTCGGCCCTCGGCGGGGCCGGGGCGCTGGCCGAGCTGCCCGCCCTCGAGGCGCCGGAGGGGGCGGTCCGCACCGTCCGCCTCGACCGGGAGCGCGACCATTACGACCTGCCCATCGCCCCCGCGGGCGCGGAGGAGACGCTGCGCCGGGTCCATGGCCGCGTGGTCTGGGAGGCGTTCCGGATCGACGCAGCGGAGGCGGGGCCGGAGGCCGTCGCGAGCGCCTATCGCGCCCGCCTCGAAGACCTCGGCTTCGACATCCTGCTCGACTGCGCGGGGGCGGCTTGCGGCGGGCTCGACTTCCGCTTCGCCCTCACCCTGTTGCCGGCCCCGGAGATGGTGGTCGACGCGCATGCGTTCCACCAGATCTCAGCCGAGCGGCGGGGCGAGGCGCCGGCGGTCGCCTCCGTGCTCGTCAGCCGTGCGCTCGGCCGGGTGCATGTGCAGACCGTCACGGTCGACCCCGCGCCGGTGCCCGAGGCGCCCGACCTCGCGCCCGCGGAGGCGGCGCCGCTCGCCGAGGCCGAGGAGATCGTGCTCCCGCGCGACGAGGCGAGCTTGCGCGACCGCCTCCTCGCCGACGGCCATCTGCCGATCGAGGGCCTCGCCTTCGAGACCGGCGGCGCGCGGCTCTCCGAGAGCTCCGGCCCCGCCCTCGACCTGATCGCCCGCCTCCTGCGGGCCGACGACGCGCTCTCCGTCGTCATCGTCGGGCATTCGGACAATCGCGGCGGGCTCGACGCCAACCGGGCGCTCTCTCTCCGCCGGGCCGAGGCGGTGCGCGCGGCGCTCGTCGAGCGCGGCGTGCCGGCGGCGCAGATGTCCGCCGAGGGGGTGGGCTTCCTCGCCCCCGTGGCGAGCAACGCCACCGCGGAGGGCCGGGCGCTCAACCGCCGCGTCGAGCTCGTCCTGCGC
Organism: uncultured Limibaculum sp.; assembly: GCA_964576075.1. Classification (GTDB taxonomy): domain Bacteria; phylum Pseudomonadota; class Alphaproteobacteria; order Rhodobacterales; family Rhodobacteraceae; genus Thermohalobaculum. The sequence continues at coordinate 67,590 of CAZNTX010000003.1, read as the reverse complement.
TGAGCCCTCAGCCGACGGCGCAGCGCCCGATCTGGCCCCGATAGCGCGCCGCCTGCTCCGCCACCTGCCGCGCCGCGCGCTTCAGCCAGGCCTTCTCGCGCCAGCTCCCGCGGCGATAGCCGGTATGCCCCTCGTGATAGGCGAGGTAGTGGTTATAGGCGTCGAAGGGGTGGATCGCGTTCGACCGGATCGTCTTGTAGACATACCAGCTGACGAAATCGGCGGCGTCCTCGAAATCCGTCCGGTCGGCGTCGTCGTTGCCGGTCTCGCGGCGATACCAGTCCCAGGTCCCGTCGATCGCCTGCGCATAGCCGAAGGCGGAGGAGGGGCGGCCGACCGGGATCACCCCGAGCGCATACTCCTTTGGCGGGCGCACCGCGGCGCGGAAGCTCGATTCGCGCCAGATGATGGCGAGCTGCAGCTCCTTGGGCGCGCCCCATCGCAGCTCGGCCCGCTCCACCGCCTCGCGCCATCCCGGGCGCTCGGCGAAGAGGGCGCAGGCGTCATCCTGCGCGCGCGGCGCCTCGCTCTCCGGGCCCCGCCCGCAGGAGCAGAGGAGCACCGCCATCAGAAGAGGGGCGAGACGGGTGATCCGCATATGAAGCCGTGCCTGCTCGATCTATATTTTGCCGGGAGGATACCACGGGATGGGGGGGCGAATCACGTCGTATTTGCGGCTCCCGCGCCCGTCGGCCATGCTGCGGCGCGACCAAGCGCAGGTGGACAGCCGGCTCGCGCCTGGGGTAGAGGGACCGAATGAGGCCAGAGCATCGAGGAGCCCGCACCATGCTGCGTCGGGATGCGCGTTACAAGATCGGCCAGATCGTCAAGCATCGCTTCCACCCCTTTCGGGGTGTGATCTTCGACGTCGATCCGGAGTTCTCCAACACCGAGGAATGGTGGCTCTCGATCCCAGAGGAGATCCGCCCGCGCAAGGACCAGCCCTTCTACCACCTCTTCGCCGAGAACGAGACGAGCTATTACATCGCCTATGTCTCGGAGCAGAACCTCCTGCCAGACCATTCCGGCGAGCCAGTGGAGCATCCGGAGGTCTTCGACTTCTTCGAAGAGCTCTCCGACGGGGAATACCGGATCGGCACCGACCAGTGCCATTGACGGCCGAGGCGCCGTCGGCGCGTTGAGCCGGCGCGCTCTTCGGGTCCCTGCGGACCCTCATCGCGGATAGGCTTGGCGGGATGAGGGTCCGCAGGGACCCGAAGAGCGCCCTGCCGTTCGCCCGCCTCAATAGCCGAGAGCGATGCCGTCCTTGCGGGGGTCGGAGGCGCCGATCAGCAGGCCGCGGGAATGGTCGATGCGGATCGCCTGGGCGCCGCCGATGCCGGCCTCCGGCCGGACGATGCCGTGCCCGCGGGCGCGAAGCGCCTCGGCCACGCCCTCGCCATAGCCCGCCTCGAGCTTCAGCGCATCGCCCTCGAAGAACACGCGCGGGCCGTCGATCGCCTCCTGCAGGCCGAGGCCGTGATCGGCGAGGTTGGAGACGAAGCGCAGATGCCCCGCCGCCTGGTAGGGTCCGCCCATCACGCCGAAGGGCACCGTGACCCGCCCGCCCTCGCGGATCATCCCCGGAATGATGGTGTGGAGCGGGCGCTTCCCCCCTGCCGCTTCGTTGGGGTGGCCGGGTCGGAGCGTGAAGCCGGCGGCGCGGTTGTTGAACAGGATGCCGAACTTCTCCGACGCGATCCCCGAGCCGAAGCTGTGGAAGATCGAATAGATCAGCGACACCGCCATCCGGTCGCGGTCCACCACGGTGATGTAGATGGTGTCGCGATGCGGCGCGCCGAGGGGGTCCTCCGGCATCGGCGCGGCGCGGGCCATGTCGATCCGGCCGGCGAGCTCGGCGGCGGTGGTCTCGGAGACGAAATCGGCGACCGACATGGTCATATGCGCGGGGTCCGCGATCGCCTGGTTGCGGGCGGCATAGCCGAGCTTGGCGATCTCCATCTCGAGATGGGCGCGGTCGGCGCCCCAGGGGTCGAGCCCCGCCGCCTCGAACCGCCCGAGCATCCGCAGCATCAGGAGCGCGGTGGCCCCGTGCCCGTTGGGCGGCAGTTCGACCACCTCGACCCCGCGATAGGGGGCGGAGATCGGCTCCACCCAGTCCGCGGCGCAGGCGGCGAAATCCTCGAGCGTGTGCGCGCCCCCGGCGGCGCGAAGGGCGGCGACCATGTCCTCCGCCACCTCCCCTTCGTAGAACGCGCGCGGGCCGTCCGCGGCGATGCGCCGGAGCGCCTCCGCCTGCCCCGGCGCGCGGAAGACGGTGCCGATGGCCGGGGCCGCGCCGCCCGGGAGGTAATGCGCCCGCCCGTGGTCGCGGAGCGCGTCCGCCGCCTCCGCCCAGTCATGCGCGACGCGGGGGGCGACGGGCACGCCCGCCTCCGCATACCGGATCGCGGGCGCGAGGGCCGCGGCGAGGCCCTTCCGCCCATGCGCCTCGGCGAGCGCGGCGAAGCCCGCCACCGCGCCCGGGACGACCGCCGCCCGCCCGTCGCGCTCTGGCATCGCCGCGAGCCCCTCGGCGCGGAGCGCCTCGGCGTCGAGCCCCGCGGGCGCGCGGCCGGAGGCGTTGATCCCGACGAGATCCTCCGAGCCCGCGGGCTTGACGATGGCGAACATGTCGCCGCCGAGCCCGGTCATCTGCGGCTCGCAGATCCCGAGGAGCACGGCGCCCGCGATCGCGGCGTCGACGGCGTTGCCCCCGCTCTCCAGCATCTCGACGGCCGCCTTGGCGCCGAGCGGATGGGAGGTCGCGGCGATCCCGCCCTCGGCATAGACGGCCGAGCGGCCGGGGCCCTGGAATTTCGGCATGGCGTGTTCCCTCGATTGTGCGCCGCCCTTTTATCCAGCGATCGGGGGCCGGGCCAAGGGGGGGGGGCGCGCGACGCTTGCAATGGCGGACGCGCCCTGTTCATAGTGTCGCATGAGCTTCGAAAGCCAGATCTTCCCCGGGCCCGGACAGCCGGAGACCTGCGCCTTCCACCGCACGGAATTGAGCCAGATTCTCAACGTCTATGGCCGCATGGTCGCGATGGGGGAGTGGCGGGATTACGCGATCGACCATTTGCGCGACCGGGCGGTGTTCTCGATCTTCCGCCGCGCGGCCGAGCGCCCGATCTACCGGATCGAGAAATGTCCGAAGGATGCGCGGCGGCAGGGGGCGTGGTCCGTCGTCGGCATGGATGGGCGGATCCTGAAGCGCGGGCACGAGTTGCGCCACGTCCTCCGGGTGCTCGAGCGCAAGATGATCCGCGCGGTGGAGGACTGACGCCTCAGCGCCGGCGCGCCTGGCGGCGGGCCTTGACGCGGGCGAGGCGGCTGCGGTCGACGCCCATGCGCTTGCGCGACGGGCCGCGGGCCGCGCGGGGGGCCATCCCGGTCGCCTCCAGAAGCTCGAAGATCAGCCCGCCGGTCACCGGCACCGCCTCGACGAGCCGCACCCGCGCGCGCATGCCGAGCGCGAGCACCTTGCCGGATTTCTCCCCGGTCAACGTCTGCGAGTCCTCGTCGTAGCGGAAATATTCGTGGCCGAGGGTGGAGATCGGCACGAGCCCGTCCGCCCCCGTCTCGTCGAGCTTCACGAACAGGCCGAAGCGGCCGATGCCGTTGATCCGGCCGGCGAATTCCGCCCCCTCCCGGTCCGCCATATAGGCGGCGACATAGCGGTCCACCGTGTCGCGCTCGGCCTCCATCGAGCGGCGCTCGGTGCGCGAGATCGCCTCGGCGGTCTCCTTGAGGCGCGCGGCTTCCTCCGGCGTCTGCCCGTCCTCGCCGAACCCCAAGGCGGCGATCAGCGCCCGGTGCACCACGAGATCGGCATAGCGGCGGATCGGCGAGGTGAAATGCGCATACCGCGCGAGCGCCAGGCCGAAATGGCCGTAGTTCTCCGGGCTGTAATAGGCCTGTTGCTGCGCGCGGAGGACCTGCATGTGGACCATCTCGGCGGCCTCGGAGTCGCGCGCGGCGTCGAGCACCCGGTTGAGATCGCCGGTGCGCAGGACCTGGCCCTTGGCGAGCGGGATGCCGACGGCGTCGAGCGTCTCGCGCAGGCTCTCGAGGCGCTCGGGGTCCGGCTCCTCGTGGACGCGGTAGAGGAGCGCCCGGCGATGGGCCTCGAGCGTCTCCGCCGCGCAGACATTGGCGAGGATCATGAACTCCTCGATCAGCCGGTGCGCGTCGAACCGCTCGCGGACGGGGATGCCGATCACCTCGCCCTCCTCGGAGAGCACGATCCGCCGCTCCGGCAGGTCGAGCTCCAGCGGCTGGCGACGCGACCGGGCGGCCCAGGCGGCGCGCCAGGCGGCGTGGAGGGCGCGGACCTGGCCCGCCATCTCCCCCTCGCCCCCGTCGATCGTCGCCTGCGCCGCCTCGTAGGTCAGCGAGGCGCGGCTCGTCATCACCGCGCGGTGGAAGCGGTGGCCGCGCTTGGTGCCGTCGGCGCCGAGCACCATGCGCAGCGCGAGGCAGGGCCGGTCCGCCCCCTCGATCAGCGAGCAGAGATCGGCCGAGAGCCGCTCCGGCAGCATCGGCGCCACGCGGTCGGGGAAATAGGTGGAGTTGCCCCGCTCCCGCGCCGCCCGGTCGAGCGCGGAGCCCGGGCGGACGAAGGCGGCGACATCGGCGATCGCGACCCAGACGACATGGCCCCCGGGATTGGCCGGATCGTCGTCCGGCATGGCGCAGACCGCGTCGTCATGGTCGCGCGCATCCTCGGGGTCGATGGTGAGGAGCGGCAGATCGCGCAGATCGGTCCGCCCCTCGGGGGCCGGAAGCTCGGCGGCGGCGGCCTCCGCCTCGGCCTCGGGCGGGAAATCGAGGGGGATGTCGTGCTGGTGGATCGCGATGAGGGAGACCTGTTTCGGCGCGCTCGGATCGCCGAGGCGCTCGACCACGCGCCCGCGGGGGAGCCCCATGCGCCGGCCCTCCCCGGTCGCCTCCGCCTCGACGAGCTCGCCCGGCGCCGCGCCGCCGGCCGCACCCTTGGGGATGATCCACTCCCGGTCGAGCCGCTTGTCGACCGAGACGACGCGCCCGCCCTCGGGCCCCTCGCGATAGACCCCGAGCATCCGCCGCGGGCCGCTGCCGATCTTCTTGATGAGCCGCGCCTCGTAGCGCAGTTCCGCCGCGTCCTCCACCGGGTGGAGCTTGGCGAGGAACCGGTCCCCGGGCTTCAGCGCCACGTCCCCCTTGCGCGGGACGTAGAGGATCGAGGGGGGCGCCGCCTCCCCCTCCCAGTCCTTCGGGCGGGCATAGAGATCGCCGTCGGCGTCCTCGGCCTCGGCGATCAGCACGGTGACGGGCGGGAGATGCCCCGCCGCCCCGAGCTTGCGCCGGCGCTTGTGGATCTCGCCGTCCTCCTCGAGCTCGCGCAGCACCTGTTTGAGCGCCGTGCGGTCCGCGCCCTTGAGGTTGAAGGCCCGCGCGATCTCGCGCTTGCCGACGGAATGGGGGTTCTCCTTGATCCAGGCGAGGATCTCGTCCTTGCTCGGGAAGCGGCTCATGACGGCGCGGGCTCGTCCGAGAGGTCGAGCAGCAGCACGACGCGCCCGCTCTCGCGGAAGCCGTGGCGGGCGTAGAACTCCTGGAGCTGCGGCTCCGCCGGGCGCGTGGGCGGGACCACGACGCCGACGACCGCCGCCCCCTGAGCCCGGCACCAGGCCACCATCTCCGCGAGGAGCCGCCCGCCGAAGCCCTGCCGGCGATGGCTGGGGGCGACATAGATGTCCTCGATCTCCGCGGAGGTCCCGAACTCCACCCCATGCACCACGCTCGCGCTGGCGATGCCGGCGGGCCCGGCGCCGTCCTCGAGCAGGACCAGGGTGGAACTCCGGTCCTCGATCATGCCGAGGATGTTGCGCTCGAGCCGCTCTGGCACGGCGATGCCGATCTCCTCGAAGAAGGCGCGGTAGAGGTCCGCGAGGGCGGGCAGGTCCGCAGCCGAAGCGGGGCGGATATGCGCGGCCGCCTCAGCCATTGGCCGCGCGCCGCCGGCGCTTCTGCGGCTCGGCCGGGGCCTCCGCCGGGGGCTCTTGCGGCGCCGCTTCGGCCTTGCCCTTGGCCGGGGATTTCCGCGCGGTCTTGGCGGCGCCCGCCTTCGTCGTCTTGGCGGTTTTCGTGGTCTTCGCGGTCTTCGTGGTTTTCGCGGCGGCGGACTTCGCGGGCTTGGCCGCGGCCTTCTTCGCCCCCTGCCCGGACTTCTTGGTCCCCTTCTTCGCGGCCTTCTCCGCCAGCAGCTCGACCGCCTGCTCGAGCGTCACCGCCTGCGGGTCCGCGCCCTTGGGGAGGGTGGCGTTCACCTTCTCCCATTTGACGTAGGGCCCGTAGCGCCCGTCCATCACCGCGACGGGGCCGCCCTCTGGATGCTCTCCTAGCTCGCGGAGCGGCTTCTGCGGGGCGGCGCGGCCGCGGCCGGGATTGGCCCGCTTCTCCGCGAGGAGCCCGACCGCGCGGTTCATGCCGACGGTCAGCGCCTCGGTCCAATCCTCGAGCGGGGCGTAGATCTTGCCGTGGCGCACCGCGGGGCCGTAGCGGTAGAGCCCGGCCTCGACCGGCTCGCCGTCGTCCGGGTGCTTGCCGATCTCGCGCGGGAGCGAGAGGAGGCCGAGCGCGGTCTGCAGGTCGAGGGTCTCGGGCGCGATGCCCTTCGGAAGGCTCGCGCGCTTCGGCTTCTGCTCGCCCTCCTGCTCGCCGAGCTGGACGTAAGGCCCGAAGCGGCCGTTCCTGAGCGTGACCATCAGCCCGGTCTGCGGGTCGAGGCCGAGCTCCTTGCCGTCGAGCTTCGCCGCCTCGTCGTCCGCCGGGCCGCCGAGGGGGCGGGTGTAGCGGCAATTGGGATAGTTGGAGCAGCCGATGAAGGCGCCGCCCGCGCGCGCGGTCTTCATCGAGAGCCGCCCGGCCTGGCAGGCGGGGCAGAGCCGCGGATCCGAGCCGTCGCCCGGATCGGGGAAGAGATGGGGGGCGAGGAACTCGTTGATCTTCTCGAGCACCTCGGTGATGCGCAGCTCCTTGGTGTCCTCGACCGCCGCGGAGAACGCCTCCCAGAACTTCTCGAGCAGCGCCTTCCAGTCCATCCGCCCGCCGGAGACGTCGTCGAGCTCCTCTTCGAGCGCCGCAGTGAAATCGTATTCCACATAGCGGCGGAAGAAGTTCATCAGGAAGGCGGTGACGAGGCGGCCCTTGTCCTCCGGGATCAGCCGGTTCTTCTCCTTGCGGACATAGTCCCGATCCTGGATCGTGCCGATGATCGAGGCATAGGTCGAGGGGCGGCCGATGCCGAGCTCCTCCATCCGCTTGACGAGGCTCGCCTCGGTGTAGCGCGGCGGGGGCTGGGTGAAATGCTGCTCCGGGGTGACGGCGTTGCGGCCGAGGGCCGCGCCCTCGGGGATCTCGGGCAGGCGGGCCTCGTCCTCCTCGTCCTCGCGCCGGTCGTCGCGGCTCTCGTCATAGGCGCGGAGGAAGCCGTCGAAGGTGACGACCTGGCCGGTGGCGCGCAGGCCCACGCGGTCGGCGCCGTCGGCGATCTCGACGGTGGTGCGGCGGAAGCGGGCGGCCTCCATCTGGCTCGCCACGGCGCGCTGCCAGATCAGCTCGTAGAGGCGGGCCTCGGCGCGGTCGAGCCGGATCTCGCCCGGGGCGGCGGAGAAGCGCGTGGGGCGGATGCACTCGTGCGCCTCCTGCGCGTTCTTCGCCTTGGTCTTGTAGACCCGCGGCTTGGGCGGGACGTAGTCGGCCCCGTAGCGCGTCTCGATCGTCTCGCGCGCGGCGGCGACGGCCTCCGGCGCCATGTCCACGCCATCGGTCCGCATATAGGTGATGTGGCCGGCCTCGTAGAGGCGCTGGGCGGTGCGCATGGCCTCCTGCGCGCCCATGCCGAGCTTGCGCGACGCCTCTTGCTGGAGCGTCGAGGTCATGAAGGGCGGGAAGGGATTGCGGGTCTGCGGCTTCGCCTCGACGGAGCGCACGGCGAGGGCCGCCTCCTCGACCGCGCGCGCCGCTGCGCGGGCCGCGGTCTCGTCGGCGAGATCGAACTTGTCGAGCTTGCGCCCGTCGAGGGCGACGAGGCGGGCGAGGAACGGCTCGCCCCGGGGGGTGACGAGCTCGGCCTTCACGGTCCAGTATTCGCGGGCGCGGAAGGCCTCGATCTCCATCTCCCGCTCGACGATGAGGCGGAGCGCGACGGACTGCACCCGGCCCGCGGATTTCGCGCCCGGAAGCTTGCGCCAGAGCACCGGCGAGAGGGTGAAGCCCACGAGATAGTCCAGCGCGCGGCGCGCGAGATAGGCCTCCACGAGCTGCATGTCGATCTCGCGGGGGTTGGCCATCGCCTTGGTCACGGCGGATTTGGTGATGGCGTTGAAGACGACGCGGTCGACCTCGGTGGTTTTCTTCACCGCCCGGCGCTTCTTCAGCGCCTCGAGCAGGTGCCAGGAGATCGCCTCGCCCTCGCGGTCGGGGTCGGTGGCGAGGATCAGGCGGTCCTCGTCCTTCACCGCCTCGGCGATGGCGCGGATGTGCTTCTGCGCCTTGGCATCGACCTCCCAGGTCATGTCGAAGCCGTTCTCGGGGTCGACCGAGCCGTCCTTCGAGGGGAGATCGCGCACATGGCCGTAGGAGGCGAGCACCGTGTGCTGGTTGCCGAGATAGCCGCTGATGGTCTTTGCCTTCGCGGGCGATTCGACGACGACGACTGCCATGGGCGCTCCTGTCCGGCGCCCGGACCCGTTTCCAGGGCGCGCGGGCCGAGAACATGGGTCAGGGCCCCGCGGGTGTCAACGCCGCCGGGCCTCAGACCTCCGCCTCGGCGAGGGCGACGCGGCCCTTGGCGACATCGACCCGGCCGGCGAGCTCCAGCTCTAGGAGGACGAGGGAGAGCTCGGCCGGGCGCGCGCCGCAGGCCCGGGCGAGCTCGTCGACCTCCACGGGGGTCGGGCCGAGGAGGCGCATCACCTGCTCGGCGAGGGCGGCATCGTCCTCCCGCCCCTCGGGGTCGAAATCGGAGAGCGCGTCGTAGTCGTCCTCCTCGAGGTCGAGATCGGGGGCGCCGTCGAACAGGAAGGCGCCGCCCTCCTCGGCGAGGCCGGGGCGGGCGGGCATGGCGAGCGCCTCGAGCACGTCCTCGGCATCGCGCACGAGGGCCGCGCCGTCGCGGATCAGCGCGTTGCAGCCGGCCGAGCGCGGGTCCTCCGGCGAGCCGGGGCAGGCCATCACCTCCCGCCCCTGCTCGAGCGCGAAGCGCGCGGTGATCAGCGAGCCGGACCGGCTCGCCGCCTCGACGAGCGCCACGCCGGCCGAGAGACCCGCGATCAGGCGGTTGCGCTTGGGGAAATGCCGCGCGGTGGCCTCCGTGCCGAGGGGGCATTCCGAGACCAGGGCCCCGGTCTCGGCGATTCGGGCGGCAAGGCCCGCGTTCTCCGGGGGATAGATCCGGTCGAGCCCGCCGGGGAGGACGGCGATGGTGCCGGTCTCGAGCGCCGCCTCGTGTGCCGCGGCGTCGACCCCGCGGGCGAGGCCGGAGACGACGACGCGCCCCGCCGCGCCGAGCCCCCGTGCGATCTGCCGCGCGGTGCGCAGGCCGACGGCGGAGGCGTTGCGCGCGCCGACGATGGCGGCGGAGGGGCGGGCGAAGATCTCCGGGTTCCCCATCACCCAGACCGCGGGCGGGGGCGTCGGGATGGTGGAGAGCTGCCGGGGATAGGCGGGCTCGCCGAGCAGGCAGAGCGCGGCGCCGAGGCGCGCGCCCTCCGCCCACTCGGCCTCCGCCACGTCCTCCGGGCAGGGGTGATAGGCGCCGTCGCCGCCGCGGCGGGCGAGCTCGGGCAGCGCATCCAGCGCGGCGCGCCCGCTCTGAAAACGCTGCATCAGATGCGCGTAGGTCCGCGGGCCGACATTGCGGCTCCGCGCGAGGCGGAGGCGGGCGAGGCGCTCCTCCGCCGTGAGGGAGACCCCCTCCACCGCATCGCGCGGGGGGGCGAAGAGATCCGGTGCGGCCATGGGCCCTCCTGACTGTCTGGGCTCAGGAGAGACCGGGGATGGTTAAGGGCGGGTTAATGGTTAACGCCCGATCCTCGGCTCCGTGCCCGCAAGCAGCCGGCGGATGTTCTCCGAATGGCGGACCCAGACGAGCGCGGCGCCGAGGAGCGCCGCGAGCACCGCCTCCCACCGCGCGAAGAGCACCAGCCAGACCGGCGCGGAGGCCGCCGCCGCGAGCCCGCCGACGGACGAGATCCGCGCGAGCCCCGCCGCCGCGAGCCAGGTGAGCACCGTCGCGAGCCCCGCCGGCCAGTGGAGCGCGAGCACCACCCCCATGAAGCTCGCCACCCCCTTGCCGCCGCGGAATCCGAGCCAGGGCGAGGCGCAATGGCCGAGCAGCGCCCCGAGCCCGGCCGCCTGGGCCGCGAGATCCCCCCAGGAGAGGAACACGAGCACCGGCACCGCGCCCTTCGCGAGATCGAGGAGATAGGTCAGCGCGGCCGCGAGGCGGTTCCCGGTGCGGAGCACGTTGGTCGCCCCGACATTGCCGGAGCCGAAGCCGCGCGGGTCCGGCAGGCCGAAGGCGCGGCAGAGGAGAAGGCCCGTGGGCACCGTCCCGAGCGCGTAGCCCGCGGCGAAGGCGGCCAGCAGCCAGGGCAGCGCGCGCTCGAGCCCCATGATGTCGTGGAACATCCGCTCAGCTCCCGAAGACCCGTCGTCCTGCGACCCAGGTGCCGCGCACGCGCCCCTCGAGGCGCTGCCGGTCGAAGGGCGTGTTTTTCGACTTGGAGCGGAGTTCGGCCCGGTCGAGCCGCCAGGGGGCGTCCGGGTCGAAGAGCACGAGATCGGCCGGCGCCCCCGGCGCGAGGCGCCCGCCCGGCAGGCCGAGCCGGCGCGCCGGCGCGAGGGAGAGCCGCTCGAAGAGCGCGGGCAGGGCGATGTCGCCGGCATGGACGAGGCGCAGGCAGGCGGGCAGGATCGTCTCGAGCCCCACCGCCCCGGTCGCCGCGCCTTCGAAGGGGAGCCGCTTGGCCTCCTCGTCCCAAGGCAGATGGGAGGAGACCACCATGTCGATCAGCCCCGAGGCGAGAGCCTCTACCACCGCACACCGGTCGTCCTCCGCGCGCAGCGGCGGCGCGAGCTTGAAGAAGCTCCGATAGTCGGCGATGTCGAACTCGTTGAGCGTCAGATGGTGGATCGAGACCGCGGCGGTGACGTCGAGCCCCGCCTCCTTGGCGCGGGCGAGCGGGCCGAGGGCGGCGGCGGTGGAGATCTGATCGGCGTGGTAGCGCGCGCCGGTGGCCTCGACGAGGGCGAGATCGCGGGCGAGCTGCATCCGCTCGGCCAGCGCCGGGACAGAGGGCAGCCCGAGGCGGGAGGCGAACTCTCCCGACGTCGCGCAGGCCCCGCGCGAGAGGGCGGGTTCCTGGATGTGGTGGACGACGAGCGCGTCGGTCGAGGTGGCGTAGCGCAGGCAGGCGAGGAAGACCCGCGCGTCGGCCACCGCCCGGTCGGCATCGGTGAGCGCGACGGCGCCGGCGTCGAGCAGGAAGCGCTGCTCGGTCATCTCCCGGCCCTCGAGCCCGCGGGTGAGCGCCGCCATGGCGTGGACGTTGACGAGGGAGGCCTCCCGGGCGCGGGCGAGGGTGAATTGCACCAGGGCCGGGTCGTCGAGCGGGGGCTGGGTGTCGGGCTGCTGGACGAGGGTGGTGACGCCCCCTGCCGCAGCGGCCTGCCCCGCGGAGCGGTGCGATTCGCGATGCCGCGCGCCCGGCTCGCCGACGAAGACGCGGGCATCCACGATGCCGGGGGCGAGGGCCTGGCCGGCGCAGTCGACCGTCTCCCCCTCGCCCGGACCCGGGGAGGGCCCGCGATGGACCTCGGCGATCTCGCCCCCCTCGATCCGGAGCGCGCCGGGGCCGTCATAGCCGGTCGCGGGGTCGATCAGGCGGGCGTTCAGGAGATGCAGCGGCGGGGTCATGGGGCGCCTCCCGCAAGCGCGCGGCGGACGGCGCGGATCAGGCCGAAGACCCGCTCGCCGTCGGGGATGCGCTCGAAGCCGATCTCGCGGGCATTGGCCGGGCGCTCGCGGATGCGGCCCTCCGGCACCGGGCCCTGGCGGAAGCGCTGTCCGAGGGGGCTCTCGCGGAAGAAGACGATGGTCGTCTCGGGCCCGAAGCGGGCCTCCGGCTCGTCGAGCTCCGAGAGCGGCAGACTGCGCAGGCGCCGTCCGGCGTGGGCGGTGGCGATGAGGGCGCGCCGGTCGGTCAGGGCATAGGCCGTGCGGGCGCGGCGATAGGCGTCCCAGAGCCTGCGCCCGATCAGGAGCCAGACGCCGATGGCGAGCGGCAGGAGCCCGAGCCAGGGCAGGACTGCGGGCCCGCCCTGGCCTGCGGCGGTCGAGACCCAGACGATGGAGAACGCGACGAAGACGGCCCCCGCGATCGTCGGGCCGAGATCGGAGAGAGCGAAGCGCAGCCCCGCGGCAGGCCGCCCGGCCCAGAGAAGCCGCTCGCCGGGCTCGAGATGCGGCGCCCAGGCGGCGGCGGCCTCCGGCGGCAGCGAGGGATCCGGCGCGGGGGCGGTCATTGCCCGGCCTCCCAGGCGCGCGCGAGGAGGTCGAGGACGGCCATCCGGACGGCCACCCCCATCTCCACCTGCTCGGAGATCACCGACCGGTCGATGTCGTCGGCGACTTCGGGGTCGATCTCCACGCCCCGGTTCATCGGGCCCGGATGCATGACGATGGCGTCCGGGGCGGCGCGGGCGAGCTTCTCCGCGGTGAGCCCGTAGCGGTGGAAGTATTCGCGGCGCGAGGGGACGGCGGCGCCGTCGAGCCGTTCGTTCTGGATGCGCAGCATCATCACCACGTCGGCCCCCTCGAGCCCGGCCTCCATCTCGGTGAAGACCTCGACGCCGAAGCGCTCGATGCCGGCGGGCAGAAGCGTCGGCGGGGCGACGACGCGGACCCGGTTCTCCATGGCGTTGAGGCAGAGGATGTTGGACCGGGCGACGCGGGAATTGGCGATGTCGCCGCAGATCGCCACCGTGAGGCGCTGGAGCCGGCCCTTGCGCCGGCGGATGGTGAGCGCGTCGAGAAGCGCCTGGGTCGGGTGCTCGTGCCGCCCGTCCCCGGCATTGACGACGGCGCACTCGACCTTCTGCGCGAGCAGCGCGACGGCGCCGGACATGGCGTGGCGCACCACGAGGAGATCGGGGTGCATGGCGTTGAGCGTCACGGCGGTGTCGATCAGCGTCTCGCCCTTGCGCATCGAGGAGGCCTCGACCGCCATGCCCATCACATCGGCGCCGAGGCGCTTGCCGGCGAGCTCGAAGGAGGCCTGGGTCCGGGTCGAGGCCTCGAAGAACAGGTTGATCTGGGTGAGGCCGCGCAGGCGCTCGACATGTTTGTCGCGGCGGCGGTTGAGGGCGACATAGTCCTCGGAGAGGTCGAGGATCGCCGTGATGTCCGCGGCGGAGAGCTGCGCGATCCCGAGAAGATGGCGGTGTGCGAACATGGCGGCCCCTCCCCGACCCCTATAGGCGAGGGGGCGGGGCGGCGGCAAGCGGGGGCCGCGGCCTCAGCGCCGGGCGCGGGCGAGATTGCGCTCCGCCTGCCGCACGGCCCAGGGAAAGGCGTAGCGCAACGCGAGCAGCAGCAGGAACAGGAAGCTGCCGAGGACGACGCCGAGGACGGCCAGGAACTTGGCGAGCGCTTCGCCGCTTTGCGGTGCCCGCTCGAGCCCCTCGAGGAGGGTGGGAAGGAGGACGGGGCCGGCGAGGAGCCCGGTGAGGAGGAGCGTCGCGGCCCAGAGCGCGAGGGCGATCCGCCAGGCGCGCGCGCCCGTCGGCGCCACGCCGCCGCGCTCGGCATGGAAATGGGCGGCGAGAAAGACCGCGCCGAGGAGCGCTCCGACGGCCCCCCCGCTCGGCAGGGGACCGAGCCCGGCTGCCTCGAGGCCGAGATCGGCGAGGGCGAGCGCGAGGATGAGCAGCAGTTGCGCGGCGAGGAAGTCGCGCAGGATCAGGGCGAGGGGCATCGGGTCCTCCGGAGGACGGCGGGTTGGCGGGGCGGGGCCTGCGCTCTAGGCTATGGCCGGGCCAAGGGAGGGATCGCCGATGCTGCCGGAGCCGGAGCTTCTCTACGACCAGCCACGGGCGCCGAACCCGATGCGGGTGAACTTCTTTCTCGCGGAGAAGGGGGTGGATCTGCCGCGCCGGACGGTGGATCTGATGGCCGGGGAGCACAAGGGGGCGGACTATCTCGCGGAGGTGGGGGCGCCGGTGGTCCCGGCGCTCAGGCTCTCGGATGGGACGGTGCTGACGGAGACGCAGGCTATCTGCCGGTATATAGAGGCGTTGCATCCCGAGCCGGCCCTGATGGGGCGCGATGCGCTCGAGGCGGCGGTCGTCGAGATGTGGCAGCGGCGGGCGGAGTTCGGGCTGTTCGCGGCGGTCGGGCATGCCTTCCGTCACACCAATCCGAAGATGGCGGTGCTGGAGATGCAGTGCCCGGATTGGGGGGAGGCGAATCGCGCGCGGATCGACGGGCATCTCGCGGCGCTCGACGCGCGGCTCGCGGGGCGGGACTGGCTCGCGGCGGACGCCCTGACGGTGGCCGACATCACGGCCTATATCGCGGTGGGGTTCCGGCGGGTGATCAAGCATCCGATGCCGGAGGGGCTCGACAATCTGGCCGCCTGGCTGGCGCGTGTGGGCGCGCGGCCCGGGGCGGCGGCGATCGGAGGATGAGATGACCGCGCTTCTGGAGCCTTGGGACGGGCCGTTCGGCCTGCCGCCTTTCGACCGGATCCGGGTGGGGGAGTTCGAGCCGGCCTTCGAGGCGGCGATGGCGGAGCATCGCGCGGAGGTGCGGGCGATCGCCGAGGCGGACGGCGCGCCGTCCTTCGAGACGACGGTCGCGGCGCTGGAGCGGGCGGGGGCGGCGCTCGAGCGGGTGGCCTCGGTGTTCTTCACGCTCGCGGCCTCGGACACGACGCCGGAGATCCAGGCGATCGAGCGGCGGGTGAGCCCGAAGCTCGCCGAGCATCGCCAGGCGATCCTGACGGATGCGGCGCTCTGGGCGCGGCTGAGGCCGGTGATCGCGGAGATGGACCGGCTGGAGCCGGAAGCGGCGCGGGTGACGGAACTCGCGCGGCGGCGCTTCGTGCGCGCGGGCGCCGATCTCGGCGCGGCGGGGCGCGCGCGGATGCGGGAGATCCAGATGCGCCTCGCCGAACTCGGGACCGCCTTCGCGCAGACGGTGCTGAAGGACGAGCAGGACTGGGCGATGGCGCTCGGGCCGGAGGATCTCGCGGGGCTGCCGGCGGCTGTCGTGGCCGCGGCGGAGGCCGAGGGGCGGGCGCGGGGCGCGGGCGCGCCGGTGATCACGACGTCGCGCTCCTCGGTGGAGCCGTTCCTGACCTATTCGGACCGGCGGGATCTCCGCGAGGCGGCCTGGCGGGCCTGGACCGGGCGGGGCGACACGGTGGGGGACGCGGCGACCTGGCCGATCGTGGCGGAGACTCTGGCGCTCCGGGCGGAGAAGGCGCGGCTTCTCGGCTTCGAGAGCTTCGCGGAGATGCGCCTCTCGGAAGAGATGGCGAAGACGCCAGAGGCGGTGCGCGGGCTCCTGATGCGGGTCTGGGCGCCGGCGACGGAGAAGGCGGCGGCGGAGCGCGCGGGGCTCGCGGCGCTGGCGGCGGAGCTCGGCCTCAACGGGCCGGTGGAGCCCTGGGACTGGCGCTGGCTCGCGGAGAAGGAGCGCAAGCGCCTGCACGATCTCGATGCGGCGGAGACGAAGCCCTATCTCGCGCTCGACAGCGTGATCGCGGCGGCCTTCGACGTGGCCGGGCGGCTCTTCGGGCTCGAGTTCCGGGAGGTGGAGGGGCTCGCGCTCCACAATCCGGAGGTCCGGGCCTGGGAGGTGACGCGCGGCGGCGCGCATCTGGGGCTCTTCCTCGGGGACTATCACGCGCGGGGCTCGAAACGCTCCGGCGCCTGGGCGAGCGCGCTGCGGCGGCAGCAGAAGCTGCGCGAGCCGGGGCGGCCGGTGATCCTCAACACCTGCAATTTCGCGAAGGGCGATCCGACGCTTCTGTCCTGGGACGATGCGCGGACGCTGTTCCACGAGTTCGGGCATGCGCTGCACGGGCTGTTGTCGGACGTGACCTATCCGTCGATCTCGGGGACGAGCGTGGCGCTGGATTTCGTGGAGCTGCCGAGCCAGCTCTTCGAGCATTGGCTGTCGGTGCCGGAGATCTTGCGGACGCATGCGCGGCATGTGGAGACCGGGGCGCCGATGCCGGAGGACCTGGTCGCGCGGATCCGGGCGGCGGAGACCTATGGGCAGGGGTTCCAGACGGTCGAGTATCTGGCCTCGGCGCTCGTCGATATGGAGATGCACGGGGGCCGCGCGGCGGAGGCGGCGGCGGATCCGGCGGGGTTCGAGCGGGCTGTGCTCGCGGAGATCGGGATGCCGCGGGAGATCGCCATGCGCCACCGGGTGCCGCATTTCCTGCATGTCTTCGCGGGCGAGGGGTATGCGGCGGGGTATTACAGCTACATGTGGTCCGAGGTGATGGACGCCGACGCCTTCCGCGCCTTCGAGGAGGCGGGGGACGTGTTCGACGCGGAGACTGCGCGGAAGCTGGAGGCCCATGTGCTCGCCGCCGGGGGGCGCGAGGAGCCGGAGGCGGCCTACACCGCGTTCCGGGGGCGGATGCCGGGGCCGGAGGCGCTGCTCGAGGGGCGCGGGCTCGCGGAGCGGGATGCGGCCTGAGGCCGGCCCGCCCTGGGGCGAGGGGCCGGCCCCGGCGCGCGGGTCGGGGTCAGGGGCGCAGGAGGAGCGAGCCGGTGGTGCGCCGGCCCTCGAGCGCCTCGTGGGCCGCGGCGGCCTCGGCGAGCGGGTAGACCGTGGGCTCGGCGATCGCGACATGGCCGGAGGCGAGGACCTCGAAGAGATCGTCGGCGGCGGCCTGGAGGGTCTCGCGGGTGGGCACGTAGTGGAAGAGCGTCGGCCGGGTCACGAAGAGCGAGCCCTTGGAGGAGAGGATGCCGAGATCGACGCCGGTGATCGGGCCCGAGGCGTTCCCGAAGGTGACGAAGAGACCCTTGGGGCGGAGGCAGTCGAGGGAGGCCTCGAAGGTGTCGCGGCCGACGCCGTCGTAGACCACGGGGACGCCCTCGCCGCCGGTGATCTCGCGAACGCGGGGGGCGATGGCGGCGACGCCCTCGGCGCGGTAGTCGATGACGTGGTCGGCGCCGAGGCGCTGGGCGAGGGCGCATTTCTCGGTGCCGCCGGCGGTGGTGATCACGGTGGCGCCGAGATGCTTCAGCCACTGGATGGCGATCTGGCCGACGCCGCCGGCGCCTGCATGGAAGAGGACGGTCTCGCCGGGCTCCACCGGGTGGATCTGGCGGATCAGGTATTGGACGGTCAGGCCCTTGAGGAGGCTCGCCGCGGCGGTGTCGAAGGAGATGGCTTCGGGCAGGCGGACGGCGCGGTCGGCCTTGACGACATGGGCCTCGGCATAGGCGCCGATGGGGCCGGTGCAGTAGACGGCGCGGTCGCCCTCGCGCCAACCGGACTCGGTGCCTGCGGCCTCGACGATGCCGGCGCCCTCGAGGCCGATGCCGGAGGGCAGGGCGAGCGGGTAGAGGCCGGAGCGGTGATAGGTGTCGATGTAGTTGACCCCGATGGCTGCGTGGCGGATGCGGATCTCGTCGGGACCGGGCTCCGGCAACGGGACGCGCTCCAGACGCATGACGGCGGGAGCGCCGGTCTCGGCGATGCGGATGGCGGCGATGTGGGTGTCGGTCATGGCGGTTGGCTCCTCGATCGGTCTCGGCGGTGCGCCGCAGGGCGGGGCGCGACGGTCGATATGGCGCGAGGCCGGCGGGCCGGGTCAAGGGGCGCGGGCTCGGAGGCGCGGCTTGGCGGGTGAGCGCGGCGTCCCGGGCGGGGCTGGCGGCGACACCATCTACGCGCCGGCAACGGGCGCAGGACGCGCCGGGATCGCCGTGATCCGGGTCTCGGGGCCGGCGGCCGCGGAGGTGGTGCGCCGGGTGACCGGGCGGGCGCCGCCGGAGCCCCGCCGGGCCGTGCTGCGGAGGTTTCTCGGGCCAGAGGGGGCGCTGCTCGACACCGGGCTCGTGCTCGTCTTCGCGGAGGGGGCGAGCTTCACCGGGGAGGCGATGGCTGAGCTGCATTGCCACGGGGGGCGGGCGGTTGTCCGCGCGGTGCTCGAGGCCGTGGGCGCAGTGCCCGGGACGCGGCTCGCGGAGCCGGGGGAGTTCACGTTGCGCGCCGTCGAGGCGGGGCGGATGGACCTGACGGAGGTCGAGGCGCTCGGGGATCTGCTGGCGGCGGAGACCGAGGCGCAGCGGGCGCAGGCGGCGCGGCTGATGTCCGGGGCCTTGAGCCAGGCCGCGGGGCGCTGGCGGGCTGCGCTCTTGCGGGCGCTGGCTCTGGTCGAGGCGACGATCGACTGGGCGGACGAGGAGGTGCCGGAGCGGGTTGGACCGGAGGTGGGCCTGCTCCTGGGAGAGGTGGCTGGCGAGATCGCGGCGGAACTCGCGGCGTCGGACGGGGCGGAGCGCCTGCGGAGCGGCTTCGAGGTGGCGATCCTCGGTGCGCCGAATGCGGGGAAGTCGAGCCTCTTGAATGCGCTGGCGGGGCGCGAGGCGGCGATCACCTCGCCGCATCCGGGGACGACCCGGGATGTGGTGGAGCTCCGCTACGATCTCGAGGGGTTGCCGGTGTCCTTTCTCGACATGGCCGGCCTGCGAGCGGCGACCGATCCGGTGGAGGCGGAAGGGGTCGCCCGGGCGCGGATGCGGGCGGAGGCGGCGGAACTGCGGCTGTTGCTCACGGCCCCTGATGCGGCGCTGCCGGAGGAGGCCGAGGCGCTGGCGCGGGCGGGCGACATCCGGGTCGCGGCGAAGGCCGATCTCGGGGGCGGGCCCGGGCTGGCCGTGTCGGCCCGGACCGGGGAGGGCATCGGGGCGCTGCTCGAGGCGGTGCAGGCCCGGCTCTCGCACCTCGGGGAGAGCGGGCTCGTCGCCCATGAGCGGCAGCGCCGGGCACTCGAAGGAGCCGTGGGCGCGCTCGAGAGGGCGCGGCTAGGGGTGGATTCCGCGCCTGCCGAACTGGTATCGGAAGACATCCGCGCCGGGCTCGCCGGGTTGGAGCGCCTGCTCGGGCGGGTGACGACCGAGGAGATGCTCGGCGAGGTGTTCGCGAATTTCTGCGTCGGGAAATAGGGGATGTTCCACGTGAAACAGTCCGACCGGGCGGATGTGGTGGTGATCGGCGGCGGGCATGCCGGGGCGGAGGCCGCTCATGCGGCGGCGCGGGCCGGGGCGCGGGTCGTGCTGGCGACGCATCGGCGGGACCGCATCGGCGAGATGTCCTGCAATCCGGCGATCGGCGGGCTCGGCAAAGGCCATCTCGTGCGCGAGGTGGATGCGCTGGACGGGGTGATGGGCCGTGTGACCGATCGCGCCGGCATCCAGTTCCGCCTCCTCAATCGGCGCAAGGGACCGGCCGTGCAGGGCCCCCGCGCGCAATGCGACCGGGCGCTCTATCGCCGGCATATGCAGCGCGCGCTCGCCGACTGCCCGGGCCTCTCGATCGTGGAGGGCGAGGTGGTGGATATCGAGATCGCGGCCGGGCGGGTGGCCGCGGTGCGCCTCGCCGACGGCACCCGTCTGCCCTCCGCGGCCGTCGTGCTCACCACCGGGACCTTCCTCGGCGGCGTGGTCCATATCGGCGAGGAGCGCCACCCCGCCGGTCGGATTGGCGACCCGGCCGCGGCGCGTCTCGCCGCCCGGATCCGGGATCTCGGCCTCGCCGTCGGGCGTCTCAAGACCGGGACGCCCCCGCGGCTCGACCGCGCGAGCCTGGACCTCTCCGCGCTCGACCCCCAGCCGGGGGACCCGGATCCGGAGCTCTTCTCCTTTCTCTCCGACCACCCGGAGGCCGCGCAGGTCCCCTGTCACGTAACCCATACCAATCCGCGGACGCACGACATCATCCGCGCCAATCTCGACCGGTCGGCGATGTATGGGGGCCGGATCGACGGCGTCGGCCCGCGCTATTGCCCGTCCATCGAAGACAAGGTCGTGCGCTTCAGCGAGAAGACCTCGCACCAGATCTTTCTCGAGCCGGAGGGGCTCGATGCGCGGCAGGTCTATCCAAACGGCATCTCCACCTCTCTCCCGGCCGAGGTGCAACTGGCCTATGTGCGCACGATCCGGGGGCTGGAACGGGCCGAGATCCTCCGCCCCGGCTACGCGATCGAATACGATTACGTCGACCCCCGGGCCCTCTCGCTGACCCTCGGCCTGCCTGACGTCGCGGGGCTCTACCTCGCCGGGCAGATCAACGGCACCACGGGGTACGAGGAGGCGGCCGCCCAGGGCCTTCTGGCGGGGCTCAACGCCGCACGGGAGGCGCAAGGCGAGGCGCCGGTCATCCTCGGCCGGGCCGATGGCTATATCGGCGTGATGATGGACGACCTCGTGAGCCTCGGGGTCACCGAGCCATATCGCATGTTCACCTCGCGTGCCGAATACCGCCTGTCGCTGCGGGCGGACAACGCGGATCAGCGTCTGACACCGATCGGTCTCGCCGCCGGCTGCGTCGGAGAAGCGCGTGCCCGGGCCTTCGCGGCCAAGATGGAGCGGCTGGAGGCCGCCCGTGCCGCCGCCTCCGCCGCCCGCCTGACGCCCCCCGAGGCCGCCCGTGCCGGCCTGTCTATCAACCAGGATGGCGTCCGCCGCACCGCGCTCGACCTTCTCGCGCTCCCGGAGGTCACGCCCGAGCGGCTCCGGGAGATCTTCCCCGATCTCGCAGCCATAGCCTCGGCCGAGATGGCCCAGCTCGCGCGCGAGGCGCAATATGCCGGCTATATCGAGCGCCAGGCCGCCGATGTCGCGGAGATGCGCCGCGAAGAGGGCCGCCCGTTGCCCGCCGATCTGGACCTCGGCGCCTTGCCGGGGCTCTCCGCGGAGCTCCGCGCCAAGCTCGCCGCGCGGCGCCCCCGCACCCTCGGGGAAGCCCGGCGGATCGAGGGCATGACCCCGGCCGCCCTCTCCCTGCTCCTCCTGGCCGCCAAGCGGGCCGGCGGGGAGCGGGCGGCCGCCGGGTGAGCCGCGCCCGTCTCGCGGAGCTCTCCGGCCTCGATGTTTCATGTGAAACGCTGGAGCGGCTCGACGCCTATGTGGCCTGCCTGGAAAAATGGTCCCGCCGGATCAATCTCGTCTCCCCGACGAGTCTCCGCGATGTCTGGACCCGCCACATCGCGGACAGCGCCCAGCTCTTCCCGCTCGCCCCGCCGGGCGCCCGAACCTGGCTCGACCTCGGCTCTGGCGCCGGCTTCCCGGGCCTCGTGATCGCCGCCATCGCCGCCGACCGCGGCGCCCCGACCGTCACCCTCGTCGATTCCGATACCCGCAAGGCCGCCTTTCTCGCCGCCGCGGCCCGGGCCATGGCGGTGTCCGTCGAGATCCGGACAGAGCGCGTCGAGGCCCTGACCCTCCGGGCGCCCGAGGTTCTCTCGGCCCGCGCCTTCGCCCCACTCCCGACGCTGCTCTCCCACGCCGCCCGGCTGTCCGGCCCGCAGACGGTTTGCCTCCTCCCCAAAGGCGCCCGCGCCGATTCCGAATTGACCGAGGCCGCGCGCCGCTGGCACTATCACGTGACGAAGATCGCGAGCCGCACAGACGGCCAGGCGACGATCCTGAAGATCACCCGAATCGAGCAGCGAGCAGCGCCATGACCCTCTCGACCAGCGCCCCGGAAGCCCCTCCAGGCCGTATCATCGCCATCGTCAACCAGAAGGGCGGCGTCGGAAAGACCACCACCGCCATCAATCTCGGCACCGCCCTCGCCGCCCGCGGCCGCCGCGTCCTCGTGATCGACCTCGACCCCCAGGGCAACGCCTCCACCGGCCTCGGCGTCGACACCGCCGACCGCGCCCGCTCCACCTACGACGTCGTCTGCGGCGAGGCCGCCCTCGCCGACATCCTCGTCGAGACCAGCGTCGAACGCCTCGCCCTCGCCCCGGCCACGATCGACCTCTCCGGCGCCGATGTGGAAATGGTCGCGGACCCCGACCGCGCGCTCCGCCTCCGCCGCGCCCTCCGCGACGGCCCGGAGGCCGCCCGCCTCGATGCCTACGACACCGTCCTGATCGACTGCCCCCCCTCGCTCAACCTCCTGACGGTCAACGCCATGACCGCGGCGGACAGCGTCATCGTCCCCCTCCAGTGCGAGTTCTTCGCCCTCGAAGGCCTTACCCAGCTCCTCGCCACCATCCGCCGCGTGCAGAAGGGTCTCAACCCCACGCTCCGGATCCACGGCATCGTCCTGACCATGTTCGACCGGCGCAACCGCCTCTCCGCCCAGGTCGAGGAGGATGTCCGCGCTACCCTCGGCGAGGTCGTCTACCAGACGGTGATCC
The DNA here is from genome assembly GCA_964576075.1 of uncultured Limibaculum sp. Classification (GTDB taxonomy): domain Bacteria; phylum Pseudomonadota; class Alphaproteobacteria; order Rhodobacterales; family Rhodobacteraceae; genus Thermohalobaculum. The sequence continues at coordinate 45,139 of CAZNTX010000003.1, read as the reverse complement.
CCCGCAATGTCCGCCTCTCCGAGGCCCCGTCCCATGCGGTCCCCGCCCTCGTCTACGACCGGGACTGCGCCGGCTCCCGCGCCTATCGCTCCCTCGCCACCGAGGTGCTGACGCGCGACGGCGTCACGCTCGCAGCCTGACGGAGGCCCCAGAAATGTCCACCGCTCCCGCCCGCAAGCCCGATCCCCGCCGCGGTCTCGGCCGCGGCCTCTCCGCCCTCCTCGGCGAGGCGGCCGACGAGCCCCCCGTCTCCGGGAGCGCCGCGCGCCCCATGGGCGATGCCGTCGCCGAGCTTCCCATCGACCTCGTCGCGCCCAATCCGGAGCAGCCCCGCCGCCGCTTCGAGGAGGCCGCTCTCGAGGAACTCGCCGCCTCCATCCGCGAGCGCGGCGTCCTGCAGCCGATCATCGTTCGCCCCGACCCGACCGACCCGGAGCGGCACCAGATCGTCGCCGGCGAGCGCCGCTGGCGCGCCGCCCAGCGGGCCGGCCTCCACGCCGTTCCCGCGATCGTCCGGGAGATCGACGACCGCACCGTTCTCGAGGTCGCGATCATCGAGAACGTCCAGCGCACGGATCTCAACCCGATCGAGGAGGCCGAGGGCTACGCCCAGCTGATCGAGAGCTTCGGCTACACCCAGGACGCGCTGGCCCGCGTCGTCGGCAAGAGCCGCAGCCATCTCGCCAATCTCCTGCGCCTGCGCCTTCTCCCGGAGCCTGTCCAGGTCATGCTGCGCGAGGGAAGCCTCTCCGCCGGCCATGCCCGCGCCCTCGTCACCGCGCCGGACCCGGAGACCCTCGCTCGCGAGGCCGTCGCCAAGGGTCTCACCGTCCGCCAGATCGAGGCCCGCGCCAAAGAGGCCAAAGGCGCCGCCGCGCGCGCTGTCGCCGGAAAGCCGCCGCGCGCGAGCGCCAGGGCCGGGGAAAAGGATGCCGACACGCGCCTGATCGAGGGCGATCTCTCCGCCGCCATCGGCATGGGCGTCGAAATCGTCCACCGCCCCGGCGGCGAGGGCGAGCTCCGCATCCGCTACCGCTCCCTCGAGGACCTCGACCGTCTGATCCAGCGCCTCGCGGACGGCGTCTGACCGCGCTCCCGCCGGCTCAGCGCATCGGCGGCAACAGCGCCGTGTCCCGCCGGCAGGTCCCCCGAACGCTCGCGCTGCAAGCCCGCGGCGCGAGCCCCCGGTCGAGACAGATCCGCACCTCCCGGATCAACCCGTCGCGGCAGGTGACGATCACAGCATCCTCGTCAAGCCATTGATTCGCCTCGAGAAACGCCGCCTCGACCACATCCGGATCGAGCCGCACCGGCACCTCCAGCGCCCGAATCTCCCGCGGCCGGCGCACCCGACCATAGGCCTCCCGCGCCAGCCGGAAATAGTCTCGCGCCGACAGTCCCGTGCAGCGCCCGTGCTTCTTCCACTGATGCCAGGCCAGCCCCGAACTGCCATAGAGGTCCGCCACCGCCCGCGTCTGCCGCCGCGAGGGATCGCGCCCGCCGCCCCGGCAAAACTCCGGCCAGCCCTCCTCAGTCTGCGGCCAGAGCCCGTGCAGCAGGAACCCGTGATCGTGCCGCGGGTCGCATTGATCCGCCCCCCGCGCGTCCCCCTCCGCCGCGCACCAGGAGGCGTTCCACGAAAGCGCGAGCACGTAATAGTCGAACGCCCCGGCCCGGTCTTCTGCCAGCGCCGCGCCCCAGCCGAGCGCCGCCCAGACCCCGAGCGCGAGCCCCGCCCGCCGCAGCCGATCAAGTTCGCGCTTTATCTCCATGGCCGATGCCCTTATATCGCCTGATGACCCCGTCGCGGTCGCCCCGCGCGCGGCGCGATCCTGCGCCGCCGGCGCTCGGCTGTCGACCGCCGTTTCCGCCCCCACAGGAGCCGAAGGACCCATGACCGATCATTTGCCGTTGATGCCGAAGGCGACCGCCGTCTGGCTGGTCGACAACACCACGCTCACTTTCCGCCAGATCGCCGAGTTCTGCGGAATGCACGAGCTCGAGGTGGCCGGCATCGCCGACGGCGAGGTGGCCGTCGGCATCAAGGGCCTCGATCCCGTCCAGAACAACCAGCTGACCGCCGAGGAGATCAAGCGTTGCGAGGCCGACTCGGTCGCGCGCCTCAAGCTCCTGAAGCGCGACGTCGCCCCGCCGCCCAAGAAGAAGGCCCCGCGCTACGTCCCCGTCTCCAAGCGCCAGGACCGCCCCTCCGCGATCGCCTGGCTCGTGCGCTACCATCCCGAGATCGAGACCGCCCAGATCGCCAAGCTCGTCGGCTCCACCAAGCCCACGATCGAGGCCATCCGCAACCGCACCCATTGGAACTCCGCCAACATCCAGCCCGTGGACCCCGTCGCCCTCGGCCTCTGCACCCAGGTCGAACTCGACGAGGTGGTCGCCAAGGCTCAGGAGAAGAAGGCGAAGAAGCTCGCCGACGCCGGCCATGCGCCCGGCGGCCAGGGCCTGATGCCGACCGAGGAGAGCCTCCGCGTTCCCGAGGGCGAGGCAGACCGCGCCGCCGCCTCCGCCAACCCCTTCGGCCTCGACGATCCGCGCGGGCACGAGGAGGAGGACGACCCCTACGCCACCGCCGAGCAGATGGACCCCGACGCGCTCTTCAATCTCCCGAAGGAGGGCGGCCGGGACTGACCCGGCCCCCGCCCGCCCCGGCCGTCAGCCGAGCCCGTCGAAGTCCTCGGCCGCGACGGTCTGCGTGACCACCTCGGTCTCGAAGTCCCGCCGGTCCACCGCGTCGACGAAGACGTAGTTGCTCGTCACCTGCTCCGGCTCGAAGACCACCTCGACATAGCCCCGCTGCGCCGTGTCCGCATAGCGCAGCGTGTCGATCCCCTCGACGAAGAGCCCGGCCACGATCGCCGGGTCGAGCGTGTCGAGCCCCGGGAAGGTCTCGAGCCCCGGCGAGCTCACCCCGGGCCCGCCGAATTCGAAGGCCACCGTCTCGCCCCCGAGCGTCGCGATCTCCGAGAACCAGGCGTTGTGCGTGTCGCCCGAGAGCACGATCCCGCGCGCCTCGTTCGCGGCCAGCGTCTCCAGGATCGCCTCGCGCTCGGCCTGATACCCGTCCCAGCTGTCGAGATTGTAGGGCAGGGTGAAGTCCTGGCTGAACAGCGCCTCCTGCTCTGGCGTCAGCGTGCCCCCCTGCAGCAGGATCGCCACCGCCTCGACATAGGCCGGCAGCGTGTCCGGATCGGTGAGCGCGGGGCCGGGGAGGTCCATCCGGGCCATCAGCGTCTGCGAGCCGATCACCTGCCAGGTCGCGTCCGACGCCGCCACCCGCGCGGCGAACTCGCCGATTTGCTCCGGCCCGACCATCTCGCGCGCCGGATCCGCCGCTTCCTTGAGGAGCGAGGTCACCGCGAGGAGCCCGACGAAGGCCTCGTCCTGGGCGAGCGCGGCGATCTGCGCGGGGTCGGTCGGGTCGACGCCCTCGGGCAGGATCGCCGGGTTCGCCGCCACATCGGCGCCGAAGCTCGCCGGATCGGCCACATAGCCGTTCACCTTCCCCGTCACCGCGCTCTGCAGGTCGCCGCGGGTCTCGTCGCGCGCCTGCAGCCGGGTCTCGAACATGGTGAGCTCCAGGAGGTCGCCGAATTCGAAGCTCCGGTCGTAGTCGAAAAGCTCGCCCTCCGGCTCCCGCGTCGGGTTCCAGCGGTGATAGGCCTCGAGCGCCGCGTCCCGCCGCTCGAACCAGTCGCCCTCGGTCTCCGGGTCGTGGTTCTCGGCGCCGGTCGCCCAGCTGTCGTTCGCCGTCTCGTGGTCGTCCCACATCATGATCATCGGCGCCGCCGCGCGCACCGCCTGCAGATCGGCGTCGCGGGTGTATTGGGCGTAGCGCGTCTCGTAGTCCTCGACGGTGAGGATCTCTTCCGTCGGGTTCGGCGTGCGCCCGAATTCCTCCGCCCGCCCGGAGGCGTATTCGCCGATGCCGTATTCGTAGATGTAGTCGCCCACATGGATCGAGACGTCGAAGCCCCGCTCCGCCGCCGCGGCGTAGGGGGTGAAGAACCCGCCCGGATAATTCGCGCAGGAGAAGAGCGCGAAGGTGAGTTGGTCGACGCTGCCCTCGGGCAGGGTCGAGGTGCGCCCGACGGGGGAGACCTCCTCGCCGGCGGCGAAGCGGTAGAAGTAGCGCTCCCCGGCCTCGAGCCCCTCGGCGATCGCCTTGACCGTGTAGTCCTCCTCGGCCGTCGCCGTGGCCGTGCCGGTCGCGACCACCTCGGAGAAGTCCTCGTCCGTCGCAACCTCCCAGACGACCTCCACGGGCTCCCCGGTCTCCGGGTCCGCCGGCCGCGCATGGGTCCAGAGCACCACCGAGGAGGCGTCCGGATCGCCCGAGGCGACGCCGTAGCCGAAGGTCGCCGGCGCGAAATCCGCGATGTCGAGCCCGCTCTCCCCGGTGACCGAGAGGAAGGCCTGCGCCTCCTCCGTCGCGGCGACGAGGGCGAGCACATCGCCCCGGCTCAGGCTGCCATCCGCGAGCCCGGCCGCGAAGCTCGCCACCGGGTCCGGGTAGGCCGCGAGCGAGAACCCGTCCTCCGCGCTCTGCCCGGTCGCCGCCTCGATCACGGCCGTGACGAAGGCGTCGTCGTCCAGGCTGTCCGGCAGATCGTCCTGGCCCTCGCGCGTTCGCAGAAACGCCTCGGCACACTCGGCGAGCGTGATGGTGCCGCCCTCCACGAGCTCCGCCCAGAAGGCGAGCCCGTTGCCGTCGGCTTCGCGGCCGAGCGCGATCTGATAGAAGCGGGCGAGCGCGGCGAGATCGCTCCCCTCGTCGGTGACCAGGAATGCCATGATGTGTCCCTCGTTGCCGGGCGCGGGCGCGCCCATCGAGCCGAGCCGTGCCACAGCCCCATCACCGTTTTGTGACGCCGCCGTCCGACCCCCCCGGACCGCGCTCTTGTGCCGCCGGTCCCTTTGGCCTATGCGGCCTCGGACGCGGCCGGGTCAGAGCCGGGTGAGAGGGAGACGCGCCATGTCCATTCCCCAGTCGGGCGGCGGCCCGGTGGAGAGCCGCGCCGATCTGGTCGGCTATCTCGAGGCCGGCTGCAAGCCGAAGGACGATTGGCGCATCGGCACCGAGCACGAGAAGTTCGGCTACGATCTCGCGACCCTCAAGCCGCTCCCCTATGACGGCCCCTGCTCGATCCGCGCCATGCTCGAGGGCCTGCGCGACCGGTTCGGGTGGGGCGAGCTGCGCGAGGGCGGCCATCTGATCGGCCTCGCCGAGAACGGCGCCAACATCTCCCTCGAGCCCGGCGGCCAGCTCGAGCTCTCCGGCGCGCCCCTCGAGACGATCCACCAGACCTGCGACGAGGTGAACGAGCATCTGCGCCAGGTGAAGGAGGTGGCCGACGGCATCGGCGCCGGCTTCATCGGCCTCGGCGCCGCGCCCATCTGGCGCCACGAGGACATGCCGGTGATGCCCAAGGGCCGCTACCGGCTGATGACCGACTATATGGGGCGCGTCGGCACCCACGGCACCCAGATGATGTATCGCACCTGCACCGTGCAGGTGAATCTCGACTTCGCCTCCGAGGCGGACATGGTGCAGAAGCTCCGCGTGGCCCTGGCGCTCCAGCCCGTCGCCACCGCGCTCTTCGCCAATTCGCCCTTCTTCGAGGGCGCCCCCGCCGGGGTCCTCTCCTACCGCTCGCGGATCTGGCGCGATCTCGACGCCGACCGCACCGGCATGCTCCCCTTCGTCTTCGAGGAGGGCTTCGGCTTCGAGCGGTGGGTCGACTACGCGCTCGACGTCCCGATGTATTTCGTCTACCGCGACGGGGTCTATATCGACGCGCTCGGCCAGTCCTTCCGCGACTTTCTGGAGGGGAAGCTCCCCGCCCTCCCCGGCGAGACGCCGACGCTCTCGGACTGGGCGGACCATCTGACCACCATCTTCCCGGAGGCGCGCATCAAGAAGTTCATCGAGATGCGCGGCGCCGATGGCGGCCCCTGGCGCCGGCTCTGCGCCCTTCCGGCCTTCTGGGTCGGGCTCGTCTACGACCAGGCCTCGCTCGACGCCGCCTGGGATCTCTGCCGAGACTGGACGGCGGAGGAGCGCGAGACGCTCCGCATCGACGCCGCCACCCTCGGCCTCGCCGCCCAGATCCGCGGCCGCAGCCTCCGCGCCATCGCCCTCGACCTCCTCGAGATCGCCGCCGCCGGCCTGCGCGCCCGCGCCCGCGTGCACGACTTCGACCGCGACGAGAGCCATTTCCTCTCCGCGCTGCAGGAGATCGCCGCCACCGGCCAGACCCCCGCCGAAGAGCTCCTCGCCCGCTACCGCACCGACTGGGCCGGCGATCTCACCCGCATCTATGCCGACTACAGCTACTGAACCCGCGCCCGCAGCCGGTCCGTCGCCCACTCCATCGCGAGCACGATGACGAAGATGGCGAGGATGATCGCCGAGGCCTTCTGATACTGGAAGAGGTCGAAGGCCGTCTTCAGCTCCTGCCCGATCCCGCCCGCGCCCACCAGCCCGAGCACCACCGACGACCGCACCGCCTTCTCCAGCGCAAAGAGGGTGGTGTTGATCATCGAGGGCAGCGCGTCCGGGATCACGGCCCCCATCAGCACCGAGAAGCGCGAGGCGCCGAAGGCCGAGAGCGCCTCCTGCGGCTCCTTGTCCGCATCCTCCATCGCCTCGGCGAAGAAGCGCCCGCAGAAGCCGAGGGTGTCGACGACGATGGTCATGGTCCCCGCCACCGCGCCGAGGCCCACCGCCGAGACGAAGAGGAGCGCCCAGACGAGGTCCGGCACCGTCCGTGCGAGCGAGACGAGGGCCCGGAAGAGGAGCCCCCCGATCCCGAACGGCCCCACCACCCGCGCCGAGGCCCAGGCGATCGGCACCGACAGGATCACCCCGATCGCCGTGCCGACCAGCGCGATCTGCAACGTCTCGACGATCCTGAGCCCCATGCGCGCGAGGAACTCCGGATCGGTCTCGGGCGGCATCATGCGCCCGACGAGATTGGCCATCCGCGGAAAGCCGTCCGCGAGCCGCCCGAGCGAGGGCGCGACATCGCCGAGCGAGGCGATCACCAGCGCCGCGACCCCCACGAGCAGCGCGAAATTGAGCGCCGAGACCCGCTCGAATCGCCCGGGCGTGCGCCGCGGCTCAGCCATCGAAGACCTCCGCGAGCCGACCCGCCCCCGCCTCCGCGCTCGGCAGATCGAAGGCGATCCGGCCCCCGCGCAGCGCCACCACCCGGTCGGAATGCGCCGTGGCATGGGCCATGTCGTGCGTCGTGTAGAGAAGTGCGATGCCGCGCCGGGCGACGAGGCCGGAGAACAGCGCCATCACCTCGTCGCCTGCCGCCGGATCGAGGCTCGCGGTCGGCTCGTCGGCGATGACGAGGGCGGGCCCGGCGACGAGGGCGCGGGCGATCGCCACCCGCTGCGCCTGCCCGCCGGAGAGCCGGTCGGCCCGCTCCCCCGCCTTCTCGGCGAGGCGGACTTCCTCGAGCGCGGCCATCGCCGCCCGGCGCCAGGGGCCGGGCGCGGTCATCTCGGAGAAGGCGCGCCAGCCCCCCGGCTGCCCGAGCATCCCGTGCACCACGTTGGAGAGCGCCGAGCGCCGGCCGACGAGCCCGTGGCGCTGGAAGACATAGCCCGTGCGCCGGCGGATCGCCGTGCGCCCCGCGGCCCGGCCCAAGGGCTCGCCGAGCACGCGGATCTCGCCCTCGGCCGGCAGCAGGCCGATGAGGGCGCGGAGCAGCGTCGTCTTGCCCGCCCCGTTGGCGCCGATCAGCGCCACCCGCTCGCCGGGGCCGACCGTGAGGTCGACCCCCTCGATCACCCGTGCCGCGCCGTAGCCGATGCGGAGCCCCCGGGCCGCGACGGCCGGGACCGCCGCGCCGAGATCCGCATGCTGCGCCGCGTCGGGCATCCTCAGTCGCCGACGAAGGCCGAGAAGCTGTCGACCCCGATCGTGCGATACATCGACCGGACATAGTCGTAGTCCGAGTCGTCGACCGCCTTGAGGAAGAACCCGCCGCGATACTTCTGGTTGTCCTCGCCCTCGAGCACCGCCTGCATCAGCTCCGCGCCGTCCTCGGCGAAGGCCTCGCGGACGGCCGCCAGCGCCGCGCCCTCGATCCCGTTGCGGGCGACGAGGATGTCGTTCGGCAGGTCGCGCCCGCGCGCCACCACGGTGAAGGCGACGTCCGGAAACGCCTCGCGGATGCGCTGGAGATGGCCGAAATTCATGCCGACCGCCGCCACGTCGCCGCGGATCAGCGCCTCGACGGCCACGTTGCGCTGGATGATCGCCGCCTCGTAGTCCCGCCCATAGGCGAGGCCGAGATCGGCGAGCGCCTGCGCGGGGCCGAGATGCTGCGAGGTGGAGCCGACGGAGCCGAAGGTCACCGTCTTGCCCTCGAGATCGGCGACGGATTTGATCGGCCCGTCGGCGAGCACGACGATCTGCGCGAAATAGTCCGGCCGCTGCCAGGCCACCACGATCTCGGGATCGGCGAGTTCCTTGATGACGACGTATTCGGCGGGGCCGGTGAGGACGAAATCCACCTGCTCGGCGTTCATCGCCTCGACGGCGGCGGTGCGCGAGGCGACGGGGAAGAGCTCGAACTCGAGCCCGGTCGCCGCCTCGAGCGCGGCCTCGAAGGGGCCGAACTCGGTGGCGAGCGCCTCGAGCCCCTCGATGTCGGTGACGGCGAGGCGGTAGGGCTCGGCCGTCGCGGCGGCGGGCAGGGCGAGGGCGAGGGCGAGCGCTGCGGCGATGCTGCGGAACATGGGCGGGTCTCCCTTCTGGGCGTTGCGCGTGCATACCCCATACCCGCGCTCGGTGACAGGGCGATGACCCCGCCCCGTCCCGGCCCGGAAAGGCTGGATCGCCGCCGCCCCCGGCGCTAAGAGGCGGGGGCCGGGACAGGGGGGGCGCGATGGCCGAGGCATGGGCTCTGACGGGCGGCGAGCGTCTCGAGGGCGGGCGCGCCGAGCCCGGCGATCTGTGGCTCGCCGAGGGCCGGATCGCCGAGGCCGCGCCCGCGGGGGCGCGCCGGTTCGACGCGACGGGGCTCCGCCTCGCCGCCGGCATCGTCGACCTCCACGGCGATGCGTTCGAGCGCATCCTGATGCCGCGCGCGGGCGTCGCCCTGCCGCCCGAGACGGCGCTTCTCGAGGCCGAGCGGCAGCTTCTGGCCAACGGCATCACCACCGCCTTCCTCGCGATGACCGTCTCCTGGGAGCCGGGGCTGCGCTCGCTCGGCCAGGCCGAGGCGCTGCGGGCGGCGCTCGCGGCGCTCCGCCCGCGGCTCCGGGCCGATCTGCGCCTGCAGATCCGCTGGGAGATCTTCGCGCTCGACGCGGTGGCGGCGATCGAGGGCTGGCTCGCCGAGACGCCGGCCCCGGTGCTCGCCTTCAACGACCATCTCTCCGGGCTGATCGAGGGCGGGCGCCTCGCGGCCAAGCTGCCGGAACTCGCCCGCCGCGCCGGGCTCTCGGAGCCGGACTACACGGCCCTCGTGGCCAGCGTCGCGGGCCGGGCCGGAGAGGTGCCGGGCGCGATCCTCCGCCTCTCGCGCGCGGCGGCGGCGCATGGGGTGGCGCGCCTCGCCCATGACGAGGCGAGCCCCGAGGCGCGCCGGCGCAACCGTGGGCTCGGCATCCCTGCTTCGGAGTTCCCGATGAGCCTCGCCACGGCGCGGGCGGCGCGGGAGGCGGGCGAGCCGGTGATCCTCGGCGCGCCCAACGTGCTGCGCGGGGGCAGCCATGTGGGCGGGGTGGATGCCGCGGCGGCGGTCGCCGAGGGCCTCTGCACCGCGCTCGCCTCGGACTACTACTACCCTGCGCCGCTCGCCGCCGCGGGCCGGCTCGGGCTCGCCGCGCATTGGCCGCTCGTCTCGGAGGGGCCGGCCGCGGCGGCGGGGCTCGCCGATCGCGGCCGGCTGGAGCCGGGGCTCCGGGGCGATGTGGTGGCGCTCGCCGAGACGCCCCACGGCCCGGTCGTGGAGGCCGTCTGGGTCGGCGGCCGGGCGGCGCTCCTGCGCGATGCCGGCCGCCTCTCCTGAGGCTCAGAGCAGGAAGCTGTCCGAGGCCAGGAGCACCTCCATCGCGAGCGACGGCCCGCCCTCGGTCGAGGGCGGCTCCGCGATCGGCGGGCCGATCGGCTTCGGCAGATCCGGGAGCGCCTCGGCGAGTTCGACGAAGCTGTCGGTCTCCTCCGAATAGGCGATCTGGGTCTCCCAGCTCCGCGCCTTGTAGTTGACCACCACGTCGCCGTCCTGGGACTCGGTGAGGAAGAAGTCCTCGGAGGCGTCGAGATCGGCGGGCTCGAGGGCGTCCGGGTCGCCGGCGCCCGCCATCAGCTCGACCAGCGCGGCCTCCCGCAGCTCCGCGAGCTCGGCGAAGCTGTCCGTCTCCTCGGAAAAGACGACCTGGGTCTCGAAGCTGCGGGTCGGGCCGGCGAGCACGACGAAGCCGTCCTCCGATTCGACGACCTCGAAGTCCTCGGAGGCGTCGAGATCGGTGGGCTCCAAGGCGTCGGGGTCGCCGGTCAGGGCCTTCAGCGCCTCGAAGGCCGCGCGGGCCTCCTCGATCCGCTCCCGGATCTCGTCGGCCCGGTCCCGGATTTCCTCGGCCCGGTCCGTCAGGGCGGCGCGCCCGGCTTCGGCGAGGTCGGCGAAGCTGTCGGTCTCCTCGGAATAGGGGATCTGGGTCTCGCGGCTGCCGGCGGGGGTCGTGACGACGACCGTCCCGGCCTCGCTCTCCTCGATGGTGTGGTCCTCGGAGGCGTCGAGATCCGAGGGCTCCAGCCGCGCCGGGTCGCCCGAGAGCTTGGCGAGCTCGGCCTTCGCCTCGCGGGCGGCGTCGATGCGCGCGCGCATCTCCGCGATCCGCTCGCCGATCCCGTCGCCCTGCATCGCGATCTGTCCGATTTTCCGTGTCATGCGTGTCTCCTGTCGCTAGGAAATGGGTAATTTGCCCATGTGTTGTCTGCCCGAGCCGAGGCTTGCGGTCAAGGGGAAAATGGGCTAATCGCCCATCTATGAGAGAGGAAAGACGGGGATGACCTCCGAGCGCGTCCGCCAGGCGATGCGGCGGATCCTGCGCCCGCTCGTGCGGGCGATGATCGCGCGCGGGCTGACCTATCCGCAGCTCACCGAGATGCTGAAGGAGCTCTACATCGCCGAGGCGGTCCGGCATTTCGGCATCGAGGGCAAGCGCATGACCGACAGCCGGGTGAGCCTGTTGACCGGATTGCAGCGGCGCGACATCCGCGCCCATCGCGATGCGCCGGCCGACGACTGGCCGAAGAGCATGGGCCCGATCCCCCGCGTCATCGCGCTCTGGACCTCCGACGCCCGCTTCGCCGAGGATGCGGGGCCGAAGGCGCTGCCGCGCGCGGGCGAGCCCCCCACCTTCGAGAGCCTGATGGCCGAGATCGGGCGCGACGTGCATCCGCGCACGATCCTCGACGAGATGGTCCGCCTCGGCCTCGCCGACTGGGACCGCGAGGCGGATGTGGTGGCGCTCACCGCCGACAGCCTCGTGCCCTCCGCCAACGAGGCGCTGCTGGCCGCCTATTACGGGGCCAATCTCGGAGATCATGCCGAGGCGGCGACGGCCAATCTCATGGCCGCGCCCGCCCCCGGCCCCTTCTTCGAACGCGCGCTCCACTACAACAAGCTGACGCCCGAGGCGGTCGCCCGGCTCGAGGCGATGGCGCGGGCCCGGCAGATGGCGCTCCTCGAGGAGCTCAATGCCGCGGCGCTCGAGCTGCAGCGCGCCGAGGCCGGCGCGGCGGAGGCCACCGAGCGCTTCCGCTGCGGCGCCTATGTCTACCGCACGGGCAACAAGGAGCCGGAGTCATGACCGACCCGCGCCGGAGCCGCCTCGCCTGTCTCCTGCTGATCCTCGGCCTCGCGGCCTGTGCCGCGCCGCCCGCGCCGGAGCCTTCGGGGGAGGCCGCCGTCTGCGCCCGGCTCGACCCGGGCGACCCGGAGGACGATCTCGACGGCGGCATCGGCGGCACCGGCATCCTCGGCGCGATCACCGGTTTCGGGAGCATCCATGTCAACGGGCTCAGGCTCCTGCACGCACCCGGGGCGGAGGTGCGCTCGGCGCTCGGCCCGGCGCCGGTCGCGAGCCTCGAGACGGGCGAGGTGCTGATCGCCCGGGCCGCGCAGGCGGAGGGCCGGCTCTGCGCCCTCGATCTCGCGCGCTACCGGCCGCTCGTCGGCCCCGTCTCGATGGTCGATCTGGAGGCGGGCCGGCTCCGCGTGCTCGGCCGGCCGGTGACGCTCGACCCGGCCGCGCGGCTTCGCGGGCCCGGGGGCGGCGCGATCTCCCTCGCCCGGATCCCCCTCGGCGCGACGGTCGCGGTCTCCGGTGTCTGGGGGCCCGAGGGGGTGATCGCGGGCCATATCGCCGTGCTCGGCCCGGAGGCCGGGGGGCGGGCGCATGTGGCCGGCCCGGCCTCGCGCGATCCGCAAGGCCGGCTCGCGATCGGCGGCGTGCCGGTGGAGCTCGCCCCCGGCGCTGTGCGTGGCGGCCTCGCCCGGGCCGGGGCGCTCGCTGCGACCGGGGTCTATGCCGACGGCGTGCTCCGTGCCGAGCGGCTCGATCCGGGGCTCGCGACGCCGCTCGGCCCCGGCGTCGCCCGGGTCTCCGTGCAGGGCGTGCCCGTCGCCACCGGGGCCGGTGCCGCCCTGGCGGGGCAGCCGGACATCGCGGTGGAGGGCGCGGCGCTCGGCCGGGTCGGCGTGTTCGAGGGCGAGAGCGGGGCGGTGGCCCGGCGCGCGGCCGCCGGGATCGGACGCCCGGCGCTCGGCCTCGCGATCGCCGCGCGCGTCGCGCCCCGCGCGGCGACGGTGGGGCTGCGCGACCGGGTCGAGGCGGCCCGCGCCGCGCTCTCCGCCGCCCGCGCCGCGGCCCCGGAGAGCGCCCCCCTCGGGAGCCGCAGCCGTCCCGGCGCGGTGCTCGGGGCGGCGGCCGACGCGGTCGGGCTCGACGGCGCCCGCTCGGTCCTCGGCCTCGAGGCCGACCGGGCCACCCTCGGTGCCGCCGCTGCAGCGGCCGCGGCGTCCGGACGGGTCGGGGCGAGCGGCCCCGGGCGCACCCGCGCCACAGGCGTGCCCGGACGCGGTGCGGCCCTCGGCGCCGGCGCTGCGGGGCCTCGCGGCCCGGCCGGTCTCGCAGGCGCGTCGGGGCCTGGCCGGGGGCCGGGCGCGGCCGTCGGGGCGGGCGGTTCCGGCCTCGGCGGCGGACGCGACGGCCTCGGCCCCACCGGGCCCGGCCCCGGCGCAGGGGCTGTCGGAGGCCGCGACGGCCGAGGCCCGGCAGGCCCAGGCGCCCGCGGCGGTCCCGGCCCCGGCGGCGGCGCGGGACCGGGCGGCCGAGGCGACGGCGGCCCCGGACCCGGCGGTCCAGGCGCCGGTGGCGCGGGACCGGGCGGTGCGGGACCCGGCGGCCCCGGGGCGGGCGGAGCGGGACAGGGCGGGCCAGGCGCCGGCGGAGCGGGACCGGGAGGGAGAGGCGGAGGGCCCGGCGCCGCGGGCGGAGGCGCAGGGCCCGGGGGCGGCGCCTCGGCCGGTCCCGGCGGGCGCGACGGTCCAGGCGGGCGCGGCGGGGGCCGCGGCGGCCGTGGCGGCGGCCCCGGCGGCGGCCCAGGGGGCGGCCCAGGGGGCCGGGGCGGTGGGGAGCGCTGAGGCGCCTCGGCGCCTCGGGCCGGCGGAGTTCGCCGTCCCCGGCGCGGAGGGTCGTGCCGGGGGGCTTGCTCGCGGCGCGGGCTATTCGGGCGGGGGGCCCTGACCGCTCGTGTCACCTCCGGGGCACACCGGCCTCCGGACCGGCAGGAAGGGACCGGAAACACGCGAAACGGGGTCGTCGAGGAACAGATCGTGGCCTGCACCTGCTCCTGCGGCCCGGAGCGCTACGATCGCCCGGTGGTCTCGATGGCCCCCCACCCGGTCTGCAGAGATCCGCGGCCGGGTCCAGGACCGCGTTACCGGCGGTCCGCACGCCTCGCCGGGCTGTCTCACCCCTCGCGGCCTTCGCCGCCAGGCTGCGCCCGCACCGGGCATCGACGCTCCGCCCCTGAGACGCGCCGCGCCGGCGGCTCGGGCGGAGGGATCAGGGGGTGAGGAGGGCGGCGAGCAGGGCGGACTGGTCGGCCGCGGAGATCTTGCCGGTGCCGGAGCGGGGCAGCGCGGCGGCGAACTGGATCCGGCTCGGCTGGAACACCGGGTCGAGATGGGCGCGGAACTGGGCCCGGATCGCGGCGCGAAGCTCGGTCTCCGACGCTCCGCCCGGCGCGGGCACGGCGACCACGCCGAGCCAGTCCCCCGCGTCGCGGCGCTCGCGCAGGACGACGGCGTCGGCGAGGCCCGGGGTCTCCGCGGCGACCGCGTTGAGCGTGCCGAGGCTGGTGCGCTTGCCCGCGACGGTCACCATGTCGCCGACCCGTCCGAGCAGGCGGAACCGGCCGGTGGGCGAGATCGAGAGCAGATCGCCCAGGAGGACGGGGCCGTCGAGATGGGGCGCCTCGGCGGTCGAGCCTTCGGGGCGGGTCTCGAGGGAGAAGCCGGCGAGCGGGGTCCAGTCCGGTCCCTCGACCGTGCGGCGTATGGCGACCGATCCCGTCTCGGTCGAGCCGTAGATCTCGAAGACGGGGATGGCCGCGCCCTCGATCCGCGCGGCGAGGCTTTCGGGCAGGGGCGCGGTGGCGGAGATCACGGCGCGGAGCTCGGGGACGGCGCACACGGCGTGTTCGAGGAATTTCAGATGGGTCGGGCTCGTCGCGAGGACGGCGCCCGCGAGGCCGGCGGCGCGCAGCTCCAAGGCCGCGGCCTCGAGATCGGCGGGGTAGAAAACCGTGCCGCGATGGAGCGTGCGCCCGAAGGCGAGTCCCGAGAACACGGCGGCCTCGAGGCCGTACATATGCTGGTGCGGCGTGGTGCCGAGGATCGCGAACGGGGTCTCGGCGAGGCCGGCGGCTGCGATCACCCCCTCGGTGACGCCCGCGCCCCCTGCGAGGGTGCGCCAACGCTTGCGATGGCGCACCGGGTGCCCCGTGGAGCCGGAGGTGAAGACGTGGATCTCGCCGCCCGCGGCCTCGAGATCGGCGAGGAGGGGAGCGGGGTCGGCGCGCCCGGCCCCGTCGGGCAGGCGGGCGAGGCGCCGGGCGCTGCCCTCGGGGGCCGCCTCGCCGCCGAGGACGAGCGGCGCCTCCGCCCCGTCGAGCGCCGCGGCGAGAGCGCGGGGCGCGGTCGAATGCGGGAGCACGGTGGTCTGACCGTTGGCCATCGCCGCGGCGAGGCCGACCGCATAGGCGTAGCGGTCCCGGCAGAGATTGCAGACCGCGTCCGCGCCGCCGAGGCGGGGGCGGAGCGCGGCGACGTCGCCGGCGAACTCCGCCCAGCTCCGGCTCCGCCCGCCGGCGATGCAGAAGAGATCCCCCGCCCCGCGCATCGCTCAGATCTCGAGCGCCGACCAGGCGGCGGGATCGGAGAGCGTGGCGAGGGTGCGCCGCCAGGTCTCGGGCCGGGCGTAGCGGCGGGTGGCGTAGCGGTGGGTCGCGACGAACCAGACGACCTGGAAGGCGAGGAGCCCCGTGATCGCGAGACCGGCCTCCGCGCGCAGGGCCTCGGACAGCGTCGCCACCGCCGCGGCGGCGGCCGTCGTCGCCGACAGGCCGGCCCAGACCCAGCATTGCCGGTGCACGAAGCGCCGGAAGGCGGCCGTTCCCTCCGGCCCGAGGCCCATCTGCCGGATCAGCTGCAGCAGGATCGGCTCCCGCCCCGGCAGGACGCCGCGCAGAAACACCGCCGCGAGCGCCAGATTGACCGCGAAGACGCCGAGATAGGGCGCGAGCCGCACCTCGGGCACGAGCAGCAGCAGCGCGCCCCCGACCGCCCCGACCCCGAGCCCGGCGAGCCAGGCGGCGCGGGGCGCGGCGCCGAATCGGGGCGCCCCGCGCCAGACGCAGAGGGCGAGCAGCGCGGTGAACGCCGCGTCGAGGGGACCGGGCGCCAGCGCCCAGGCGAGCGAGGCGCCGCCGGCCAGCGCGGTCGGCAGCCAGAGGGGCAGGGCAGGGCGGGCCGCGGCGCTCACGTCGTCCGATGCTCGCCGATATGGCGGGCGAGCGCGTTCAGCGAAGCGAAGATCTCGCCGTTGCGATCGTCGTCAGAGCGCAGCTTCATCCCGTATTTCTGGGCGATGGCGAAGGCGAGTTCGAGCGCGTCGATCGAATCGAGGCCGAGCCCGTCGCCGAAGAGCGGGGCGTCCGGGTCGATCTCCTCCGCCGTCACGTCCTCGAGAACGAGCGCCTCCACGATCAGCTCGGCGACCTCGCGCCGCAGCGCCTCGTCCACATACCCGGCCACCTCGTCACGCATGCTCCGCTCCCTCACGCCCCTTGCTCAACTCGATTATACGACGAAAGGCCTTGAACAGCCAAATTCGCGCGCGGATTCGGATGTCGTTGCGAAAATCGCCCGCGAGAAGGGAGATCACGGCGCGCTCCACCCCGAGGATGTTCCGCGGGTTGAGGAACATCTCGCGGAAGACCGGGTCGTGGATCTTGTAGACGAACCAGGAGACGTAGGAGAGCCGGTGGCGGACCGTGCGGTCGTAGCGCGCCATGATGGCCTCGCGCCGGGCGGGTTGGGCGCGCGCCTCGAGAACCGCCGCCGCCGCGTCCCGCGCGCCGAGGAGCGCGAGATGGATGCCGGTGGAGAAGATCGGGTCGAGGAAGCCGTAAGCGTCGCCGACCTTGATATGCCCAGGCCCGTGCGCCGCGGCGCTGCGATAGGAGAAGTTCCCCGTCGCACGCATTTCCCCGACGAGCTCGGCCTCTGCGAGCATCCGGGCGATCTCCGGATGGCGCGCGACATGGGCGTGGAAGAACGGCTCCTTCGGCCCGTTCCGCCCCGCGATATAGGCCCCGGGGGCGACGAGGCCGATGGAGGTCACCCCGTCGCGCAGCGGGATCTGCCACATCCAGCCCGGATCTGTCAGATGGATGCGGATATTGCCCCCCTCGGGCCCCGGCGCGCGCGGCACGCCTCGGAAATGGCCGAAGATCGCGGCGGAGGTGTTGCGCGGATCGGGGGATTTCTCGTCCCGCATCTTCGCGGTGACGGTCGAGCGCCCGGAGGTGTCGACGAGGAGCTCGGTGCGCACCACCCGCTCGCCCCCGGGGGTCGCGAGACCGACGAGCGCCGAGTCCGCTTCGCAGGAGAGCACCCGCGCGGCCGTCTCCTCGAGGCAGTCCACGCCGACGGCGCGGGCGCGCTCGAAGAGCAGTTGGTCGAACTCGGAGCGGCGCACCTGATAGGCATGGCCCGGCCCGTCGAGCAGCTGGCGCTCGAAGCGGAAGACGACGCGCTTCGTCCCGTCCTCGCTGACGAACTCCGCGCCCGGCTTGAACACCCCGATCCGGTCGACCTCCTCGAGCACCCCGAGCCGCTCCAGGATCGGCAGCGAGTGCGGCAGGAGCGACTCGCCGATATGGAAGCGCGGATGCTTGTCCTTCTCGACGAGCATCACGCGGAGCCCGGCCTCTGCCAGGAGAATCGCCATCGCCGAGCCGCCGGGCCCGCCGCCGAGCACGAGCGCGTCGCAGGTCTCCACCTTGCCGCCGGTGAGGGTGAGAGGCTGGTGTGTCATGGGGTCAACCGCTTCCGCCGTCGAGACAAATCACTTGGCCGGAACAATAGCCTGCTTTGGGGGAAATCAGAAAGCGTATCGTGGCCGCAACCTCCTCGCAGGTGCCCGCGCGCCCGGCCGGGCAGAGCCGGACGAGCTCGTCCCAATTGGCCAGCGTCCGGGTCTCGGGGGTGTCGATGAGGCCGGGGGCGACGGCGTTCGCCGTGATCCCGCGCCGCCCGTATTCCCGCGCGATCGACTTGATCGCCGCATGGAGCCCCGCCTTGGCCGCGGCATAGTTCGCCTGCCCGCGATTGCCGATCACGCCGGAGAGCGAGGAGACGGCGACGATCCGCCCCCAGCGCGTGCGCATCATCGGCAGCATGAGCGGCTGCGCGGCGGCGAAGAAGCTCGTCAGGTTGATGTCGAGGATGTCGGTCCAGTCCGCCCGGTCCATCGCGGCGAAGGGCTTGTCGCGCTGCCCGCCCGCGGCGTGGACGAGGACCTGCACGGGCTCCGCCGTCGCCATCTCCGCGAGCCGGTCGGAGGCGGCGGGGTCGGTCAGGTCGAGCGCGACGGCCTCCGCCACGCCGCCGCGGGCGCGCACCGCCTCGGCCACCGCCTCCGCCGCGGCGAGGTTGCGGTTGGCCTGCAGGATCAGCCGGTGGCCGTCCTCGGCGAGCGCCTCGGCGATGGCCGCGCCGATCGGGCTCGAGGCGCCGGTGACGAGAGCGCGGGGGTTGGGGTGGCGGCTCATGGCGCCTCCCGGATGGCGAGCAGCGCCTCGCCGGAGAGGACGTCTGCGCCCGCCGCCGTCTCGACGCGGAACCGGTAGCGCGCGCCGCCGCCCGTGCGGTCGAGCGCCTCGGCCCGGACGCGCAGCGGCGCCGGCAGCGCGTCCGCCTCCGGCGCCGCGGCGGCGAGGTCGCGGAGTGCGAGCAGGAGGCCCACATGCGCCCCCCCGATGCCGTGGAGCGAGGCATGGGCCGCCGCCGCCTGCGCGCCGAGTTCGGCCAGGGCCAGCGTCGGCAGCCGCCCGCGCCGGCGGAGCGGATAGTCCGCGCCGCGATGGTCCCGCGCCTCCGCCGTCAGCCCCTCGGGTCCTGCCTCGAGCACGCGGGCGAGGAGCAGCATCGCGCCTTCGTGCGGCATCCGGGCGAGCGCCGCGTCGAGCCCGGTCTCGGCCTCCGTCACGGCGCGACCTCCAGCTCGAGCGCCTGGGCGCCGTGGAGCCCAAGCCGCACCGCCCCCGCCTCGCCCCGCGCGAGCCGTTCGAGGAGCGGCAGGATCGCCGCCGCGGGGTTGCCGGTGGCCATCAGCGCCCGGGCGACCGCGCTCTCCGCCGGCGTCGGGCCGCCCGGCGCGAGCCGCCCCGAGAGCCGGGCCGCGCCCCCCTCCGGCAGAAGCGCGAGCGCCGCGGCGAAGGCCAGGCCCATCGGGCGCTTCTCGTCGAGGGGCGCTGGCAGCGGCGCGTCGTAGATCACGAGCCCGACCGGCCGGCCTTCGAGCGCCACTTGCAGGAGCGCCTTCAGCATCCCCGCGCCCGCCGTCTCGTCATAGGCCGCGATGGAGCTTGCGGGGCCGGTCAGCCCCTCGGCGATGGTCCACTGCCCGGCGGCCGCGTTGTGCACGGCGTTCTGGAAGCGCAGCGGCTGGATCATCGGCTCGGCCGCCGTCAGCGCCTCGAGGATGGCGTTGAGCGTCTCCCCCTCGCCGCAGGCCGAGGCGAAGACCCAGCCCGCTTGCCCCGGCAGCGCCGGCGCGATCTGCTCGGCTGCGGCCAGCGCGAGCCGGATCTGCGGGGAGAGCCGGCGCGCGGCGCGGGGCGCGAGGCAGGCGGGCGTCGGCGCCCAGGCCGCGTCGGGCTCCCAAGCCGGCGCCGCGAGCGCCGCGGCGAAGGCGTCCCACCCGTCGAGCCCGGGGGCCGCAAGGCCGAGCCCCGCCACCCCGGCCGACAGCGCCCTCATGCCTCGAGCACCAGGGCGCAGTTGTTGCCGCCGAAGCCGAAGGCGTTGGTCATGGTCCGGCGCATCGGCCCGGCCCGCCCCGCGGCGAGCACATGCGCGGCGATCTCCGGGTCGACCCGCTCGAGCCCCACCGTCCCCGGCTGCAGCCCGGCCTCCATGGCGATCAGCGTCATCGCGATCTCGACCGCGCCGGCGGCGCCGAGCGTGTGCCCCACCATCCCCTTGAAGGACGCCACCGGCACCTCGGCGCCGAGCACCGCGACGACGGCCGCGCATTCGGCGGTGTCGTTCGCCGGGGTCGCCGTGCCGTGGAGGTTCACGTAGTCGATCTCCCCGGGCGCGAGCCCCGCCATCGCGAGCGCCGCGCGCATCGCCGCCGCGGCGCCGGCGCCGTCGGGCGGCGGGGTCGACATGTTGGTGCCGTCAGAGCTCTCGCCATGGCCCGCGAGCCGCGGCCCCGCCGCGCCCCGCTCGACCAGCAGGAACGCCGCCCCCTCCCCGATCGAGAGCCCGTCGCGCGCCGCGTCGCAGGGCCTGCAGGGCGCCCGCGAGACCAGCTCGAGCGCCTCGAAGCCGCCGAGCGAGGTCAGGCAGAGGCTGTCCACCCCGCCGCAGAGCACCGCCTCCGCCACTCCGGCCTCGACGAGTTGCACCGCGTCGACCAGGGCCTTCGCCGAGGAGGAGCAGGCGGTCGAGACCGTGTGCGCCGGCCCCGCGATGGCGCAATGGCGCTGCAGGAAGGCGGTGACGGCCTGATGGTCGTTGTGATGGCGCATCGAGTAGTCCTCGGCGAGCCGCTCGCCGCGGGGCCGCGCGCGATAGACCCGCTCGAGCGTCTCGACCCCCGAGGTCGAGGTGCCGACCACGAGCGCCACGCGCTCCGCCCCGTGCCGCGCCACGGCGTCGGCGACCCGCGCCTCGAGCCCGTCCGCGCGCAGCGCCGCGAGGGCGATCCGCGCGGCCCGGTTGTCCCAGTCGGCGAGCGCCTCCGGGAAGGGCTCCGCGTCGAGCCCTGCGACCTCCCCGGCATGGCAGGGGAAGGTGAGGCCCGGGAAGTCGCAGGGGGCGAGCCCCGACCGCCCCTGCCGCATCGCCGAGAGATGCGCCGCGCGGCCCCGCCCGAGGCAGGTTGCGATCCCGAGGGCCGCGATGCGGATCGCGTCGGTCTGTCTCGGCTCCGTCATCTCGCGCGGCCGTTCTCCTCGCGCCCTCGTGGCGCCGTCCAATGCAGCCCTAGCATCGCCGCCACGCCCAGGGAAACCGTCAAGCCGATCTCCGAGAGCAGCGCCACCGGCGAAAGCGCCATCACGGCGAAGGCGATCAGCGTCGTGCCCGCGCAGAGCGCCACCGAGGCCCGCGCCGCCGCGGCCTCCCCGGGGCCCGGGGCGAGGCGCAGGAACAGCCCGTAGTCGATCCCGATGCCGACGACCAGGGTGAGCGCCACGATCTCGAAGATGCCGAGCGGCCCGCCGATCGCCCAGACCGCGGCCGCCGCGAGCCCCGCCGCCCCCGCCGTGGCGAGCAGGAGCCCCGGCACGCGCCCCCGCGCCCGCCCGGCCCCGAGGACGAGCACCGCCGCCGCCGCGCCCGCGCCGATCCCGAGCCAGAGCAGCGCCGCCTCCCGGATCCGCGCCAGCGCCGCCTCGACCTCCGCCCCCCGGTCGCGGAGCGCGAGGCCCTCGATCCCGGCCGCAGCGATGCGCGCGCCGAAGGCCTCCGGCGCCGAGAGCCCCTCGAGCCGGATGGGGATGCGCGCACCCTCCGGCCCCGCGGCGACCCCCGCGCCGAGCGGCGCGAGGGCGGGCTCGGCGGCGAAGTCCGCGACCCTCACCGGGGGCGCCGCGCGCGCGGCGGCGTAGGCCTCCGCGATCTCCCCGGCGAAGCCCGTCGCCATCCCCGCCGCGCCGAGCGCCGCACGCGCCGCGGCCTTCACGGTCTCGGCCCCGGGCAGCCGGGCCGCCGCGGCCGCCTGCGCCGCGCGCGTCGGCAGATGCTCGGCGAGGCTCGCATACCCCGCGATCTCGCCCGCCGCCCTCGCCGCCTCCAGCACCCCGAGCGCAGCCTGCGCCCGGGCGAGGGCGCTCTCGGCGTCCGGCCCCCGCGCCTCGAGGACATGGCGCACCGACGGCGCCTCCAGCATCCCCCGAAGCTCCGCGATCTCCGCCGCGCTCCGCTCCGGCAACTCGAAGAGGCGGCCGGGCCCGGCGCCCTCGGGCAGCGTCAGAGCCGCGATCCCCGCCGCTGCGAGCGCCGCCTCCGCGCCGCGCCGGGCCCATCTCGCCCGCGGCAGCCGCGCTGCGGGCAGCATGGGCCCCCGCGGCGCCGCGTCGCCCGGGCGCACCAGCGCGACCGCCGCCGCCGCCGCCGCCAGGAGCCCGGCCGCGACGAACACCCCGGTCTGTGCCAACGCCTCCACCCCGGAGCCGAGGAGCGCGAGAAACGCCGTCGCCGTCGTCGCCGCGCCGAGCAGTACGAGCCGCCGGGCATGGGCGGTCCCCGCCCCGCGATGGGTCGCGAGATGCAGCGGATAGTCGAGCGCGAGCCCGGTCAGCGCCCCCCCGAAGCCGAGCGCGATCACATGCACCGAGCCGAAGGCGGCCGCCACCGCGAGCGTCCCGCCCAGGAGGCCGAAGGCGAGCGGCGCGAGGGCTGCGAGGAGCGCGCGGGCCGAGCGCAGCGTGGCGACGAGCCAGACGAGGAGCAGCCCCCCCGCGACGCCCGCCGCCGTCGCCGAGGCGCGCTCCACCGCCCGGCTCGTCTCCGCCGCGACGATGCGCGGGCCGACGACGATCGCCCGGAGCCCCCGCGCCGCCGCGGCCTCCCGGAGCGTCGCGGCGAGCGCCGCGGTCTCGCCCGCCGCGAAAGGTCGGTCGGCGAGCGCGAGAAAGACGAGCGCCGCCCGCCCGTCGCGCGACTGCCAGACCCCCCCCGCGGCGGGCAGCTCGGGCCGCGCCGCCGTGAGCCGCTCCAGGAGCCGCGCGAAGGCGCCCGTCGGGTCGCGCAACAGCCGGTCCCCCAGGGCGAGACCCTCGGCCCGGGTGAGCGCCGCGCGCGCCTCGGCGAGGCGGGCGGCCATCGCCGCGGCGGTGAGGTCCTCGGGCGCGGGAGGGGCGAGGCGGAAGCGCCGCTCCCAGAGCCAGTCGAAGGTGGCGGAGCCGGCCTCCGGCCCGGTGCGGGCCCGCGCGACGAGCGGCGACGCCTCGGCGAGGGCGGCGAGCTCGCGCGCGGCCCGGCTCCGCGCCGCCGGGTCCTCGCCGATCACCGCGAGGGTCGCCTGCCGCCCTTCCGGACCTTCGAGGAGGCCGCGCTCAGGCCCGGCGGCGCCGAAGGCGGCCGCGGCGTCGGTGCGCAGCTCGATCCCCGCCGCCGCGGCGAGAAGCCCCGCGAGGAGCGCCAGCGCGAGCGCCCAGCGGATCACCGCGCAGGCTCGAACCGGATCGCCCGGGTCGCGCCGCCGGGCTCGGCGATGTCGATGCCCGTCAGCCGCCCGCCGCAGCCGCGCAGCGAGAGCGCCGGGATCCGCCCGCCCCCCTCGAAGCGGAGCGCGAGGCGCCAGCCCTCGGGCCCGGTCTCGAGCCGCGCCGCCGCCCGCCCGGAGAGGTCCGACAGCCGCCCGGACAGGATCGCGAGCAGCGTCTCGATCAGCGGGGCCATGTCGTCGGGGACCGGCAGCAGCTCCGAGCCCGGACTGTCGGGGCGCAGGATGGTGATGAAATCCGCGCCGATGCGCATGGTCTCCGCCTCCGGCGCCGCCTGCTCGCGCAGCAGCGTGCCGTCGGAGAGGCGCGCCAGCGTGCCGCGGGCCTCGAGCGGCGCGGCGAGCGCCGGATGCGTCACCCGCTCGCGATAGGCGACGCGCTGCCCCGCCCCCCCGCTCCGCGCCGCGAGCGCCGCGGCCACGCTCTCAGGGGGCGGCGCCGCGCAGGGCCTCTCCTGCGCGCCAGACGTCGAAGAAGTTGAACCAGTTGCAAGGATGGCGGCGGCACAGATCCTCGAGAGCCGCCGCATAGGCCCGCGCCAGGCGCTCGGCCTCCCGCGCCCGCTCCGCCCGCGGGACCGGGCGGCCGTCATGCAGCGGGGTGATCTCGATGGCATAGCGGTCCCTCCCGATCCGGGGCGCGAAGCACAGGATGAGCGGCACCTCCGCCGTCATCGCCGTCAGATAAGGCGATGTGGGCACCGCGATCCAGCCGCCGAGAAACGGCACCGCCACCTGCGCGCGCAGCCCCGGATCCGGCACCCGGTCGCCGAGGAAGGCGACGAACTCGCCCTCCGAGAGCGCATGTCCGGCGGCGAGCATGGCGCTCGGCCCGTCGACGAGCGAGATCACCCGGGCGGCGACCTCGGGGTTGAGCTCCGCATAGGCCGCGCGGGAGCGGGCGGCGGCCTCCTCGTACATCATGTAGCGCACGCGCAGGCCCGGGAGCATCCGGTCATAGCTCCGCAGCGCCTCGAAGCTGCCGAAATGCGCGCCGAGGAGCACCGCTCCCCGGCCGGCGGCGAGGGCCTGGTGGACCGCCTCGCCGCCCGTCGCCTCGATCTCCACCGCCGCCGCCCCCTCCGCGAGGAACCGCGCCCGGTCGCGCATCACGAGGCCGAAGGCGTAGGCGTGACGGTGGACGTCGGCGAAGCGCGCGGGGCGGCCGAGGACGCGGGCGAGATAGGCCCGCGAGGCGCGGTTCTCGGCCCGCCCGGGGATCGCGGCGAAAACCAGGGTGATGAGCCAGACGGCCGCCGCCGAGACCCGCTCCGGCGCATGGAGCGCGAGCCAGCGCAGCGCACGGAAGGCGCCGGGCGTCCCCCTCTCGGGCCGGCGCACCCAGGCGGCGGCGCCGGACTCAGCCATCGGCGGGGGCGGGGAGCGCGGTGGCTTCGGCGAGCGGCGCGCCGGCGGCCGACCAACGCAGCAGCACCGCGCCGTCGGCCCGCGGCTCGGCGACGATCTCGAAGGGCTCCCCGGGGCCGAGCCTGCGGCGAAACTTCGCCCGGCGGATGGCCGCGACGGGCCTGCCCTCTTCGGCCAACCAAGCGCAGGCCTCCGAGATCAGCACCGCAGCCGGGACCACGGCATCGCCGGGGAAATGGCCGTCGAGGCAAGGGTCCCCGGGCGGGATCCCGGGGATTTCGATGCGCACCGCGTCACGCCCCTCCGCTGGCTCAGGACGCGCGGGACCGCTGCACCTCGGCGCGGATGTCGCTCTCGAGGTTCTGCACCCAGGCATTGTAATTCGGATGGATGGTGCCCTGCGCCGGGTCGTATTTCAGGTTCCGCGACGCCTTGTGGATAATGGAGAACTCGACGGTGTCGAAATATACGTCGACCATCGCGTAATGCTTGCCGCGGACATTGATCGAGGCCTCGAGATGCCCCGGGCCGAGGCGCTCGAACACCCAGCCGCGATTGGAGCCCGCGCGGATGATCGCCTGCTCGTATTCGCGAAGCGAGAGCGTGTTGTAGCCCGCCGCGGCGCCGTAGGGCGCGCCCTTGATGTCGAGAAGCGGGGCGGACCGACACCCGGCCAGGGCGAGAGCGAGGGTAATGGCGGCGGCGGCGGCGAAGCGCGAAACGGTCATGCGAGTCACTCCCTGAAACCGGGTTGCACGCTAACGCAGCAGGCCGAGCACGATCAAGAGACCGCGGGGGCGGAACCAGCGGCTCGCCAGGAACCGGGCGATCGCCCCGCCGATGGCGACGAAATCTCCGACCGGCCGGAAATGGCTCGGCCGCCGCCCCCCGCCATAGACCGCCGGGATCGGCACCGAGCGAATCGCCACGCCGAGATCCGCCGCATGGAGAATCACCGCCGTCTCGAAGACGAAGCCCGTGCGCTCGCGCTTCGAGAGCCGCAGCCGGCGCCAGAGCCCGGCCGGGTAGACGCGCATCCCGCATTGCGTGTCGCCGAAGCGGCGCGCGCAGGCCCAGCCGATGAAGAACGAGCTGAGCCGGTTCGACCGGCCGCGCCCCTTCGGCATGTTGGCCCGGTCCGCGGAGCGATCGCCGAGGATCAGCGCCTCCGGCTCGGCCCGGGCGGCGGCGAGGAAGGCGGGGATGGCGTCCGGGTCGTGCTGCCCGTCGCCGTCGAGGGTGACGACCCCGGCCGCCCCTTGGCGACGGCGAGGTCGATCCCCGCGGCGAGGCTCGGCCCCTTGCCGAGGGTGCGCTCGTGGCGAATGAGTCGCACCGGTGCGCCGGCGAGCGCCTCTGCGGTGCCGTCGCGCGAGCCGTCGTCCACCACGATCACCTCGGCCACATGGGGGGCGGCGCGCTCCACGAGGCCGCGGATCGTGCGCGCCTCGTCGAGCGCCGGGATCAGCGCGACGTATCGCCCCTCCCCCACCGGCCTCAGCGCTTGGCCGCGTATTCGGAGAAGCAGCCGAGGAGGATCTTGTGCTCGGCCTCGGAGAAGCCCGCCTGGCGCAGGAAATCGGTGACCTCCTCGCGCGGGGTCATCTGCTCCATCGTGTCCCAGTAATAGCGCATGAGACGCCGCGCCTCGCGGCTGCGGGCGAAGACATAGGTGGCCTGCGGCAGGATATGCTTGAAATACGCCTTGAAGATCGACCGGCCGACCGGGTGCTCGGGCACCGTCACGTCGAGGATCAGGGCGGTGCCCCCGGGCTTCAGAACGCGGCGGAACTCGCGGAAGGCCGCCTCGAGGTCGTCCACATGGCGCAGCGCGAAGCCCATGGTCAGGAAGTCGAAGCTCGCATCCGGGACCGGCAGCGCCTCCGCGGTCGCCTGATGCGCCTCGCAAGAGACGCTCTTCTTCAGCTCCGCGATCATGCCCGCCGAGGGCTCGGTGCAGACCACATGCTCCGGCCCCCCGAGGATCCGCACGAGCTCCCGCGCGACCTGCCCCGTGCCGGAGGCCACGTCGATCGCGCGCATGCCGGGGCGGAGCCCGTGCCGGCGGAGCGCGTCGCGGCGGTAGCGCGCGCCGGTGCCGAACCATCCCCAACGCGCGATGCCCTCGTAGTGCTCCGCGGTGTCGTCGAAGATCCGGCGGAGAAAGCGCTGTTTCTCGTCCCGGCTGTTGTAGTATTCGCCGACGACGAAGGGCCGGCGGCGGTCCATGGGCTCGGCATTGTCGGACATGGGCGGGTCTCCCAGGCGGGGGCTGCGACGGGCGCGCCTAAGAAAGAGCGTGGGGGTGGCGTTGTCAATTCATCGGGCCGCGACCGGGGCGGGACTGGCGCTCGCCCATCTGCGCAGCGGGCTCCTCTATCTCGCGATCCTGGTGATGAGCCTCGGCCACGGCGCCGCGATCCTCCTCTATTTCCACTGGCGGCGCACGCCAGAGCGGGCGCGCTGGCTGCTCACGACGTGGTCGGCCGGGTTCGTCGGGCTCGCGCGGTGGATCACCGGCATCCGCCACGTTTGGGAGGGGCGGGAGAAGATCCCGCCGGGCCCGGTGATCTACGTCGTCAACCACCAGTCTCTCTGGGAATCGATCGCCTGGACCGTGTTCGTGCGCGACGTGAACATCGTCACCAAGCGCGAGCTGATGGCGATCCCGGTCTTCGGCTGGGGGCTCCGCCACGCGCCGATGATCCCGGTCTATCGCGACCAGCCCGGGCGGAACCTGCGGCGGCTCCTGCGGGAGGGGACGGCGAGCCTCGCGGCCGGCCGCTCGGTGCTGATCTTCCCCGAAGGCACGCGCCTCGCCGTCGGCGCGCGCCGGCCCTTCGCCCGCGGCTTCGAGGCGCTCTACGCCCGCGCCGGCGTGCCCATCGTGCCGGTGGTGCACAATTCGGGGCTCGTCTGGCCCAAGGGCTTCGCGGCGAAGCGGGCGGGCACGATCACGCTCCGGGTGCTCGACCCGATTCCCCCGGGCCGCTCGCCCGCCGAGGTCGCCGCCGAGCTCGAGGCGCGGATCGACGCCGAGAAGGACCGCCTGCCCGGCGTCGGCGGTTAGGGCGTGGCGCGCAGATCGGCGATGGTGCGCCCGATATCCCCGCCGCGCGCCTCGAGCATCGCGACGATGATCTCGCGCTGCGTGCGCGCCATGGAGATCCCCTCCACCATCATGTCGACGATCACGGGCCGGCCCGGACGATCGCTGACCAGGAAGCGCATGTCGATCGGCGGCAGGTTCGGCGGGGTGATCGCGACCTTGACGAGCCGCCCCTTGCGCCCGGCATCGACCACCCCGTCGACCCGGATATGCCGGCGGATCTCCGCCTCGCGCGCGTCGTAGCTGCGGAACTGCCGGGAATAGGTGCGCGAGACGTGGAAGGCGAAAGCGTCCGTGTAGGCGGCGCGCTCGGCCTCCGTCATCTCCGCCCAGAACGGCCCGGCGCAGTAGCGCGCGAGATCGGGCAGCGAGCTCCGCCGCTCCATGATCCGCCGGAGCGCGGGGGCGGCCTCATCGGGCCCCGCGCCGTTGGAGATGAGCGCCACGATGTCGTCGATCGCGGCGCGCACGACCGAGGTCGCCGCATCCTCCGTCAGCGCCCCGGCGGGCCGGACGCACAACACGAGACCGGCGCCCAGGACCGCCCTGCGCGATACCCGCCTCACCCGATCACCCTATTCGGAATTCCGCGGAAGCTGGTGGAGCCAAGGGGAGTCGAACCCCTGACCTCTTGAATGCCATTCAAGCGCTCTCCCAACTGAGCTATGGCCCCAGCCGTTCCGCGTGGCGAGTATCTACGCGGGGCGGGCGGGGGATTCAAGCGCAAAAACGCCCCCCGCTGGCCGCCGCTCTGCGGGTCAGTTCCGCTCGTCCTCGTCGGACCCCACGTCGTCGAGGCCCTCGATGCCGGTGTCGTCGTCGTCGTCGTCGAGCAGCGAGTCGTCGTTGAAGTCGCCGAGATCGGTGTCGTCGTCGTCCACCACAGTCTCGTCGTCCTCGCTGTCGTCGTCGTCGGATTCGAGCGGGGCGGCGGCCTCTTCCTCGGGCAGCGCGTCGTCCTCGGCCGCGTCGTCCTCGGTCTCGGTCTCGACGAGCTCGACCTCCTCCTCGATCTCCGCTGCCGCAGGCGCCGCCGCCGCCGCGGCCTTTGCGCGCTTCGGGCGAACGGCCGTGGCGAGGTCGAACTCCGCGCCGCATTTCGGGCAGTGGATCGGATCGCGCATCAGATCGTAGAATCGCGCGCCGCAGGACAAGCAGCTGCGCTTCACGCCCCATTCCGGTTTCGGCATCCCACAGGCTCCATCTCGGGTGAGCCGTGGCCGTTGCCACATCCCCGCGCGGTTGTCAAAGGGGTGCGGACGGGCCACGCCCGGCGGCATTTTGTGCAACTGCGAAGGCATGGGCTTGCCGGGCCGGGGGCGACTGCCTAGGCTCCACCCCAAACAATGCGCGAGGCAGCCGATGCTCTATCACGTCTACGAGTTCACGCACGCGGCGATCAGCCCGCTGAGAAGCGCGGTGCAAATGAACCTCCAGGCGCTGCGGAACCCGTTCAACCCCTTCGCCCACAGCATCGGTGCGCGGACCACGGCCGCCGCCTTCGACATGTTCCTCCATGCCACCAAGCGCTACGGCAAGCCGGAATTCGGCATCTCCGAGGTGGAGGTGCAGGGCGAGCTCGTGCCCGTCGAGGAGGAGGTGGTGCTCGAGAAGCCGTTCTGCCGGCTCCTCCATTTCCGCCGCAAGAGCGTGCTCGCCGATGCGCGCAACGACCCGCCGGTGCTGATCGTCGCCCCGATGTCCGGCCATTTCGCGACGCTCCTGCGCGGAACGGTCGAGGCGATGCTGCCAGAGCACGAGGTCTATATCACCGACTGGACCGACGCCCGCGACGTTCCGCTGACCGAGGGGCGCTTCGATCTCGCGGACTATACCGACTACATCACCGAGTTCTGCCGCGTCCTCGCCAAGGGCGGCGAGCGGCCCGCGGTGATGGCGGTCTGCCAGCCCGGCGTGCCCTGCCTCGCCTCCGCCTCCCTGATGGCCGAGGACCGCGACCCCGCGCGCCCGGCGACGCTCGTGCTCATGGGCAGCCCGATCGACACCCGCGTGAGCCCCACGGAGCCCAACGTGCTCGCCACCACGCGCTCGCTCTCCTGGTTCGAGAAGAACGTGATCGCCATCGTTCCCTTCCCCAATCGGGGCTTCCTGAGGCGGGTCTATCCGGGCTTCCTGCAGCTCTCGGGCTTCATGCACATGAATCTCGACCGCCATGTCGACGCGCATCTCGACCAGTTCCGCAACCTCGTCCGCGGCGACGGCGACAGCGCCTCGGCCCACCGCACCTTCTACGACGAGTATCTCGCGGTGATGGACCTGACGGCGGAGTTCTATCTCGAGACCGTCCAGAAGGTGTTCCAGGACCACGCCCTGCCGCGCGGCCTCTTGCGCCACCGCGATCGGCTGGTGAACCCCCATGCCATCGAGGACATCGCGCTGATGACCGTCGAGGGCGAGAAGGACGACATCACCGGCCGCGGCCAGACCGAGGCGGCGCTCGGTCTCACGCCCAACCTGCCGGACGCCAAGAAGTTCCACTACACCCAGCCCAAGGTCGGGCATTACGGCGTGTTCAACGGCTCGCGGTTCCGCAACTTCATCCGGCCGAAGATCCGCGACCACATCCGCGCGCACCGGACCTATGTCGACCCCCAGGCGATGGGCGCGCGTGCTGCGGAATAGGCGCCCCGCGCTGCCGGAGCGGATCGCGCTCTCCGAGCCGCGGATCGAGGTGCGGCTGAGGCCCCATCCCCGCGCCAGGCGCTTCACGCTCAGGATGACGCCGGAGGGCGGCGCCCTCCTTACCCTGCCCCCCGGCACGCCGGAGGCCGAGGCCCGCGCCTTCCTCGCCCGCCACACCGCTTGGCTCGCCGCCGCGCGGGCGCGCCAGCCCTTGCCGGTGGCGGTCGCCGAGGGGGTGGCGCTGCCGGTCGACGGGGTGCCGCGGGAGATCGCACGCGCGGCCCGCGGCACCACCCGGCTCGAGGGGGACCGGCTCCTCCTCGCGCCCCGGGCAGAGGCGGGCCCCGCGCTCGCGGCCTTCCTCAAGCGCCGGGCGCGGGCGCGGATCGTGCCGGAGGCGGAAGCCTTCGCCGCCCGGCTCGGGCGCGAGATCGCGGGCGTCACCCTCCGCGACACCCGCTCGCGCTGGGGCTCCTGCTCCGCGGCGGGGCGGCTCAACTTCTCCTGGCGCCTCGCCATGGCCCCGCCGGAGGTGCAGACCTATCTCGCCGCCCACGAAGCCGCCCATCTCGCCGAGATGAACCATTCGGCGCGCTACTGGGCCGTGCTCGCCGGGCTGATGCCGGACTATGCCCGCCCGCAGGCCTGGCTGAAGCGCGAGGGCCGGAGCCTCCACCGCTACCGCTTCGCCTGAGCCTCAGCGGTCGTTCCCGGCGCGGGCCTCGAGATCGGTCGGGCCGGGGTCCGGCGCCGGGGTCCGGGGCTCTGGCGCGGAGGTGCCGAAGAGCCGGCCGAAGAGGCCCTCCTCCTCCCGCTCCGCCGCCGGGCCCGGGCGGGGGCGCGCCGCCGGGTCCGGCCCCGCCTCCATGGGCAGGGGGCGCGGCGTGCGCCCGGCATGGAGCCGCGCCGCCACCTCGTGCCAGATCTCCGCGGGGAGCCCGCCCCCGGTGACGCCGGTGAGCGGGGCGTTGTCGTCGTTCCCCATCCAGACGCCGATCACGTAATCCGCCGTGAAGCCGACGAACCAGGCGTCGCGCGCGGCCTGGGTGGTGCCGGTCTTGCCCGCCGCCTGCCAGCCTTCGAGCCGGGCGCGCCGTCCGGTGCCGCGTTCGACGACGGCGTGCATCATATGGGTGAGCCGCCGCGCCGTCTCGGGGGCGATCACCTGCGCGGCCGGCGGGGGAGCGTGGCTCAGGATCGGCGCGTCGTCGCCCCTCAGCCGCAGGCGGCGCATCCCGTGGGGCTCCACGCGGCGGCCCTCGGCGCGGATCGTGCCGTAGACCCCCACCATGTCGATCAGCGTCGCCTCCGAAGTGCCGAGCGCGACGGCGGGGCCCGGGGCGAGCTCCGTCGTGATCCCCATCTCGCGGGCCAGCGCGCGCACCCGGTCCGCCCCCGCATATTGCGAGACCCGCACCGCCACCGTGTTGATCGACCGCGCGAGCGCCTCCTCGAGCGTCACCGGCCCCGCGAAGCCGCCGCCGTAGTTCTTGGGCGCCCAGCCGTCGATCGCGATGGGGGCGTCCTCCATCACGCTCGTGGGCAGGAGCCCGGCCTCGAGGCCCGCGGCATAGACCACCGGCTTGAAGGCGCTCCCGGTCTGGCGGAGCGCCTGGGTCGCGCGGTTGAACCGCCCCGTGCCGCCCTCGCGCCCGCCGACCATGGCGCGCACGGCGCCCTCGGGCGTCATCACCACCACCGCCGTCTGCGCGACGCTGCCGGGCTTCACCTTCTCCGCGAAGACCTGCGCGACCGCCGCCTCCGCCGCGCGCTGGACGTCGGCGTCGAAGGTGGTGGCGATCAGCACGTCCTCCGAGGTGCGCCGGGCGAGATAGGAGGGGACGGTCTCCATCACCCAATCGGCGAAGGCGTCGCCCAGGTCCGCCTCCGCGGCGCGGCTGAGGCCCGCGGGGTTGGCGAGCGCGTCGAACACCTGCTGATCGGAGAGATAGCCCTCCTCGTGCATCGCGCGGACGATGACCGAGGCGCGGCCCTGCGCGCGCTCCATGTCGTTCGTCGGCGCATAGCGGGAGGGGGCGCGCAGGAGGCCGGCGAGCATCGCCGCCTCCGCCGGCGTCACCGCGCGCGCGGACTTGCCGAAATAGCGCTGCGAGGCCGCCTCGAACCCATAGGTCCCGGCGCCGAGATAGACCCGGTTGAGATAGATCGAGAGGATCTCCGCCTTGGAGTATTTCAGCTCGAGCGCGAGGGCCATCGGCACCTCCTTGACCTTGCGCTCGAGGCTGCGTTCGGCGTCGAGAAAGACGTTCTTCGCCACCTGTTGGGTGAGGGTGGAGCCGCCCTGCACCACCCGCCCGGCGCGGAGATTGGCGTAGAGCGCGCGGGCGATGCCGCGAGGGTCGATCCCCCAATGGCCCCAGAAGCGCCGGTCCTCCGCGGCGGTGATCGCGTGGATCAGATGGGGGGAGACGTCGTCCGCGAGAAGCGCGCCGCCATATTGCTCGCCCCGCCAGGCGAAGACGCTGCCGTGGCGGTCGAGCAGCGTGACGGAGCCGGTGGCCCGCCCGTCGAGCAGCGCCTGGAGGGGCGGGAGTTGGCTGTAGAAATACCCCGTCGCGGCGCCGAGGACGAGCGCGCCCACCACCGCGAGCCGCCAGCCGAGGCGCCAGAGAAGCCCAGCCAGGCCGAGCACCACCCGGCGGACGGCGCGCCCGACTGGCCCGGGGCCGCGCTCCGGGCGTGGGCGGCGGGGCGCGGGCTTGGCGCGCGGCTTGGCCTTGCGCTCGGGCGCCATGCGCGGCGCAGGCGGCTCGCGCCGCCCGCTCTCGCCCTCGCCGTTCCGGCCGCGGCCCTTGCGCGCCATCTCGCTCTCCCGCCGTTCCCCCTGCGAGATATGCGATGGCGCAGCGAAGGACCAGACCGCCCGGACGCCCCGTCCGCGACCGACGCGCCCCGGACTCGTTTGCCGAAAATTCGTGCACTGCCTGCTCTCTGTGCACTCGAGCCGCCCAGAGCGCGGGCTCCGCCGCATCCGCATTCCGGAAAGTCCTGCTGTATCAGGGGTCTATCCGGGCTTCCCCGTTCTGGCACCGATCTTGAAGGCCGGGGCTGGAGGCTGGACCGATCCAGTCAGTCAGATCGGGGAGAGAGATGAAACTGATCGTAGCCGTCATCAAACCCTTCAAGCTGGAGGAGGTCCGCCAGGCCCTGACGCAGATCGGCGTCCAGGGTCTGATGGTCTCCGAGGTCAAGGGGTATGGCCGTCAGAGCGGGCACACGGAGATCTATCGCGGCGCCGAATACGTCGTGAACTTCGTGCCCAAGATCAAGATCGAGATGGTCGTCGCCGACGACCGCGTCGATCAGATCGTCGAGACCATCAGCAGCACCGCGCGGACGGGCAAGATCGGCGACGGGAAGATCTTCGTCGCCGCCGTCGAGCAGGCGATCCGCGTGCGGACCGACGAGCGCGACGAAGACGCGCTGTGACCCCCATGCGAAACTGGAAGGTAAGAGACGTCATGAACACCAAGACGCTTGTCACGCTCCTCGCCGCATCGGCCGTCCTGGCCTACGAGCCCGCGCTCGCCCAGGAGGCCACGGAGGCCGCCGCCGCTGCGGAGCCGGCCGCCGAGGCCGCCGCGGTGCCCGACCCGGTCCCCGGCCAGTCGGTTTTCGTCTTCAACACGCTGCTGTTCCTGATCGGCGGCTTCCTCGTGATGTTCATGGCCGCGGGCTTCTGCATGCTCGAGGCTGGCCTCGTGCGCTCCAAGAACGTCGCGATGCAGTGCACCAAGAACATCGGCCTCTTCTCCATCGCCGCCATCGGCTACTACCTGATCGGCTACAACCTGATGTATCCGCTCGGAAACTGGACCATCGGGTCCGACGAGGAGGGCGGCTATCTCGGCGCCTTCGGCGTCGCCGTGCTCGAGGCGGTCGGCATCGGCCCCGAGGATGCCGACGACATCTCCTACGCCTCCACCGGCTCGGACTACATCTTCCAGCTGATGTTCTGCGCGGCGACCGCGTCGATCGTCTCCGGCGCGCTGGCCGAGCGCATCCGCCTCTGGCCCTTCCTGCTCTTCACCTTCGCGCTGACCGCCGTGATCTACCCGATCCAGGCCTCCTGGAAGTGGGGCGGCGGCTTCCTCGACACGCAATACGGCTTCCTCGACTTCGCCGGTTCGACGGTCGTGCACTCGGTCGGCGGTTGGGCGGCGCTCGCGGGCGCCATCGTGCTCGGGCCGCGGCTCGGCAAATACTCCGCCGACGGCAAGATGACCGTGATGCCTGGCTCCAACCTGCCGCTCGCGACCCTCGGCGCCTTCATCCTCTGGCTCGGCTGGTTCGGCTTCAACGGCGGCTCGCAGCTCGCCATGGGCTCGGTCGGCGACGTGGCCGACGTCTCGCGCATCTTCGCCAACACCAACGCGGCGGCGGCCGGCGGCGTCGTGGCGGCGCTCCTGCTGACCCAGCTCCTCTACGGCAAGGTCGACCTCACCATGTGCCTCAACGGCGCGCTGGCGGGTCTCGTCTCGATCACCGCGGAGCCGCTGACGCCGACCCTCGGCATGGCGACGCTGATCGGCGCGGTCGGCGGCGTGATCGTGGTCTTCACCGTGCCGATGCTCGACCGCCTGAAGATCGACGACGTGGTCGGCGCCATCCCGGTCCACCTCTTCGCCGGCATCTGGGGCACCATGGCGGTCTGCATCACCAATGGCGACGCGACGATCATGGGCCAGCTCATGTCGATCCTCATCGTCGGCGCCGCGGTCTTCGTGGTCTCGCTGGTGCTCTGGGTGTTCCTCGCGATCACCATCGGCATCCGCGTCACCGAGGAGGAGGAGATGGCCGGCCTCGACAGCACCGAGATCGGCATGGAGGCCTATCCCGAGTTCGGCAAGGGCTCGCAGTTCGTCTGAGCCCAGCCAACCAGTCCCCCGGAGGCCGTCGCGGCGGCGGCCTCCCGCTTCGCCCCGGGCCAGTGCGCTCCGGGGCGTTTTTTTCGCTTGTGGGGCCGCGGTCCGGGCGCGAGAGAGGGGCCATGAAGAGCTTTCCCATGTTCGTGCGGCTCGATGGCGGGCGGCGGGTGGTCATCGCAGGGGGCGGCGAGGCGGCGGCGCAGAAGGCGCGGCTCCTCGCGCGCACCGAGGCGCGGATCACCCTGATGGCGCCGGACCTCGAGCCCGAACTCGCCGCCATGGTCGCCGAGGGCCGGGCCGAGCATGCGCCCGCCGTCCTCTCCGAGCCCGCGCTCCGGGGCGCGCGGATGGCGCTCGTCGCCACGGGCTGCGTCGGCGCGGATGCCTGCATCGCCGATCTCGCCCGGGGGGCGGGGGCGCTGGTCAACGTGGTCGACCGGCCTGAGATGTGCGAGGCGACCTTCCCCGCGCTCGTGGACCGCGATCCCCTCGTGGTGGCGATCGGCACCGAGGGGGCCGCGCCGGTCCTCGCCCGCCGGGTCAAGACGGCGCTCGAGGGGATGCTCGAGCCGGGGCTCGGCCGCTTCGTCGCCGCCATGGGGGCGCTGCGCCCGCGGATCGCGCAGGCGGTCGCCCGCCCGCGGCGCCGGGGCTTCTGGGAATGGGCGGTGGAGGGGCCGCGCCGGCGCTTCCTCCGCGGCGACGAAGCGGGCGCCATGGCCGAGATCGACGCTGCGCTCGCTGCGGGCGGCGCGCCGGAGGCGGCGGCGCGCTCCGTCGCCGTGCTCGATCCGGGGCCGGGGCCCGCCGATATGGTCACGCTGCGCGCCGTGCAGCGCCTGCAATCGGCCGATGCGGTGGTGCACCCCGCGGGCCTCGGCGCGGCGGTTCTCGACCTCGCCCGGCGCGATGCGGAGCGCCTCGCGGTCCCCGACGCCAGCGCGGAAGCCCTCGCAGAGGCCGCCGCGGGGGCCGAGGCGCCGGCCCTCGTCGTCCTCGCCCCGGAGGCGGTGGCGGTGGCCGCGGCGCTCGCGGCCCGGGGGATCGTGGCGGAGGTGGTCCCCGCCCCGCGCGCCCTCAGCCCCTGACCCGCTCCCCGAAGAGCGCGGAGCCGACGCGCACCACCGTCGCCCCGAGTGCGATGGCCCGCTCGAAATCCCCGCTCATGCCCATGGAGAGCCCGGCGAGCCCGTTGCGCGCCGCGATCTTGGCGAGGAGCGCGAAATGCAGCGCCGGCTCCTCCTCCACCGGCGGGATGCACATGAGGCCCGCGACCGGCAGGCCGAGCTCGCGGCACTCCGCCACGAAGGCGTCCGCCTCCGCGGGCATCACGCCGGCCTTCTGCGGCTCCTCTCCGGTGTTGACCTGGATGTAGCAGGGGAGCCGCCTCCCGGTCTCCTCGAACACCTCGGCGAGCTTTTTCGCGAGCTTCGGCCGGTCCACCGTCTCGATCACGTCGAAGAGCTCGACCGCCTGGCGCACCTTGTTGGTCTGCAACGGCCCGACGAGGTGGAGCTCGATCCCGGGGAAGCGCGCGCGGAACTCGGGCCATTTGCCCGCCGCCTCCTGCACCCGGTTCTCGCCGAAGACCCGGTGGCCGGCCTCGAGCACCGCCTCGATCCGCTCGAGCGGCTGCACCTTGGAGACGGCGACGAGGGCGATCTCCTCGGGGTTGCGCCCCGCCTCCGCCGCCGCATCGGCGATGCGCGCACGGACCTCGGCGAGCCCGGTCACGCCCCCGCCCTCCCGGCGATCTCGGCGGTCTCCTCGAGCATCTCCGGATACCAGCGCTCGATCGCGGGCAGGAACGCCTCCCGGATGCGCGCCACCTGCGCCGGGGTCAGATCCTCCCGCCAGGCGCCCGCCTTGCCCTTGGTGAAGAACGGGGTCTGCATCTTGGGCGGGCGCTCGACGAAGCCCTTCTCCTCCTCCTGGCGCTTCATCTTCTCGAAGGAGGTGGCGCGGAGGGCCTTGCGCAGCCGCCCGTCCGGCACCGGGGCCTGGAGGAACTTGAGCAGTCCGCGGAAGGCGCGCTCGGGATCGGCGGTCATGTCCTCGTAGCGCATGACGTGGCGGGGGAGCCCGGGCGCTTCGGTCCAGCTGGCCACATGATCGTCCCAGCGGCCGACGACCTCGAAGATCTGCGTCTCCGAGGCGTTGAGCATCTTCGGGTTCTCCATCATCCCGATCGCCTCGTCGATGCCGACGCCCATATGCCGGGCATAGGAGGGGGCGACGTCGAAGGGGTTGCGCAGGATATAGACCGCCGCGGCGGTCACGGCGGGCTCGATCACGTCGATCTGGCCGATGCGCAGGATCTGGCAATGCGTCTTGACGAAATGGTGCCCGGGCTTCGAGGCGGCGATCAGGCGGACGGCCTTGACCCGCGTCTTCAGCCAGTCGTCGAAATCCGGGGCGCGGTAGGGGCGCCCGGCGGCCTTGTCGAAGAAGTCCTGCCGGATGTCGGAGGTGGTGAACTTCCTGAGATTGTTGATGTCCGGCGCCTCCCCGGGGGGCATCAGCGCCTGGGCGAGGAAGCTCCGCGTCCAGGTGTTGCCCGATTTCGGGAAGGAGGCGAGCCAGATGATCCGTTGGAGTGACTGCATCAGAGATATCCGTGCGCGCGCATGACCGCCCCGTGTTCGGCCTCGATCCGGGCGGCGAGCTCGGGGGCGAGATCGCTCTCCCACTGCCCGGCGGTGCCCTTGGAGAAGAAGCGCTCCGCGGTCGGCGACTTCTCGATGAAGCCGTGGGTCGCTTCCTGGCGGGAGACCTCCTCGAAGGCGGAGAAGCGCACGGCGCGGGCGAGGCGCTCGGGATCCGGCTGGAAGCCGAGATGGACGAGGAGCTTGGCGAAATTGGCCGTAGGATCGGCCTGGAGGTCCTCGTAGCGCAGCGTGAGCACGGGGAAGGGGACGCGCTCTGTCCAGGAGCGGACATGGCGCGACCAGTTGCCGAGATATTGCGGCACGCTCGTCTTGTCCCCGACGGTGGCGTTGTCGTCCCGCCCGATGGCCTCGACGGCGCGCTCGGGCGTCATGTCGTAGTGGCGGGCGTAGGAGAGCACGAGGTCGCGCGGGTCCCGCAGGATGTAGACGGCGGAGCGGGTGAAGGGCGGCGGGATCAGCTCGGTGCCGAAGGCGATGTCGCGGATGTTGTGGGTCTTAACGAAATTCACGTCCGCCCCGTTGCCGGCGATGCCGCGCAGGACCTTGGGGCGCAAGGCGAGCATGCCGGCGTGGTCTGCGGTGTCGATGGGGCGGCCGGCGACCATGGCATAGGCCTTGGCGATGGCGTCGCCCATGCCGAGGCGGTGGACCTGGTTGATCGGGATCGGCTGCTCGCGCCCGAGCAGGTAGTTGGCGAGGAAGATGCGCGTCCAGGTGTTGCCGGACTTGGGGTAGGAGGCGAGCCAGACGAGGTTCTTGAGGGTGGCGGCGGTCATGGCAGGCGCCTCCGGGCGGTGGGGCGCGCGGGGGCGGCCGCGATGGCGATGACGTCCGAGAGCATGGCGAACACGGCCTTCGGCTCCGCGATCAGATCCTCGTGGCGCTGCAGGAGCACAGGACCGCCCGGTGCGTCAAGCCGGCGTCCGGGCCGGGCGCGGCGGTGGGCGCAAAAGAGAGGCCGGGGGGAGACGCGCTCCCCCCGGCCATGATCTTCGGATCCCGGCGGATCAGAAGGAGATCTTGATGCCGGTGCCGATCACGAAGCCGTCGACGTCGTCGCCGCGGCCGCCGGCGTCGCCGGTCTCTTCCTCGAAGTCGATATAGGCACCGAAGGCACCGAGGCTGACGCCCTTGGCGAGCTTGTAGTTCACGCCGAGGAGATACTGGTT
Organism: uncultured Limibaculum sp.; assembly: GCA_964576075.1. Taxonomy (GTDB): domain Bacteria; phylum Pseudomonadota; class Alphaproteobacteria; order Rhodobacterales; family Rhodobacteraceae; genus Thermohalobaculum. Next base: position 6,216 of record CAZNTX010000003.1, on the reverse strand, counting down.
GAGCGTCTCGTCGTTGCCGAAGGCGGCGCCGTTGAAGGTCGACTCGTCGTCGACGTTCTCACCCGAGATATAGGTGAAGGACACGCCCCAGGGGCCGGTCTCGTAGGAGACGCCGACGTCGAAGATGGTGCCGTCCTCGGTGCCAGCGTTGTTCTGCTCGGCGAAGGAGCCGCCGAGCGTCACGCCGAAGAAGCCGACATTCGCGCCGAAGGCGTAGATTTCCGGATCGTCCGCCGCGTCGCCGAAGGCGATGCCGTAACGGCCGGACACGGCGATGTCGACCGGGCCGAAGGACTGGACGAAGTTCGCACCGAAGTCGACGATGTTCTGCAGCGCGACGCCGTTCAGGTCGAGCTGGGCGTTGCTGTCCTCCTGGCCGTCACGGGCGTAGGAGACGCCGACCTGGAAGCCCGCGAAGCGCGGCGAGAAGTAGGTGAAGCGCTGCGCGTCGTTGTTGCGGTCGTTCTCGATGAAGGTCGAGCCGAGGGTGCCGCGGAACACGTCGTCGCCGACATTGACCGGGCCGCCGAGGGAGTTCGCGCCGGCGGTGCCGGAGAACGGCACGAAGGCGGTCATCGAGCCCGAGTTGACGTTGATGAAGGTCACGTCGGGGGCCGCATAGGTCATCTTGTAGCCGGCCGAGTTCTCGGAGCCGATGAGAACCTCGCCGAAGGAGCCGCGGACGAACAGGAAAGACTCGTCGATCGTGTCGCCGGATGTGTTGCCCTCGAGCTGAACGTCGGCGCCGATCTTGATGCCGTTGTCGAGCGTGATCGAGGGCTTGAACGCGATCTCGACGTCCTGCTTGGCGTCGACGCCGTCATGGTCCTCGCCAGCGACGTTTTCCACGCTGGAGGTCGCGTAGGCAGCGTAGGCCTCGAAATAGCCGCCGACCCGGACGTCGAACTCAGCCGCGTTCGCGGGAGCCGCGTAAGCACCGACGAGCGCGAGGGCGCTGGTGCCCAGGAGAACTTTCTTCATCGTGTCCCTCTTCATTGCCACACGTGTGTTTCGTTCCTCGGGTTCGGCGCCTCTCTTGCCGGTGCGCGCTCCCCCCGCAAGGCATCCTCGGCCTCGCCACACTCGTTCATACCCGTGGGCCCGCCCCCGTCAACGCTGTGGAGAGATTTCGTTAGCCGCGACAGAGGCTCGGTGCATTTTCGCAACAGCGCCGGTCCGATTTCGGGACGCCCCCCGCCGGCCCCGCGAAACCCGGCCCGCTAGGAATGTGCGTCCGGCCTGTGCTATGGGGTCCAGATCGGGGCGCGTGCGGCGCGCCCGCCGGTTTCGAAGGACTGCGACGATGATCCCACGCGCCCTCGAGGGCGGCCTCCGCGGTCTCGCGGCGGCCTCTGCCGCCCTGCTCCTGGCCGCCTGCTCCGGCAATTATGCGGCCGACGAGTCCTATCAGACACCCGCCCCGCGGGTCGGGCAGAACGCCGCCACTTTGCCGGACGACACGGTGTTCGGCGAGAGCGGGCTCAGCCTCGGCGGCTTGCAGGACACCCTCTTCGGCGAGGACGAGGCCGATGGCGGGAGCCTGCCGGTCAACCGCTATCTCTGGCAGGGCTCGCTCGAGACGCTCGACTTCCTGCCCCTCGAATCGGCCGATCCCTACACCGGCGTCATCGCGACCGACTGGGCGACGACGCCGGAGAACCCGAACGAGCGCTTCAAGGTCGCCGCCTACATCACGAGCCCCAAGCTCCAGGCCTCCGCGCTGCGCGTCGCGGTCTTCCGAGAGCAGCGCAATCAGGACGCGGTCTGGGTGCCGACCCCGGTCAGCGCCGACACGGTGCGCCGGCTCGAGGACGCGATCCTGACCCGCTCCCGCCAGATCCGAATCGCCGAGATCGAGGCCGAGCAGGCGAGCTGACCGCCCGGCGCGGCGGAGGCCCCCGCGGGGCGGATTGAATTCGGCAGGGGGCCTCCGTATGGAGTCTCGGGGCCGGATCGCGGCCCGCCAGGCGAGGGACGAGGATGACGCGCTACAACGCCCGCGAGGTCGAACCGAAATGGCAGGGGCGCTGGGACGGCGCGCGGGCCTTCGAGGTCGCGCGCGATCCGGCGCGGCCGAAATACTACGTCCTCGAGATGTTCCCCTACCCCTCGGGCCGCATCCATGTGGGCCACACCCGCAACTACGTGATGGGCGACGTGGTGGCCCGCTACAAGCGCGCCCGCGGCTTCAACGTGCTCCACCCCATGGGGTTCGACGCCTTCGGCATGCCCGCCGAGAACGCGGCGATGGAGAAGGGCGTCCACCCCGGCGACTGGACCTACGAGAACATCCGGGTGATGCGCGAGCAGATGCAGCCGCTCGGCCTCTCGATCGACTGGTCCCGCGAGTTCGCCACCTGCGACCCGGAGTATTACGGCCAGCAGCAGGCGCTCTTCCTCGACATGCTGGCGGCCGGCCTCGTCACCCGCAAGTCCTCGGTGGTGAACTGGGATCCGGTGGACAACACCGTGCTCGCCAACGAGCAGGTGATCGACGGGCGCGGCTGGCGCTCCGGCGCGCCGGTGGAGCGGCGCGAGCTGGTGCAGTGGTTCTTCCGCATCTCCGACATGGCCGAGGAGCTGCTCGCCGCGATCGACGGTCTGGAGAAGTGGCCCGAGAAGGTGCGCACCATGCAGCGCAACTGGATCGGGAAGTCCCGCGGCCTGCAATTCGCCTTCGAGACCAAGGGCGCGCCGGAGGGCTTCGAGGCGCTCGAGGTCTATACCACGCGCCCCGACACGCTGATGGGCGCGAGCTTCGCCGCCATCGCGGCGGACCATCCGCTCGCCCGCGCGCTCGAGCCCGGCAATCCCGCCCTCTCCGCCTTTTGCGCCGAGTGCCGGCGCATGGGCACCTCCGAGGAGGAGCTCGAGACCGCCGAGAAGCTCGGCTTCGACACCGGCGTCCGCGTCGTCCACCCGGTCGACCCGTCCTGGGAGCTGCCGGTCTACGTCGCCAACTTCATCCTGATGGACTACGGCACCGGCGCCATCTTCGGCTGCCCGGCGCACGACCAGCGCGACCTCGATTTCGCGCGGAAATACGGCCTGCCGGTGATCGACACCTTCGTCGCCGCCGAGGGCGGGCGGCCCGTGGGCGACACCGCATTCGTGCCGCCAAAGACCGAGCCGGTGCGCTGGGTCGCCCCGGTCCCCCATGGCGGGGCGGAGGTGATGACGGGCGAGGACGCGATCGACGCGACGATCGCCTGGGCCGAGGCCCGCTGCATCGGCCGGGGCGTCACCAAATACCGCCTGCGCGACTGGGGCATCAGCCGCCAGCGCTATTGGGGCTGCCCGATCCCCATCGTCCATTGCGAGAGCTGCGGCGCCGTGCCCGTGCCGAAGGACCAGCTCCCCGTCCGCCTGCCCGAGGATGTGAGCTTCGACACGCCCGGCAACCCGCTCGAGCACCATCCGCGCTGGAAGGACACGCCCTGCCCCGCCTGCGGCGCCCCCGCCCGGCGGGAGACCGACACCATGGACACCTTCGTCGACAGCTCCTGGTATTTCGCCCGCTTCACCGCGCCCCGCGCCGAGACCCCCACCGATCTCGAGGACGCGGCCTACTGGATGAATGTCGACCAGTATATCGGCGGGGTGGAGCACGCGATCCTGCACCTCCTCTATTCCCGCTTCTTCGCCCGCGCGATGATCCGCACCGGCCATCTGCCGGAGCGCTGCGCCGAGCCCTTCGAGGCGCTGTTCACCCAGGGCATGCTGACCCACGAGACCTACGCGACGCCCCACCCCGCGGGCGACGGCCGCGTGGTCTGGCACGCCCCCGAGGAGGTCGCGCGCACCGAGGAGGGCGCGCGCCTGATCGCCGACGGCCGCCCGGTCGAGATCGGCCCGCCGATCAAGATGTCGAAATCCAAGAAGAACGTCATCGCGCCCGAGGACATCATCGAGCAATACGGCGCCGACACCGCGCGCTGGTTCGTCATGTCCGACAGCCCGCCGGAGCGCGACGTGGAATGGACCGCCTCGGGCGTCGAGGGCGCCTGGCGCTTTCTCCAGCGCATCTGGCGGCTGCGCGCGGAGGCGCGCCTCTCCGAGCCCGGCGCGCCGATGAGCCGCGAGAGCGGCGAAGAGGCCCTGGCGCTGCGCAAGGCCACGCACAAGACCGTCGCCGGCGTCACCGCGGATATCGAGGGCTTCGCCTTCAACAAGGCCGTCGCCCGCCTCTACGAATTCGCCAACGCGATCCAGAAGGCCGCCGGCGACGCCCCGGGGCTCGATTTCGCCCGCCGCGAGGCCTTCGAGACCATGGCGCGGCTGATGAACCCGATGGTCCCCCATTTCGCGGAGGAGCTATGGGAGAGCCTCGGGCACACCGCCTGGCTCGTCGACACCCCCTGGCCCGAGGCCGACCCCGCGCTCGCCCGGGACGACACGATCACCCTGCCGATCCAGGTCAACGGCAAGAAGCGCGGCGAGGTGGCGGTCGCCGCCGACGCGCCCCGCGAGGCGGTCGAGGCCCAGGCGCTGGCCGAGCCCAATGTCGCCCGCTTCCTCGAGGGGCGCCCGCCGAAGAAGGTCATCGTCGTGCCGGGGCGGATCGTCAATGTCGTGGTCTAGGCGCGCCCTCCTCGCCGGGCTGCCGCTGGCGCTCGCCGGCTGCTTCCGCCCGATGCTCGCCGAGGGCACCGGCGCGGACAGCCTCCGCGGGCGCATCGCGCTGCCCGCGGTCGACGGGCGCATCGGCTATCATCTCTCCCGCCGGCTCGAGGCGCGCCTCGGCCGGCCCGACCGCCCCGATCTGCGTCTCGAGGTCGCGCTCAGCACCCGCGACCAGGGCCTCGCCATCACCCAGGACAACAGCGTGACCCGACGCCAGGTCACCGCCACCGCCGAGTGGCGGCTGATCCCGGTCGCAGGGGGCGCGCCGCTCCTCTCCCGCCGCCAGGTCGCGCGCTCGGGCTACAACGCCACCACCTCGCTCTATGCGAGCCGGGTCGCCGCCCGCACCGTCGAGCGCCGCCTCGCCGAAGACCTCGCCGAGCGAATCGCCCGCGAGATCCTCGCGGTCGCCCCCGCGCTGACCGAGGGCCGGGCCGGCGGATGAAGCTCGCCGGCGCGCGCGCGGCCGCCTTCTGCCGGGCGCCCGAGACGGGCCTCGCCGGCGCGCTCCTCCACGGCCCTGACCCGGGCCTCCTCTCGCTGCGCCGGCGCGAGCTCGTGGCGGCCCTCGTCGGTTCCGACCCGATGCGCCTCGTCCGCCTAGAGCCGGAGGCCGTCCGCCGCGATCCCGCCGCGCTCGACGAGGCGCTGAAGGCCCGCGGCTTCTTCGTCGACCGCCAGGCCCTCCTGATCGAGGGCGCCAAGGACGCCCTCGCCGAGCTCCTGAGGCCGCTGCTGCCGGGTCTCGGCCCCGAGGACGCCTTCCTCGTCGTGACCGCCACCGGCCTCACCCCTCGCTCCGCCTTGCGCAAGCTCTTCGAGGGGGACCGCCGGCTCGCCGCCCTCGGCCTCTATCCCGATCCCCCGGGGGCGGCCGAGATCGCCGAGCGCCTCGCCCGCGCCGGCGGCCCGCGCCGGATCGAGCCCGAGGCCGCCCGCCGCCTCGCCGAGCGCGCCGCCGCCCTCGATCCCGGCAGCTTCGAGCGATTCCTCGAGGCCCTCGCGCTCTATGCCGGCGAGGCGGAGGCGCTCACGGGCGCGGACGTCGCCGCCCTGGCCCCGCAGGCCGCCGGCGACGTCGATGCCCTCGTCGCCGCCGTGGCCGAGGCCGACACCGCGCGCATCGGCCCCCTCCTCGCGCGGCTCACGGCCTCCGGCACCCGCCCCGACAGCGCGGTCTCCGCCGTCTCGCGCCATTTCCGCCAGCTGTTCCGCCTCGCCGCGCATCCCGAGGGCCCCGCCGCCGCCATCGGCGGGCTCAAAGGGCCGAAGCGCGACGCCCTCCTCGCCCAGGCCCGGCGCTGGCCGCTCGCCCGCCTCGAGCCGGCGCTGCGCCACCTCGCCGAGACCGAGCGCCGCCTGAGAAGCCCCGGCGCAAAGCCCGAGGCCGCCCTCGCCGAACGCTGCCTGCTGCGCCTCGCGGGCATCGGCGCCCGCCCCCGCGGCTGATCGGCGCGTTTGGCTCTTGCGCGGGCCGTCCGAACCCACTAATCGGGCCGCGCACGGGACCTGCGCCGCCAGGGCCGCCCGGAAGAGCGCGAGGAGTGAAAGATGGCGAAGGCGAAGTTCGAGCGGACGAAGCCGCATGTGAAC
>CAZNTX010000002.1:0-128343 GCA_964576075.1 uncultured Limibaculum sp. | reverse complement strand
CGATCGCGAGCAGCCGGTCGGTGGCGTCGTCGCGGCGATTGAGGAGCACGTCCTCGACATGCTCGCGCAGCTCCTCGGGGATGTCGTCGTAGACGGTGATCTGCCCCGCATTCAGGATCGCCATGTCGAGCCCGGCGCGGATCGCGTGATAGAGGAAGGCCGAGTGCATCGCCTCGCGCACCGGATTGTTGCCCCGGAACGAGAAGGAGACGTTGGACAGCCCGCCGGAGACGCTCGCATGGGGGAGCTTCTCCTTGATCATCCGCGTCGCCTCGAAGAAGGCCACCGCATAGTCGTTGTGCTCCTCGATGCCGGTGGCCACCGCGAAGATGTTGGGGTCGAAGATGATCTCCCAGGGGTCGAAGCCCGCCTTCTCCACGAGCAGGCGATAGGCCCGCTCTGAGATGGCGAACTTGTGCTCGGCCGTCTCGGCCTGGCCCGCCTCGTCGAAGGCCATCACCACCACCGCGGCGCCGAAGCGCCGGATCGTGCGGGCCTGCTCGAGGAACGCCGCCTCGCCCTCCTTGAGCGAGATCGAATTGACCACCGGCTTGCCCTGGACGCATTTGAGCCCGGCCTCGATCACCTCGAACTTGGAGCTGTCGATCATCACCGGGACGCGGGAGATGTCGGGCTCGGCGGCGATGAGGTTGAGGAAGGTGCGCATGGCGTGCTCGCTGTCGAGCAGGCCCTCGTCCATGTTGACGTCGATGATCTGCGCGCCGTTCTCCACCTGATCGCGGGCGACCTCGACCGCCGCGGGATAGTCCTCCGCCATGATCAGCTTCTTGAACTTGGCCGATCCGGTGACGTTGGTGCGCTCGCCGATATTGATGAAGCTTCCCGTGCTCATGCCGCGGCCTCCCTGTCGTCCGCCTTCTCGAACATCTCGAGCCCCGAGAGCCGGAGCCGGGCGGGGCGTTCCGGCAGCTTGCGCGGGGGCTTGCCCGCCACCGCCTCGGCGATCGCGCGGATATGCTCGGGCGTGGTGCCGCAGCAGCCGCCGACGATGTTGACGAGGCCCTGATCGGCCCAGTCGGAGAGATGGGAGGCGGTCTCCTCGGGCGTCTCGTCATAGCCGCCCATCTCGTTCGGCAGCCCGGCGTTCGGATAGGCGCTCAGCTGGCAGTCCGCGATGCCGGCGAGCGCCTTGACATGTGGGCGCATCTCCGCCGCGCCGAGGGCGCAGTTGAGCCCGACCGAGAAGGGCCGCGCATGGGACAGGCTGACCCAGAAGGCCTCCGGCGTCTGCCCCGTCAGCGTGCGGCCCGAGCGGTCGGTGATCGTGCCCGAGATCATCAGGGGCGGGACCGCGAGCCCCTCCGCGCGCAGCCCCTCGATGGCGTAGAGCGCGGCCTTGGCGTTCAACGTGTCGAAGATCGTCTCGACGAGGAGGAGATCGACGCCGCCCTCGATCAAGGCCCGCGCCGCCTCGCCATAGGCCTCGGCGAGCTCGTCGAAGGTGATGTTGCGGTGGCCCGGGTCGTTGACGTCGGGGCTGATCGAGGCGGTGCGGTTGGTCGGCCCGATGGCGCCGGCGACCCAGCGCGGGCGCTCCGGCGTCGCGGCCGCCTCCGCCGCCTCCCGCGCGAGCCGGGCGGACTCGCGGTTGAGTTCGGCGACGAGGTCTTCGGTGGCGTAGTCGGCCTGGCTGATCCGGGTCGCCGAGAAGGTGTTGGTGCAGACGATGTCCGCCCCCGCCTCGAGGAACGCCGAGTGGATCCGCCGGATCATGTCCGGCTGGGTGAGGCTGAGGATCTCGTTGTTGCCGCCGAGATCGTGGGAGTGATCGGCGAAGCGCTCTCCCCGATAGGTGGCCTCGTCGGGCTTTTCGGCCTGGATCATCGTGCCCATGGCGCCGTCGAGCACCAGGATGCGCTCGGCGGCCGCCTCGGCGGGTGTGGTCGTCGTCATGCTCTCTCCCTCAGGCCGCCGAGCGCGCCGGCAGCCGTTCGCTCACCCCGAGCGCGCGGCAGACCGCCGCCGTCAGCTCGGCCTTGTTGAGCGTGTAGAAATGGAACTCGGTGAGCCCCGCCTCGGCGAGGCGGCGGCACTGCTCCGTCGCGATCGCGGCGGCGACCATCGCGCGGGTCTCCGGGCGCTCGTCGAGCCCGTCGAACATCTCCTCGAGCCAGGGCGGGATCGTCGCCCCGCAGCGCTCGGAGAAACGCTTGATCCCCGCGAAGTTGGAGACCGGCATGATGCCGGGGACGATCGGCGCGTCGATCCCCGCCGCCCGCGCCCGGTCCACGAAGCGCAGGATCGCGTCGGTGTCGAAGACGTATTGCGTGATCGCCGTGCGCGCGCCCGCATCGAGCTTGCGCTTGAGATTGTCGAGATCGGCCTCGGCGCTCGCGGCCTCCGGATGCACCTCCGGATAGGCGGCGACCGAGACGTCGAACTCGGCGACCTTCATCAACCCCTCCACGAGCTCGGCGGCGAAGGGGTAGCCGTCCTCCGGCGGGCGGTAGGGCGCCCCGCCCTGCGGATCGCCCCGGAGCGCGACGACCTTGCGGATGCCGGCCTCCCAGAGATCGCGGGCGAGCGCGTCGACCTCCGCCCGGCTCGCCTCCACGCAGGTCAGGTGATGCGCGACGGGGAGGCCCGTGCGGCGCATCACCCGCTCCACCACCCCGCGGGTGCGCTCGCGCGTCGAGCCGCCGGCGCCGTAGGTGACGGAGAAGTAGTCCGGCCCGAGGGCGGCCAGCCGGTCGACGGCGCGGTCGAGCGCGGGCGTCGCGCCCTCTCCCTTCGGCGGGAAGAGCTCGAAGGACACCGTAATCTCGGGCATGGGCTCGGCCCCTGTCTCTTTCATCGCTCGCTCCTGTCGGTTGGGTCGGGGGCGGCGCGGGAGGGCTCCCGCGCCGCAGGGCTCAGGCAGGCTTGCGGAAGAGCTGGATGCCCCAGGCGAGATGGCCGGCATCGGCGGCCTTCACCCAGTTCTCGAGCCCGACCACCATCCGGTCGAGATACTCCGCCGACGCCCCGCTCTCGCGCAGCTTGTCGTAGTTTTCCACGAGCTCGTGGCGGACGCGGTCGTAATGGGTGCGCAGGTGCCCGGTCAGCGCCTCCTGCTCCACCACCTCGAAGCCTTGGGCCTCGGCGGCCTCTTTGTAGAAGCGGAAGGAGCCGAGCGAGGAGAGCTGCAGCCGGTCGTAGACGGGCTGGAGCACGCCCTCGGGCACGTCGTCGGCCTGGCAGGGATCGGTGAAGACGAAATGGCCGCCGGGCTTCAGCACCCGGAACACCTCGCCGAGCACCTTGTCGCGCTGGTCGGAATGCAGGATGGCGTCCTGGCTCCAGACCACGTCGTAGCTCGCCGCCGCCTCGGGGATCGCCTCGAAGACGCCGTGGACGACGCCGATCTTCTCCGCGAGCTTGGCCTTGCGGTTCTTCGCCCGGTTGGTGTCGTTCTGCGTCTCGGAGATGTTGAGGCAGGTGGCGGTGCAGCCCGTGCGGGCCACGATCCGGCGCATCGAGCCGCCATAGCCCGCGCCGATGTCGAGCACGCGGGTCTCGGGCCCGAGCGCGGGGAGCTTCGCGGCCATGCGGTCGACGGTGAGCGTCGAGGCCTCGCGAATGTCGCGGGTGCCTTCGTAGAGGCCGATATGCAGATCCTCCCCGCCCCAGACGGTGGAGTAGAAGGTGTCCGCGTCGTCGCTGTCGTAATAGTCCTCGGTGACGTCGCGGATGTCGGTCTCGCCCTCGGCGCGCACGCCCCCGCCCCAGCGCACGACATGGAGCGTCGACTTCTCCGCCACATGGATGAAGAAGTCCGGGTCGTCCTCGGCATAGGTCTCCTGGAAGTCGCCATAGGTGCGGACCCGGGCGAAGCCCGCCTCGGACAGCAGCCGGCGCACATAGTTTTTCCGGATCGGGCAGAGGTTCAGCGTGTATTGGGCGCCGTCCGGGAAGGTGTATTGCATGCGGCAGAGGCCGTCGTCGATATGGGCGGGCTCGGCCGTCACCTGATCGCCGCAGTAGTAGTATTTGTGTTTGGTCTTGAAGCCCTCGTCAAGCATCGCGTCGTAATTGCGCTGGTCGAGGATCAGGATGCCGTCATGCTTGAGCGCGGCGTAGAATTCGGCGAGCGCGCGGCGGCGGTCCTGTTCGGTGTGGAGATGGGTGAAGGAGTTGCCGAGGCAGATGATCGCGTCGTATTTGCCCTGGATGTCGCGGTTGAGCCAGCGCCAATCCGCCTGCACGGTCTTGAGGATCAGCCCGCGGGACTGGGCGTTCTCGAACGCCTTGGCGATCATCGCGGCGGAGCCGTCGGCGGAGGTCACGTTGAAGCCCGCCTCCGTCAGGCGCACCGAATGGAACCCGGTGCCGCAGGCGACGTCGAGCACGGTCTCCTTGCCGCGGGCGCGCAGCACGTCGATGAAGAACTGCCCCTCGCTCTCGGCCCGCGCCGTCCAGTTGATCAGTTCGTCCCACTTCTCGACGAAGGACATCACGTATTCGCCGCGATAGAGGTCGGTGTCGCGGTCCTCGAGGGGGTTTTCCCCATAGCTCTGTTCGGCGAGGTCGAGCTCGGCATTCTGCTGTCTGGCGGCTGCGTCTCTCACTCTGTCCTCCGCTGCTAGGGCCCGGGCCGGTCGACGGACCGGTCCCGGGCGGCTGCCTTGGGCGCGCCGCACTGCCGGGCTCCGAGCCCCGTGGCGGCCGTTCGATACGCTGTTTGCCCGTGCCCGGCACGGGGCTCGATCGCGAGGCGGGCCGGCGGGGGCGTTCCGTCCCCTGGCGCCGTGACCGGCGGCGGCCACGCATCGCTCGAACGCCGGGGCCGCGATGGCGGCGAGGATACTTCCCGGCAGGCACCGCTGAGACAGTTCGTCGCCTCGGTGCAGCGCAGAAATTAACGGCTAGAATCGACGTGGCAACAGCGAAAACCGACATCGCCGCTCGGCATCCGTGCGGCGACGGCGCAAGCCGTGCCGATGCTTGCCCAAATCCCAGTTCATTAAATTTGCTTAATGCCGGCAAAGCCAGCCTTCAGGGCGCGCGAATCGCCATTCCATCCCGACAGGCGAAAAAATCGCGGTGGGCGAGGCGGTTGCCGGGCTATGCGGAGACGGCCGGGCTCAGCGCTGGGAGTCGCGCCAGGCCGGATTGATCCAGGGCTCGGCGTTCGAGGGGGGGAGCGGCGCGCGGCCGAGGATGTGGTCGGCGGCCTTCTCGCCGGTCATGATCGAGGGGGCGTTGAGATTGCCGTTGGGGATGCGCGGGAAGATCGAGCTGTCGGCGAGGCGCAGACGCTCGACGCCGATCACCCGGCATTCGGGGTCGACCACCGCGCCCGGATCCTCCGCCCGCCCCATCCGGGCGGTGCCGCAGGGGTGATAGGCGCTCTCCACATTGTCGCGGATGAAGGCGTCGAGCGCGTCGTCGGACTGCGCGGCCTCGCCGGGCTGGATCTCGTGGCCGCGATAGGGGGCGAAGGCCTCCTGCGCGAAGATCTCGCGGGTGAGGCGGATGCAGGTGCGGAAATCCTCCCAATCCTCCGGGTGGGACATGTAGTTGAAGAGGATCGAGGGGGGCGCCTCCGGGTCCGCCGAGGTGAGCGCCACGCGCCCGCGGGAGGGCGAGCGCATCGGGCCCACATGGGCCTGGAAGCCGTGCCCCTCGGCCGCCGTCTGCCCGTCGTAGCGGATCGCGATGGGGAGGAAATGGTATTGGATGTCCGGGTATTCGACGCCCGCCTTCGAGCGGACGAAGGCCGCGCTCTCGAACTGGTTGGAGGCGCCGATCCCGGTCTTGGTGAAGAGCCACTGCGCGCCGATCAGCGCCTTGCCGAGGAGGTTCCAGTATTTCGCGAGGCTGACCGGCTGGGTCGCGGCCTGCTGGATGTAGAGCTCGAGATGGTCCTGCAGGTTCCGCCCCACGCCAGGGCGGTCGGCCACCACCTCGATCCCGTGCTCGGCGAGATGGGCGGCGGGGCCGATGCCCGAGAGCATCAGGAGCTTCGGCGAGTTGATCGAGGAGGCGGCGAGGATCACCTCGGCGCGGGCCCGAATCGTCTCGACCCGCCCGCCCCGCGCGACCTCGACGCCGACCGCGCGGCCCTCTTCGATCGCGACGCGCCGGGCGAGGGCGCGGACGAGGCTGCACCCCTCCCGCTTGAGCGCGGGCTTCAGATAGGCGCTCGCGGCGGACCAGCGCCGGCCCTTCCAGATGGTGGCGTCGAAGGGGCCGAAGCCCTCCTGCTGCGCGCCGTTGTAGTCCCCGGTGACGGGGTAGCCCGCCTGCCGGCCGGCCTCGACGAAGGCGCGCGTCAGCGGGTTGGTGCGCGGGCCCCGGGTGACATGGAGCGGCCCGTCGGTGCCGCGCCAGGACGGATCGCCCCCGTGGCCGCCGTCGTGCCAGCACTCCATGCGCTTGAAATAGGGCAGCACGTCGGCATAGCTCCAGCCCTCCGCCCCCTGCTCGGCCCAGTGGTCGTAGTCCCGCGCATGGCCGCGGACATAGATCATCCCGTTGATCGAGGAGGAGCCCCCGATCACCTTGCCGCGCGGGACGACGAGCCGCCGCCCGCCGAGATGGGGCTCGGGCTCGCTGACATAGCCCCAATCGTAGCGCGCCATGTTCATCGGGTAGGAGAGCGCGGCGGGCATCTGGATGAAGGGGCCGGCGTCGGTCCCCCCATGCTCGATCACGATGACCGAGCGGCCGGCCTCCGAGAGCCGGTAGGCCATGGCGCAGCCCGCGCTGCCGGCGCCGACGATGACGTAATCCGCCTCCATCAGAAGGGCGCCTCGCAGGGGCCGGCGCCGACATAGACCGATTTGAGCTGGGAATAGTGCTCGATCGCCGCGCGCGAGTTCTCCCGCCCGAGGCCGGACATCTTCATGCCGCCGAAGGGCGCCTCGACGGGGGTGAGGTTGTAGGCGTTGACGAAGCAGGACCCGGCCTGGAAGCCCGCCGCCATCCGGTGCGCGCGCGCGAGGTCGCGGGTGAACACCCCGGCGGAGAGGCCGAACTCGGTGGCGTTGGCCCGCGCGAGCGCCTCGTCCTCGGTGTCGAAATCGAGGACCGAGAGGACCGGGCCGAAGATCTCCTCGCGCGCGATGGTCATGTCGTCGCTCACCTCGGCGAAGAGCGTGGGCTCGAGGAAGAAGCCCGGCCCCTCGATCCGCTTGCCGCCCTTGACGAGGCGCGCCCCCTCGGCGAGCCCCTTGGCGATGTAGCCCTCGACGATCTCGCGCTGGCGGGCGCTGACCATCGGGCCGACGGTGGTGGCCGGGTCGAGCGGGTCGCCGATCACGGCCGCCTCCATCCGCTCGGCGAGGCGGGCGAGGAAGGCCTCGCGGATCGGGCGCTCGACGAAGACCCGCGTGCCGTTCGAGCAGATCTGCCCGGTGGAGTAGAAATTCGCCATGATCGCGCCCGAGACCGCGCTTTCGAGATCGGCGTCGGCGAAGATCACGAGCGGCGACTTGCCGCCGAGCTCCATGGTGGCGTGCTTCATGCGTTCGGCGGCGGCGGCGTAGACCTGTCTGCCCGTGGGCACCGAGCCGGTGAGCGAGACCCTGGCGACACGCGGGTCCGTCACCAGCGCGCGGCCGACCTCGCCCGCCCCTTGCACCACGTTGTAGAGCCCCGCCGGAAGCCCCGCCTCGACCAGGATCTCGGCGAGCTTGAGGGCGCTGAGGGGCGTGGTCTCGGAGGGCTTGAAGACCATCGCGTTGCCGCAGGCGAGCGCCGGCGCCCCCTTCCACGCGGCGATCTGGATCGGGTAGTTCCAGGCGCCGAGCCCGACGCAGACGCCGAGCGGCTCGCGCCGGGTATAGACGAAATCGCCGCCCGGGAGCGGGATGTGCTCGCCCGCTAGCCCGGCCGCGATGCCGCCGAAATACTCGAGCGCGTCGGCCGCGGAGGTCGGGTCGGCGACGGTGGTCTCGGAGATCGGCTTGCCGGTGTCGAGCGTCTCGAGGGCGGAGAGCTCGTCGTTGCGCGCGCGGATGATCTCGGCGGCGCGGCGGAGCACCCGGCCCCGCTCCATCCCCGTCATCGCGGCCCAGGCCCCCTGCGCGCGGACGGCGGCGGCGAGGGCGCGGTCGATCACCTCTGGCGTCGCGGCATGGACCCGGGCGATGGGCTCCCCGGTCGCCGGAAAGAGCGAGTCGATGGCCGCGCCGGCCTGGTCCTCGAGCGGCGCGCCGTCGACGAAATGGCTGGCCTCTGGCTGGGCGTGATGGGGCATCGGACGGTCTCCTGCCTGGCCGGCGGGGCCGCGGGCGTGCCCCCCGGACCGCCAGTCCGCCGCTAGCACCCCGCCGACGGGGGGTCAATCGCCCCGCGCCGCCGCAGCCGACGAGATCGGCCGGGTCCGGGACGCGCTGGAGGAATTCGGCAAGCGGCTGCGGCGCGAGAGCGGGGGCGAGATCGTCCGCCTTCCCGCGGGGGGGCGGCGCGTCCGTCTATCCGGTCGCCGCGCGGGGTTTGCCGGGGCGCGCGGGCGTGCCATCCTCGCCGGGCGAGAGACGCGAGGAGGAGAGGATGAACCAGGAGATGGACATGCGCGCGGTCGCCTATCGCGGCGCGCAACCGACGGGGATGCTGCCGGACCTGCTGCTCGGCGGCGCGCTCGATCTCGAGGGCGACGCCCAGCCCTGGATCCCGCAGGCCGAGGGGGTGGACTTCCGCCCGCTGATGCTCTCGGTCAGCCAGGGCTTCTACGTGAACCTGCTGCGGGTGCGCAAATCCGGCATCCTCTCGCGCCACCGCCATTCCGGGCCGGTGCACGCCTTCACCCTGCGCGGCGAGTGGCATTATCTCGAGCACGACTGGGTGGCGCGCGCGGGCGACTACGCCTTCGAGCCGCCGGGGGAGACCCACACGCTCGTGGTCCCCGAGGGGGTCGAGGAGATGGTGACGCTGTTCCACGTCACCGGGGGGTATGTCTATGTCGACCCCGACGGCGCGGCGATGGGCTACGAGGACGTGTTCACCAAGCTCGACCGGACCATCGCGCATTACGAGGCGACGGGCCTCGGGCGGGCGGCGGCCGAGCGGCTCGTGCGCTGAGCTTCCGCCCGCTCGACTCCCGTTCCAGGGAGTTGACCGCGAGGGGCGGCATGTGGAAGCTGCGCCCATCAGAAGACGAGCGCGCGGATCCATCGCGCGCCGCCAAGGGAGACACGCCATGTTCGCCAGATTCGCGAAAACCGCGGCCGCCGTCGCCGCGTTGGCCGCCGCGGGCCTCGCCGCCCCCGGCCCGGCCGCCGCTCAGGAAGAGGTCCCCGTCGGCATCCTGCTGCCGCTCTCGGGCTCGGTCGCGCCCATCGGGATCAACAACCGCCGCGGCCACGAGCTCGCCGTCGAGGAGATCAACGCCAATGGCGGGATCGAGGCCCTCGGCGGCGCCAAGCTGCGGATGATCGACGGCGACACGCAAGGCAACCCGAATGTGGGCATGTCCGAGGTCGAGAAGCTCGGCCGGCGCGACGTCGTCGCCATCATGGGCGCCTATCAGTCGGGCGTGACCTTCCCGACCACGCAGATCGCCGAGCGCCTCGGCATCCCCTATATCGACCCGGTCGCCATCGCCGACTCGATCACAGAGGGCCGCGGCTTCCGATACACCTTCAAGGTCTCGCCGCTCGCCTCCTGGTATGCGCGCGACCAGATCCGCTTCCTCGTCGACGTGTCGAAGGCGGCGGGCGATCCGGCGGAGACGGTGGTGCTGCTGCACGAGGACACGCTGTTCGGCACCTCGACCGCGGAAGGCCAGACCAAGGCGGCGGCCGAATACGGCCTCGAGATCCTGGCCGACATCTCCTACCCCAAGGACACGCCGGACATGACCTCCACGGTCGCGCAGATCAAGGAGCTGAACCCGGACGCCGTCCTCCTCGTCTCCTACATCAACGACGCGGTGCTGATCACCCGCACGATGAAGGAGCTGGGCGTGAACATCCCGATCATCGGCACCTCCGCGGGCCATATCGACCCGGCCTACATCTCCAATCTCGGGCCGGACGCGGACCTCACCTTCACCGTCGGCGAGTGGAACACCGATATCGACAAGCCGGGCGTCGCCGAGATCGCCGCGCGCTTCAAGGAGAAGTTCGGCGTCGCGATGAACGGGCATGCGGCGGAGACCTACATGTCGACCATGGTGCTGAAGGACGCCCTCGAACGCGCCGGCACCACCGACCGCGAGGCGGTGCGCGACGCCCTCGCCGAGACCGAGATCTGCGGCGACCGCAACATCCTGCCCTACGACTGCATCCGCTTCGGCGAGAGCGGGCAGTCGCCGGAGGCGCAGCTCGTCGTGCTGCAGATCATCGACGGCGAGCACCGCACGGTCTGGCCGCCCGAGGTCGCCTCGACCGAGCCGGTCTGGCCCGTCCCGGCCTGGGACGCGCGCTGATCCGACCTTTCGCGCGCCGCGGCCCCGCCCGCGGCGCGCCCCCTCCAGAATCCGGACCGGCTCATGTCTGACGTCTATCTCCAGGCGATCATCAGCGGCCTGATGATCGGGGGCGTCTACGCCCTCGTCGCCGTCGGCCTCACCCTGATCTTCGGGGTCATGGACATCATCAACTTCGCCCATGGCGAGTTCCTGATGTTCGGCATGTATGGCGCCTTCTTCGCCTCGGTGCTGTTCGGCATCGACCCCTACGTGACGGCGCTGCTGCTGCTGCCGGTCTTCTTCGCGGTCGGCTGGGGGATCCAGGCGACGCTGATCCGCCCCGTGGTCGGCAAATCCCACGCGATCCAGATCCTGCTGACCCTCGGCCTGTCGCTTCTGCTGCAGGCGCTCGCGCAGTTCCTGTTCTCGGCCGACTTCCAGAGCCTGCAGCTCCCCTACGGCTCGGCGACCTTCGAGGCGGGCGGCGCGCGGGTGAGCTACACGCGGCTCGCGGCCTTCGTGATCTGCCTCGGGCTCTGCGCCGCGCTCTGGGTGTTCCTGCAGCGCACCGACACGGGCCGCGCGCTGCGCGCCTGCAGCCAGGAGCACGAGGGCTCCATGGCCGTCGGGATCGACATCTCTCGGATGTACAAGATCGCCTTCGGCCTCGGCATCGCCTGCGTCGCCATCGCGGGCGTGGTGCTCACGCCCTTCTTCTACGTCGCCCCGGTGGTCGGCCCCACCTTCACGCTGATCGCCTTCGTGATCGTCGTGCTCGGCGGGCTCGGCAACATCCCGGGCGCGGTGGCGGGCGCGCTGATCGTCGGCGTGGTGGAGAGCGTCGGCGCCCTCGTCATGCCCTCGCCCTCGCTCAAGGATCTCGGGGTCTACGTCCTCTTCATCCTGGTCCTCCTGTTCCGGCCCCAGGGCCTCTTCGGCGGGAAGGCGGCCTGATGCTCTCGATCCGCATCCACTGGTTCTATCTCCTCTGCCTCGCCGGGCTCCTCGTCCTGCCGCTCTATGCCGAAGCGGAGTGGATCGAGCGGGCGATGCCCGAGGGGCTCACGGGCTCCGCGCTGCTGCACGTCTTCATCCTGATCTTCTTCTTCGGCTTCATGAGCCAGGCCTGGAACATCATCGGCGGCTTCGCGGGACAGCTCTCGATCGGGCATGCGGCCTTCTTCGGCATCGGCGCCTATGTCTCGACCCTCGCCTATGTCCATCTCGACCTGACCCCCTGGGTCGGCATGCTCGCCTCCGGGGCGATCACCGCGGTCTTCGGCGCGCTGCTCGGGCTCGTCAGCTTCCATTACGGGCTGAAGGGGCCGTTCTTCACCCTCGTCACGGTGGCCTTCGCCGAGATCACCCGGCTGATCCTGCTGCACTGGCAGTTCGCCGGCGCGGCCAACGGGATCCTCCTGCCCTATTCGCCGGAGCCGACGATCTGGCAGTTCCAGTTCAACGACAAGGCGCCCTACTACTACATCGCGCTGGCGATGATGGTGGGCTCGGTGCTGCTGGTGGGCCGCATCGCCCGCTCGCGCTTCGGCTACTACCTCCACGCGATCCGCCAGGACGAGGACGCGGCCGAGGCGGTCGGCGTGCCCACCAAGCGCCTCAAGATCCAGGCGATCGCCCTCTCCGCCGCGCTCGCCGGCATGGGCGGGACCTTCTACGCCCAATACACCCAATACATCGTGCCGGACGACATGGTGATCGGCTCGGTCTCGGTCGAGATCCTGCTCGGCGCGGTGATCGGCGGAGCGGGGACGGTCATGGGCCCGATCGTCGGCGCCTTCATCCTGATCCCCGTCGGCGAGGCGACGCGCGTGATCTTCGAGGGCGGCGGCACCGGGCAGTCGCTCACCACGCTGATCCAGAGCGACATGAGCTTCGGCGAGAAGTTCGCCGCCTATCTCGACTATCTCGCGGCCGGCGGCGGCGGCGGGCTCGCGATCATCCTCTACGGCATCCTGCTGATGGTGGTGGTGCTCGGCATGCCGGGCGGCGTCCTGCCCTGGCTGGCCCGGCTGCGCGCGCGCGCAGCGCGCCGGTTCCGCCGCGAGGAGCGGGCGAAGGCCCGCGAGGAGCACCGCGCATGAGCCTCTTCGAAGCCAAGGGCGTCACCAAGCGCTTCGGCGGGCTGACCGCCGTCTCCGCCGTCGACTTCCGGGTCGAGACCGGCGAGATCGTCGGCCTGATCGGCCCGAACGGCGCGGGCAAGACCACCTTCTTCAACGTCATCTCCGGCTTCCTGCGCCCCAACGAAGGCGACGTCGTCTTCGACGGCGAGAGCATCCTCGGCAAGAAGCCCTCGGAGATCTGCAAGCGGGGCATGACCCGCACCTTCCAGATCGTGAAGCCCTTTCCGGAGATGACGGTGACCGACAACGTCCTCGTCGGCGCCTTCAATCACCATGCGGATGCGGAGGAGGCCCGGGCCAAGGCGCGCGAGGTAATCGCCCTCGTCGGCCTCGGCCCGCAGGCGGAGAAGCTCGGCTCCGAGCTCACGGTCGCGGGCCGCAAGCGCGTCGAGCTCGCCAAGGCGCTCGCCACCGAGCCCAAGCTCATGCTGCTCGACGAGGTGATGGCCGGCCTCACCCCCTCCGAGGTCGCAGCCATGATCGAGGTGCTCGGGCGCGTGCGCGCGGCGGGGGTGACCATGGTGATCGTCGAGCACGTCATGCAGGTGATCATGCAGCTCTCCGACCGCATCACCGTCCTCCACCACGGCGAGGCGATCGCCGAGGGCACGCCGCAGGAGATCGTCGCCGACCCGCGCGTCACCGAGGCCTATCTCGGCGAGAGCTTCGTCGCCGAGCCCCACGGGATCCGAGACGGAGCGGAGGGCGCGCCATGAGCATGCTCGAGATCTCGGGGCTGCACACGGGCTATGGCGACGTGCCGATCGTCCACGGGCTCGACATGAGCGTCGAGGAGGGCCAGATCGGCGCCCTCGTCGGCGCCAACGGCGCGGGCAAGACGACGACCATGCGCGCGGTCGCCGGCATCCTGCCCTGCTGGCGGGGCGAGATCCGCCTCGCCGGCGAGCGGATCGACCGCCTCGCCCCGCGCGGCCGGGTGGAGGCCGGCGTCATCCTCGTCCCCGAGGGGCGCAAGCTCTTCCCCTCGATGACGGTGCGCGAGAATCTCGAGCTCGGCTCGCTCCTGCCCAAGGCGAAGGCCAAGCGCTCCGAGACGCTGGCGCAGGTCTTCGAGATCTTCCCCCGCCTCGCGGAGCGCGAGGGGCAGAAGGCCGGCACCCTCTCGGGCGGCGAGCAGCAGATGTGCGCCATCGGGCGCGGGCTGATGGGGCTGCCGCGGGTGCTGATGCTCGACGAGCCCTCCCTCGGCCTCGCCCCCATCATCGTGGAGACGATCTTCGACATCGTCCGCCGCATCCGCGCGGAGGGGGTGACGGTGCTGATGGTCGAGCAGAACGTCCGCCACGCCCTCGCCCTCTCCGACCGGGCCTGGGTGATGGAGCAGGGCCGCGTGCAGTTCGAGGGCGAAGGGGCCGCGATGCTCGACGACGCCCGCGTCCGCAAGGCCTATCTCGGCATGTGAGGCGCGGGCGGGACCGGCGCGCGGCGTCCCCGGGCCCCACCCACCCGGGCAGGCGGCGCACCCGGTGGGGCCGTCCGGCCCCCCCATCGGCCCGGGGCCGCCGCGCGCGTCTCTCCGGCGGACCCGGCGGCGGACCCGGCGGCTCAGGCCGTGCAGTCGAGCATGATCTTGCCGATATGGGCGGAGCTGTCCATCAGCGCATGGGCGTCCGAGGCCTTCTCGAGCGGGAAGGTCGAATGGATGACGGGGCGCACCGTCCCCGCCTCCAGGAGCGGCCAGACCCGGCCGAGGAGCGCCCGCGCGATCGCCCCCTTCTGTTCCACCGTGCGCGGGCGGAGCGTCGAGCCGGTGATCGTCAGACGCTTCAGCATCATCGGCAGGAAGTCGAACTCGATCTTCGAGGGTTTCTGAAAGGCGATCTGCACGAGCCGGCCCTCGACCGCGAGCGCCTCGACATCGCGCGGGATGTAGTCGCCGCCCACCATGTCGAGGATCAGGTCGACGCCCCGGCCCTCGGTCAGCTCCTTGACCACCGCGACATAGTCCTCCTCGCGGTAGTCGATCGCGCGCTCGGCGCCGAGGCCCTCGCAGGCGCGGGCCTTCTCGGCATTGCCGACGGTCGTGAAGATGCGCGCGCCGAACTCGCGCGCGAGCTGGATCGCCGTGGTGCCGATCCCCGAGGAGCCGCCATGGACGAGGAAGGTCTCCCCCGCCGCGAGCCGGCCGCGCTCGAAGACGTTGGTCCAGACGGTGAAATAGGTCTCGGGCAGCGCCGCCGCCTCGAGGAGCGAGAGCCCCTTCGGCACCGGCAGGCATTGCGGCGCGGGGGCCGCGCAATACTCGGCATAGCCCCCGCCGCCGACGAGCGCGCAGACGCTGTCGCCCAAGGCCCAGCCCTCGGCCCCCTCGCCGAGGGCGACGATCTCGCCCGCGACCTCGAGGCCGGGGACGGGCGAGGCGCCCGGCGGGGGCGCATAGTTCCCCTCGCGCTGCATCACGTCGGGGCGGTTGACGCCGGCGGCGGCGACGCGGATCAGCACCTCGCCCGGCCCCGGCCGCGGCACCGGCCCGCGCGCGGGCGTCAGCACCTCCGGCCCGCCGTGGCTCGGCAGATCGACGAAGCGCATCTCCTCTGGGATCGGGCTGGTCATGGCGGCTGTCTCCTCCTATGGCTTCTGCTTCGGGCCGGGCGGCGATCCTACAGGCTTCTCCCGGCGAGACCAGAGCGGGGAGGGGTCCATGGCACGGAGCTATCGGGTGGCGGTGATCGGCCTCGGCGCGATCGGGCGGCGGATGCTGAGCAACATGCCCGAGCAGGGCCGGCTCGAGATCGCGGGCGGCTGGGATACGAGCGCCACCGCCCGGGCCGCCGCGGCGGCGGACTTCCCCTGGCTGCGGATCGGCGAGAGCGCGGAGGCGCTTATCGGGGCTGCGGAGACCGATGTCGTCTATATCGGCGTGCCGCCTGCGACCCATGCCGCCTATGCGCGGGCGGCGATCGCGGCGGGCAAGGCGGTGTTCTGCGAGAAGCCGCTCGGGGTGGACCTCGCCGAGAGCCGGGCGCTCGCAGCCGAGATGGCGGCGTCCGGCCTGCCGCAGGCGGTCAATCTCTCGCTCGCCGCGGCGCGGGGCAAGGAGGCGATCCGCGCGAGCCTCGAGGAGGGCGCGCTCGGCGAGATCGCGGGGGCCGACATCCGCCTCCATTTCGGGCAATGGCCGCGGGCCTGGCAGGCCTCGGCCGCCTGGCTCGGCGAGCGTGCGGAGGGCGGCTTCACCCGCGAGGTTGCGACGCATTTCCTCTATCTCTGCGACACGCTCCTCGGGGAGGGCCGGCTCGCGGCGGCGTCCGTCCGCTACCCGCCCGCGCCCGCGGCCGAGAGCCACGCCCTCGCCCGGCTCGACTTCGGGGGCGTGCCGGTCAGCTATGCCGGGTCGGTCGGCGGCGCGGGGCCCGATCTCGTCGAGTTCACCCTCTGGGGTGCGGCGCGCTCCTACCGGCTGACGGATTTCTACCGGCTCTGGATGTCCGAGGGCGGCGCCTGGGAGGAGGTCTTCCCAGAGATCGAGACGCCCGCGCTCGACGCCTACATGCTCCAGCTCGACGCCCTCGTCGCGATGCTCGACGGCGAGACCACCCCGCTCCCCCGCTTCGACGCCGCCCTGCGCACCCAGGAACTCGTCGAGGCGATCCTCTCCGCCTGAGCCGCGACCGGCGTTCGCGTCGCTTGCCAGAAGATGCGGTTGCCGATACCGATTGAGATGATGGGCGGGACTCGCTGGCCGAGGTAGCGCGCTGCGGGAGGCGACGGGATCGGCGCCGCCCCCCGTTCTACTCGCCCCGCAGCCTGCCGCCCGGCGTTGGCGCGGAGTGGGGGAGGAGCGATCAGATGGCCGATTTCGAGGTAACGGGCTTCCAGAATGTATTTGTGGCGGGGGACAGGGAAGGCTTGATCCCGCCGTCGACCCGGGTCTATTTGGCCGATTTTGCAGACTTCGCGGGCCAGACCGTCACGGCGATCTCGATCGAGAACGTGGTTCCCAACGTCGGGTCGGCGGCGTTCTTCCTTGGCTTCGATCTCGACGCGGTGAAGATAACCGAAGGCACGCAACGGACGGCGAGCCTTCTCGAGACGGCGCCGGCCGTGGCGCCGATCGTCGGGACGGAGGCGATCTTCGCCTCCCCTCCGCCGGTCACGCCCTTCGGGCTCGCCCCAACCTCCAACTACAACGAGCCGACCACGGCGCTGCCAATATCGACGCTCGACAGCTTCGACGCGCTCAACTCGGCAGATGCGCCGCGCGGGTTCCTAAGCACCGGCGACACCGGCACGATCACGATCCGCTTCGCGCCGACCGAGTTACCGCCGGATGCAAAGCTATACATCGGCGAGGTCTCCGATATGGGCGGGGAGCGGCTCGACGGCGCGGCGACGGCGCGGGTCACCCTCACCCTGGAGGCGGAGGCGCCGATCGCCCTCTCGGACGACACGGCCACGACGGCGCCCGGGACGGCGGTGACGATCCCCGTGCTCGCCGACGACGAGGTCCCCGACGGCGCCGTGCCGGTCCTCGCCCGGGCCCCCGCGCTCGGCGAGGCGCGGGTGCAGGGGGCGCAGATCGTCTACACCCCCGCTCCGGGCTTCGTCGGCTCGCAGGACTTCGACTACACGGTCGACGGGACGGATCAGACGGCGACGGTCACCGTCACGGTCCCCGCGCCCGTGCCCGTGCTCGACGACGACGCCGGGACCACCGCCCCCGGCGTGCCCGTCGAGATCGACGTGCTCGACGGCGACAGCGGCGTCTTCCCGCTCTACCAGGACATCGTGATCGCCCGCGCGCCGGAGGGCGGCACCGCCGAGGTGATCGGCGAGGGCGACGCGCAGCGGATCAGGTTCACCCCGGCGGAGGGGGTCACCGGCGAGACCGACTTCACCTATCGCATCGCGGGCGCGCCGGGCGAGGCGCGCGGAACCGTCCGCGTCACCGTCGAGGGCGGCACCGGCGAGAACCCGCTCGAGCAGGCGAAGGAGGTCGCCTATCTCTACGAGGCGGGGCTCGACCGCTTCCCCGACCTCCCAGGGCTGAATTTCTGGATCGACCAGCGCGCGGGGGACCTCACCGAACTCGATCTCTCCGACGCCTTCCTAGACTCGGAGGAGTTTCGCGGCAGCGTGCAGGCGTTCCTCGACCTGGACGACGAGGTCACGAAAGAGGACGTCCGCGACGAGAGCGTTCTGAGCGACGAAGACTATGTCACCCTGCTCTACCAGAACGTGCTCGGCCGAGACTTCGACCAAGCGGGCTTCGACTTCTGGCTCGGCGTCCTGCAAATCTACGAGAGCAACCCGGGCCAGGCGCCCACCGCTCGCGAACGCCTGCTGATCAACTTCGCCGAGAGCGGCGAAAACCGGACCCAATCGGTCTCGATCGAGGGGCTCGCGCTCGAGGACGACGGCGACTCCTTCTCTTTCGCAGCGCAGGAACTCGCGATCCGCGGCGTCTCGGTGGACACGGAGGCCGGGACCGTCGCCTTCGAGATCCTCGCCGTGGATAGCCTCAGCGTCGACGACTACGAGGCCGCCGAGCCGCCGCGCTCCTTTCCCGAGCCCGTCACGGTGGAGCTCGCGATCCGCGCCGAGGGGGGCGAGGAGACCTCCTTCGCCACCCTCGTCTTCGACGAGCTCGACGCCTATGAATGGGTCGAGATCGAGGAGTCGCTGCCGGAGGATCTCGCCGCGGGCGACTACACGGTCACGGCGCGCATCTTCTCCCCGCAGGTCATCGAGCCGACCTTCCGAGACGAGGACGGCGAGGTGATCGACAACAATTCCGACGTGAGCGACAGCTTCCTCATCGCCTGAGCCCCGCTTGACGGGGCCGGCCGGGGAGCCGAGTGTCGGCGGGTCCGCCCGAGGAGCCTGCCGATGACCGCATCCGAGACCGAGCCGCGCCTGACCGCCACCCATTGGGGGACCTTCGTGCCGGAGACCGAGGGGGGCCGGCTCGTCCGCCTCCGCCCCTGGGAGGGGGACCCGGACCCCGGGCCGATCGGGGCGGGCATGGCCGATGCGGTGCACCACGCCTGCCGCATCCGCCGCCCCGCCGTGCGCCGCGGCTTCCTCGAGCGCGGGGCCGAGAGCGACCGGGCGGGGCGCGGCGCCGAGCCCTTCGTGGAGCTGCCCTGGGACGAGGCGCTCGATCTCGCGGCCGCCGAGATCGAGCGGGTCCGCCGCGCCCACGGCAACGGGGCGATCTTCGGCGGCTCCTATGGCTGGGCCTCCGCCGGGCGCTTCCACCACGCGCAGAGCCAGGTCCACCGGTTTCTCAACTGCCTCGGCGGCTACACCGCCTCCATCGACACCTACAGCTATGCCGCGGTCAGCGCCCTCACCCCCCATGTGATCGGCCATTTCAAGGGCGTGATGCTCAACCGGGCGACCTCCTGGGCCAGCATCGCGGCGCATGCCGAGCTCGTCCTCGCCATCGGCGGGCTCGCGATCAAGAACGCGCAGGTGACCTCGGGCGGCGTCGGCCGGCACACCACCCGCGGCTGGCTCCGCGCCGCGCATGACAATGGCTGCCGCTTCGTGAATGTGAGCCCGATCCGCTCCGACACCGTGCCGGAGATCGGCGCGGAGTGGCTCGCGCTCCGGCCGGGGACGGATGCGGCCCTCCTCCTCGCCCTCGCCCAGACGCTCGCCGCCGAGGGGCTGGAGGACCGCGCCTTCCTCGCCCGCTACACCGTCGGCTGGGAGCGCTTCCGCCCCTACCTCATGGGCGAGACCGACGGGGTGGCCAAGACCCCCGCCTGGGCCGCGGAGATCACCGGGCTGCCGGCCGAGCGGATCGCCGCCCTCGCCCGCGAGATGGCGGCCAAGCGCACGATGATCGCCGTCGCCTGGTCGGTGCAGCGGGGCGATCACGGCGAGCAGCCCGCCTGGGCGGCCATCGCGCTCGCCGCCACGCTCGGCCAGATCGGCCTGCCGGGGGGCGGCGTCGGCTTCGGCTACGGCTCGGAGAACGGCATCGGCAATCCGGTCCGGCCCTTCCGCTTCCCCGCCCTGCCGCAGGGGGAGAACCCGGTCGGCGCGGCGATCCCGGTCGCGCGCATCGCCGATGCGCTGCTGCATCCGGGCGAGCCTTACGACTTCGACGGCGCGCGGCGGGTCTATCCCGATCTGCGGCTGGTCTACTGGTCGGGCGGCAACCCCTTCCACCACCACCAGGATCTCGGCCGCCTCGTGCGCGCGTTCCGCCGGCCCGAGACCGTGATCGTCAACGAGATCTGGTGGACGCCGATGGCCCGCCATGCCGACATCGTCTTCCCCGCGACCACGGCGCTCGAGCGCGAGGACATCGCGATGACCCATTGGGAGCCCACCATCGTCGCCATGCGCCCGGCGATCCCGCCGCAGGGCGAGGCGCGGGACGACTACGCGATCTTCGCCACCCTCGCCGAGCGCCTGGGCGCGGGCACGGCCTTCACCGAGGGGCGCGACGCGGAAGGCTGGATCCGCCATCTCTGGGACCAGGCCCGCCAGCGCGCCGGCGAGGCGGGCTTCGCGCTGCCGAGCCTCGAGGCGCTGCGCGCGACCGGCACGGCGGAGCTGCCCGCGCCCGAGGCCGAAACCGTGCTCCTCGCCGAGTTCCGCGCGGACCCCGAGGCCAATCCTCTCGCCACCCCGAGCGGGCGGATCGAGCTCTTCTCCGAGCGCATCGCGGGCTTCGGCTACGAGGACTGCCCGGGCCACCCGGTCTGGCGCGCGCCCTTCGAATGGCTCGGGGGCGCGGAGGCCGCCCGCCACCCGCTCCACTTGATCTCCAACCAGCCCGCCGCCCGGCTCCATGGCCAGCTCGACCCCGGCGCCGCGAGCCGGGCGACCAAGATCGCCGGGCGCGAGCCGCTGGCCATGCATCCAGAGGACGCCGCCGCCCGGGGCCTCAGCGACGGCGAGGTGGTCCGCGTGCACAACGACCGCGGCGCCTGCCTCGCCGGACTTCTGGTGACCGACGAGGTCCGCCCCGGCGTCGTCCGCCTCTCCACTGGCGCCTGGTACGACCCCGACCGACCGGGCGACCCGGCAGCGCTCTGCAAGCACGGCAACCCCAATGTGCTGACCCGCGACAAGGGCACCTCGCGGCTCGGCCAGGGCCCCTCGGCCCACACGGCCCTCGTGGAGGTCAGCCGCTACGAGGGGGCGCCCCCGCCGGTGACCGCCTTCGACCCGCCCCCCTTCGCGGAGCGGGCGCGATGAGCCCCGCCGCCGATCCCGCCGATCTCTCCGCCGCCGCCCTCGCCGCGGCGATCCGGGAGGGGCGGCTGACCGCCGAGCGCGCCACCGCAGCCTGCCTCGCCCGGATCGAGGCGCGGGAGGGGGAGGTGCGCGCCTGGGAGTGGCTCAATGCGGACCGCGCGCTCCGCCTCGCCCGCGCCCGCGACGCGGAGGCCCCGCGCGGGCCGCTCCACGGCGTGCCCGTCGGCATCAAGGACCTGATCGACACCGCGGACATGCCCACGGCCTATGGCTCGCCCATCCATGCCGGCCACCGCCCGGCGCGGGACGCCTGGATCGTCGCCCGCCTCGCGGAGGCCGGCGCGATCCCCCTCGGCAAGACCGTCACCACCGAGTTCGCGACCTTCCAGCCGGGCAAGACCCGCAACCCCCACGATCCGGGGCGCACGCCCGGCGGCTCCTCGAGCGGCTCGGCGGCGGCTGTCGCGGCGGGGATGGTGCCGCTCGCCCTCGGCTCGCAGACGGTGGGCTCGGTGGTCCGCCCCGCCGCCTTCTGCGGGGTCGCCGGGTGGAAGCCGAGCCGGGGGGCGCTGCCGCTCGATGGGGTGAAGCCGCTCGCCCCGTCCTTCGACGCGCTCGGCGGCTTCGCCCGGGGGCTCGCGGACCTCGCCCTCTGGTGGCACGCGCTGACCGACGCCGCCATCGCCCGCCCGGCCGAGCGCCCGCCGCGCATCGCCCTCGTCCGCACGCCGCACTGGGAGGCCGCGGAGCCCGCCGCCCGCGCCGCCCTCGAGGAGGCGGCCGACCGGCTCTCCCGCGCCGGCGCCGAGGTCTCCGACACCGCCCTCGGCCCCGGCACGCTCGACGGGCTCGCCGAGGCGCAGGACACGATCTTCGCGGCCGAGGCCGTCCGCGCCCTCGCCCCCGAATGGCGCGAGCGCCGCGATGCGCTGAGCGACAAGCTCCGGGCCGTGCTCGCCCGCGGCGAGGCGACCGACGGCGAGGCCCTCGCCGAGGCCCGCGCCCGCGCCGAGGCCGGGCGCACGGCGATGGCGGCGCTTTTGAGCGACTGGGATCTCGCCCTCGCCCCCGCCGCCCCCGGCGAGGCGCCGACGCCGGAGACGACGGGCGACCCGGCCTTCAACCGGATCTGGACGCTCCTCCTCGGCCCCTGCCTCGCGCTGCCGATGGGCCGGGGGCCGGCGGGCCTGCCGCTCGCGGTGCAGCTCGCGGGCGCGCCGGGGCGGGACGACGCCTTCCTCGCCGACGCGCTTTGGGCCGAGCGGGCGCTCGCCGGCTGAACGCCCGGCCGCCCCGATGCGCATCGCGAGCTTCAACGTCCAGAACCTGCGGCTGCGCCGGGCCGCGGGGGGGCTCCGGCTCGACGGGGCGCGCGACCGCGACATCGCGGAGGACGCGGCGCCCGGTGCAGAGGCGCTCGATGCGGCGGACCGGGCGCTCACGGCGGCGGTGATCCGCGAGGCCCGGGCCGATCTCGTGGCGCTGCAGGAGGTGTTCGACCGCGCGACCCTCGACCATTTCCACGACCGCGTGCTCCTCCCCGCAGGCGCGGCGCCCTATCCGCACCGGGTCTGCCTGCCGGGCAACGACGGGCGCGGGCTCGACGTCGCGCTCCTCAGCCGCCTTCCGCTCGGGCGCGTCGAGAGCCATGCGGAGGAGACGCCGGCCTCGCTCGGGCTCGCCCCGGTGCCCGGCATCGGGGCCGAGGACCGGCTCTTCCGGCGCGACTGTCTGGAGGCGGAGGTGGCGGGGCTCACGCTCTTCGTGTGCCATTTCAAGGCGCCCTATCCGGATGCGGCGGCGGCCTGGGCGGTGCGCCGGCTCGAGGCGGCGGCGGTGCGCCGGCTGATCGCGCGGCGCTTCGCCGATCCGGGCGCGGCGCTCTGGCTCGTGCTCGGCGATCTGAACGAGCCGGCGGAGCATGCGGCCGGCCCCGACCGCGCCATCGCGCCGCTCGCGGAGGGCTTCGCCGTCGATCTGCTGGAGCGGCTGCCCGAGGGGGAGCGGTGGTCCTTCTGCCTGCCGGGGTCGGAGGCGTGTTCTGCGCCGGACGCGCTCCTCGCCTCTCCGGCGCTCGCCGCGCGCTGGCCGGAGGCGGTGCCGGAGGTGCTGCGCGCGGGGCTCGGGCGGGAGGTCGCGCGCTATGGCGGACCGCGGCTGCCGGGGGTGGGCCGGCACCGGCCGCACGCCTCGGACCATGCCGCCCTCGCGCTCGACCTGCCGGGGCTCTGAGCGCTGACCGCGCGGGCCGTTCGCGCTAGGATGGGGCGGGCCGGAGAGGGAGGAGCCATGGCGATCGCGGCGGTTCTGCTCGACATCGAGGGCGTGCTCGTTCAGGAGGACCGGGCGCTGCCGGGGGCGGCGGAGGCGGTGGCGCGGCTGGCCGATCGGGGCCTCGCCCTCGCCTATCTCACCAACACCACCACGCGCGCCCGCGCCGGGATCGCGGAGCGGCTCGCGGGGATGGGCTTTCCGGTGGAGCCTGCGCGGCTCGTCACGCCGGCCGCGGCGGCCGCGCGGCTCCTCGCCGAGCGGGGCGTGACGCGGCTCCATCTCGCCGCCCCGGACCCGCTGGCCGCGGATTTCGAGGGGTTCGAGCGGGTGGAGACCGACCCGGAGGCGGTCGTCCTCGGCGATCTCCATCGCGGCTTCGACTGGGACCGGCTGAACGGGCTCTTCGAGATGGTGGCGGGCGGCGCGCAGCTCGTCGCGCTCCACAAGAACCGCTATTGCCGGCGGGCGGGGCGGCTCGCGCTCGATGCCGGGCCCTTCGTCGCCGCCCTCGAATACGCGGCCTCGGTGGAGGCTGCGGTGGTCGGCAAACCGGCGCCGGCCTTCTTCGAGAGCGCGCTCGCGGCGCTCGGGGTCGGGCCGGAGCGAGCGGCGATGGTGGGCGACGACATCGAGGCCGATATCGGCGGGGCGCTCCGCGCCGGGCTCGCCGCGGTGCAGGTGCGCACGGGCAAATACAGCGAGCGCGACGAGGCGCCGGGGCGCCCCGTGCCGACCGCCCGGATCGACACGGTCGCCGATCTGCCGGACTGGATCGCCGGGGGCTGAGGCCCGCTCAGGCGCGGTGCGGGACCGCCGCCGCCTCCGGGCCGGGCCCGAGGACCGCCTCGGTGGAGGCATGGAGCCGCGGGATCGCCGCGCGCTCGGCCCCGGCGA
Organism: uncultured Limibaculum sp.; assembly: GCA_964576075.1. Lineage (GTDB taxonomy): Bacteria > Pseudomonadota > Alphaproteobacteria > Rhodobacterales > Rhodobacteraceae > Thermohalobaculum. Next base: position 104,493 of record CAZNTX010000002.1, on the reverse strand, counting down.
GGCGCGCCTTCGCCTCGGCGAGATAGTCCCGCGTGAGGGGCACCGCGTCGCGCCGGCGGCCGAGCTGGATCTGGAAGACCATCGACACCCCGTGGCGGAAGGACGCCTCGCAGCCCGCGAGATAGAGCTCCCGGAGCCGGGCGAAGCGCTCGCCATAGGCCTCCACCGCCCGCCCCCGCACCGCGAGGAAGCGCCGGCGCCAGGCCGAGAGAGTCTCGGCATAGTGGAGGCGGAGCACCTCGCAGTCGAGCGTCCAGAGATCGGCCCGCTCGATGGCGGCGAAGGTCTCCGACAGCGCCGGGGTGTGCCCGCCCGGGAAGACATAGCGGGTGAGGAAGGCCGGCACCGGGCCCGGCACCCCCTGATTGCCGATGGCGTGGATCAGCGCCACCCCGTCCTCGGCGAGGAGGCCCCGCAGGCAGCGGAAGAACTCCGGCAGCGCCCGCGCGCCCACATGCTCGAGCATGCCGACCGAGACCACCCGGTCGAACCGGCCCTCCACCTCGCGATAGTCGCGGAGCTCGAAGCGGACGCGGTCGGCGAGGCCGAGCCGCTCGGCGCGGGCGCGGGCCACCTCGGCCTGGCGCTCGGAGAGCGTGATCCCGGTGACCCGCACATCCGCCGCCATCGCGAGATAGAGCGCGAGCCCGCCCCAGCCGCAGCCGATGTCGAGCACGTGCTGGCCGGGCGCGAGGGCGAGCTTGGCGGCGATGTGGCGCTTCTTCGCCGTCTGCGCCTCGTCGAGCGTCTCGTCGCCGCGCTCGAAATAGGCGCAGGAATACTGCATGTCGGCGTCGAGCCAGAGGCGGTAGAAGTCGTTGCCGAGATCGTAGTGGAAGGCCGCGTTCTTGCGGGCGCCGCGGCGCGAGATCGCGGGCGAGAGCGCGCGGCTCGCCGTGGCGATGCGGTTGGCGAGGCGCTGCGCGGGGGACGCATGCATCCGGTCGCGGTTGAGGAAGTAGAGCGTCACGAGATCGGCGAGGTCGCCCTTCTCGAGCCGCAGCCGGCCCTCGATCAGCGCCTCGGCGAGCTTGAGCTCGGGGTCGATCAGCGTGTCGAGGCCGAGCCCCGGCGGCTCGACGCGGACGGCGACCTCGGGGCCGCGCCCGGAGCCGAAGGCGAGGGCCTGCCCGTCGGGGCCGGCGACGCTCAGCCGTCCCTCCGAGATCGACGAGGATAGAAGCCAAGAAAGCAGACGCATGCCACCCCTCCTGAACGAGGTCCGCGCGGGCCGGCGCGGAGCGGTTTCGCGGCGTTACCTTCCCGTGAGGAGCATACGCGATTCGCGGCCGCGGCCCAAACCAGGGGCGCAACCGGGCGCGATGCCGCGGCTCTAGCGCCGCGAGAGGGCGATGCCGCGGCCGGCTTCCGGGGGGATGGGCAGGGCGGCATGGGCCTCGGCGATCAGGGCGAGCCGCTCGGCCACCACGGGACGCCAGGGCTCGGGCCGGCGCTGCCGGAGATCGAAGCCGAGCACCTTGGCTTCGTTGGTCGCGGCCAGCGTCCCGCTCTCGGCCTTCAACACATGGTGGAAGAGGATGTAGCGCTTGGCGTCGTGCCCGAGCAGGCGGGTCTCGACGCGCAGGGGCGTGCCGAGGGCGAGCTCGTCGAGATAGGTCACATGGTTCTCGACGATGACGTATTCGTGCCCGCCGCGGGCCTCCATCGTGCCCTCGGGCGCGTTGATCCAGTTCCAGAAGGCCCAGTTGGCGTGGTCGCAGATCGTCAGGTAATGGGCGATGTTCACATGGCCGAACTCGTCGATCCAGTCCGGGCGCACCTCGGTCTCGAAGAGCGCGAGCGGGGCCGCGATCTCGCCCGTCCAGGGCAGCGGCGGGTCGTAGCGCTCCGCCATCTCAGCGCCCCCGCCAGACCGGGCTGCGCTTCTCGGCGACGGCGGCCATGCCCTCGGCGGCGTCCTCGCTGGCGTAGATGCGGCGATAGACCGGCAGGTCGCCCTCGCGGATCGCGCGGAAGGCGGCGCGCTCGTCGAGCCCGTCGGCGGCGCGGTCGATCTCCTTGATGGCGCGGAGCGAGAGCGGGGCGGCGGCGACCACCCGCTCGGCCAGCGCGCGGGCCGCGGGCATCAGCTCTTCGGCGGGGACGACGGCATTGACGAGCCCCCAGCGCGCGAGCTCTTCGGCGGAGGCGCGCCGCCCGGTCAGCAGGAGCTCCATCGCCACGGCGCGGGGCAGGCGCCGGGGCAGCCGGATCGCGCCCCCCGAATCCGGGACGAGGCCGATCGTGGCCTCGGGCAGCGCGAACTCCGCATGGTCGACCGCGACGATCATGTCCGCGGCGAGGGCGAGCTCGAACCCGCCGCCGAGGGCGAGGCCGTTGACCGCCGCGATCACCGGCTTGTCGAGGTCCCAGTATTCGGTGAGCCCGGCGAAGCCGCCGACGCCCTGATCCGCATCCGGCGCCTCGCCCTCGGCGGCGGCCTTGAGGTCCCAACCCGCGGAGAAGAAGCGCCCGCCCCCGCCGGTGACGATGGCGAGCGAAAGCGCCTCGTCCTCCTTCAGACGGCGGAAGGCCGCGCCGAGGGCCCGGCTCGTCGCCGCGTCGATCGCGTTGGCCTTGGGGCGGTCGAGGGTGATCGCGAGCACCCGGCCCCGCGTCTCCGTCCGCACCTCGTCCATCGCGCCCTCCCGTCCGATCCCGCCGCTCCCAGGTCTCGCCCCGGAGCGGCCCGGGCGCAAGCCCCCTCTCGGGGAACCTCGCCTGCGCCCGCGCGTTGATCCCGCGAACCGACCCAATCGACAGGAGGCCGACATGCTGAGCTGGGCGCTCGTCTTCTTCATCCTCGCCATCGTCGCGGGGCTTCTCGGTTTCGGCGGCATCGCCGCGGTCTCGGCGAATGTGGCGCAGGTGCTCTTCGTGGTGTTCCTCGCGCTCTTCGTCGTGGCCCTCGTGGCCAATGCGGTCCAGGGCCGCTTCCCGCGCTGACCCCTCGAGAAGACGGAGACCGATCATGATCCAGAGCGCCGTGCGCGCCGTCGTCCTCGCCCTCCCCGTCGCGACGCTCGCCGGCTGCGCCGCCGTTCTCGGCGGCGTGGCAGGCGGTGTCGCGGGCAGCGAGATCGAGGAGGACGACGGCCGCTTCGACCCGCTCGAGAACACCGATGTCGGCGAGGAGATCTACGAGTGACCCTCCGCCGGCGAGACGCTACCCTCAGATCAGGAAAGGATCCGATCATGCGCATCCGACCGATCCGCACCGCCCTCGCGGCCCTCGCCGCCCCGGCCGCCCTCGTCTCCGGCCTCGCCATGGCCGATGCGGTGGTGGTCTACGACCTCGAACTCGGCGAGCGCTTCGCCGCCAAGCGCGAGATCGTGGCGATCGCCAAGGAGATCTACGGCCCGACCGCGGTCTACGACTCCGGCCAGACCCTGCCGAAGGGCATGGAGGGCGCGATCCGCGCCGGCGACCGGATGCCCGAGAGCATCGCCACCGGCCCGGTGCCGGGCGACCTCGAACCCCGGCTGCCCCATAGCGAGCGGGGCACGCGCTGGGTGTCCGCGGGCGAGCATCTCTTCGAGCTCCGCCGCGACGACACCGTGGCGATGGCGGTCTATTCCGTCCTGCCGCGGGGCGCCGAGTGACCGGCGCGGCCCGGGATGCCGGGGACGGCCCGGCCTCCCCCGCCGGCGGCGGAACGGGCACGCCGCTCCAGGAAGCCATCGCGGGGCTCGAACGCGACACCGGCAGCGGCACCGTCTCCCTCGGCGAGCTTCTCGACGCGCTGGAGCAGCGCTCCCTCGGCTTCGTGCTCGCAGCGCTCGGGATTCTCGTGCTCACCCCCGGGATCGGCGCGATTCCGGGGGTGCCGGACATCGCCTCGGCCGCCGCGCTCCTGGCCATCGGCCATGCCTGGCTCGGCGGCGGGCGCCGCTTCGTCGCGCCGGAGCGGCTGCGGGCGCGGCGCGTCTCGGCCGACCGGGTCGACCGGGCGCTCGAGGCCGTCCGCCCCCTCGGCGCGCGCATCGACCGGCTGGTGATCAACGAGCGCCTCGCCTGGCTCGCCGAGTCGCGGGGGGCGCGGATCGCCCTCTCGCTCACCGCCGCCCTGCTCGCGCTGGCCGTCTTCGCGCTGTCGCTCGTCCCCTGGCTCGCGGCGCTGCCGGCCTTCGGGCTCCTGCTCGTTGGGCTCGCGCTGATGGGCGAGGACGGGGTCTTCGCCCTCCTCGCTCATCTGGCCACGCTCGCGAGCCTCGTCGCCGCCGTCGAGACGGTGGGCTGGCTGCTCTGACGGCCCCGGCTCAGCCCTCGGCGGCGGGGCCCGCGAGGGCGGCGATGGCCGGGCGGCGGGCCGCGCCGCGGGGCGCCTCGGCAGGCTCGCCCGCGGGCGGGCCCGCCCCCTCCGGCTCGCGCCGCGCCCAGCCGCATTCGCGGATCCGCGAGAACGCGGCCCAGGCGCGCACCTCCTCCGCCTCGGTCGCGAAATCGGCCATCACGAAATAGGCGAAGACGCTCTCCGGCCGCGCCGTCTCGCTCGAGAGCCAGAGCGGGGAGATCGCGCCGAAGGCGTAGTCCCACTGCCCGGCGAGCGCGCGCCAGAGCGCCCAGGCCGGGTGGTCTGCCGCGACGCGCAGCGCCGGCATGCGCGCGACGCTCACATGGGCGATGCCGCCGTCGGTCTCGTCCCATAGGATCACCGCATCGGCGGCGTCGATCAGCGCCTCTGCGCCGGGGGCGGGGTCGGTGGTGGGGGGTCGGGTCATGTGGGTCTCCTTGCGTTCGACCCGGAGGCTAACAGCCGCGCCCGTCCGCGCTCACAACATATGATCGGGGTGGTCGGGATCGTCGGGGTAGATGCCCAGAAAGGCCGGGTCGAAGCCCGCCTCCTCCACCAGCCGCCCGAGATCGCGCACCACGAGCCCCGTCGGCTCGATCTCCACCAGGCCGCGCTCGCGCATCGGGCGGAGCGTCCGGTTGAGATGGACGACGCTGAGCCCGAGCGCGTCGGCGAGCACCGTCTGCGGCGCCGGCACGCGCACCGCCCCCGCCTCGGCGAGCCCCCGGCTCGCGGCGCGGCAGGCGAGCTCGCACAGCATGTGCCCGAGCCGCTCCTCCGCCGAGCGCCGCCCGAGGCTCACGAGATGTTCGACGACGATCGCCTCGTCCCGCGCGAGCGCCCAGAGCACCGCCGCGGCGAGGCGCGGATGATCGGCGAAGAGGCCCTCGAGATCGCGCCGGCGCAGCCGGTGCAGCCGGCAAGGGGTCAGCGTGCGGAAGGCATGGTCGGAGGTGCGCAACAAGAGCGTGCGCAGTCCGAGGGTGTCGCCGGCGAAGTGGAAGCCGACGATCTGGCGCCGGCCGTCCTCGAGATCCTTGTAGGCATAGGCCCAGCCCGCCTCGATGGCATAGGCGACGGCGCCCTCCTCGCCCTCGAGCTGGAGATCGGTGCGGCCCTCCGCCTCGACACAGTCGCCGAGAGCCGCGGCGAGCGCCCCGGCCTCGGCCTCGGCGAGGCCCTCGAACTCCCGCAATCTCGCAATGAAGGCCGGCTGCGCGCGCGCCATCTCTCCCCTCCCCGGATCCGCCAGCGAGAGACGATCCGGCCCGGATCATATCCGCGACCGCTCGCCCCGCAAGCCCGAGCCCCGGGGCTCAGCGCCAGCGGGTCTCCGGCGGGGCGACGAGGTCGAGCGCGTTCTCGCCGTCGCGCAACCGGCTGACGAGGACCGCGGCCTCGGCATGGCGGCAGGCGGCCTCGGGATCGTCGGTCTCGCGGGCGAGCGCCTCGAAAGCGCCGACCACGTCGCCGAGCAGGTCGGACACCTCGCGGGGGCTCAACAGCCCCTTCTCCTCGAGCGTGAGGCAGAGCGACTCGCAGACGGCGAGCGCTGCGGCGGCAGAGGGCGCTGGGGTCATGTGGCAATCTCCTGTCGGCCACGAGCCGGGACGCGTCCGGCTCAGGCGGCGAGTTTGGCGCGCACGCGCGAGAGCCGGCTCTTGACGGTGCCGACGGCGACGCCGGTGCGCTCGGCGATCTCGGCATGGGCGAGCCCCTCGACGACGCTCATCCGGATGATCCGCCGCTCGCCGGGGGCGAGCCATTCGATGCGGCGCCGGACCTCGTCGAGGGCGAGGCTGTCCTCCTGCGCCGGCGGGCGGGCGAGCGCGCCCTCCCCCGCCTCGTCGAGCTCGAGCTGCGGCCCGCGCCGGGCGGCCTTGCGCCCCCGGTCGATCGAGGCGTTGCGCAGGATGGTGAAGAGCCAGCGGCGCAGATGGGTGTCGGGGGCGTAGCCGTCGGCGCGCTCGATGGCGCGCAGCGCGGTGTCCTGCACCAGGTCTTCGGCGAGGGCGGCATCCCGGGCGAGGCTGAGGGCGTAGCGCCGCAGATGCGGCAGTTCGTCGGCGATTTCGGCGCGGACGGCGCAGTCGGTCATCGGTCCTCCGTTTGGCGCGCCGCGCGGCTTCTCGGGGTCGCGCGGCGGTGTGTCGCGCGAGTTTGCCCGGATCGCCGATGCGGCGCATTCACATGGATCATGACCGGGGCGCGCGCCCGCGAACCGTCGGAGGGCCGGGACGCGCGAACCGGGGCCGGCCCGTCGGACCGGCCCCGGCAGAGGGGTCGCGCCGGTCCGCGGGAGCCGGGCTCCCGGGCCGGGCGGGCGCGGTCACGGGCGATCAGCCGCCCTCGCCGCCGCCCCGCGTCGCGGCCGCGGCGGAGCGGTCGTCCCCGCCGCCGTCCTCGCCGGTCTCTGCGGCGGCGCGGTCGGCGTTCTCGCCCTCGGCATCTGCCTGGTCGCCGTCGCTTTGGGTGACGTAGGCGTCATAGGCCGCCTCGAAGGACTGGCGGGCGTCCTCCCATTCCTCGGCGGAGGCCTCCTTCAGGTCCTGCCACCGGGCGGAGACGGTGTCCCAGGCCGAACGGGCCGTGTCCTCGGCGGTCTCGGCGGCGCTCTCGGCCTTCTCCGCGGCGGTGTCGGACATCTCCTCCATCTTGGGGGTCCACTCGTCGAGATAGGCCTCGCGGGCCTCGGTGCCGTCCGAATCGCCGCCGCCGCCGAAGCCGAGGGGCGCCACCTGCCGCGCCGATACCTCGCCATAGGCGAAGCCGTCGCGCCGCTCGATCTGCTGGCGGCCGACATCGAGCACGAAGCGCGTCCGCGTCATCTTCTCGAAGTCGCGAAGCTGGATCGCCACGAGCTTGTCGCCGATCCCGAGGATGCCGCCGACCGAGACGACGGCGAAGCGCGCCCGGCCCTCGTCGTCGAACAGCACGTCGTGGACCTCGCCGAGCTCGCGCTCGGAGGCGTCGACGACCTCGACCCCCATGAGCTTGCGCGCCGAGGAGAGGCCGAGCGCCTCGGTGGGGCTGAGGCCGAGCTTGTCCGAACCGCCGGAGCCGGAGCCCCGCTCGGCGGCCACGTCCTGCCGGGCCTCCTTGGGCGCGCCGGCGCCGCCGGCCTCGGACTTGCCGTCCTCGGCCGCGAGCGCGGTCCCCGGGGCGGCCTGCATGGCGAGCAGCGCGGCGACCGCGCTGCCGATGAGCATCTTGGTGCGCATGGACTCCTCCGTTGGTTGGCGTCTGCCCGGAGGAACGCGCGAGGGCCCGGGGCGTTCCCGAGCCGCCCGCGCCGCCGGGCCGGCGGAGGGCCTCGGCCGCGGCCGGGCGACCGGCGCCGAAGCGCCCGCCGCCATCGCGAGGTCAGCTCAGGCGAACCACCAGCGCTCCACGTAGCGGCCGCCGTCGAGCGCCCAGTTGGAGGCGACGTCGGGCCCGTGCGCCACCTCGTCGGTCATCGCATAGACGTAGTTGGCGAAGGCCCAGACCACGGCGCCGCCCTCGTCCTTCACGATGCGCTGCATCTCGGCGTAGATCTCGGCGCGGCGGGCGTTGTCGGTCTCGGCGCGGCCCATCAGCAGGAGCTCGTTGAAGCGCTCGTGCTCGAAATTGGTGTCGTTCCAGTTCGCCCCGGAGGCGTAGGCCTGGGTGAACATCCAGTCGCAGGTCGGCCGTCCGCCCCAATAGCAGGCGCACCAGGGATGCTTCAGCCAGATGTTCGACCAGTAGCCGTCCGCCGGCACCCGGTTGACGCGCATGTTGATGCCGGCCTCGGCGAGGTGGTTCTGCATCAGCACCGAGGCGTCGACCGCACCGGCATAGGCCGCATCCGCCGCGGAGAGCACCAGCTCCTCGCCCGAATAGCCGGCCTTCTTGAGGTGGAACTTGGCGCGGTCGAGATCGCGGGTGCGCTGCTCGAGATCGGCGTGGAACGGCACCGAGGGAGCGATCGGGTGGTCGTTGGCGATCGTGCCGTGGCCCTTCAGGATCTTGTCCAGGAGTTCCTGGCGGTCGATCGAATACTTGATCGCGAGGCGCAGGTCGTTGTTGTCGTAGGGGGGGGTGTCGGTCAGCATCGGCGCGGTGTAGTGCAGGAAGCCGGTGGCCTCCTCCACGCGCAGCCCCGGGCGCCGGGCGAGCAGGTTCGCGGTCTTGAGATCGACGCGGCTCATCAGGTCGATCTTGCCGGTGGCGAGCGCCGACTGCCGCGCCGCGGCATCGCCCACATAGAGGATCTCGAGCGCGTCGAAATGCGCCCGGCCCTCCTTCCAGTAGTCGTCGCGGCGGCGGAGCAAGGTGCGCACGCCGGGCTCGAAGCTCTCGAGCACGTAGCCCCCGGTGCCGACATAGTCGCGCCAGTTCACCCCGTCGCCCTCGGCAGGCATCAGCAGGAGGTGATAGTCGGCCATCAGGAAGGGGAAGTCGGCGTTCGGGCCGGTGAGCTCGAAGCGCACGGTGCGCTCGCCCGCCTTCTCCATCCGCGCGATGACGCCGACGACGTCCTTCGCCGCGGATTCGGATTTCTCGCCGCGGTGATGCTCGATCGAGGCGATCACGTCCTCGGCGGTGAGCTTGCGCCCGTCGGAGAAGGTCACGTCGGGGCGGAGCTGGAAGGTCCAGGCGCTCGCGTCGGAATTGCCCTCCCAGCTCTCCGCGGCGTCGCCCACGAGCTCGCCGTCCGGGGCGATCTCGGTCAGGGTCGAGTGCGTCGCGAAGCCGACGGAGATCATGTAGATGTCGGTGTAGCCGGCCGGGTCGAGCGTGTCGGAGGTCGAGCCCTCGGCGAGCGCGACGCGCAGCGTGCCGCCCTTCTTCGGCTCCGCGGCGAGGGCCTTGGGGCCCATGGCGGCGACGAGGCTGGCGGCGGCGGTCCCTTCGAGGAAGCGGCGCCGGGTCGGCCCGCCGGACGAGAGGAACGAGGTCATCAGGATCTCCCCATATCGTTGCTTCTGCCATGAAGCGGCGGGCGCAGAGTAGCACAGGACCGCCCGGGAGAGGCCAGCCCCCGCGCGCCGGCCGCGGCATTTCCCGCAGCGGGCGCGGCGCTTCGTCCCGGCAACCGTCTCGGCCCGGGGATTGTCTCGGCCCGCGCCGGCCGCGACCCTCGGGCGCGAGCGAGGCAGAGCGGGAGACGAGCCGATGAAAGCGGGCTACAGAGCGCATGCCAACGTGCCGAGCGTCGACCAGTCGGACCGGCTGGTGCCGATCAATCTGCGCCAGTCGGGGCCGACGCCGGTCAGCCTGCTGATCTCGACGCGGGTGCGCAAATCGCCCTTCTGGCATCTCTCGGTGGAGGCCGGGTGCTGGCGCGCGACCGTCTACAACCGCATGTATCACCCGCGCGGCTATGTCCGCCCGGAGGACGGCGGCGCGATGGCCGAATACGACGCGCTGGTCAATCGCGTGACGCTCTGGAACGTCGCCGTCGAGCGGCAGATCCGCGTGACCGGGCCGGATGCGGAGGCCTTCGTCGATTTCGTCATCACCCGCGACGCCACCCGCATCGAGCCGATGCGCGGCAAATACACGATCCTCTGCAACGAGAAGGGCGGGATCCTCAACGATCCGGTGCTCCTGCGCCTCGACCGCGACGAGTTCTGGTTCTCGGTCTCCGACAGCGATCTGATGCTCTGGCTGCAGGGGGTGAACACGGGGCGGCGCTTCGATGTCGACATCGCCGAGATCGACGTGGCGCCGCTGCAGATCCAGGGCCCGCTCTCGGAGGATCTGATGGCCGATCTCTTCGGCGAACGGGTGCGCGCCCTGCCCTATTACGGGCTGATGGAGGGCGAGCTCGGCGGCGTGACCGTGCTCGTCAGCCAGACCGGCTTCTCCGGCGAGAAGGGCTACGAGATCTATGTCCGCGACGCGACGCTGACCGCCGAGGCCGCCTGGTACGAGCTCCGCGGGCAAGGGGCGCGCTACGGGCTGCGGGTGATCGCGCCGGCCCATCACCGCCGCATCGCCGCCGGCATCCTCTCCTGGGGGCAGGACATGGATGCGGAGACCTCGCCCTTCCAGGTCAATCTCGCCTATCAGGTGCCCCGCGAGAAGGCCGCCGACTATGTGGGCCGCGCCGCCCTCGAGGCGCAGCGCGCCGAGATCGACGCGGGGCGCTACCCGTTCCGCCTGAAGCTCGTGGGGCTGAAGATGGGCGGCCTGCCGATCACCGACTACGCCCCCGATTTCTGGCTGATCGCGACGCCGGACATGGCGCGCATCGGCTATGTCACCTCGCCCTGGTGGTCGCCCGAGCTCGGCACCAACATCGCGCTCGGCTACGTGCCCTGGGAGCATGCGGGGCTCGGCACCGAGCTCAAGGTGGAGCTGCCCGAGGCCTATACCGAGACCTCGGGCGAGGCGGTGGACGCGGTGGTCTCTGAGGTGCCCTTCCGCCCCTCGGCGCATCCGAGCGCGCGCGAGCGGGCCCGCGCCGAAGGCCGCGACTGGGCGGAGTGAGCGCGCCATGGCCGACGCCCCAGAGACCCCGGCCCAGCCGCGCGAGGCGCTGCTCCGCCGCCTCTTCGAGGCGGGCCCGTCGCTGCCGCTCAGCTTCGAGATGTTCCCGCCGCGCTCGGCCGAGGGGCGCGCCGCGCTCGCCGAGGCGGTGGCGCGGCTCGCCCCGGTGGCCTCCGGCGGCTTCTCCGTCACCATGGGGGCGGGGGGGAGCACGCGCGCCGGCACCCACGACGCCGCCCTCGAGATCCGCGAGGCGACGGGGCGGCCGGTGATGGCGCATCTGACGGCGCTCGGCCTCTCGAAGGAGGAGGCGCTGGCGGCGGGCGAGCGGTTCTGGGAGGACGGGATCACCCGGATCCTCGCGCTCCGCGGCGACCGCCCGCGCGCCGCCGCAGGCCCCCCGCCGCCGGGCTTCGCCCATGCCTCCGACCTCGTCGCGGCGCTCGCCGCGCGCCACGACTACGAGATCGCCGTCGCCGCCTATCCGGAGAAGCACCCGGAGGCCGACACGCTCGAGGCGGACATCGACCATTTGAAGGAGAAGCTCGATGCGGGCGCGGGCATGGCGATCTGCCAGTTCGTGCTCGACCCGGAGGTCTATGGCCGCTTCCTCGAGGCCTGCGCGCGGCGGGGGATCGAGGCGCCGATCCTGCCGGGGCTGATGCCGCTCGGGGACTGGCCGCGGATCCGCGGCTTCGCGCGGGCCAACGGGGCGCGGGTGCCGGACTGGCTCGACCGGCTGCTCGGCGGCGCGGAGGCATGCCCGGAGGCCGCCCGCCTCGCCGCCATGGCCGCGACGGCGGAGCAGGCGCGCCGGCTCGTCGCCTATGGCGCGCCGGCGCTCCATGTCTACGCGCTCAACCGCTGGGAGGCACCGCTCGCGCTCGCCTGGCTGCTCGGCCATCGCGGCGGCGGGGGGGAGCTTCCGGTCGGGCTCGACTAGGAGGCGGGGCCGAGGGCGCGGACCCGGGCCTCGATGGCGGCGGCGATGCGTCGGCGGCGGGCCTCGCCGTCGGGGGCCTCGTCGGCGGCCTGCGCCGCCTCCTCGGCCTCTGCGATCAGCGTCTCCGCCGCCACGGGGGCGCCGAAGACGACGCCGATCGGGCGCAGCCGCGGCCAGCGCGCGTCGCGCGGCCAGGCCTCGAAGGTGCCGGAGATGCGCACCGGCACGACCTGCGGCCGCGCCGTCTCGAGGATGCGCGCGACGCCCGGCTTGAAGGGCATGATCTCGCCGTCCGGCGACTGCCAGCCCTCGGCGAACCAGACCTGCGCCGCGCCCTCCGCGAGCGTCCGCTCGGCGAGCTCGACCGCGACCGTCGGCATCGCCTGATCGACGGGGAAGGCCCGCATCGGCCGGCAGAGCAGGCGGAAAACGGGGGAGCCGAAGACCACCCGCTTGTCCGCCGCCCAGGCGAGGCGGGCGCGCAGATGCCCGGGCGCGGCGGCGGCGATGGCGGGGGCGTCGAGCATGCTCGCATGATTGGGGCAGAGGAGGAGCGGACCCTCGCGCGGCAGCCCCTCCGCCCCCTTCACCGAAAGCCCGCAGAGCGTGCGGAGGAGGCGGCGGTTCGCCCAGTGGAGAAGGCTGCCGAGGGCGCGTTCGAGCCCGCTGCGCGGGCGGAGCCAGCGGGCGTCCTCGGCGAGGCGGGCGGCGACCGGCGGGCCGTCCTCGCCGGGCGCCTCGGCCTTCTCGCTCACCCGCTCGAGGAGATCGCGCACGGTGTCGATCTCGGCGATGTCGGCGAGGTCGAGGCGCACGCCGACGGCCTCCTCGATATCGACGGCGAGCGTCATCCAGGAGAAGGAATCGAGGCCGAGGTCGATCTGCAGGTGGCTGTCGAGGTCGTAGGCCTTGCCGGGGGCCGCGCGCTCGAGGCAGGCGCGGGCCTCGGCGCGGGGGGGCACGGAGGCCCAGGCCTCCTCCTGCTCGGTCAGCGCGCGGGGACCGTGCCCGCCGCCGGTGCCCTCGGCCTCGTCGAAGAGCCCGGGCAGCAGGAAGCGGCGGATCTTGCCGATGCGGGTGCGCGGCAGGGCCTCGCGGGTGAGCGCGAAGGCGCCGATCCGCCAGGTGGAGGGCAGCCCGCGCCCGGTCTGCGAGAGCGCGACCGAGATCGCCCGGCGGATGTCGACGACCCGGTCGGCGGCGATCTTCGCGCCCTCGGGGCGGACGAGGGCGGCGAGCGCGCCGTCGCGCTCCAGCACGCCGATCTCCGCGATGTGGGGGTGGGCGAGATAGGCGGCCTCGACGTCCTCGGGGAAGAGCGTGTCGCCGCCCGAGAGCACGATCGCCTCCTTGGCGCGGCCGACGACGTAGAGGAAGCCGTCCGCGTCGATGCGCCCGAGATCGCCGCTGCGGAAGAAGCCGTCCTCGGTGAAGGCGGCGGAGTTGGCCTCGGGGTTGTCGAGATAGCCGGAGAAAACCGAGGGGCCGCGGAGCACGATCTCGCCGACGCCCTCCGCATCGGGCGCCTCGATGCGCGCCTCGCAGCCCGCGAGCGGGCGGCCGACCGAGCCGCGGCGCTTGCCCGCGAAGGTGCCGGCGAAGGCGGAGGCGGTCTCCGAGAGGCCGTAGCCCGAATGCGCCACCCAGCCGAAGGCCTCGAGCCGGTCGGCGACCTCCGGCTTAAGCTTCGCGCCCCCCGAGACGAGGAGCCGGAGCCGCCCCGCCACCTTTCGGCGGAGCGGGGCGAGAAGCTGCGGCCCGATGCGCCCGCCGCTCGCCCGGGAGAGCCCGCCCGCGAGCCCCAGGAGCCCCGAGACCGCCCAAACGGCGGGCGCGGGGAGCGCGGCGAGGCGGGCGTCGATCCCGTCGAGCATCGCCTCGAAGAGCCGGGGCACGCCGATCAGCACCGTCGGCCGCCCCGCCGCGAAGGCCTCGCGGATATGCGCCCCCGTCGGGCTTTCGGGCAGGACGACCGTCGCGCCGAGGCTGAGCGCGGGGAGCGCGGCGGTGATCAGCGGGTAGACATGGTGCATCGGCAGCGGCAGGAGCACCCGGTCGGCCTCGCGCACGCCCCCCCAATCGAGGAGCGCCTGCACGACGGTGGCGATATTGCGCTCGGTGAGGCGGAAGACCTTGGGCGCGCCCGTGGTGCCGGAGGTGCGGAAGACGGCCATCGGCGCGTCGGGGTCCGGGGCGGGCAGGTCGGCCTCGGGGTCGGCGGGCGCGATCTCCGAGAGCGAAAGGACCGGGGGCGCGGGGCCGAGCGCCTCGGCCCGGTCGGCATCGGCGAGGACGAGGCGCGCGCCGCAGCCCTCGATCGCCCGGGCGGCGTCCTCGGTGCGCGACATCGCGTCGAGGGGTGCGAGCACGGCGCCGATCCGGGCCACCGCCAGCGCCGCGGCGATCCAGCGCGCCGAGTTGGGCGCCCAGAGCGCGACGACCTCGCCCCGCTCGATCCCGGCCGCCCCGAGCGCCCCGGCGATGCCTGCGACGAGGCGGGCGAGCTCGTGCCGGGAGGTCTCGCGCGCCGCGCCCTCGGCGATCTCGACCACCGCCGGGCGGTCCGGCGCGCGGGCGAGCGCGGCGAGCGGGCGGGCGACGTTCCAGGGCGCCTCGGCGGTCTCGGTCGCGCGCGCGGCCATGGGTCTCCTCCCGAACTCGGCGCGGCGGACCGGCCCGCCGCCTCCCCGTTAGAGGACGTAGCCCCCGGCCGACGCAAGGCCCGACCCGCCCCCTTGCCTGGACGGCCCTCAGCGTGGTTTACAATCTGCGATTGTATGGTAGACGGAACACGGGTGACGGCGCGAGACCAAGAGACGAGGGTGGGCGGACCATGACGGTGGGCGAAGATTGGGTCGGGATCGACGATCCCAGGGGCATTCTGGTGAAGTTCTCCCCCGACGCGCCGGGCACGGCGGTGGCGCAGGCGCTCGCCGCCATCGGGGGGCGTCTCACGGAGGTGCTCCGCGACGCGGTGCCGGGGCTGGAGGGTCTTCTCGGCAAGTTCTCGCTCGGCGCCGGGCTCGACCCCGAGCGCGCCTCCGAGATCCTGAAGTCTCTGCCCTGGATCGAGCATGCCGAGCCGGACCTTCGCGTCAGCATCGCCGCGACCAGCGACGACCCGCAGGTGACGAACGGCAACACCTGGGGCCTCCTCGGCGACGACTCGACCCCCTCCAACGTCTATGGCAGCCAGGCGGCCGATGCCTGGGCGACCGGGCAGATCGGCGACACGAGCACCGTCGTCGGCATCGTCGACACCGGGATCGACCCGACCCATCCCGATCTCTACCTCAACATCTGGCTGAACCAGGAGGAGATCCCCACCGCCCTCTTCGGCGCCATCGCCGATGTCGACTTGGACGGCCTCGTCACCTTCCGCGACCTCAACGATCCGGCCAACGCCGCCCTCGTCACGGACGCCAACGCCAACGGGCGGATCGACGCGCGCGACCTCCTCGCCGACCCGGCCTGGGCCGACGGCACCGACACCGACGGCAACGGCTTCTTCGACGACCTCTACGGCTGGGACTTCGTCGACGACGACAACGACCCGTTCGACGGCGGCAGCCACGGCACCCATGTCGCCGGCACCGTCGGCGCGGTCGGCGGCAATGCCGAGGGCGTCGCCGGCGTCTCCTGGGCGACCCAGCTCCTCGGCCTGCGCTTCCTCGGCACGAACGGCTCGGGCTCGCTCTCCGACGCCATCGCCTCGCTCGACTACTTCACCGCCGAGGCGCAGGCCTCGCCCGGGCAGCATTTCGTCGCCACCAACAATTCCTGGGGCGCGGACGGGTATTCCAGCTCGCTTTACGACGCCATCGTGCGGGGCGCGAACGCCGACATCCTGTTCGTCGGCGCCGCCGGCAACGGCGGGCGCGACGTCGACAACAGCCCCTATATCGCCGGCAGCTACGACACGAGCCCGACCACGGGCTTCGACGCGGCGATCGGCGTCGCGGCGATCACCTCCACCGGCGGGCGCGCGGGCTATTCCAACTGGGGCGACGAGACGATCGAGCTCGGCGCGCCGGGGTCGAGCATTCTCTCCACCCTGCCCGGGACCGGCTATGGCTGGAAGAGCGGCACCTCGATGGCGACGCCCCATGTCGCCGGCGCCATCGCCCTCTACGCCGCCGCCGACCCGGATGCGAGCGCCGCCGAGATCCGCGCGGCCCTTCTCGACAGCGTGGCGCCCACGGGCTCGCTCTCGGGCTTCACGATGACCGGCGGGCGGCTCGATGTGGAGGCCATGCTCGCCGGGCTCGCGCCCCCGCCGCCGCCCTCGCAGACGGCGGTGATCGTCTCCGCGACGGACGATGCGGGCGGCCTCGCCGGCACGCTCCTCGACGGCGACGCGACCGACGACGCCCGCCCCCGGCTCGAGGGGCTCCTGTCCGGCGCGCTCGAGCCCGGGCAGCGCCTCGAGATCCTGGCGGACGGCGCGCCTCTCGGCGATGCGCAGGTGTCCGGCACGAGCTGGAGCTTCACCCCCGCCGCCGATCTCCCCGACGGCCCGGTGACGCTGACCGCCCGCGTGGTGGGCGCTGACGGGCAGACCGGGGCGCTCTCCGCCGGCTTCGCCCTCGCGATCGACACCGAGGCCCCCGCCATCGGCGTCGACCCGCTGGAGACCGAGGACACCACCCCGCGCCTCACCGGCACCGTCGACGACCCGGAGGCTGCGGTCAGCGTGCAGGTCGGCGGGCAAACCCTCGCCGCCGCCAATCTCGGCGACGGAACCTGGGCGCTCGACCTGCCCGACCCGCTCGCCCCCGGCACCTACGACGTCGCCGCCACCGCGACCGACGCCGTCGGCAACGCCGCGACCGACGCCACCGCGGACGAGGTGACGATCCTCGCCCCCCCGCCGCCGGGCGAGCCGGTCGACGTCTCCCTCGTCCTCGGCCAGCCGGACACCGGCAGCTACGGCAACTCCTGGCTCGGCCTCTCCGACCCGGACGGCCGGCTCACCATCGGCTTCGAGGGCACGGGCGAGCCGCTCACCCTCTCGCTCACCGGCTTCGACATCGACTTCGACGACGAGATCGCCGTGCTGATCGACGGCGCCCCCGCCGGCTATCTCGACGCCGGGCGGAACGAGGGCTACTCGACGCACGCCATCGAGATCCCCGCCGCGCTGCAGACCCCCGGCGCGCAGATGGTTGTCACGCTCGTCCAGACGGACCCGACCTGGAAATGGGGCGTGAGCGATCTTCTGGTCGACACCCAGCCCGCCGCCGATATCGAGCTCGTGGTCGGCGAGACCTATCCCGAGAGCTTCGGCAACCGCTGGAACGGGCTGACCGACGCGGACGGCCTGCTGACCGCCGCCTTCGAGGGCGGCACGGCGGACCTGACCCTCTCGCTCACCGGCTACGACATCGACACCAACGACGAGATCACGATCCTCCTGAACGGCGCCCCCCTCGGGGCGCTCGAGACCGGGGTGAACAACGGATTCTCCGATCACGAGATCGCCATCCCGCTCTCCGATCAGGCCGCCGGCCCCAACCTTCTGACCTTCGTGCAGCGCGACCCCTCCTGGATCTGGGGCCTCACCGACATCGCCCTCGCCGAGGCCGGCGCGCCGGTCGCCCCGAGCCAGACCGCCGAGATCACCGGCATCGAGGACGATGCGGGCGCGCTCACCGGCCCCCTCGCCCCGGGCGACGCGACCGACGACACCGCGCCGCTCCTCTCCGGCACCCTCTCCGCGCCGCTCTTGGCCGGGCAGAGCCTCGAGCTGCTGATCGACGGCCAGCCCGCCGGCACCGCTGCGGTCTCCGGCACGACCTGGAGCTTCCAGTCCCCCGCCCTCGCCGAGGGCACCCGCAGCTTCGCCGCGCGCGTGGTGGAGGGCGGGCTCGCCGGCCCGCTCTCGCCCGAGGTCTCGATCCTCGTCGACACCACCGCCCCCGCCGTGTCGGTCGATGCGCTCTCCACGAGCGACGCGACGCCCACGCTCACAGGCACCGTGGACGACCCGGAGGCGAGCGTCTCCCTCACCCTCGACGGCGCGACCCATCCGGCCGTCAATCTCGGCGACGGCACCTGGCAGGCGGACTGGCCCGAGACCCTCGCGCCCGGCCTCTACGACGTCGCCGCCATCGCGACCGACGCCGCGGGCAATGCGGGCGCGGATTCGGGCACGGACGAGCTCGAGATCCTCGAGCAGGGCGGCGAGCTCACCGCCGACATCCCCCTCGTCTTCGGCGTGCCGGATGCGGGCGCCTACGGCAATGGCTGGCTGGGGCTCTCCGACCCGGACGGGCAGCTCACCATCGGCTTCCTCGGCACCGACGGTCCGGTGGGCCTGAGCTTCACCGGCTACGACATCGACTTCGCCGACGAGCTCTCGATCCTCGTCAATGGCGCCCCCTCCGGCGATCTCGCCCGCGGCGCGAACAACGCCTTCTCCCAGCACGAGATCCTGATCGGCCCCGAGGATCAGACCCCAGGCGTCGAGACCGTCGTGACCCTGGTGCAGACCGACCCGTCCTGGTGGTGGGGCGTGAGCGACCTCCTGGTCGATGCGCCGAGCGCGCCCGACGTCTCCCTCACCCGCGGTGTCGAGGAGTCGGGCGCCTACGGCAATGGCTGGCAGGGGCTGTCGGACCCAGACGGCCGGCTCAGCCTCGGCTTCGAGGGCGGGGCCGACGATCTGGTCCTCTCGCTCAGCGGCTACGACATCGACTTCGCCGACGAGATCGAGCTCGTGCTGAACGGCCGCTCCTACGGCTTCCTCTCCCCAGGCGCGAACGAGGCTCTGACCTCCCACGAGATCGCCATCCCGGCGGCGGACCAGATCGACGGCCCCAACCTCCTCGCCTTCGTGCAGGACGAGCCGAGCTGGACCTGGGGGGTCACCGATCTCCTGATCGACGTGGCCTGAGCCGAGACGCCGGCCCCCGGCGCCCCGGCCGGGCGCCGCACCGGTCCCCGAACCGGGCGAGAAACCGGCTCCGCACCGCATCCGCCGCACACCCGGCCAGGAGACCGAACAACGGCTGTTGCCAGAGCGTCACCGCCGCCGTCGCCGCGATCACCGGCCAGCAGGACGGTCTCGCCCCGATGAGCCGGCGGCCGAGCGAAAGCTCGGCGGCGGCGAAGAGGAGGAGCGCCCCGAGGCCCGCCTCCGGCACGGCGCCGAGCACCGCCGCCGCCGTGTCTCCCGGCAGGAGCGCGAGCGCGAGGAGCGCCGTCCCGATCAGCGCCGGCGCCGCCCCGGTCCGCGCGCCGAAGCGGTGATGCGCCGCGAGCCCGCCCGCCCCGTGGCACATCGGCAGCGCGCCGAAAGGACAGAGCGCGAGATTGGCGAGCCCGGTCGTCAGGCAGAGCCGGCGCGGCGTCACATGGGCGGCCCGCGCACCGAAGCGCTCGCCCGCGACGAGCGCGGTCAGCAGCACCGCATTGGCGAGCGTCAGCGCGAGTTGCGGCAAGGCGAGCGCCAGCGCCGCGGTCTCGATTTCGGCCGCCGTGGGCCAGCCGAGCGCACGCGGGGCGGCCGGAGGGCCCGCCCCCTCGAGCCCCAGGAGCCACCCCCCGGCCACCGCCACGGCGAGCCCGAGCGCCGCCGCCGGCAGCCGCGGCGCCGCGAAGACGAGGGCGAGGGCCGCGAGCGTCGCCGCCGCGAGCCCTGGCGCCCCGGCCATCAGATCGAGCGCCACCGCCGCCAGCGCGAGCCCGAGGCCGAGCTGCAGCCCCGAGAGCACCGAGCCCGACACCGCCCGCGCGAGCCGGGCCGCGACCCCGGCGAGCCCGAGCGCAAGGAGTGCCGCGCCGAGCATCGCCCCGCTCGCCGCCACCGCCGCAGGTGCGACCGCTCCGGTCGCCGCGAGCGCCGCCACCGCCTTCATCGGCTGCACCGGGACCGGCAGACGGTAGACCGCCGCGCTCATGAGATAGGCGAGCCCGAAGCCCGCGAGCACCGGCCCCGGCGCGAGCCCGCCGACCGCGATCGCCCCGAGCGCGAGCGGCAGCAGCGTGCCAAGATCGCCGAGCGCCCCGCTCGCCTCGCGGAGCGGGCGACACGCCGGCCCGTCCTCTCCGATGCCCCTCGCCATGGCCCCGTCCTGCCCGGTGCGGAGTCGCGCGGCACGTCCGCCGGGGGCCCCTCACTCCCCAGCCGGGAGGGCGCCGCTCTCGAAGCCGTAGCGCGCGAGCACCGCCTGGCCGGCCGGCGAAAGGATGTGGAGCGCGAGGCGCCAGGCCGCCTCCGGCGCGCCGTCGAGCACCGTCAGCCCGTAATCGGCGCCCACAGCGAGCGCCTCGGGCACCGCGACGACACGCAGCCCGGGCAACTCCGCCCGGGCCAGCACCGCATTGGTGCAGTAGGTCAGGAAGATGTCGGCCCGGTCCTCCGCCATCACCCAGGCATAGGGGTTGCGGCCCTCGGGCGGCGCCGGGCTCTCAGGGCCGCCGGTGAGTTGGCGCGCCTTGGCCTCGAGCGCCGCGCGCGCGCCCGGGGCGACCGCCTCGGCCTTGGCGAAGAGCGCCCAGGCATAGTCGCCCGATGGATCGGCCTTCGGCGTCGAGGTGCCGAGGCGGACCGCCGGGTCGAGCAGGGTCTCGAGCAGGGTCTCGGGCGCCACCGCGATCCCCGGCTGCGCCAGGGCGCAGAGGCGGTTGCGCGCGAAGAGCGCCACCGGGCCAGCCCGCCCCGCGGCCTCGAGCGTCCGCGGATGGCGCATGTTGGCGGAGGCGAAGAGATGGGCCGTCTCCCCCGCCTCGATCCGCTCGCGCATCAGCCCCGAGGGGCCGAAGCGGGCCGCGACCGGGAGGCCGTAGGTCTCGGCGAAGTCCTCCGCCACCTCGCCGAGCGCCGCCTTCAGGCTGCCGGCGGCATAGAGCGCGACCGGCTCGGCCGCCGCGGCTCCGCCGAGGAGCCCGGCCCCGAGGGCGAGCGCACGGAGGACGGATCTGACTGGCATGGCGCACCTCCCCTTGACGACAGGGCGGGAGGCGGGATCGCAGCCCCCGGCCCAAAGACTGCGGGAGTATGCGAAATCTTGCGATCCGTGTCGAATCTTCCCGAAGCCCGGATCATTTCGGCATGGCGAGGAGGATCTCGATCCCGCCGAAGAGGGCCGCGAGGAAGCCGGAGAAGAGCACGAAGCGGATCTGGTCCTCGCCGTCGATCACCACCTTGCGCAGGAGCTGGGAGAAGATGTCGATCAGCGAGACGGTGACGACGATGATGATCAGGATCGCCGCGCTCGCCGAATAGTCGAAGCCGCGCAGGTTCTCCGAGAGCGACTGCCCGATCCCCCCGGCGCCGACGATGCCGAGCACCGTCGCCGAGCGGACATTGGCCTCGAAGCGGTAGAGCGAATAGGAGATCCAGAGCGGCATCACCTGCGGCACGACGCCGAAGACGACCTCGTGGATCGCCCGCGCGCCCGTCGCGCGGATGCCCTCCACCGGGCGCGGGTCGATCGCCTCGACCGCCTCGGAGAAGAGCTTGGCGAGCGTGCCCGTCGTGTGCACCACGAGCGCGAGGACGCCCGCGAGCGGCCCGAGCCCGACGGCGGCGACGAAGATCAGCGCGAAGACCAGTTCGTTGATCGCGCGGAAGGCGTCCATCAGCCGGCGCACGGGCACGCGCAGCCAGGCCGGCGCGATATTGGCAGAGGAGAGAAGGCCGAAGGGGACGGAGAGCAGCACCGCGAGCGCGCTGCCCCAGACCGCCATCTGCACCGTCTCGAGCATCAGATCGAGATAGCTCCGCCAGTAGCGGAAGGAGGGCTCGAGGAAATCGCCCGCCAGGATCCCGATATTTCCCGCATTGGTCCAGAGCTCGGGGATGCGGTCGATCTCGGCGGGCAGGAAGCTCCAGACCAGGAGCCCGAGGAGCGCGGCCCAGACCACGGCGTCGAACAGGCGCGCCTGCAGCGGGCGGCTCGGCGGCTCCAGATCGTCGAGGCTGCGGGCGGGAGCGGCGAGGGTCATCGGGCGGCCTCTCGGGCGGAGGGGCCGGGAGCGCCGGGCGGCGCCCCCGGGATTCGGGGCCCGGAGGCCCCGGCGGCGTCACATGCGCGGGCGCGCGGCGGCGGCGGCGCGGATCTCCTCGAGCCGCTCGCGCAGCTCGGCGATCTTCTCCGCCTTCTCCTCCTCGGTCATGGTCTCGTCGCCCTGCACGGCGAGGATCTCGCGGTTGACCTCCATCTCGCGGAACGGCCAGAGCTGGGCGTTGGAGGAGGGGACGAAGGTGCCCATGCCGACGAGGGCGAGGTTCTCGCGGGCCGCGGCGACCTCCTCGTCGGTGCCGAGACGGCCTAGGCCATGAAGAAGGAGAGGAGCTTCGCCTTCAGCGTCGCGTCGAGCTCGGGGCGCCAGACCATCGGGTCCGAGGCGATCAGCGGCGAGCGCCAGATCTCGACGATCTCGGCGGCGAGCTCGGGGCGCTGCCCGGCGAGGCGCTCGTAGAGCGCGACGTTGTTGGCGACGGCGGCGTCGACCTGCTGGGTCGCGACCGAGATCAGGTTGGTCTCGTGATTGGCGTTGCGCAGGGTGGCGAAGCAGTCCTTCGGATCGACGCCCTCGGCGGCGAAGATGAAGGTGGTCGGCACCAGGAAGCCGGAGGTGGAGTTCGGATCGCCGATGCCGAAATCGAGCTCGCCCGAGCAGGCCATCACGTCCTCGTAGGTGAGGCCGGAGTCCTTGTGGGTCACCATGATCGACCAGTAGCCGGCATCGCCGTTGGACTCGGTGGTCTGGGCGAAGATCTCGCCGCCGGCGCGGTCCACCGCGACCATGGCGGACTTGTTGCCGAACCAGGCGACGTCGACCTTGTCGAAGCGCATGCCCTCGATCACGCCGGCATAGTCGCTGGCGAAGAAGGGCTCGACGGGGATGCCGAGGGCGGCCTCGAGCTCCTCGAGCATCGGGGTCCACTTGTCGCGGAGCGCCGTGGTCGATTCGGTCGAGATGATGCCGAAGGCGAGGGTCTCCGGGTTTTCGCGCTCGGCGAGGGCGGGGGTGGCGAGCGCGAGGCCCGCGGCGGTCAGGAGGGTGACGGCGGTCTTCATGGTCGGTCTCCTCGGTTGGGGGGAAGGGAAGCGCCCGTTCAGGCGGTCGCGGCCTCCGCCGGGGCGGCGGGGGACAACGCCTCGGCGGCGTCGGGCAGGATCAGCTCCTCGCTCGCCTCGCCGTAGATCTCGCGCAGGAAGTCGAGGGTGAGGGCGCGCGACGGCCCGTCATAGACCACCCGGCCCCCGCGCATCGCGATGGTGCGCGGGCAGTAGCGCCGGGCGTATTCGACCTGGTGGAGCGAGACGAG
The DNA here is from genome assembly GCA_964576075.1 of uncultured Limibaculum sp. Classification (GTDB taxonomy): domain Bacteria; phylum Pseudomonadota; class Alphaproteobacteria; order Rhodobacterales; family Rhodobacteraceae; genus Thermohalobaculum. The sequence goes on along the minus strand of CAZNTX010000002.1, from coordinate 81,515 downwards.
CACGGTGATCCCGTCGTCGCGGTTGATCGCGGTCAGGATCTCCATCACCCGCTTGGCCGAGGCCGGGTCGAGCGAGGCGATGGGCTCGTCGGCGAGCACGATCTCCGCGCCCTGAACCAGCGTCCGGGCGATCGCCGCGCGCTGCTGCTGCCCGCCGGAGAGGGTGGCGGCGCGCTGCATCGCGGTCTCGGCGATGCCGACGCGGGCGAGCGCGCGCATCGCCTCCCCCCGCTCGGCCCGGGTAAAGAGGCCGAGGGCGCCGCGCCAGGCCGGCATCGCGCCGAGCCGGCCGACGAGGACGTTGGTGATCACCCGGAGCCGGGGCACGAGGTTGAACTGCTGGAACACGACGCCCACCCGGCGGCGGATCCGCCCGACGCCGCCTGCGATCCGCCCGTCGCGCTGCACCGGCCGGCCGAACACCTCGACGGCGCCGCCCTCCTGCCGGTCGGCCGCGACGAGGCCCGCGACATGGCGGATGAGGGTCGACTTGCCCGAGCCGGAGGCGCCGATCAGCGCCACCATCTCGCCGGGCACGATCTCGAGCGACACGCCGTCGAGCGCCCGCCGCCCGCCGGCGAAGGTCTTGCGCAGCTCTCGAATGCGGATCGCGGCGGCCCGGCCGTCCCCCGCGCGACGCTCCTCGGCGCTCATGCGGCTCCCTTTCCTTCGGGCAGGAGGAGAACCGCGCTTCCGCGAAACCAGCGTGACGCCTTCTTGATGCTTTTGCGAAACCGGGGCCGTGCCGCTCCGGCGCCCCGCGGTCGACGCCCGGAGGAGGAAGAGCGCCCGCTCGGCGGCCGGGGGACCGGCCCGGCGATCCGCGCGGCTCGGGGCCGACCGACGAGGAGGCCCCGCCGCCTACGCCGACGCCGCGGCCGGCATCCGGCCCACAGCGGAGAGGTGCCCGGCCCCGGCCGGCGCGCGCCTGCCCCGCCTGAGGCGGGACATGGCCAGATCCCATGAGCCGCGCCGGGGCGGAGACGATCCCGAGGCCCATCGCGGCATATCGGCAGGGGCACGGGGCGCCACGCCGAGAGGCGCCGCACACCGTCTTCGGGGTCGATGCCAGGCCCCGATGCCGGCCGCGGCGGGCGTGGGCATCGCCGGGGCCGTTCAAGGCCGATCGGGCCGGCAAACCCCTGAGGGCTCGCGGGCCTCTGCGCGCCGCGGCGACCCCGGGATGGCGGCCGCGCGCGAGGAGGGGACGGCGCACCTGCGCCGCCTGCGCCGACGCTCCGCCCGTTCCCCGACAGGCGCTCGGCGGCGGGCCGAGGCGCCCACGGATCGCGGGACGGGCTCAGCACATGGCGCATCGCGACGCCAGGGCCCCGGGAGCGGCGCGCGGGCAGACGAGGCGCGGGACGCGTTCGGGCACCCGCTCGCCGCCCTCGCGGGGGGCGAGGCCGCCGGGCTTCCCCGCGCGGTCCCGAGCGTCCGTGCACGACAGGGGGCCGAGGGGCCGCGGGTGCCGCGCCGGCGTCCGCCAGGCGCGAGGCGAGCGGACGGTCTCCTCCCTCGCCGGTCCTGGGGCGTTCTTCGAGGCGGCGGTCAGGGGGACGCGATCATGACGGCCCTCGCCGCCCTCGCTGCTGGCTCGGCCAGCCGAGCGCCGCGCCGTGTTCGCCAGCCCGCGATCGCTGCGGCGCGTGGGCCGGCGACCGCCGGGCGCGTCGACCCGAGGCAGGCTCCCTCGCGCCGGACGCGTTCGGGAGGTCCGGCGCGTTCTGGGAACGGCTGCGGCGATGCTGCAGCGGCATCCGGACCAAAGGATGGGGGCCTGCGGCCGGAGAGGCGGCTCGGGGCCGAGGCGGTGGCCCGGCTGCGGTCGCGTGGCCTCGGATCGGGGCCGGGAGCACGGCCGGCCCTCGGGCGGGGTGGGGAGCGCCGCGGGCCGTCCTTCCGAGCCGTGCCGGGGCCGGAGCGGCACGGCTGGCGGAAGAGGCGATGCGCGTCGGCGCCGGAGCCGCAGGGTCGCTTCCCCGAGGGGGCTATCGGGCGGGACCATGCCGCGGGCGCAGCGCGGCGGGCGGACCGCGTCCGGCGACGCTCAGGGGTGGCCCGGGGGGCCGAGGCAGTCGGCGACGGCCTCGGCGTCGAGGGTCTCTTCGCGCTCGAGCCGGGCGATCAGCGCCTCGGCCGCGGCCCCCGCCGCCTCGAGCGCCCGGTCGGCGGTCGCCTCCGCCTCGCCGAGGAGCCGGCCGACCGCCTCGTCGACCCGGGCCGCGGCGGCCTCGGAGGCGTGGCGCGGCATGGCGACCTCGCGCCCGAGGAAGGGGTGCTCGTCGCTCTCGCGCAGATCCATCGGGCCGATCTCCGCATCCATCCCCCAGCGCGCCACCATCGAACGGGCGAGCGCCGTCGCGCGGCGGATGTCGTCGTCGGCGCCGGTGCTGACCGAGCCGAGGAAGCGCCGCTCCGCCGCCCGCCCGGCGAGCATCACCGCGAGCTGGGCGCGCAGATAGCCCTCCGACATGGTGTGGCGCTCGGTCTCGGGCAGGAGATGCGTGCCGCCGAGGCTGCGCCCGCGGGGGATGATCGTGACCTTGCAGAGCGTGTCGGCCTCCGGCAGGCGCCAGGCGACGACGGTGTGGCCGGCCTCGTGCACGGCGAGGCGGTGGCGCTCGTCGGGCTGGATCGCGAGCGTGCGCACGGTGCCGAGCATCACCCGGTCGCGCGCGGCGTCGAAGCAGCGCATGGGCACCTCCGCGAGCGACTCGCGCGCGGCCATGATCGCGGCCTCGTTCACGAGGTTCTTGAGATCGGCCCCGGAGAAGCCCGGCGTGCCGGCGGCGAGGGTCGCGAGATCGACGTCGCCGCCGAGGGGCACGCCGCGGACATGGACCTTCAGGATCGCCTCGCGCGCGGCCTTCTCCGGCAGGGTGAGCGTCACATGCCGGTCGAAGCGGCCGGGGCGCAGGAGCGCGGGGTCGAGCACGTCGGGCCGGTTGGTCGCCGCGATCACCACGACGCCCTCGCGGCCGGTGAAGCCGTCGAGCTCGGCGAGGATCTGGTTGAGCGTCTGCTCGCGCTCGTCATGCCCGCCGCCGAAGCCGGTGCCGCGGGTGCGCCCGACGCTGTCGAGCTCGTCGATGAACACCACGGCCGGCGCCGCCTTCTTCGCGGCCTCGAACATGCCGCGCACCCGCGCCGCGCCGACGCCGACGAAGACCTCGATGAACTCCGAGGCCGAGGTGGAGAAGAACGGCACCCCCGCCTCGCCCGCGAGCGCCTTGGCGAGCAGCGTCTTGCCGGTGCCGGGCGGGCCCATCAGCAGCACGCCGCGAGGCACCGTCGCGCCGACGCGGGCGAACCGGTCCGGATCGCGCAGGAACTCGACGAGCTCCATCACCTCGCGCTTGGCCTGGTCCTGGCCTGCCACGTCGGCGAAGGTGACCGAGGGGCGCGTCGCGCTCTTCTTGGCGGCGCGCCCGCGCAGGAAGTCGTCGGCGCCGCCCGGCAGCCGGCCCCCCGCGCCCCCGATCCGGCTCATCATCCAGATCCAGACGCCGAGAATCACGAGCAGCGGCAGCCAGGCGAGGAAGCCCGAGCCCTCCGCCGGCGGCTCGGTGACGATCTCCGCGCCCGAGGCCTCGAGCCGCGCCATCAGCCCCGGATCGCCGATGGCCGGGGCATGGGTCTCGAGCACCGCGCGGCCGCCCTCGGCCTCGGCGCTGCGGGTGCCGCGGAGCGCCTCGCCGGAGATCACGACGCGCTCCATCTCGCCGGCATCGAGCGCGCGCAGGAACTCGCTGTAGCTCACCGCCTGCGGCCGCTCCGCCGGGTCGCGCAGCGCCTCCGGCGAGAGCAACGAGAGCGCGAGCAACACCCCCGCGAAGAGCGCCGCCGCGATCAGGAGCCGCCGCCAGGGGTCCTGCGGCCGCCGCCCGCCAGGGCCGCGCCCGGCGCCCCGGGGCGCGCCCAGGCGATCGCCATCGCCGTTGCGGCCGTGCATCAGCCACCCTCCTCGCCGCGCCTGTCCGAGGCGCCCCGCGCCGTCGTCGCGCTTTCCCTGGCCTAGCACCATCGCCCGGCGAACGCACGCCGCCCGCAGCGCCCGCCGGGCGCGCCCACCGGCCGGCGGACCCGTCCGCGCGCGTTGCGCGGCGGCGGGAGATGGGGTCGACTGGGGAGGCGCTCTGGCGAGGAGGACCGCCATCCATGCCGACCAACGACCCCGGGCCCGGCCTCTCCCCCGCCATTCCGGTCGTGGCGCAGATCGTCCCGGCGCTGCCGGCCGAGCGCATCGCCCGCGCCGCCCGGATCGCCGAGCGGCTGCGCCGCGCCGACCCCGCGCTCGCCCGCACCGACCCGCTCGGGCGCGACCTCGGCGCCGGGCTCGGCCCCTGGCCCTCGCTCGTGCTCGAGGACCACGGAGCCATCGCGCTCTTCGAGACCGAGGGCAATCTCGCCTACAGCTACCGCGCGCTCCTCCTCGCCGGCGAGGGCGACACGGCGCTGATCGGCGTGGCGCGCAGCCCCGCCTTCGAGGCCTATTGCGCGGGGCCCCTCGGGCTCGGCCGGCCGGAGATCCTCGCCCCGGCCGAGCCTGCGGCCGCGCCCTCCCTCGCCGGCGCGGCGGAGGCCGACGCCGCCCTCCTCGCCCGGCTCGCCGAGCGGGCGCAGGCCGCCGGCGGGCTCAACCTCGTCCCCTACATGAGCGGCGCGGATGTCTGGCGGCTCGGCGCGCGCATCGCCGAGGCCGCGGGCCGCCCGGTGCGCGTCGCGGCCCCGCCCCCGGGCCTCGCCCGTGCGGTCAACGACAAGCTCTGGTTCGCCGAGCGCGTCTCGGAGCTCCTCGGCGCCTGCGCCCTGCCCGAAACCGTCCCCGCCCACGGGTTCGCCGCCCTCGCGGGCCGGGTCGAGGAGATGGCCGAGAGCCATGCGAGCCTCGCCCTCAAGCTCACCCGCAGCGCGAGCTCGGCCGGCAACATGGTGCTCGACCTCTCCGAGCTCGCCGGCCTGTCGACCAAGGGCCTCCACGCGCGGCTGCGCGCCCGGCTGGAGGCGGCGGGCTGGAGCGAGCGTTTCCCCGTCCTCGTCACCGCCTGGGAGCGGCCGGTGCTCGCGAGCCCCTCGGTGCAGGTCTGGGTGCCGGACCCCGCGGCGGGGCTGCCCGTCGTCGAGGGCGTCTTCGACCAGATCACCCATGGCGAGACGGCGGTCTTCGCCGGCGCCGAGCCGACGCGCCTGCCCGAGCCCTGGCAGCGCCGCCTCGCCGAGGAGGCCGTCTGCCTCTCGCTCCTCTTCCAGCATCTCGGCTATTTCGGGCGGTGCAGCTTCGACGCGATCCTCGTCGGCGAGACCGAGGCCGCCGCCGCGCTCCACTGGATCGAGTGCAACGGGCGCTGGGGCGGGACCTCGCTGCCGATGACGCTCGCCAACCGCCTGATCGGGGACTGGCGCCGGGCCTGGCCGGTGATCCTCGAGGGCTATGCCATGGACCGCCCGCCGCGCCCCCTCGACGCGGTGCTCGCGGAGGTCGGCGCGGACCTCTTCGACCGGGCGGCGCGGCCGCGGGGGGCGGTGATCCTCTCGCCCGGGCGCCTCGAGCGGGCGGAGGGCTACGAGCTGCTCGTCCTCGAGCCCAGCCGGGAAGCCGCCCATGCCCGCGCCGCCCGCGTCGCCGCGACGATCTCCGGCGGGGCCGGCGGCTGATCGCGGGCCCGGGGCGCCGGGGGCGTCGCGACCCCTCAGCCCATCCGGCTGACGAAGCGGGCGCCGGAGATCGGGCGGACGGCGCTCGCATGGGGGCCCTTCTCGCTGTCGCCCGAATCGAGCGCGACCTCCACCGGATCGCCCTCGGCGAGCGCGTCGAACGCGCCATCGACCACGCGTTCCTGTGGAAATAGACGAGCCGGCCGTCGGTGAGCCCGATCTGGCCGAAATCGCGGTCCGGGCGGAGTTCGGCGATGCGGCCCTCGAGCGGCGTCGCATGGGTCTCGGGACGGCCGGAATGCCGCTCCTTCCAGCGGCGGATCTGGCGCTCCATGGCGTCGAAGGCGTCGCGGATGGCGAGGGTCAGATCCTCGTGGGCGCCGCGGTCCCCGGGCGCGCGGTCGACGACGAAGCGGTGGGTCGGGGCATGCGCCTCGATGCGGACCTCGTAGCGGTTGCCCTTGCGGTGGTGCGTGTGCGGCGCGTCGAGGACGACGCGGCAGCTCGTCAGCCGGCCGCACACCTGCTCGAGCCGGGCGATGCGCTGGCGCACCCGCTGCTCGACGGCGGGCGAGTGGTCCATGTTGTGGAAGGCGATCTCGAGTCCGGTCTCCATGCTCTCCTCCTTCTTGGGCTGGCGCTCCCCGCCGCGCGGCCGGCCCGACGAGGCTATCCGCCCGCCGGAGAGGCGGCGTTGACATCGGGCAATCGCCCCCCCCGCCTGCCGGAGCGTTGATCCACGTCATGGGACGCCAGCGCCCCAGCCCCTAGGCTCTGGCGGATCGGCGACGCGGATCGAAGGAGGCCGAAGGTGAGCGCGCGAGAGCGCAAGCGCATCGTGATCATGGGGGCCGCGGGGCGGGACTTCCACGTCTTCAACACGCTCTACCGCGAGGACCCCCGAGCCGAGGTCGTCGCCTTCACCGCGGCGCAGATCCCCGGCATCGCCGGGCGGCGCTACCCCCCGGCCCTCGCCGGGGCGCTCTATCCCCAAGGCATCGCGATCCGCGAGGAGGGCGATCTGGCCGAGCTTTGCCGCGCGGCGCGGGTCGACCGGGTGGTCTTCGCCTATAGCGACGTCGCCCATGAGACGGTGATGCACGCAGCCTCCCGCGCCCTCGCCGCGGGCGCCGATTTCCTGCTGCCCGGCGCGCGGCAGACGATGATCCGCGCCGCGGTCCCCGTCGTCGCGGTCTGCGCGGTGCGCACGGGCTGCGGCAAGTCGCAGGTGGCGCGCCATCTCTCGCGGCATCTGACGGAGCGGGGCCGGCGGGTCGCGGTGCTGCGCCACCCGATGCCCTATGGCGACCTCGAGGCCCAAGCGGTGCAGCGCTTCGCCTCGCGCGCGGATCTCGCGGCGGCGGCCTGCACCGTCGAGGAGCGGGAGGAATACGAGCCCCACATCGCCGCGGGCACCGTGGTCTTCGCCGGCGTCGACTATGCCCGCATCGCCGAGGCCGCGGCGGCGGAGGCCGACGTCATCCTCTGGGACGGGGGGAACAACGACCTCCCCTTCCTCGCCCCCGATCTGATGATCACCCTCGTCGACCCCCTCCGCCCGGGCCATGAGAGCGCCTATCACCCCGGCGAGGCGGCGCTGCGCATGGCCGACATCGTCGTCGTGGCCAAGACCGACGCGGCCGGGGCCGAGGCGGCGGCGGCGAGCGCCACGGCGGCGGAGCGGCTCGCGCCGGGCGCACGGATCCTCCGCGGGGCCTCGCCGGTGACGCTGTCGGATCCGGAGGCGGTGCGGGGGCGGCGCGTGCTCGTGGTCGAGGACGGGCCGACGCTCACCCATGGGGGCATGGCCCATGGCGCGGGCTATGTCGCGGCGCGCGCGGCGGGGGCCGAGCTCGTCGACCCGCGGCCCCATGCCGTCGGCGCCGTCGCCGAGGCGTTTCGCGCCCATCCCCATATCGGCCCGGTCCTGCCCGCCCTCGGCTACGGCGCGGACCAACTCGCAGCCCTCGAGGCGACGATCGCCGCCTGCGCGCCCGAGGCGGTGGTGCTGGCCACGCCCTGCGATCTCGCCGAGCTGATCGAGATCGCGCCCCCGGTGATTCGCGCCCGCTACGACTATGCCGATGCCGGGGAGCCCCGCCTCGCCGATCTCGTCGACGCGGCCCTCGCGCGGATCGGCTGACGGGCGGCCGCACGGCGCCGCCGGGGGTCAGTCCTCCACCACCGGGTAGAAGGGCGCGCCCCAATCCGCGTCCGGGTCCGCCATCATGATCTCGACGAAGCGGGGCAGGAGCGTCCAGAGGATCGCCGCGCCGTCGCGGAGTTGCGCGCGGTTGACCCGCCCGCCCCAGGTCGCGCCGCCATGCACGATCTGGTTGCGCAGGGTGTAGAGCCGGTCGAAGATCACCGAGAGCACCGTCGCGGTGTCCCGCGCGGCCAGGGCGCGGAGCGCGCGGATCTTCGCGGCGGCGAAGCGGTCCTCCCAGTCGTCGTATCCGGGCAGGCCGTTGTAATGCGCCCAGAACGGGTGGAAGACGAAGCGGTTGTCGAGCATCACCCGGATCTCGTGGGGAAAGCGGGTCCAGACCGCCTCCTGTACCCGGCCCTCGCCGTCGCGCGCGACGATGCGCTCGAAGAAGCGGCGGAAGGCGTCGCGCTCGGTCTCCTCCGGGGCGCGCTCCTCGGCATAGGCGGCGTTGAAGGCGATCCAGAGGAAGACGAACCGGGCGTCGTCGTCCGCCTCCTCGCGCTCGGCCCGCCCGATCCAGCTGATCGCGCGGTGGACGCGCAGGCCGAGCGTCTCGGGGAAGCCGCCGCGCAGGCGGCGCTGGGTCTGTTTCAGCCGGTCGTGGACGGGGGTGGCGCTGCGGGGGTCGGTCAAGGCGTCCTCGGTCATGCTCGCGGTCGGGCTCCTCGGCGAAAGGCTGCATTCTACGCGAATCGATGGCATGATTTGGGTGACAAAAGCGGTCGGGGTGGGGACATGGCCTTCGCGAAAGCCAAACAGATCCTGCGGCTCGCCGAGATGGCCGCGGCGCGCCATGGCGGCGTGACGCTCGCCGAGATCGCCGAGGCCTTCGAGGTCGATCACCGCACGGCGCAGCGCATGGCCCGCGCCCTCGAGGAGGTGTTCGACCGGGTCGAGATCGGCGAGGACCCGGACCGCCGCAGGCGCTGGAAGCTCCGCGATCCGGGGCTCGCCGCGCTCCAGGGGGTGAAGGAATCCGAACTCGTCGCGCTCGAGATGAGCGTCCGCGCCGCCGAGCGCGACGGGCGCGAGGGCGACGCCGAAGCCCTCCGGGGCCTGCGCGACCGGCTGCTCGCCGCGATGCCCGGCCCCCATGCCCGCGCCGCCGAGACCGATGCCGAGGCGGTGCTCGAGGCGCAGGGCTACGCCGCCCGCCCCGGCCCCCGCGTGCGCGCGTCCCCCGCCGTCTCCGAGGCGCTGACCCAGGCGCTCAAGGGCCCCTTCCGCCTCGCGCTCCGCTACGGCGCCGAGACGCAGGAGCGCGTCGTCGAGCCGATGGGCCTGCTGATCGGGCTCCGCCGCTACCTCGTCGCCCGCCAGATCGACAAGCCGGAGCGGCTGCGCAATTTCCGCCTCGACCGGATCGCCGCGGCCCGCCTCCTGCCCGAGAGCTTCGCCCGCGATCCGGACTTCTCGCTCGAAGCCTATGCCGCCCGGGCCTTCGGCAGCTATCACGACCCCGACGAGACCGCCGAGGTGGTCTGGCGCTTCGCCCCCCGCGCCGCGGCCGCCGCCCGCGAGTTCGAGTTCCACCCATCGCAACGGGTCGAGGAGGGCGAGGACGGCACGCTCACGGTGCGCTTCGCCGCCTGCGGCCGGCTCGAAATGGCCTGGCATCTCTATATGTGGGGCGACGCCGTGGAGGTTCTCGCCCCGGAGGCGCTGCGCCGCCTCGTCGAGGGCCACCGTCGGGACGACTTTCCCGCCTTCCCCTGAGAGGGCGACCGGTTTCGCCACCCTGCCCCGTCTATCCCGGTCGCGGCCACACCCACCGTCCGACAGGGAGAGACCCATGACCGCCACCCCCCGCCTCGCCGCGCTCGCCGCCCTCGCCGCCCTCGCCGCGGGCTACACCACCATCACCCGCGGCACCGAGGACACCCTCGTGGTCGAGACCGATCCGCCCGGCGCCGAGGTCCGGCTGACCACCGGCCATACCTGCCCGGCGAGCCCCTGCGCCTTCCGCCTGCCGCGCCGGAGCGAGCTCACGGTGACCGCGGAGAAGCCCGGCCACGCCCCCGCGACAGCGCGCGTCAGCAACGAAGTCGCCGATGCGGGCGCCCTCGGCATGGCCGGCAACGCGCTCTTCGGCGGGCTCATCGGCGTCGCGGTCGACGCGGCCTCGGGCGCCGCGCTCGATCTCGTCCCGAACCCGGTCCGCCTCACCCTCGAGCCGCTCCCCGAGGCCCCGCCCGAGCCCGCCGAACCCGCCGCGGGTTCGTGAGCGCCGCTTGCCTCAGACCACGGGCTCGAGCGCCAGCGCCTCCCCTGCCCCGGCCGCGAGCACCCCCGCCACCGTCTCGAGCGCCGCGCGCAGATCGGGCTCGGGCAGGGTGCCGAGGCAGAGCCGGAGCCCCGAGCTCGCCGCCCCCGGATCGGCCAGGAAGGCGTCCGGCGGGGCCAGCGTCACGCCGAGGCGGGCGGCGGCGAGGACCACGTCGCGCGCCTCCGCCGTCGCCATCGGCGCCCAGACATGCAGCCCGGCATGCCGGCTCGGCGCCAGCCGCGCGCCGAGGACCGCGCGGGCGAGCGCCGTGCGCCGCGCGGCCTCGCCCCTGATCGTGCGCGCGACCGAAGCGACGATCCCCCGCGAGAGCCCCTCCGCCATCACGAGGCTCGAAAGCGGGTTGGCCATCGACTGCGTCGCCCGCATCCAGCCGAGGCAGCTCTCCACCGCCGCCGCGGGCGCCACCAGATAGCCGAGCCTGAGCCCCGGCGCGAGCGACTTGGAGAGGCTGCCCACATGGAACACCCGTTCCGGCGCGAGCTCTGCCAGCGTCGCCAGCTCTGCGGGGGCGAAGACGGCGTAGACGTCGTCCTCGACCAGCGCGAGGTCCGCGGCCCGGGCGATCTCGACGATCTCCGCCCGGCGCTCGGGCGACATGGTCGCCCCCGTCGGGTTCTGCAGCGAGGGCATGAGATAGGCCGCCCGCGGCGGATCCGGCGCGGCGACCGCCCGGCGCAGCGCCTCCGGGCGGACCCCCTCCCCGTCCATCTCAAGCGGCACGAGCCGCCGCCCGAGCGCCCGCGCCGCGCGCAGCGCCCCGGGATAGCTGAGCGCCTCGATCGCGAGCGGCCCCGCCGGCGCCGCAGCGAGGGCGACGAAGAGCCCGTGCTGCGCGCCGTTGGCGAGCATGAGCCGCGCCGGATCGACCTCCCGCCCGCGCCGCTCCCCGATCGCGGCGGCGAGCGCGGCGCGGTGCTCGGGCAGGCCGGCGGTCGGGGTGTAGCGGGTGAAGAGCTCCGCCTCGGCCGATCCGGCCGCGCGCTCCATGATCTCGGCGAGCATCGCGGGCGAGAGGGCGGGGGGCGGCAGGTTGACCGAGAGGTCGATCCGCGCGGGCCGCTCCGGCGCGCGCGCCGCGACGAAGGTGCCCCGCCCCTTCTCCGAGCGCGCGAGGCCGCGCCGCTGCAACAGGTCGTAGGCCCGCGTCACAGTGCCGACGCCGAGCCCGAGATCGGCCGCGAGCGTGCGATGCGCCGGCAAGGGCGCGCCAGGGGCGAGCTCGCCGGTGAGGATCGCCTCCGCCAGCGCCTCGGTCAGCCGCTCGTGCAAGCGCCCGGCCCCCTCGGGCAGATGCGGCCTCCAGCTCGCGCTCCGGCGCATGACAATCTCCTCATAGCGTTACGACACACTTCGGCGAAAGCAGCGCGAAGGTCAAGGGCGCATCGCGCCGAGGTCGCAGGTCTGCTAGCCTCGGAGGGCAACTTCCAGCGCAAAGAGAGGCCCTCCGATGACCCTGCCGCTCGACTCCGTCTTCGACTTCCACGGCCGCCCCGTCGCCTGGGGCGCGCGCGGCGCGGGGCGGCCCGTGGTCCTTGTCCACGGCACGCCGTTCTCGGCGCAGGTGTGGCGGCGACTCGCGCCGCTGCTCGCTGAGGATCACCGGGTGCACTGGGTCGACCTCCTGGGCTACGGCGGCTCCGACATGACGGCTGGGCGCGACGTCTCCCTCGGCGTCCAGAACGGCCTCCTCGCCGCCCTCCTCGACCATTGGGCGCTCGAAGCGCCCATCGTCCTCGCCCATGATTTCGGCGGGGCGACAGCGCTCCGCGCGGCGCTGCTCGACGGCTGCCGCTATGCGCATCTGATGCTGATCGACCCGGTCGCGATCTGGCCCTGGGGCTCGCCCTTCGTCACCCATGTGAGGACCCATGAGGCGGCCTTCGCGGGGCTCCCCGACTATGCGCACGAGGCGCTGCTGCGGACCTACATCTCTGGGGCCTCGTCGCGCGGGCTGCCGGCGGAGGCGGTCGAGACCTATGCCGCGCCCTGGCGGGGGGAGACCGGGCAGACCGCCTTCTACCGCCAGATCGCCCAGATGGACCGGCGCTACACCGACGAGATCGAGCCGCGGCTCGGAGAGCTCGACTGTCCGGTGACACTTCTCTGGGGCACCGAAGACAGTTGGATCCCGATCGCCGAGGGAGAGCGCTTGGCCGGCATGCTCCCGAACTGCCGATTCGTCCCGGTCCCCGGGTCCGGCCATCTCGTGCAGGACGATGCGCCCGAGGCGATCCTCGCCGCCTTCTATCGACACGCTGCGGGGGCTATCGGATAACGGATCATGCTTTGATTGTCTGTGTAGCGAGACACTATAAGAGTGGCATTGTTTTTCCTCGAAGCGTATCACCGAGTCGACCGGCTCGCGGAGCCATCGACGAGGGAGCAGCGCCATGCCCAGGGACGACATCGCCAACCACGACCGGCCGCGCTCGGCGACGGTGGTGGTCCTCGTGCCCCGCACCGCGCGGCCACCGGCGGGTGCCCCCAGGCGGCCGGAGACGCTCGAACCGCGGCGGCAGATCGCCCGGCGCGGGTGGGCGCTCGGCTGGCTGATGGTCTGGGCCGACCGACTGAGCCGGCGCCGGGCTTTGGCGCGCGCCGCCCTGGAGGCGCCGGACCACCTGCTCGCGGATGTCGGCCTCACCCGGGCCGAGGCGATGGCGGCGGCGCGGCGGCCCTTCTGGCGGCCCGGCCCCTCCGGAACGCGAGAGAACTGACCGCGGCCCGTCTTGCCGCGGGCTCGGCCCCGTGGCACTCAGGCTCGGTCGAGGGCCGGGGAGGCGGAACTGTGGCCGGAACAGGCGATCCCGCGACGGGCAGCCGGAGGGCGCGCGGCAGAGCCGGGGCGCTGGCCGCGGGGTGTCTGGCCGCGGCCCTCCTCGCCTGCGCCGAACCCCCGCGGGAGAGCCCCGCGCCCGCAGCCGAGGCGCCGCCTGCCGTCCCGCCCTTCCAGGCCGCGCTCGATCGCCATGGGATCCCGCTCGCGCTGCCACAGGGCAAGGCGATCCTGGTCAACGTCCCCGCCTTCGAGCTGATCGCCTTCGAGGATGCGCGGCCCGTGCTGCGCAGCCGCGTGATCGTCGGCACCGCTGCCGATCCGACGCCGCTGATCGACACCGTGACGAGCGCCGTGCGCTTCCGTCCGAGCTGGCGGCCGACGCCGAGCATGGTGGCGAGCGGGGAGTATCGCGACCGGGTCTGGCCGCCGGGGCGGCGCAATCCGCTGGGGCTCGCGGCGGTCCGGCTCGAGCCCGGGCTGCTCGTCTATCTCCACGACACCAACCGGCGCGATCTGTTCGACCGGGAGGGGCGCGCGCTCAGCCATGGCTGCATCCGGGTCGAGCGGTGGGACGCGCTGATCGCCTGGCTGCTCGGGATGGACCTCGCGACGGTGCGCGCCCATGCCGAGGGGCGGCGCAGCTTCGATGCGCCGACGCCGCCGGTGCCGGTGCTGATCCGCTACGAGACGCGGTTCCCGGACGCGGCGGGCCGCCTTGCCCGGTTCCCCGACATCTACGGGCTCGACGGGGATCGGGCGCCCCTGCCGCCCGCGCGGCCAGAGGCGCACTGCGCGCCGATCTGAGCCCGCTCAGCTCGCGAGGCGCAGCGGCACCGGCGCCTCCGGCTCTGCCGTGGCGGGCGGGGCGGGCGCGGCGTCCCCCTCCGAGAGGCGGAACTGCGAGGCGGAGCCGATCAGCTCCTGCGACAGCCCGGAGAGGGCGCGCACCGAGGCGGCGGCCTCCGCGGCGGCGGACGTGTTCTGCTGGATCACCGAGGTCAGCTCGCGCAGCGCGTCGTTGATCTGGTCGACCCCGACGGTCTGCTCGCGCATCGCGTTGCTGATGTCGTTCACGAGGCGGGCGGTGCGCTCGATGCTCGGCATCAGGTCGTTGATCAGGGTGGCGGCCGATTCCGAGACCTCGAGCGTCTCGCCCGAGAGCACGCTGATCTCGCGCGCGGCGACCTGGCTGCGCTCGGCGAGCTTGCGCACCTCGGCGGCGACCACGGCGAAGCCCGTGCCGTGTTCGCCCGCGCGCGCCGCCTCGACCGCGGCGTTGAGGGCGAGCAGGTCGGTCTGCCGGGCGATCTCCTGGATGACGGTCACCCTGTGGGCGATGCTCTGGATCGCGGAGACGGCCTTGCCCACCGCCTCGCCGGTCCTGACCGCGGCCTCGGCGGAGCCGGTGGCGATGCGCTCGGTCTCGCCGGCGTTCTCGGCGGATTTCTGGATCGTGGCCGACATCTCCTCCATCGCGGCGGAGGCCTGCTGCGCGGCGGAGGACTGGCGCTCGGCCCCGCGCTCGACGATCTCCGAGGTCTTGGTGAGCTGGCTCACATGGCGCCCGACCGCGTCGGCGCCCGAGGAGGTGGCGGCGGCGAAGTCGCGCAGGCGGGCGACCATGTCGCGGAGCGAGATGCCGAGGATGTCCTTCTCGGAGCGGGGGGAGACGGCGATGGCGAGGTTGCCCGCGGCGATCTCCGCGGCGGCCTCCCCGCTCTGGCGGGTGCCCTCGGCCATGGCGCGGACCGCCCGGGCGATGGTGCCGAGTTCGTCGCTCTGCTCGGTGTAGGGGATGCGGGTCTCGAGGTCGTCGTTGCAGACCCGGTCGATCGCGCGGCCGAGGGCGGACATGCGCCGCGAGAGGGTGCCGGCGATCCAGAGCCCGGCCCCGGCGCAGGCGAGGATGGTGACGAGGGCGGCGGCGAGGATCACGGCGTCGAGGCGGCGCTCGGTGGCGGCCAGATCGACGAGGCTCGCCTCGATCTCGCGTCCGACGGCGGCGCGCTTCTCCTCGATCAGGGCGCCGAGCGCGGCGGCGGCGGGGACGAACTCCCCGGTCAGCGACTCGACCGCCTGGACCTGGGCGAAGCTCTGCGCGAAGTCGAACACCTTGGCCGCGGCGGCGCGGAGCGCGGCGAGCTCCGCGAGCTCGCCCTCCTCGGCCCCGGGCCCGCCCGCGAGATCGGCGGCGATCTCCGAGGAGCGCGCGGAGAGCCGGTCGAGCGCCGCCTCCACGCTCGCGCGGGTCTCGGCGAGGCGGGTGCCGTCCAACTCGCTCGGCGCCGCGCGCACGGCCCCCCGCAGGCGCTCGAGCTCGAGTTCGAGCGTGGCGATCCCCTCGAGCGTCGCGACGCTTTCCCCTGCGAGGGCCTCCGCCTCGAGGCGCATCTCGCGGGCGCCGAAGACCCCCGCGGCGGCGACGGCGGCGAGGCCGAGGGCGGTGAGCACCGGGATCAGGAACAGCTTGGTGCGTAGGGACAATCCGGAACGGCGCATGGTCGGCCTCTCCTTCGCGGGAAACGGGGCGCCGCCCGGCGCGGCGCCCGAGAGCCGGCTCAAAGCGGCAAGCGGCGCACGGCCTCGATCAACGCCGCGGTCTCGCCCACGGGGGCGCCGCGGGTGACCAGGATGAGCGGCTGCGCCACCACGCCGTCGGTCGCGAGCAGTCGGACCGACGCCGCCGCCGCCGAGGCCACGGAGGAGATCCCGAGCGCCGGGGGCATCTGCGCGACGACGCCGGGCACCTGGGCCTGGTTGTTGAGCACGCGGGTGTTGCCGACGACCGGGGCGCCGTCGAGCAGCATGTGTTCGACGAGCGAGCGGGTGCCGTTGCCCGCGGTCTCGAGCACGACCACGATCGGCATGTCGGGCCCGCCGAGCTCGCGCCAATTCGCCGTCTCCCCCGCGAGGATGCCCGCGATCTCGGCGAGGGTGAGCGTCTCGACCGGGTTGGACGGGTGGACGGAGAAGGCCACGAGCACCTCGCCCATCGGATGGGCGACGAGATCGGCGCCCTCGGCGAGACCGGGGGCCTTCTCGGCGAGCTTGGCGAGGGTCACGCCGAGCGGCGCGGAGATCATCGCCATCTCGCTGCGGCCCTCCAGCAGGTCGGCCAACCCCTGGCCGGACCCGTTGGCGACGACCTGGATGCCGACCCCGGCCTGGGCCTCGATCGCCGCCTCGTTCGGCAGCATCAGCGCGTTGGCGACGGTGGACGAGCCGGTGATCGGCATCTCCGCGGCGACGGTGGCGCCCGCGAAGGCGAGGGCGAGGGCGCCCAACAGGGCGCCGGCGACGGGGTTGGTCAGGGTCATGGCTACTCCTCCCGCGACGGGATTGGGACTCTCCGCGGCGCGGGCGCGGCGCGCGGCGACGGACGCAGGAGGCGCCGCCGCCGGGCGCCTCGCGTCCCGGCCACGGCGGCAGCGATAGGCCCCGTTCGTGAATGTGCGGTTGCGAAATGCCCGGGGACGGCCGGGTCCGCCCCCCCTAATTCGGCTGCCGCGGTCCCGTTTCGCTCGACGAAACCCCGACCCGGTTCACTTGATCGTAGTATCGAGGCTCGTGCCGTGCCCGGTGTTGTGGTCGAACTTTTTATGGATTTTATTCAAACGATCTTCAATCTTCTTGCCACCATAGGTCTTGGCGAAATCTTGCTCCATGTTCTGACGGGCGATCTTCACGGCTTCCTTCAAGTCTTTGCCGACCGCCGAGCTTTCCATGGCCTGAAACTCCTTCACGATCGTTTCCATTTCCGCCTTGGCCTTCGCGACATGCTTCAGCTCATGCGGCTTCAGCTTGCCGACGAAGCGGGTCCATTCCTTCTTCGCCGCCGGGCTGAGCTTGTTGGCGCCGAGTTTGGGGAAGCGGATCTCGGACCAGAATTTCACCTCCCACGCCTTCACCTTGATCTTGCAGGTGATCTGCCCGTCGAAGATCGGGTATTGGTCGACGATCTCGTGCGTCCAGGCCGGCGAGGTGGAGTAGCTCGTCGCAGTCAGCGCGGCGACCTTCTTGTTGTCGTTGGGATCCTTCGGCCCCTTCTTGATGATGTCCTGCCAGACCGCCGCCAGCGTATCGCCCTTCACCGTGTAATAGGTCCATTTTGGCGCGGTGACTGCCAGCTTGATCGCCATTTGATCCCTCCCTACTTTCCCACCGCCAGACTGCCCGAGATGACAGGCGCAAGGGAAGACCCGCGACGCCCGCGCAAGCGCCGCTCAGCAGGGCGTGCGATACTCGCGAGAGCGTTTCTCGACCGCGGAGACGGGGCGCCGCGAGCCCCAGCGTCGGCCGGGGAAGGCCGCCTCGAAGCGCGCGGCGATCTCGCCGTTGAGGCGGTAGAACTCCGGCCCGTGGCCGGTGCAGCCCTCCCGGAAGGCGCGGAAATGGGCGATCTCATGGGCGAGATTGGCCAGGTTGATGCAGGAGACGCGGTCGGCGTCGACCAGGATCTCCCGCGTCCGCCCCCGCGCGAGGCCGCAGCCGCTCTGCGCGGGATGGGTGAGCACGGGCTTCTCCCCGGGCGTCATCGGGCGGATGCGGCGCACGCCCGCCTCCTGCGCCTCGCGCGCGAAGAAGGCGCGCATCGCCTCCCCCTCGATCCGCCCGGCCTCGACGAAGACGGCGAGATCGGCGTGCAGCGTGCGATAGGCGAGCGCGGCGCGGGCCTCGAGCAGCCCGAAGACGACCGCCGCCGCCGCCCAGGCCGCGCCCGCGGCGAGCCGAACCGGCCGGGTGCTCCGCAGGATCGTCCGAGCCATGGCCCTCCTCTCCGCCGCTGCCAGCCTAGTCCGCCCGCGCCGGAGCGTCCAGCCGGGGCCTCAGCCGACCCAGTCCGGGCGCAGCACCATCACCGCGCCGAGGGCGAGCAGCACCCCGCCGCCGATCGCATGCGAGATCCGGGCATAGCCCCCGCCCGCGGCCGCCGTCCTGAGCGTGAGCATCGCCGTCAGCAGGATCGCCGCATCGTCGAGCAGGAAGACGGCGATGTAGAGCCCGAGATAGCCGTAATGCGCGGCCGGCGAGAGGTCTTGCAGCGCGAGAAGCTGGGTGAAGACCGCCGGCACCCCGGCGGAGCAGACGAGCTCCACCAGGTTCACCGCCACCGCGAGCGCCCCGATCCCGGCCATGGCGAGCGGCAGGCTCGGCTCCTCCACCACCCGGCGGAAGGCCGCGCCGATGCGGCTGCGGCTCGCCCCAGAGGTCACCGGGCAGACGCCGCCGGGGTTGGTCCAGTAGTCGCGCAGATAGTGCAGCCCCGCCGCCACCGCGAGAAACCCGATCCCGACCCGGAGCCACCCCGCCGCCCCGATCCAGAGCACCATGTTGAGCCAGGCCGCCATGATCGCGAAATACATCGCCGCGGTGACGAGGAGAAAGGTGAGCCCGAGCGCCCAGACCCGGCCCCTGTCGCGGATGCCGAGCAGGATGCCGATCAGCAGCACGAGCACCCACATGGCGCAGGGGTTGAACCCGTCGATCCCGGCGAGCACCACCGTCACCGCCGGGAAGGAGAGGGTGGCGAGGTCGATCTCGCCGAGAAGCGGCAGGGTCACGCGGCGCAGCCCGACGGGCGCGGGCGGGGCGGCCTCGGCGGCGGGGGCGGCGCGCCCCGTCGCGATGTCGGAGAGACGCGAGAGCTCGGCCACCACGTCGCGGCAGGGCGCCGCGCGGCAGCGCGCGATCAGCTCGCGATAGAGCGCCTCCGTCGCCCCTGTGCCGGAGAAGCCGAGGGCATGCCGGTCGCCGATCACGACGAAGGGGACGGCCGGCGAGCCCACCTCGAAGAGCATGAGCGCCTTGAGAAAGAGCATGTCGGCGGCCTCGTCGCGGCCGAGTTCCACCGCGTCGAGGCGGATGCCCGCCCCCTCTGCCTCGATCCGGCGGAGCGCCTCGAGCGCCCCCTCGCAATGCGGGCAGCCCTCGCGCCAGAAGGCGTGGACCGGGACCGGCCCCTCCGCCCGCCCCCCCGCCGGAGCGGCGAGGGCGGAGAGCAGCGCGAGGAGGAGGAGCGCCAAGACCTGCGACCGGGGCCGCGGGGCCGCGCGCCCGCCCCGGGCGCCCTCCCCGGCCCCGGGCGCGGCGCGAGGGCCGCGCGGCGGGGCTCCCGCGCGCGCGCTCCCGGCCTCTTCGGCGTTGCTCTCGGCCTCCATGCCCCGTCCCCCGTCGCTGGCCCGCCTCCCCCCGGATTTCCCGGCGGGCCGAGGAAAGCACCGCCGGGCGGCGGCGGAAATGATCCTCGTCAAGCCGGGCGCGCGGGGCGCCGGGGCGGCGCCGGCGCCATTGACCCATCTCAAGGCGTCCCGCAGGCTGCCGGGCGAGGCTGACGCGGGCGCAGCGACAAGGGGAGATGCGCGATGCGACTCGGACCAGCGGCGTTGGCGACGGCGGCGGGGCTCCTCCTCGCCGGAGCGGCCGGGGCGCAGACGGAGGGCGATATCGTCGGCCGCGGGGCCTGGGAGTATCGCCAAGCCTGCGCCGTCTGCCACGGGCCGGACGGGCGCGGCGAGAGCGCGATGGCCGGGCTCCTCAAGGTCGCGCCGCCCGATCTCACCACCCTCTCGGAGCGGAACGGCGGAGCGTTCCCCTTCGAGCGGGTGCTGCGTATCATCGACGGGCGCGCCGAGGTCGAGGGCCATGGCGGGGAGGACATGCCGGTCTGGGGCCGCGCCTTCCGCGCCGACGCGCCGGGCTATGCCGGGCCCTTCGGCGCCGACCCGGAGATCGTGGTCGCCGGGCGCATCTACGCCCTAGCGAAATATCTCCGCGCGATCCAGGGCGGCGCGACCGTCGCCCCGGTCGAGCCCCGCCGCCGGCTGCGGAGCTGGCCCGAGGACAGCCCGATCTGGCCGAAGTGAGCACGGCTCGGACGCCCGCGGGGGTGTCCGCATCGCGCCCGAGGGCGGCGAGGTCTGGATAGCCGTCGCAGATCCGGTGGTGCGGCCCCCCGCCCATCGCAGCCCCGAGGGCGACCGCAAGCTCCCCCGCCGCCCGCGCCTCGGAGATCGCGCCCTGCACCGTCGGGAAATGCGAGCGCGGCGACCCGCTCGGCACGGTCCCACGCCATGCGCCCCGCCATCACGCCGCAGAGCGGGAGGCCCACGCCCCCTGCATCTGCGATCTGCTTCGCAAAGTGGTGTGGAGGGGCACCGCCCCGGATCTTTGCGCTGATTTTTTGGGATGTCGGACCATGCGTAGCTGATTACTGGAAGCGTGCCGAAGCATGCGTCGCCGATATCTGAAGGTGCCGGACGCTTTTTCGCGACTTTCCCACATGTTAGCCCTTGCTCGCCGGTAGGAGTTCGCCTGTCAGCCGAAACGATACACGCCAGACGAGGACGCTATGATCGCACGCCGACTATCCACGCTTGCCTTGTGTGCCGCGCTCGCCGCCTGCGGCCCCGCAATCGATCCAGAGCGCGAACGAGCTATGCAACTTGTTTACGAGCGTGAGACGAAACGCCTTGCGAAAGAGCGAGCAGAGCGCGAAGCTGCCTACGCAGCCGGCAAACCTATTCTCATCATAACGCGGGCAGTAAAGGCTCCAAACTCTGCCGGCGGCGTAGATGTGGAAATGAAGGTGGAGAACATCAGTCCAAATGTTATAAAGTATATGCGTTTTTATGCTGTCGCCTATAACGGCGTGGGCGACGTTGCGCCGAGCAGAATTGGCGGAATAACTGAAGTATTGCTTCGCGCTACAGGGCCTTATAAAAAAGCAGGCGCAAAAATAGAATGTATTGGGAGAATGTTTGGTATAATCATAGCATTCGATGCATTGTGATTAAAAAAGCAGAGATAGAATACATTGATGGAGAAATTATTGTTTTCGACGGACCCGAGGCAGTTGGCGAGCTTATGCTGCAGAAGATGACAAATAATTGCGAATACAAGGCGTAAAACGCCTGCAGGCTTTGTTGGTGTCCATTCTGGGATTGTCGGCAGGGATTTGGCTAAATGTTGCGCCGATGTCAGTCCGCCAAAGTAGAGAGGCCCCGTAAATCCACAGAGGACGCCGCTGAGAGGCGTTGGCTTCTTCTGAAAGGAGAGGAAGCACCGGACAGCCTAAACGGCTCTGTATTGCGATCTCTGGCGATCTATGCTTGGTCGGCTGTAGGAGTTCGCTTGTCAGCCGCTATTAGACAAACCAGACGAAGACGCCGTGAGCGCACGACGCCTCTTGGCGCTGGAGCGCGCCCATCGACCTGGCGGAAGAAGTCGGCGGGGCGCGCCGACTCCTCCGGCGCCGGGCCCTCCCCCCGATGGGGAAGATCGTGGCTCGGCACCCGGTCGCGCCCGGCCAGCGCAGGGATCGTCGACTGCCACACCGCGCGCCGGAGCCCGTGCCCGAGCGCAACCGGCGACGCCCCCACCGGCCCGGTCAGGCCCTAGGTCGTCCCGTCCGGCGCGCGCGCCCGTCAGCCCTCCGCCACCGGGCGATAGGCGACGACCTCGACCTCGACGCGCACATCGACGAGCAGATCGCTCACCACGGCCGAGCGGGTCGGCGGCTCGGAGGGGAAATACTCGCCATAGACCGCGTTGAAGCCAGGGAAATCCGCCCGGTCGCGCAGCCAGACCATCGCCTTCACCACATCCCCGAGCTCGCAGCCGGCCAGACGCAGGCTCGCGCGGATGTCGTCGAGCACGGCGCGGGTCTGCGCCTCGATGCCGCCCTCGGTCATCGGCTTGCCGTCCTGCAGGGGGATCTGCCCCGTAAGGAACACGAAATCCCCCGCCCGGACCGCCCGTGAGAGGCTGAGCACCCGCCCGCCGATCTCGAGCGGCCCGCCGATCACCTGCTTGCGCCCGGTCATGCGCCCTCCTCCCCGCTGTCCTCGCGAGCCTAAGGCAGGCGCGGCGCGGGGCCTTGCGCGATTTCGACACAGGGCGTCGAGAATTCCCGTCCCGGTCCGGGGGGCTCGTCGGCGATGGCGCACGCCCCTCCGGGAGATCGGCCGCATGACCGACATCCGCGGCGACCGTCTGCCGAGCGGCGGGGCCTGGATCCGAGCCGAGACCGGGCGATGCTTTTGCGGCGCCGACCTGCGACGGGCCGGCGCCGGCTGCCGGAGGCCTCCGATGCCGATGCGACCGCGCACCGCCCACCGCGCGCCACGAATGCCGGCGTCGCCCCGCCGACCTCCTCGCCGGGCACTCCGAGGCGCAGGGGCGGCCGAAGCCGGTCGGCACCGGCACCATGCCGAAACGAGATCTTCGCAGGCGATCTCTGCCGCCGCGTTCGTCCAAATCACCGCCGGTCGACGCGCCGGACACGGTCGGCCTCACCCGCCGCGGGCCGCTCCGCGTGGGCCGGCCGCCGGGTCGCCCTGCGCCTCGCGCGAGACCGCGCCGCATCGGTCCGGGATGGGGCGGTCCGGGGGATTCAGCGCCGTTGGGATCGGCGCCGCCTGCGTGGCGGGCGCGAGCGCCTCGGTCTCCCTAGCCCGAGCCTCCGCCGCCCGGGCGACGACGCCGCCGCCCTTGCCGGGCGCCGCCGCGGCCCTCGCGCCGGAGGCCAGACGCGCCCGTCGGGCCATCGCCCGAACGGCGATCTCGGTCGTCGACGGTCTCCTCCGGTGCTGCGCCGGCTGTCGCGCCGGCGTCTTTGCCGGGTCGCACCGGGCGCCGCCCCGCGCGACGACGTCCCGCCTCGCCGGCAGCGCCCGGCGCCCCCGATCCCCTCGCCCCCTGAGCTTGCGCGGCGCCAGCCCCTCGGCGGCGAAACCCGCCTGTCCCGCGTCGAGCAGGCGGATCATCATCGGGGCGTTTTCGCTATCACCGGGCCACCCGTGGCTCTTCCAGTCGCGCCCGAGGGGACCGGGCGGCCGGAGGCGCCGGTGTCGCTCCCCTCCGACGCCGCCGCTCCGCCTCGCAGATGGACGAGATCGATGGGGCAAGCGCCGCGCAGAACACGGTGAAGTCGCGCCCCTCGCCATGAAACCGCTGCACCTCCCCGTCCGGCTCGGCGATGCCGCGCGGCGCCGTGCGGCCCCCGCGCGCGCCGGACTTGGGCCTCGGGGCGGATGGCGGTCGAGGCGCCGCCGAGCCCGAGCGGGCGCGTCTCGAACGGGCCGCGCGCCAGGTCCTGACCGGCGACGATCCGGCCCATGGCGCCTCCTCCCCGAGCAGCCTCGCCGCGTCGGACGCGCGGGGGTTCCCCTCCAACCGGGCAGGGGTTCGCCGCAAGCTCGCCCCGCCGCGCGAGGGACGGCGGGCGGGCGCCCGGCGGGGCCCCCGGCCCCGCCGGGTCGGGCGCGCGCCGCGCCCTCGCGCCCTGCCGGCCGGCGGGCTTTACCTCGCCGCCCCGCCCGGCGAGTATGGTCTGCGACGGCGGAGCGGGGGATTGGCATGACGATCGAAAGGGTGGACACGCTCGTGGTCGGCGCCGGGCAGGCGGGGGTGGCGATGAGCGCCCATCTCTCCCGCCGCGCCATCCCCCATCTCGTGCTCGAACGCCACCGCATCGCCGAACGCTGGCGCTCGGAGCGCTGGGACAACCTCGTCGCCAACGGCCCCGCCTGGCACGACCGCTTCCCCGAGATGGCCTTCCCCGAGACCGATCCGGACGCGTTCCCCACGAAAGACGCCGTCGCCGACTACATCGCCGCCTTCGCCGAGCGCGTCGCCGCCCCGATCCGCTGCGGCGTCGAGGTGAGGCGCGTGCGCCGTCTCGAGGGCCGGCCGGGCTTTCGCGTCGAGACCTCCGAGGGCCCGATCGAGGCCGAGCGCGTCGTCGCCGCCACCGGCCCCTTCCAGCGCCCGGCGATCCCGCCCCTCGTCCCCGAGACGGCCGGCGTCTTCCAGATCCATTCGAGCGCCTATCGCAACCCGGCCGGGCTCCCGGAGGGCGCGGTCCTCGTGGTCGGCTCCGGCTCCTCCGGCGCGCAGATCGCCGACGAGCTGCTCGAGGCCGGGCGGCGCGTCTATCTCTCCGTCGGCCCGCATCGCCGCCCGCCCCGGCGCTATCGCGGGCGTGACTATGTCTGGTGGCTCGGCGTCCTCGGCAAATGGGACGCGCCGGCGCGCGCCCCCGGCACCGAGCATCTCACCATCGCCGTCAGCGGCGCCCATGGCGGGCGCAACGTCGATTTCCGCGCCTTCGCCGCCCGCGGCATGACCCTCCTCGGCCGCACCGAGGGCTTCGAGAACGGCACCCTGCGCGTCGCCCCCGATCTCGCGCGCAGCCTCGCGGAGGGCGACGCCGACCTCCTCGCCCTGCTCGACGAGGCCGATGCCTGGGTCGCGCGCACCGGCCTCGACCTGCCGGAGGAGCCCGAGGCCCGGGAGATCCCCCCCGATCCGCCCTGCGTCGCCGACCCGATCCTGGCGCTCGACCTCGCCGAGGCCGGCATCGGCGCCATCGTCTGGGCGACGGGCTACGCGCTCGACTTCGGCTGGCTCCAGGTCGACGCCTTCGACAGCCAGGGCCGCCCCCGCCATAGCCGCGGCGTCTCGAGCGAGCCCGGCGTCTATTTCCTCGGCCTGCCCTGGCTCTCGCGGCTCGGCTCGGCCTTTCTCTGGGGCGTCTGGCACGATGCCAGCCACATCGCCGACCAGATCGCGATCCAGCGCGCCTATATGGCCCACCGCCCCGCCGCCCCCCTCTGAGCCCCACCGGAGCGCCCCATGGCCCACCGCCGCATCCGCCCCTTCAACACCCGCGACACCTATCCGGAGCAGCGCCTCGACAACGACCTCGCCCAGGCCGTCGTCACCCGCGGCGGGCGCACGGTCTGGCTCCGCGGCCAGTGTCCCCAGGAGCTCGACGGCGGGCGCTCGATCGACAGCCACGACCCCGCCGAGCAGACCCGCAAGGCGATGGAGAACATCCGACAGCTCCTCGAGGAGGCGGGCGGGGGCATGGAGCATCTCGTCAAGCTCGTCGTCTACCTCACCGATGTGCGCCATCGCGAGGCGGTCTATCGCGAGATGGGGGCGCATATCCGCGGGGTGCATCCGGTCTGCACCGGGCTCGTCGTCACCGCCCTCGCCCGCCCGGAATGGCTCGTCGAGATCGACGCGACCGCCGTGATCCCGGACGAGGCCTGAGATGACCTTCTCGATCGTCGCCCGCTGCGCCGAGACGGGGATGTTCGGCGTCGCCGTCTCCTCCTCCTCCCCCGCCGTCGCCGCGCGCTGCGCCTATGCCCGTGCGGCCGTCGGCGCGGTGGCGAGCCAGAACGTGACCGATCCGCGCCTCGGGTCCCGGGCGCTCGACCTGATGGGGCTCGGGGCGAGCGCGCCGGAGGCCGTCGCGATCCTCGCCGCGACGGGGGGGCATATGGCCTTCCGCCAAGTGCTCGCCGTCGACGCCGCGGGGCGGAGCGCCGTCCATTCCGGGCCGAAGGCGCTCGGCGTCTGGGCCGAGGCGCGGGGCGAGAACGTGGCCTGCGGCGGAAACCTGCTCGCCGATCCCGGCGTGCCCGAGGCCATGGTCGCGGCCTTCGGCGCCTCCGAGGGCCCGCTCGGCGACCGCCTGCTGGGGGCGATGCGGGCGGGGCTCGCGGCGGGGGGTGAGGCGGGGCCGGTGCATTCGGCGGGGCTCCTCCTCGTGCGCGAGGTGCCCTGGCCGGTCGCCGATCTCCGCGTGGACTGGACGGAGGACTGCCCCATCGCCGCCCTCGAGGATCTCTGGCGCCTCTATGCCCCGCAGCTCGAGGCCTATGTCACCCGCGCCCTCGCCCCGGACGAGGCGCCGAGCTACGGCGTGCCGGGCGACGACTGAGGGGCCCGCGCGACGTTTCTCTGCCGGTAGGGAGGCGGGCCTACCTTCCGACCGCTCGGCGGCGGTCAGGCGAAGTCCCACTCCCCCGGCGCGATCTCCGTCAGATCGTCGATGAAGGGCGCGCCGAAGACGTTCTCCGTGCTGAGCGAGAAGGAGATCAGCAGGTCGGCCTCGTCGAAACCCGGCGCGGCGAGCGCCGCAGTCCAGAACGCGACGCCCGCCTCCTCGCCGTCGCGCTCGAGCACGTTGCGATAGAGTTGGCGCACGAGGCCCTCGTCGGAGACGGCGCGATAGTCGCCGAACTTGTCCGTGAACTCGTCGCTTTCGAGGAAGGCGAAGGCCATGTCGCGCTCGCCGAGGCCGCCTTCGCGCCGGTCGATCCAGAAATTGAGGCCCGGGGGGTCGATGTCGCCGTCGCGGTCGAGCCCGGCCTCGTAGGCGAGGGCGACGCGCTCCTCGAGGGTGAGATCGCGCGCGAGGAGGATCTGGGTGTCGTCGAACACGAGGGCCTCGATCCCCTCGAGCCGGTCGCGCCCCTCCGGGCCGGCGACGGTGGCCCCCGCCCAATCGCCCGTGACCTCATACTCCGCCGCGAGGCCCGGATAGCGGGCGATGTCCCGCCCGTCGCCGCCTTCGAGCACGTCGTCGCCCGGCCCGCCCTGGAGCTGGTCGTCGCCGTCCCCGCCTTCGAGCGTGTCGCGGCCCGCCCCGCCCGAGAGCGCATCGTTGCCCGCGCCCCCGTCGAGGCTGTCGGCGCCGCCATCGGCGCGCAGATAATCGTTGCCCGAGGTGCCCGAGAGCGCATCCGCCCCCGCCGTGCCCACGCTGTCCACGCCGAGGGCGATCCGGTCCATTTCGTCCGCGAGGGTGACGAGCGCGGGGGTCTCGACGGCGCGCAGGTCGTTCTCGGCGATCTCGTCGGGCCAATCGACGAGCACCTCCTCGAGGATCGCGGTCGCCTGGAAGACGTCCTTCTCCCATTCCTGGGTGATCTCGTAGCCGGAGACGCCGCTCGTCATGGTGTAGCGGATGTAGTCCGTCTCGAAGAGGCCGAGAAAGCCGCCCTCGGAGCGCTCCTCGGTCTCGGCCTCGATCTCGGCGCGGATCGCGGGGTCCATGCGGAGGGTGGCCGCCTCGCGGATCAGGGCGGCCGCCCGCTCCACCTCGCCGCGCAGGCCGACCGACCCGAGCGCGCCGTCCTCGATGGAGGCGGCGACGAGCATGCGGGTCTGGATCGCGTAGTTGACGGCGTTCACGGTGCTGACGAGGCGGTCGAAGCTTATCCCCTCGGCCATCACCACATCGGCCTGGCGCAGCACGTCGGTCACCGCTCGGGTGATGGTGGCGACGATGGTCTCGGCCTCGGAGGCCGGGTCGCCGGGGGCGTAGTTGGCGAGCAGCGCGCGGGCGGCGTCGACGCGCGCGACGGCGCTCTGGAACACCTGGTCGCCGAGCTGGTCGACGCGGATCTCGAGCCCGTCGATCGCCTCGGAGAGCCGCTCGAGGCGGCGGGTGGTGTCCGCCTCCGAGCCGCGGGTGATGCCGAAATCGACGATGTCGAGCATGTCGACGAAGCCGGTGGCCGCCGTCGCCGCGGTGATGATCGCCATCGGTGTCCGCCTTTTCTTCTGCGGCCGGCCGGGGGGGGCTGCGCGGGCCGGCCATCGAGGATAGGCCGGATCGCCCCCGCTGTCGCGCGAAACCCGACCGGGGTCCTGCCTGCGACGGCAGGGCCTGAACGGCTCCCGCCCGACGCTCCGTCGCGCAAGAGGCTTGCGGCCGGCGCCCCGATCGGGCTTGATCGAGGAAGGCAGAGAGGAAACGCCATGGCGTTCGAGGATTTGAGCCCGGAGCAGGCGGCCTTCATCGACGCCCATGTGCTGCCCGGCTTCTCCGCGCAGGTCGCCGCGACGCGCAAGGCGGCCTACGACGCCGCCCGCAAGGCCGCGGCCGATGAGATCGCCAAGCTCCCCGCCGCGGAGCCGAAGGCCGTGGCGCTCGCGGGCCGCCTCACCGAGGCCGACGGGCTCTATGCGGGCGACTACGCAACCGCGCTCGAGACGGTGCGCGAGGCCCGGATCGACGCCGAGGCGCTGCGCGTCGAGCTGCAGGAGGCCAAGACCGAGATCCTCGACGCCTTCGACCCGCTCAAGACAGACCCTGCCGGCGCGAGCGACGACGAGATCGAAGCCCTGCGCAAGCTCCACGAGACTGTCACCGACGCCGTCGGCGGCGACGGGCTGGCGACGCACGCGCAGATCGCCACGGCGGCGGCAGCGCTCAAGACCCTCGCCCGCAAGATCGCGGTGATCGAAAAGGTCAAGCTACCGGCCGAGGACCGCGCGCAGATCGAAGGGCTGCTCGACACGTCGCCAGAAACCGCGGAGATGCTGCTCGACAAGCTCGAGGAGTTCGAAGCCACGGATGGCGAACTCGCCGCCGACACCGCGAGCGTGCAGACCCAGAAAGCGGCGGTGACCACAGCCCGCACCAAGCTCGCCGAGGCCCAGGCCGCGCTCGAAGCGGTCGAGGGCAAGACCGAAGCGGACTTCGACAGCCCCGAGGCGTTCGAGACCGCCAAGAAGGAGGCGGCGGACCTCGTCGCCGAGCGGCAGGCGGCGCTCGAGGCCGCCGAGCAAACCCTCGAGGGCATGAAGTTCAAGAAGGAGTTCCTCGATCTGGTGCTGCGCGGCGATCTGGCGGAGGGCTCGCCCCTCGGCTTCGACGACGATACCCGCGCCGATCTGCTGGAAACTATGTGGCTGAAGCCGAGCTTCGCCCGGGTCGCGATCGAGGCGCTCCGCCTCGCGCCCGATCGTGACGGGCGACTTGAGGATTTCGAGCTCATCGACGGGCTGGCCGACGGCGACTTCGAGCATGGCGGCGAATACTATGCCGACACCGAGTGGTATGCCGAGCAGCTCATGTACAACATCACCTCGCTCGGCTCCGGGGAGCGCGCCGCGCTCGAGGCCTATGTGCAAAGCGGCGCGCATTTCGTCGAGAAGCCCTTCGGCGACGACCCCGGATACGAGACGCGCCTGGAGAGCCGGACCGCGGCGATGGTCGACGCGCTCGAGATCGACCCGGTCACCGGCGCCGTCACCGTCGGCGCCGCCGCCGAGGCGCTCGCGGCGCATCTGAAGTTCAGCCCCGACGTGCTCGAGTTCCCGATGCCGGAGCTCGCCAAACACGTCTCCCGCGCGCTCGAGGAGCTGAAGCGCCCGGAGGTGGCGGCCAAGCTCGCCGCCGTGACCGCCCCCGCGGACGACGCGGCGAAGGACCTCGTGCGCCAGACCCTCGGGCTCGCGGCGGATGCCGCGGTGGGCGAGGACGAGGCGCGCAAGGCCGCTCTCATGGCCTTCCTGACGCCGGTCGACCAGGGCGATGTCGGCTCCTGTTTCACCACGGCCCCCGCCCGCCGCTTCCGAGACCAGAAGCCCGAGGAGATGTTGGAGCGGCTGGTCTCGATGGTGTCGACGGGCGAGTTCGAGGCGCCGAGCGGGCGCAAGGTCCCCGTGGTGACCAAGCTCAACGCGGGCGACGGCAACCCGCTCGTCCGCAGCTTCGAGTATTCCGCCGCCGCCGTCGCCGCCACCGAGGACAACAGCCGCGAGCGCCAGGCGCTGGCCGCGATGATGTTCCAGGCCGACGGGCTCGACAAGGTGGCCGATATCGTCGGCGCGACCGACTGGACGGCGGTCGAGCTCCTGCTCTCGACCCATCTGCGCCAGGCCTTCCGGATCACCTACGACCCGACGATCGAGACCGAGAAGGCCGCCGACGGCTCCTCCTCCCAGGGCCGCTTCGTGCTGGTGATCAACAAGGCCTTCGCCGGCGCCGTGGACAGCCGGATCACCACCAAGGACCTCTATATCGCGGCGATGCAGAAGATCGGCGCGCACACGCTGAGCGAGTTCGGCTACGACCCGGGCAAGGACGAGGACAAGCCGAAATTCCAGAAGATGAAGGAGTTGATCGACTCCGACGCCTTCCAGGACTGCATCGGCGGGGGCAAACGGAAGCCCTGGGAGATGGCCTCCGGCGGGATGGAGCGGGGGCCGACGGACGCGATGTTCGGCGGCAGCGCGACCACGGTCACGGCGCTCGCCAAGGGCACCCGCCCCGCCGCCACGGCGACGCCCGAGCAGAAGGCCGCGGCCGAGGGCCGGCGCTCGGCCGACGTGCTCTCGAGCCTCGCGGGCCTGCTCGAGGGCTCCGGCGCGGAGATGGTCAATATCGGCACGGACGGCATCCACGCCTTCTCCGCCCTGCCCCAGGAGCCCGCCTTCCGCAGCCTGATGGACCCGGACCCGGCCACGCGCGCGGCCAATATCGACGCGGCCCTCGGCGCGCCCGGCCGCGACATCGCCGGCAAGGACATCCCGAAGGACCGCGCGATCCATCTCTACGAGACGCGGCTCATTCCCTATCTCGACGACGCCGACGACACCTTGCGCCCCCTGTTGCAGACCGCGATCGACGCCAACCGCCCGACCGGCGACATGACGCCAAAGGCGCTCCAAGCCGCCATCGACGCCGCGATCCAGGTGGAGAGCGATCACCGCGCCGCCAAGGCCGCCGAGGACTGGCGGAAAGAGCGCATCGCCGCGGGGGAGACGCCGTCGACGGACGACTTCGACAAGAAGCTCGCGGAAAAGAAGAAGGACTACAAGAAGGCCTTCGAGAACGCCAACCTCGCCGACCTCGCGCAAAAGCTCGCCGTGCCCTACGTCAAGTTCGCCGACACCAACTGGGGCGACGCGGACAATCACGTCTATTTCGCCATGGCGCCGGACCCGCGCAACGGCGAACTCAGGCTCTGGAAGGTGACCGAGCCCGGCGGGAAGATGAGCCCGATGGACGACGATTGGGTCTACACGGCCTGGGACAAGACCGAGTGACCCCGCGGGGCCCGGCCGAGGCGACAGGACAGGAGGACCGATCATGTGCGCCGAGCGCGTTCTTCCCTCGTATGACCGGCAGAACCGGCCCGTGGTGATGCTCGACCGCAACGCCGTCCATGCGAGCTTCGAGGCCGCCGCCGCCGCCGCGGACTGGCTCTTCGAGCCTGCCGAGGCGGTCAATCTCGCCAAGGTGGTCAACCATTTCGCCGAGGGCATGCGCTACGAGGTGATCGAGGACCCCGCCGCCTTCGCCGCCGAGTATCGCGCCCGCCGCGCGGCGGAGGACCCGGACGCGCCCGTCGACATCCACGGCCGCCAGCTCACCAAATTCGCCATGCCCGATCTCGACCGGATCGAGGCGCCGCGGCTCGAGGACGGACGGCTCGTGTTCTACGCCGTCGACGCGACCCTCGGCCTGCCCTATCGCGCAGAGGCGAGAGTGAGCCCGGAGGGGGTGGAGCGGATCGGCTACGAGCCCCTGCCGCCCGCACCGTCCGCCGCCTGATCAGCCGGCAAGGGCGCGGTCGACGGCGTCGAGCCCCGCCAGTGCCGAGCTGCGGATCGCGAAGCTGCCGAAGCCCGAGCCCGCCTCCGCCTCCCGGAAGAACGGGTCGTCGAACACCTGGCGATAGGCGGCCGACGCCTCGCGCGCGGCGGCGAGCCGGCCGTCCACCTCCGCGCCGCGGGCGATCGCCACCGCCGCGAGCGCCTTCTCGAGCCTCCCGTCGATCGGGGCGAGCCGGGCACGCAGCCCGCCCGCAGCCTCGGCGACGGGGCGGGTCTCTGGATCCGGCGCGCAGGCGGCCTCGATGGCGCGCACCAGCGTGTCGAGCTCTCCCGCCGCCGCGAGCCGCGCCCCGGCCCAGGCCCGCTGCGCCTCGATCGCGCCCGAGAGACGGCCGACGAGCCCGGGCTCGACCCCGCCCGGCGCACCGGCCTCGGATCGCGCCTGCTCGACCAGCCTCTCGAGCCGGGCGAGGGAGACGAGGGCCGCGTCGGGATCGCCCGCCTCGGCCTTGGCGATGGTGTCGGCATTGGCTGCGCGCATCGCCGAGACGTCGCCGATATCGGATTTGGCGAGGGTGAGGACGAGGAACTTGATCGCCTCGTGGCGCTCGGTCCACTCGCGCCTCGCCCGGGCGAGACGCTCGGCCTCCTCGCGCCTTCGGCGCTCCTCGGCCTCCTGCCGCCGGCGCTCCTCGGCCTCGCGGCGCTCGGCCTCCTCGCGCTCCGCCGCGCCGGGGTCGGGGGCGGAGCGGAGCTCCTCCATCTCGATCCAGACCTCCTCGCGGGCGGGCGCGGCGCGCTGGATGCCGAGCAGGCCGCAGACGCGGCCGATCCAAGCATCGATCTTGTCCGAGATCTTGGTGGCCGGCGTGTCGCTCATGACCGGACGCTCCTTCCGCAGCTGCGCGTGTCCAGCGTATCGGAGCCAGAGCGGAATTGCCACGGCGGGCCGGGCAGGCGGCATACCCCGGCGCATGAAGATCGTGTCGCAATTCGCGAAACGGACAGGCGAGTTCGCCAACCGGCTATCGCCCGCCGGCGAAGCGGGGTTCCTGGAGGCAGGGCCGCCGGTCGCACCGCCGGGGCCCGTCGGATATCGAAAGGGGACCGCCCATGAGATCGCTCGTCCTGCTCGCCCTCGCCGCCGTGATCGGCCTCGGCGCGCCCCCTGCGGAGGCGCGGTTCGACGACCGCGAGGCCAAGCACGCCTGCAAGCGCTACGCCCGGCAAAGCTACAACGCCGCGGGCTTCCACGGCCTCACCGTGCACCACCCGAACCAGCGTCGCTTCGTGGTCAACGGCGTGATGGAGCACCGCCGCGGGCCGAACGAGGCCTTCCGCTGCGTCGTCCGCCGCGGCGAGATCCGCAAATTCGAGATCACCCGGCGCGGCCAGCCGGGCCGCCCCGCTCAGGGCGACAGCGTGAGCCCCGGCGCCGCCCTCGGCGCCGCGGCGGCGGTCGCCGTGGGCGCCGCGATCATCGGCGCGATCTCCAAGGACCACCGCCACGACGACTACCGTCCCGCGCCCCGCCCGCACGACTTCCGCCAGAACTGGGGCCGCGCCTACAGCCCTGCCCGGAACATCACCTGCTATCGCGGCAAGCGCGCCTGCTATTTCAAGGGCGAGCGCTATGCGCCGCGCTGGACGCAGCGCGAGTTCGGCTACCGCTGAGACCCCGAGACGGAGGACATCCCATGACCAGACGGCACCCGAGCGGCCTCGCCGCAGCCCTCCTCGCCGGCCTCGCGGCCCTGCCCGCCCCCGCGCAGGAAGAGACCGAGGGCACGCCCCCCTTCGAGGCCGCCTGGCTCGAAGCCTACGAGATGCAGGGCGACGTGCTCACCCCCGAGCAGCGCACCGAGCTTTCCCACCTCGCCTGGCACGCCGCCGTCGCCAATATCTGCGACGGGCTCGCGCTCGACCATGCGAAGTTCGGCGCCGCCCTCGGGGCGCTGCAGCACGCCGACATCGCGACCATGTCGGACCGGGAGATCGCCTATTACGAGCACCATCTCGCGGTGAATTTCGGCGTGGCCGTCGGGATCATGCTCGCCACCCACACCGGCGACGCGGCGGCGACCGAGGCCTATTGCGGCGAGATCGAGCGCATTCTCGGCGAGGAGGAGGAGGGCATGCGAAGCCTCTTCTACGACCCGGCCGCGGACACCGACACCGACAGCGACTGAGCCGCCGGGCGCGCCGCCCCGCGCCCGCCAGGCCCTCTCTCCAGGAGCCCCGCCATGCCCCTCCGCCTTCCCCTTGCCGCCGCCCTACTCGCCGCCATTGCCTGCGCCGCCCCCGCGGCCGCCGAGGACCGCCTGCGCACGGAGCGCGTGCAATTCGCCCCCGGCGCCGAGAGCGCGGTGGTCGCGGGCCGGATCACCGGGGCGGGGAGCGTCGACTATCTGATCGGCGCCCGCGCGGGGCAGACGGCGGAGATCGTGCTCTCCTCGGCCTGGCCTCACCCCTATTTCAATCTGCTGCGCCCGGACGGGGAGACGGTGTTCGTCGGCGCGAGCGAGGGCGACCGCTTCGAGGGCCGGCTCGACGCGAGCGGCGACTGGACGATCCGCGTCTACCAGATGGGCCAGGCCCGCGACGGCGGCGAGACGCATGGCTACAGCCTCGAGGTCCGCATCGCGGCCGGGGGCGGGGCGGGCGGCCTGCCCGCCCGGCTGATCCGGGCCTGCGCCGATGCGGCCCGCGCCTATTTCGGCGACCCCGCAGCCCCCGTCGATCTGCGCTACAGCGAGCCCCGGGTCGACGGCACCGAGACAGTCGGCGGCGAGGTCTCTCTCGCGGCCCGCGAGGCCTATGTCGCCTGCGCCTTCGCCCCGGGCGGCGGGCGCATGACCGAGTTCTTCGTCGACGGCGAGGACCGCATCGACGCGGTCGCCGGCGCCCCGGCGGGCCCCGCCCCCGTCGCGCCCGAGGAGGGCGGCTCCCGTCGCTGGCAGGTGACCGCGCGCGGCGGGCTGCGGATGCACGAGGCGCCCGCCGTCGCCTCCCGGGTGATCGTGACGCTGCCAGAGGGCGCCATCCTCTCCAATCTCGGCTGCGCGCCCGCCGAGGGCCGGGTCTGGTGCGACGTGCAGCCCTTCCGCGGCGGCGCGCGCGGCTATGTGGCGGCGGAGTTTCTCGCCCCCGCCCCCGGCGCGCAGGGCTCCGCGCCGCCGATGGGCGAGGACGACAGCGCGCAGCGCGCGGGCCGCGGCGAGTTCGACGCCACCGCCCCCTACACCCTCTGCTCCCGGGGCGGCGCCCCGGTCGAGGCGGTCTGCGAGGCCGGTGTCGCGCGCGGCGGCGGGGGCGACGCGACGGTGGTGGTCACCTTCCCCGACGGCGTTCGCCGGGCGCTGTTCTTCACCCATGGCGAGTTCATCGGCGCGGATGCGAGCCAGGCCGGCGGCGGCTTCGACACCGACTGGTCGAAGGATGCGGGCGGCACCTACCGCATCCGCGTCGACGGCGAGCGCTACGAAATCCCCGAGGCCCTGATCTTCGGCGGCTGAGCGCCCGGCCGCAGGGGCGCGGACGGCTCCCCCGGCGCAAGAGCGCGACCGAGACCCTGCCTGGCCGCTCCGGCGGCGCGCCGGGCGGCTTGCATCGGGCGGCGGATCGGCAGAGCCTGGACCCTCTCACAGGGGCTGCCGGCAGAGACGCGCATATGGATCCGCTCATCCTCGGGATCGTCCTTCTCGCCGGCGTCGTGCGCGGGGTCAGCGGCTTCGGCGGCGCGATGCTGATCGCCCCGCCGCTCAGCGTGCTGCTCGACCCGGTCGCGGCGGTCATCCATGCGCTCGCGCTCGAGGCGGTGGCGGCGGTGGCGATCCTGCCCTGGATCTGGCGCGGGCTGGAGGCGCGGACGCTTTCGCTGATCGGCATCCCGGCGCTCGCCGCGATCCCGGTCGGCGGTCTGCTGCTGGTCACTCTCGACGCCGACCCGATCCGCCGGATGCTCGCGCTCACGGTCATCGGCTTCAGCGCGGTGATGATGCTCGGCTTCCGCCACAGCGCCCCGCCCCGGCGCGGCCCCGCGGCGGCGGTGGGGGCTGCGAGCGGGCTGCTCTTCGGCGCGACGAGCATGGGCGGCCCGCCGGTGATCCTCTATCTGCTCTCGGGGCCCGCGAGCCATGCGACGACCCGGGCCAATCTGA
This sequence comes from uncultured Limibaculum sp., assembly GCA_964576075.1. Lineage (GTDB taxonomy): Bacteria > Pseudomonadota > Alphaproteobacteria > Rhodobacterales > Rhodobacteraceae > Thermohalobaculum. The sequence goes on along the minus strand of CAZNTX010000002.1, from coordinate 46,275 downwards.
TGGCCTATATCTCGGCGGCCTCCGCGGTCGCGCTCATCCTGCCCTGGCAGGCGGGGCATCTGACGGGCGAGGTGGCGCGCAGCGTCGCCCTCCTCGTGCTCCCCTATCTGATCGGGATCCAGCTCGGCGCGCGGCTCTTCCCGCTGATCGACGAGCGGCTCTTCCGCAAGCTGACGCTCGCCTTCATGATGGCGGTCTCGGCCTTCACGCTGCTCGCCTAGCCCCGCGGCCGCTCAGCCGAGCCAGAGGAGCCCCGCGAGCACGAAGGCCGCGATGAAGACCGTCTCGCCGACGATCAGGACGACCGCGGGGCCGCCGACATCGCGGATGCTCTTGAGCGAGGTCTTCATCCCGACGGCCGCGATCGCGATCAGGAGCGCCCAGCGCGAGAGGCCGCCGAGCGCCTCGGCCACCGCCGCCGGCACCGCGCCCGCCGAGTTGAGCGCGGCGAAGCCGAGGAAGGCGAGCACGAAGGCCGGGACGAGCGGCGGACGGCGGTCGGACGCCCCGCTCTCGGCCCCCGCGGCGCGGATCGCCAGCGCGAAGAGCAGCACCACCGGGGCCAGCATCGTCACCCGGATGAGCTTGACGAGGGTCGCCGTGTCGCCGGTCTCCTGCCCGACGGAGAAGCCCGCGCCCACGACCTGGGCGACGTCGTGGATCGTGGCGCCGAGGAACACGCCGGTCGCGCGGGCGTCGAGGTCGAGCGCCTGCACGATCGCCGGATAGAGGATCATCGCGAGCGTCGAGAGCACGGTGACGCTCATCACGGTGAAGATCAGGTTGCGCTCGGAATGCTCGTTCTTCGGCAGCACCGCGGCGATCGCCATCGCGGCGGAGGCGCCGCAGATCGCGACGGAGCCCCCGGTCAGGAGCGCGAGCCGCCAGCCCCGCCCGAGGAGCCGCGCACCGGCGAGCCCGACCAGGATGGTGAGCGCGACCCCGGCGATCACGAGCCCGATCACCTCGATCCCGAGCCCGGTCAGAAGCTCGACGCTGATCCGCACCCCGAGGAGCGCGACGCCGATCCGGAGCACCTGTTTGGCGGTGAAGGCGATGCCGGGGACGCAGCGGCCCTCCTCGGCGAGGAAGTGGAACGCCATGCCGAGGAGCAGCGCCATCAGCATCGCCGGCGCGCCGTAATGCTCCGAGAGGAACTGCGCCGCGAGCCCGATCACCGCCGCGACGAGGATGCCGGGGGCGAGGCTGCGGGCGCGGTCGCGGAGGGCTGCGGGGTCGAGGGAAGCGAGCGGGGGCATGGCGCTCCGGTGGGGTGGCGCGCCCCGGGCCCGCGAGGGGCGCCGGGGCGGGGGCGTCGGAGGCGGCGTCGTCAGAGGCGGCGTCGTCAGAGGCGGGGCGTCTGCGGACGCATGTCCTCGCGGCGGATTCCGGCGACCTGGACGGGCTTCTTCATCGCGTCCCGGCGGAAGGGCTCGCCGAGTTCCTGGTTGAGGACGACCTCGATCAGCGTGGTCACGTTCTCCTCCATCTGCGCGCGGACGGCCTCGGAGAGCGCGGCGGCGGTCTCCTCCATGGTGGCGACCTTGACGCCCTTGAGCCCGCAGGCCTCGGCGAGCTTGGCGTATTCGACGCCCTCGTTCAGCTCGGTGCCGACGAAGTTGTCGTCGAACCAGAGCGTCGAGTTGCGCTTCTCCGCGCCCCACTGATAGTTGCGGAAGACGACCATGGTGATCCCCGGCCAGTCGCCGCGGCCGCAGGCGGTGAGCTCGTTCATCGAGATGCCGAAGGCGCCGTCGCCCGCGAAGCCGACGCAGGGGACGTCCGGGCAGCCGATCTTCGCGCCGAGGATCGAGGGCAGCCCGTAGCCGCAGGGGCCGAAGAGGCCGGGGGCGAGGTATTTCCGGCCCTTCTCGAAAATCGGATAGGCGTTGCCGATGGCGCAGTTGTTGCCGATGTCGGTCGAGATGATGGCGTCTGCCGGCAGCGCCGACATGATCGCCCGCCAGGCCATCCGCGCGCTCATCCGGTCGGGATGGGCGGCACGGGCGCGGGCGTTCCAGTCGACGCCCGGGTCGTCGTCCTCGTGGTCCATCGAGGTCAGCTCCTGCGCCCAGCGCGAGCGGGCCTGCGCCACCATGTCGAGGCGCTCCTGCCGTCCGGCCTCCCCCGCGCTCTCGGAGAGCCCGGCGAGGATCGCCTCGGCCACCTTGCGCGCATCCCCCTGGATGCCGACCTCGACGCGCTTGGTGAGCCCGATGCGGTCGGCGTTGATGTCGACCTGCACGATCTTGGCGTCCTTCGGCCAATACTCGGTCTGATAGGCCGAGAGCGAGGAGAACGGGTTGAGCCGGGTGCCGAGCGCCAGCACCACATCGGCCTTGGCGATCATCTCCATCGCCGCCTTCGAGCCGTTGTAGCCGAGCGGGCCGCAGGAGAGCGGGTGGGAGCCCGGGAAGGCGTCGTTGTGCTGGTAGTTGCAGCAGACCGGCGCGGCGAGGCGCTCGGCGAGCGCCGCGGAGGCGGGGATCGCGCCCGAGAGCACGACGCCCGCGCCGTTGAGGATCACCGGGAACTTCGCCTCGGAGAGCAGCCGCGCCGCCTCGGCGATCGCCTCCGGGTCCCCCGGCGGATGGCCGATGCCGACGATCTGGGGCAGGTCGATGTCGATCACCTGGGTCCACATGTCCCGCGGCACGTTGATCTGCGCCGGCGCCGAGCCGCGATGGGCCTTGCAGATCACCCGGTTCAGCACCTCGGCGATGCGGGCGGGGTCGCGCACCTCCTCCTGGTAGCAGACGCAATCCGCGAAGAGGCGCATCTGCTGCATCTCCTGGAAGCCGCCCTGCCCGATGGTCTTGTTCGCCGCCTGCGGCGTGACGAGGAGCATCGGCGTGTGGTTCCAGTAGGCGGTGATGATCGGCGTGACCATATTGGTGATGCCGGGGCCGTTCTGGGCGATGGCCATCGACATCTTGCCGGTCGCGCGGGTGTAGCCGTCGGCCGACATGCCGGCGTTCACCTCGTGCGCGCAGTCCCAGAACTTGATGCCGGCGGCGGGGAAGAGGTCCGAGATCGGCATCATGGCCGAGCCGATGATGCCGAAGGCGTGCTCGATCCCGTGCATCTGGAGGACTTTGACGAAGGCCTCCTCCGTGGTCATCTTCATGGGCGTCTCCCCTCTTGGCTGTGCGGGGCCGGGCCCCGGTGCATTGCGGCGATGGCGGTCCTGCCGACGGGCATTGGCGTCTTTGGCGCCGGACCGTTAGTGCCAGTTTCTTCCATTGATCGGTCCAGAAGGCGGCCCCGCTCAGCCATGGCGGTCCGCGAGGATCATGTCGCTCGCCTTCTCGCCGATCATGATGGCCGGGGCGTTGGTGTTGCCGCTGGTGATCCTCGGCATGATCGAGGCGTCGGCCACCCGCAAGCCGGCGATCCCGTGCACCCGGAGGCGGTCGTCGACGACGGCGAGCGGGTCGTGTCCCATGCGGCAGGTGCTGGTGGGGTGGTAGATCGTCTGGCTGATCGCGCGGGCGGCGTCGAGCAGCGCCTCGTCGGTCTGCGGGTCGCCCTCCGGCACATGCTCGCGCAAGACATAGGGGCGGAGCGCGTCGGTCCGGGTCATCGCCCGGGCGAAGCGCATGGCCCGCACGGCGCAGAGCTGGTCCGCCACCGCCGAGAGATAGTTGGGCACGATCTTCGGATGGTCCTGCGCCCGCGGGCTCGCGATGTGGATATGCCCCCGGCTCTCCGGGCGGAGCTGGCAGACGGAGGAGGTGATGCCGGAGAAGGGGTGCATCTCGATCCCGGGCTTGTCGGCGGAGAGCGGCTGGAAGTGGAACTGGATGTCCGGCCGCTCGAGCCCCTCTTCCGAGCGCGCGAAGACGGCGACCTGGCTCGCCCCGAGGCTCATTGGCCCGCTGCGCGAGAGGAGATAGCTGAGCCCGATCCGCATGCGGGGAAGGAAGCGGTTGATCGCGTCGTTGAGGGTCGGGACCGTCACCTCGTAGACGAGGCGGATCTGCAGATGGTCCTGCAGGCACTCGCCGACCCCGGGCAGCTCGTGGCGGATCTCGACGCCGGCCGCCGAGAGCGCGTCCCCCCGCCCGATTCCGGAGAGCTCGAGGATTTGCGGCGAGCCGATGGCGCCGGCCGAGAGGATCGCCTCGCCCCCCGGGCGCAGCCGCACCCGCCCGGCCTCCCCCTTGCGCCGGAAGCGCGCGCCGACCACCCGGCGCGGCTCGTCCTCGGCGAAGTCGAGCCCCTCCGTATGCGCATGGGTGACGATCTCGAGATTCGCCCGCCCGCGGGCCGGGGCGAGGAAGGCCGTGGCGGCGGAGCAGCGCAGCCCGCGCCGGGCGGTCTGGTGGAAATAGCCCACCCCCTCCTGGTCCGGGCCGTTGTAGTCCTCGGTGCGCGGCACGCCCATCTCGACGGCGGCGGCGATGAAGGCCTCGGCGATCTCGCTCTTGGCGCGGATGCGGCTGACCGAGAGCGCGCCGGAGCCGCCGTGGATCTCGGTCTCCCCGTCCTCGTGGCGCTCGGAGCGCTTGAAGAGGGGGAGCACGTCGTCCCAGCCCCAGCCGCGATTGCCGAGCTGCGCCCAGTGGTCGTAGTCCTCCGGCTGGCCGCGGACATAGAGCAGCCCGTTGATCGAGCTCGAACCGCCCAGCGTCTTGCCGCGGGGCCAGTCGAGCCGGCGCCCGCCGAGGCCGGGATCGGGCTCGGTCTTGTAGCACCAGTCCGTCGCGGGGTTGTGCATCGTCTTGAAGTAGCCGACGGGGACGTGGATCCAGGGATTGAGATCGCGCCCGCCCGCCTCGAGCAGCACCACCTTCACGGCCGGATCCGCGCTCAGGCGGTTGGCGAGGACGCAGCCCGCCGAGCCCGCGCCGACCACCACGTAATCCGCCTCGAGTTCGATCATTGCGCGCCGCCTCCCCTCGGCGTTCTCTTTCGTGCTTGCGCCTTGGACAATACCCTGTAGTTTTGAGACCGCAAGTCTCATTCTTGCCAAGGGAGGAACACATGACCATCTCGCAAAAGCTCGCAGGGATCTCGCGCCGGGATCTCTTCCGCCTCACCGGACGCTTCGGCCTCAGCTCCACGCTGATCGCCGCGGGCGGCCTCGGCGGCACCCTCAGCCTCGCCTCGCTCGCCCGCGCGGCGGAATCGACCTACGAGAAGCGCTTCGCCAAGGAGCCCAAGCACACGCTCAAATTCGGCGCGGCGGGCTTCAACGCCCGCAACCTGCTGATCGAGCGCGCCGGCTGCCTCGAATTCGCCCGCGACCTCGAAGAGCGCACCGAGGGCGAGATCCGCGTCGAGTTCATCGGCGACAACCAGATCTGCGGCCAGCTCAATTGCGTCGAGAAGACCCAGCTCGGCATCACCGATCTCTACGCCGCCTCGACGCAGAACTCCGCCGGCGGCGCGCCCTATCTCAACGTGCTCGACTACGCCTACATGTTCCCGAGCCGGGCGGCGCAGTATTATTTCCTCTACCATCCGGAGAGCCAGCGCATCCTGCGCGACCCGCTCGAGAAGCGCCACGGGATCAAGTTCCTGTTCTCCCATGCGGAGCTGCGCGGCATCCAGCTCGGTCTCGGCTGGGCGGAGAAGCCCACCGTCACCAAGCTCGAGGACCTCTTCGGCACCAAGAACCGCGTCACCGGCACCCAGCTCGGGCGCATCGCCATGCAGCTCCTCAACCTCAACCCGGTGCCGGTCGCCTGGGAGGAGACGCTCGACGGGCTCAAGCAGGGCCTGATCGACGGCGCCGAGACCTGGGCCTCGGCGGTCGCCTACGCCAACATGGCGCCGGTGGTCTCGCAGTCGGTCGACCTGCGGTTCTTCTGCGGCACCGAGCACACGGCGATCTCGGCCGAGGTGTTCAACGCGATGGAGCCGCATCTGCAGGACGCCATCATGGAATCGGCCTATCTCGCGCAGGTCCATGTCCAGGCGGCCAACGAGGCGGCGCTCGTCAAGACGGTCGGCTACTCCGAGCCGCAGCTGCCGGGCACGATCTTCGCGGAGAACGACGTCCGCCCCGTGTTCCTCCCCGATTCGGAAATCAAGACGGCCGAGGAGATGTGCTCGCCCGAGTTCAACCCCGAGCCCTGGGCCGCCTGGCGCGAACGGCTCAACAACTGGGCCGGCGGGATCGACACCTATGCCGAGATCCATCGCATCGCCCGCGAGATCCCGGCCGACATGCTGCCGGAGAACGTCGAGCCGCGGCGCTGGTGGCGCTCGGCCTGATCGCCCTCTGGGCCCGCGCGGGCGCCGCTCCGGCGGGGCCCGCCCACGGATCAATCACGCGAAGGCCGGATCGACCGGCACGCCCGGAGGAACGCCATGGAAAGCCTGCTGTCGGAAGCCGCCGCGGTGGCGACGGCTCTCATGTCGAACGACGCCTGGGAGATGCGCCAGGCGTTCTCCAAGCCCGGAGCCTGGCTCGCCGGCCTCGTCGCGATGCTGCTCGCGGCCGGCCTCCTGCTCGGCATCTACCGGCTCGTGCCGCTGGTCGACCGCCATCTCGAGCGCTTCGTGATGGTCTGGACCTATCTCGTGATCGCCGGGGTGATCTTCGTCGAGGTGTTCCGCCGCTTCGTCCTCAGCGAGCAGGCGCCCTGGTCGACGACGCTGCCGCCGTTCCTGTTCCTGATCATGACCTGGTTCGGCTGTGCCTTCAACATCCGCCAGCGCAGCCATCTGGCCTTCGCCGAGTTCCGCATGAACATGGGGCGGACGGGACAGCTCGCCTGCCTGGTGCTCGACGCGGTGCTCTGGCTCGTCTTCTGCTGGGTGGTGGTGGTGACCTCGGCGCGGGTGACGGCCAATTCCGCCTCCAACTTCCAGATCCTGCTCGGCACCGACGACGTGCTGCAATGGTGGTTCCTCGCGACCGTGCCCCTCGCCTTCACCATGATGGCGACCCGCGCGATCGAGAACCTGCTCGACGACATCGCCAATTATCGTGCCGGGCGCCCGCTGGTCGCGCCGGCGATGATCGGCGCGGATTGAGGGGGGCGAGATGACCGACGGAACCTGGATCACGCTGATCTCGCTCGGCGTCACCATGCTCTTCATGCTCGGCGTGCCGGTCTTTCTGGTGATCGCCTATTGGGTGCTCGGCTGCAGCTTCGTGCTCGGCATGACGCTCGACAATATCGGCGCCGCGCTCTCGGACGTGTTCACCGACGGCTTCGCGCTCCTCGCCATGCCGCTCTTCATCCTGACGGGGGATCTGATCAACCGCTCGGGGATCGCGCGGCGATTGTCGGACTTCGCCTATGCGGTGCTCGGCTGGCTCCGCGGCGGGCTCGCCATGGCCTCGCTCGGGGCCTGCGGGCTCTTCGCGGCGATCTCGGGCTCCAACTCGGCGACGACGGCGACCATCGGCTCCATGCTCCACCCGGAGATGGTGAAAGGCGGCTACGACGCGCGCTTCTCCGCGGCCACGGCGGCGGCCGGGGGCACGGTCGGGATCATCATCCCGCCCTCGATCATCTTCATCGTCTACGGCTTCCTGATGAACCTGCCGATCTCGGAACTCTTCGTCGCCGGCATCATCCCGGGGGCGATGATGGTGCTGGCCATGCAGGTCGCCTGCTGGATCATCTGCCGGGCCAATGGCTGGGGGCATCTGATCCCGCTCGAGATGGCGCGCGTGGCCAAGACCGCGCTCGGGGCCTGGCTCGGCTTCTTCGCCATCGGGCTCGTGCTCTGGGGGATCTACACCGGCAAGTTCTCTCCCACCGAGGCGGCGGGGGTCACGGTCGGGTTCTGCGTGATCGTCGGCGTGCTGTCGCTGCCGCTCTTCCGGCTGATGGGCTCGCCCGCCCACGACCGCCCGACGGCCGAGAAGAGCTATGGCGAGATGCTCGTGGTCGAGGGCTTCCGCGTCACCGAGATCCCCTCCATCACCATGCGCTCGGCGCAGATCACCGGGCTCCTCGCGCCGCTGATCGCGATCTCGGTGGTGATGCAGCAGATCCTCTCTCTCCTCGGCGCGCAGGAGGTGATCGGGTCCTTCGTGACCTCGATGGGCGGCTATCACGCGGTGCTGTTCACGGCGATGGCGATCGTGTTCTTCTCCGGCATGATCCTGGAGAGCCTGCCGGTGACGATCATCCTCGCGCCCATTCTCGCGCCGATCGCGGCCTCGGTCGGGGTCGATCCGATCCACTTCGCGGTGATCTTCCTCGTCGGCGCCTCGATCGGGTTCATCACGCCGCCCTACGGGCTCAATCTCTATGTCGCGAGCGGGGTCACGGGCGTTCCCTATTTCCGGCTCCTGAAGTATGCGACCGCCTATCTCGCGGCGCTCGTCACGGTGTGGGTCGTCGTCGCGCTGACGCCGGAGCTGACATCGGCGCTACTGCCCGACAGGTGAACGGAGAGGGAGCATGCACGGCCGGGACGACGACACGGAGACCGCCACGATCCCGACCGTTCTGCGCACGCTCCTGATCCTCGAGGAGATCGCGCGGGCCGGCGTGCCCGTCACGCCGACCGACGTGAACGAGGGCCTCGGCCTGCCCAAGCCGACGATCCACCGGCTCTTCGCCACCCTCGAGGCGGAGGGCTTCGTCATGCGCGATCTCGACGGGCGCTCCTACACCCCCGGGCGCAGGCTCCGGCGCATGTCGGTCAACGTGCTCTCCTCGCTCCGGGTGCGCACGGCGCGGCTCGCGGTGCTCGCCCGGCTCGCCGAGGAGATCGGCGAGACCTGCAACATCGCCGTGCCCGACCGCGAGGGCATGGTCTATCTCGACCGGGTCGAGACCAAATGGCCGCTGCGCATCCAGCTCCCCGTCGGCACCCAGGTTCCGTTTTACTGCACGGCGAGCGGGAAGATGTATCTCTCGACGCTCAACCCGGCGCATCTCGAGCGCTATCTGCGCGCGGCCCGGTTCGAGCGGCGCACGCCCGCGACGCTGACCGAGCCCGACGCGCTCCGCGCCGAGCTCGCCGCCACCCGCGCGCGTGGCGTCGCGGAAGACGCCGAGGAGTTCATGGAGGGCATGATCGCCATCGCCGTTCCGATCCTCGACGACCGAAACCGCCTGCTCTCCACCGTCTCCTTCCACGCGCCGACGATGCGCGCGAGCCTCGCGGAGGCCCGCCGCCATGCGGCCCGGCTGCGCGAGGCGGCCGCGGAACTCTCCCGCCTCGCCCTCGCCTGACCCGCCGGCGCGAGAGGGCCCCTCAGGCGCCGGGCCCGCAGTCGAGGCAGCGCGGCGGGTAGGCCGGTCCCATCTCCAGCGCGCGGTTGAGATCGCGGAGCGCGGTCCGCACCCCCTCTTCCAGCACCGGGTGGTAGAAAGGCCGCTCCAGCATCTCGGCGACGGCGAGGCCCGATTGACACGCCCAGGCCAGCAGATGCGCGATGTGCTCGGCGCGCGGGCCGATCATCTCGGCCCCGAGAAAGCGGCCGGTGTTGCGCTCGCCATAGACGCGGAGCAGGCCGCGGTTCGCCCCCATCACCCGGGCGCGGCCCTGCTCGGCCCAATCGACCTCGCCGATGGCGAAATCGGCGCCGCGGGCGGTGAGCTCCGCATGGCTCTCGCCCACCATCATGATTTGCGGATCGGTGAAGACGACCGAGATCGGCGCGCTCTTGCGGAATCGGCGGATCTCGGGGAAGCGGGCGGCGTTGTAGCCGGCGGCGAAGCCCTCGTCGGCCGCCTCGTGGAGGAGGGGAAAGCGCGCGTTCGCATCGCCGGCGATGAAGACGTGGCTGTCGCCGCAGCGCCCGGTGTGCAGGTCGTAGAGCGGCACGCCGCGCCCGTCGAGCGCGAGCGAGGTGGTCTCGAGGCCCAGATCGTCGGTGTTGGGCCGCCGCCCCGTGGCGACCAGCGCATAGTCGAACCGGTCCGTCCGCGTGGCGGTGCCGTCGAGCCAGTCGATCTCGACGCCCGCCGCGGTGCGGGCGCGGCGGGTGACCTCGCCATGGGGGTGGAACGCCATCTCCTCGCAGAAGAGGGCGCGCGCGCGCTCCAGCACCTCGGGGTCGCCGAGCGGGCCGACCAGACCGTCCCGCCCGAAGAGCGCCACGCGCACCCCGAGCCGGTGGAGCGCCTGGCCGAGTTCGAGCCCGATCACGCCCGCGCCGAAGACGACGACCGAGCCGGGCAGCGTCTCCCAGTCGAACAGGTCGTCGTTGACGATCATCCGGTCGCCGAACTCGCGGAACGGCGGCGGGACGTTGGTGCGCGAGCCGGTGGCGACGACGATGCGCTCGGCCTCGACCACGCGCCCGTCCGAGAGCGCGAGTTCGTGGTCCGAGACGAACCGCGCCCGGGCCTCGATCCGATGACGCTCCGGCCAGGCCTCGACCGCGTCCACGACGAAGCCGACGAAGCGGTCCCGCTCCTCGCGAACGCGGCGCATCACGGCGGCCCCGTCGATGTCGGGGGGACCGAACCGCACCCCGAAGAGATCCGCATGCCGCCCGAGATGCGCGGCCTCGGCGGCGGCGATCAGCAGCTTCGACGGCATGCAGCCGACGCGCGCGCAGGTGGTGCCGTAGCGCTCCCCCTCGATCAGCAGCACGCTGTCGGTGACCTGCGACACCTCGCGATAGGCGCGCATCCCCGCCGTGCCGGCCCCGAGGATCGCGACCTCGGTCTTCAGCCTGTCCATGCCCGGGCTCCCCTGTTTCGGCCCCTCGACGGAGGGCGCGGCGGTCGACCCTCGCGCCTTCGCCGGGGGCAGTCTACGCCGCTCGGAGCCCGGCGTCCGCCCTCCTGCACCCGAGATCGCGAAGATGTGCGGGAACGGACCCTGCCGCATCGCGCGCCGAGGGACCGCCGGGGGGGCGGCTCTCGACGACAGGGAGGCAGGGCGCGATGCGCCCAGGCCGGACGCGCGCGCTCCGCATGGGCCGGCGGAGGCCGCCGACCGCGCCCCGCGCCTCGGGCAGGCGGGCGCAGCAGCCGATCGCGTCCGCCCGGCCGAGCCTCGCGCCGGCGGCGCCGGATCTCCCCGCTCAGCGCGGGCCCGGGGCCGTGTCGGCGCGCCGGAGACGCGCGCGCAGAGCGAGGATCCCGCGCCAGGTCCGCTCCGGCAGGGAGACGCCGGCCTCCGCGGCGGCGCGGCGGTCGCGCTCGCGCTCGCCGGGGATCTCCACTCGGGCGAAGCCGGGCGCCGGGGGGCAGCCGCGGAGCTCCGCGAGCGCCGCCTCCGCCGCTGCCGCGCGCTCGGGCTCGTCCCGCCAGCGGGCGGCGTCGAGGGCGATGACGAGCCAGTTCATCTCCGCCCTCACAGGCCCGAGCATGGCGTCGCCGATCAGCTCCGCGACCACCGCGAGCGCATAGCCCTTGGCGCCGCCGAAGGGCAGGATCGCCCCGCCCCGGGCGTAGTCCTCCGGGTCGCGGGTCGGCCGGCCGTCGGCGTCGATCACCGCGCCCTCGGGCAAGAGCGCGCCGGCCGCGCGCGCCGCGAGGACCCAGCCCCCCGCGATCTCGCCGGTCGCGAAGTCGAGCACCACGGGCCCGCGCGCCCCGCCCGGGAGGCCGATGGCCCACGGGTTCGTCGGCAGCACCGCCTTGCGCCCGCCATAGGGGGCCACCTGGCGCCAGCGCTCGCGCCCGCCGCCGCCGACGATCAGCACCAGGCACTGCGCCGCCGCCCCCGCCTCGGCGAAGGCGCCGAGCCGCCCGGTATGCCCGCAATTGCGCAGCGCGAGCGCCGCCACGCCGGCCGCTTTCGCCCCGGCGCAGGCTTCGTCGACCGCGAGCGCCATCGCCGGGATGCCGATCCCGCCGCCGCCGTCGATGCAAGGGGCGCCCGCCGGCCCCGCGACGCGCACCGGCCGGCCGTCCGCGCGCATATAGCCGCTCTCGAACTGCGCGACGTATTGCGGGAGGCGGGCCAGGCCGTGGGAGTCGACGCCGCAGAGATCCGCGTCGGCGAGATGTGCAGCCACCTCGGCGGCCACCTCGGGCGCGCAGCCGGCGGCCTCGAGGATGTCGGCGGCCACCGCGGTCGCTTCGGCGAGGGGGACGGTGCGGCGCGGCACCTCCCCGAGCTTGGCCCCGCTCATGGCGCGGCCGCGGCCGGTGTCCCGGGCGGGGCCTCCCCGGGCACCAGCGCGTCGAGCGGCAGGTGGCAGCGGATCGCGTGGCCCCCGCCCGCGTCGCGCCAGGGCGGGGCCTCCTCGTCGCAGATCGCCCCGATGCGCCGGGCGCAGCGGCGCTGGAACGGGCAGCCGCGGGCGGGCGGGGCGCGCTCGACCACGTCGTCGGCGACGAGCCGGGGCGGCGTGTCCGGGTCGGGCTCGAGCGCCGCGCCGAGGAGCGCCTCGGTGTAGGGGTGGAAGGGGGCCGCATAGACCCGCGGCGCCGGCCCGGTCTCGCAGAGCCGGCCCTGGTAGAGCACCGCCACCCGATCCGCCAGCGCGCGCACCACGGCGAGGTCGTGGCTGACGAAGACGTAGCCGACCCCGCGCTCGCGCCGCAGCCGGTCGAGCAGGTCGAGCACCGCGGCCTGCACCGAGACGTCGAGCGCGGAGGTCACCTCGTCGCAGAGCACGATCTCCGGCTCCGCGGCGAAGGCCCGGGCGATGGCGACGCGCTGCTTCTCGCCGCCAGAGAGCTGGCTCGGCAGCCGGTCGAGATAATGCGGGCCGAGGCGGACGGTCTCGAGCAGCTCCGCCGCCCGCGCGCGCAGCGCCCGCCCGCCGAGGCCCAAATAGAGCCCGAGCGACTGCGCCAAAATCTCGGCGACGGTCTGGCGCGGGTTGAGGCTCTCGTCGGGGTTCTGGAAGATCAGCTGGACCCGGCGCAGCTGGTCCGGCGGGCGGCGCTCGACCATGGGGGCGAGCGCGCTGCCGTCGCCGAGCCGGGCGTCGCCGCCGGCGGGCGGGATCAGCCCGGCCACGGTCTTGAGGATCGTCGACTTGCCGCTGCCGGATTCGCCGACGAGGCCGAGCGTCTCGCCCTCCGCGAGATCGAGCGTCACGCCCTCGACGGTCGGCGGCGCGGCGGGGGCGCGGGCGAGGAGCTGGTCGAGGAGGCCGCGGCGGGCATAGCTGACGGAGAGGTCTCGGAGCGCGAGCGCGGGCGCGCCGAGGGGGCGCGGCACCGCCGGCTCGGCGGCGGCGGAGGCGCGGATCTCCCCGGCGCGGTCGTGGCGCAGGCAGCGCACGCGCTCGCCCGTCGGCAGCGGTTCGAGCGGGGGCCGGGCGGCGGTGCAGCGCGGCTCGGCGAGCGCACAGCGGGGCGCGAAGGCGCAGCCCTCCCCAGCCCCGCCGGGGGGCGGCGGGCGGCCCTCGAGCGCCTGCGGCAGGCGGGCGGCGGCGAGCGTCGGGATCGAGGCCAGGAGCCCCCGGGCATAGGGGTGCGACGGCGCGCGCAGCACGCGGCGCACCGGCCCCTCGAGCACGATCTCGCCGGCATACATCACCGCCACCCGGTCGCAGACCCGCGCAACCGCGCCGAGATCGTGGCTGACATAGACCATCGCCATCCCCTTCGCCGCGGCGAGCTCGCGCAGCAGCTCCAGGATGTGGGCCTGGGTGGTGACGTCGAGCCCGGTGGTCGGCTCGTCGAGGATCAGCGCCTCCGGTGCGCCGGCGAGCGCCATCGCGATGGCCACGCGCTGCTGCTGGCCGCCGGAGAGCTCGTGGGGGTAGCGCCGGGCGATCGCGTCGGGCTCGGGCAGGCGGACCTGGGCGAGGAGCTCCGTCACCTGCGCCCGGCGGGCCTCGGGCGCGAGCCCCGAATGGAGCGCGAGCGCCTCGCCCACCTGCGCGCCGACCCGCATGCCCGGCGTGAGCGACTGCCCGGAGTTTTGCGGGATGAGCCCGAGCCGCCCGCCGCGGATGCGCTCGAGCGCCGGGCGCGGCAGGGCGAACATGTCCTCCCCCGCGAACCGCGCCGAGCCCGAGAGCACCCGCAGACCGGTCTTGAGATAGCCCATCATCGCGAGGGCGAGCGTGCTCTTGCCCGAGCCGCTCTCGCCGACGAGGCCGAGGCTCTCGCCCGGGGCGACGCCCACGCCGATGTCGCGCAGGATCGGCAGCGTCGCGCCGGAGCGGGCGGTGAAGCCGACCGACAGCCCCTCGACGGCGATGAGCGGGGCGCTCATACCGGCGCCTTCTGCGCGCGGTCGACGCCGAGCGCGCGGGCCAGCGCATCCGCCGAGAGGTTGATCCCGACGATCAGCGAGGAGAGCGCGATCACCGGCCCGAGCACGCCCCAGGGCGCGAAGGACATGAAGCCACGCGCATCCGCGATCATCAGCCCCCAATCGGGCGTCGGCGGCGACACGCCGAAGCCGAGGAAGGAGAGCGAGGAGAAGGCCAGCAGCATCCAGGACCAGCGCATCGCCCCCTCCACCAGCAGCGCGTCGCGCACGTTGGGCAACAGCTCGCGCCGCATGATCGCAAGGCGCGAATGGCCGCGCGCGCGGGCGGCGGAGACGAAGTCCTTGGCCACCACGTCATGGGTCGCGGCGCGCGCCACGCGGATGACGGGGATGCCGTAGAAGAAGGCAAGGGTCGGGATCAGCACCTCGATCCCGGTGCCGAAGGTGACGATCAGCACCAGCATCTTGAGGATCCAGGGCAGCGCGAGGAAGGCGTCGACCACGCGCATCGCCACATCGTCGAGCCGCCCCCCGGCGAGGCCGAAGAAGACGCCGGCGAGCCCGCCCCAGGCCACCGCGAGGGGCGTCGCGATCCCGGTGATCAGCAGCGCCTCGCGCCCGCCGAGGAGCACGCGGGAGAACACGTCGCGGCCGAGATGGTCGGTCCCGAGCCAGTGCGCGGCCTCGGGCGGGCCGAGCATCTTGGTCGCGTCGAGGGCGGTCGGGTCGTAGGGCACGAGCCAGGGCCCGAAGACGGCCAGCGCGAGATGCAGCCCGACGAGCGCGAGCCCGATCGCTCCGGAGGGCCGGGAGGCCATGTCGCCGAGCACCCTCGCCACCCCGAGGAGCGGGCGCGCGGCCGAGGCCCGGCTCGCCACGGCCTCGCTCATCGCGCCCTCAGGGTGCGCAGCCGCGGGTTCGCGATCAGCGTCAGGAGATCGGCCGCGAGGTTCACGCCCACATAGATCACCGCGAGGATGAGCGCGATCGCCTGCACCGTCGGCAGGTCGCGGTCGGAGATCGAGTCGATCATCAGCCGCCCGAGGCCCGGATAGTTGAACACGGTCTCGATCACCACGACGCCGCCGAGCAGCCAGGCGATGGTCAGCGCCACCACGTTGATCGCGGGCAGGAGCGCGTTGGGCAGGACATGGGCGAACACCATCCGCCAATAGGGCACGCCCTTGAGCGTCGCCATCTGCGCATAGTCGCTCGCCAGCGCCTCGATCACCGAGGAGCGCACGGTGCGCAGGATATGCGCCGTCATCACCATGGTCAGCACCGCCGCGGGCAGCAGCACGCTCGGGAAGAAATCCGCGAGCGGCGCGTCGGCCGGCGTCAGCACGATGCCCGGCGCCCAGCCGAGCCACACGCTGAAGATAAGGATCAGGAGCGTCGCGGTGACGTATTCCGGGATCGTCATGGCGAAGATCGCGAGGCCCGAAACGCCGAGATCGGGCAGCCGGTCGCGCCAGAGCGCCGCCACCACCCCGAGCAGGAGCGCGAGCGGCACGCCGACCGCCATCGCGAGCCCGCCGAGCAGGAGCGTGTTGGCGAGCCGGTCGCCCACCACCTCGGCGATGCGCTGCCGCCCGCCGGCCGAGACGCCGAAATCGCCGGTGAGCGCGCCGCCGGCCCAATCGAGATAGCGCTCGAGCGCCGGGCGTTCGAGGCCGAGGGCGGCGCGGCAGTTCTCCAGGAGCTTCCCCTGCGCCTCCCGCTCGAGAAAGGCGGTGCAGGCGTCGCCCGGCAGGATCTCGACGCCGGCGAAGATGATCGCGGAGACGATCGCCACGGTGACGGCGCCGAGGGCGAGACGCCTGAGGATGAGCCGCAGCATGGGCGAGGATCCACGGGGGGTTGCGGGGGGAGAGTGCGGCCGGACCGGGGCCCGGCCGCGCCCGGCTCAGTCGGCCACCGTCACCCGCCACCAGCGGATGGCGTTGTTCTCCACCGCATCGAGGTTGTCCACCCGCGCGGTGAGCCCCACGAGCCGCGTCACCGTGTAGGGGATCAGCGTGCCGGCGGTCTCCCAGAGATGCTCCTGCGCCTGGACGTAGAGGGCGCGGCGCGCCTCGAAGTCGAGCTCGCGCCGGGCCTCGGCGAGGAGCGCGTCGAAGGCGGGGTCGGCGTAGTAGGACTCGTTCCACTTCGCGCCGCCGAGATAGATCTCGTGCAGCGCCTGGTCGGCCGGACGCTCGTTCCAGCGCGTCGTCACCGCGTCCTTCTTCATCCAGACCTCGCTCCAATAGCCGTCGGAGGGGACCTGGACGATGTTGACCCGGATGCCGGCGGCCTTCGCCTGGGCCTGATAGGCCTCGGCCATCACCGGCCAGGTGGGCTCGAGGGTGGCGACGTGGAGGTCGATGTCGATGCCGTCCGCGAAGCCCGCCTCCGCGAGCAGCGCCTTGGCCCCCTCGATGTCCTGCGGGCAGGAGAGATCGGCGCGATACTGATCGCGCGGGCCGACCGGCGTGTCGCAGGAGACGACGCCGCCGCCGCCGAGCACGAGCTGCACCAGCGCCTCCCGGTCGGCCGCCATGCGCAGCGCCTTGCGCACGCGGACATCGTCGAAGGGCGCGACGTCGGTGCGGAACACGATGCCCCGCCAGTTCCCCGTCGGCACCTCCTGGAGCTGGAAGCGGTCGGAGGCCTCGAGCATCACCTTCTGCTGCGCGGTGATGCCGCGCTCCATGTCGATCTGCCCGCCGAGCAGCGCCTGCAGCCGCGCCTGCCCGTCGGGGATGCCGATGATCTCCATGCGCGCGACGCCCGGGGCGCCCATGAAATAGGCCTCGTTGGCGGTCAGCACCGAAACGCCCTGCGGGTCGAACTTCTCCAGCACGAAGGGGCCGGTGCCGATCCCGGTCTCCCCGATCGTGTCGCCCGACCCGCTCGGGATCATCCGCAGCCGATAGTCCATCAGCTGCAGCGGCATGTCCGCGAAGGGGGTGTTGAGCGTGATGCGCACGGTGGTCGGGTCCACCGCCTCGACGCTCTCGATCATCTTGATCGCCGAGCGGGCGGGGCTGTCGGAGTCCGGGTCGAGGATGCGCTCGAGGGAATAGACGACGTCCTCGGCGTCGAAGGCGCTGCCGTCGTGGAAGGCGACGCCCTCGCGCAGCGTGAGCGTCCAGACCCGGGCGTCGGCGTCGGCCTCCCAGGCGACGGCGAGATCGGGGGACGGGCGGCCCTCGGTGTCGGGGCGGACCAGCCGGCTCATGATCTTCTCGGTGATCTGGAAGACGCGGCCCTTGGAGATCGGGTCGAGGCTCGACGCAGCCCCGGAGCCGACTTCATGGGCCTGGCGGAAGGTGCCGGAGGGCGCGGCGGCGGCCGCCCCTGCGGCGAGCGCGGCCGCGGCGACTGCGGCGGCGGTGACGAGAAGCCGTCTCATGAGGCAGGTGTCTCCCTTGTGTTGCTTATGCGGGGCGGCGGACCGAGGATCGACGCACCGTTTACGCTCAGCGTCCGCCCCGCCCCACTGCCCTGACAAGCGATAAAACCGCCGGCCATGACCGAAGAAATCTTTATCCATGACCCCCTGCCCCCCGCAGGCCCCCGCCTGCTGGCCTTCGGCGGCGGCGGCGCGACCCACGGGACGGACCCCGCGCTCGAGACCGCGCTCCTCCGCCTCCTGCCCGGGCCCCGCCCGCGGATCGGCTATATCGGCGCGGCGAACGGCGACGCGCCGGACCGCGCGGCCCGCTTCCGCGCGCGGCTCGCGGGGCTGGCCAGGGTGGACGCGCTGCCCGCCGCGGCCGGCGCGGCGGAGGCGGCGGCCTGGGCGGCGGTGTGCGATGCGGTCTATGTCGCGGGCGGCGACACCGGGCGGCTGCGCGATCTGTGGCGCGCGAGCGGGGTCGGCGCCGCGCTTGCCGAGGCGGCGCGCCGGGGCGTCCTCCTCGCCGGCGTCAGCGCCGGGGCGGTCGTCTGGTTCGAGCAGGCGCTGTCGGAGGCGGGCGGACAGGGGCTGCGCCCGCTCGCCGGGCTCGGGCTCTTCGCCGGGAGCGTCTGCCCGCACCACTCGGCCGAGCCGGCCCGCGCCCCCGCCTTCCGCGCCGCCATCGCCGCGGGCGCGCTGCCCGCGGGCCTCGCGCTCGACGACGGCGCCGGGGTCCTGATCGACGACCGGGGCGCGCGGGTGGCGGTCTCCGCCCGCCCCGGCGCCTGGGGCTGGCGCGTGCGGCGCGGGGCGGCGGGGGCGGTGACGGAGCGGCTGCCCGCGGCCTCAGGGGCCTGAGGCGGCCTCCCCCTCGATCCAGGCGCACAGAGCGGCGATGTCCGGGCTCCGCCGCGCGCCCGGGCGGGTCAGCAGGTGGTAGGCGCGCTCCGGATGCAGATCGACGGCGAAGGGCCGCACGAGCCGCCCCGCCCGCACCTCCGGCGCGACGAAGGGGAAGATGCCGAGGGCCACGCACTGCCCGTCGAGCGCGGCCTGGGTGACGAGGTTGGAATCCGTCACCACCGTCTCCTCGGCGAAGGCGAGGTCGGGCACCCCGGCGAGGGCGAGCCAGTTCCGCCACTCGCCGCGGTCGTGCTGGTGGATGACGGGGAACCGCGCGAGGTCCTCCGGCAGGCCGAGCCCGCCGCGCGCGGCGAGGAGCGCGGGGCTCGCCACCGGCGCATAGACGATCCCGAAGAGCCGCGTCGCCTCGAGCCCGGGCCAGGCCACGCCCCAGTCGATCGCGACATCCGTCGTCATCTCCGCGGCCGAGGCGATGCGCGGCCCGTGGCGCAGCGACAGCGCGACCCCGGGATGGCGCTCGCGGAACCGGCCGAGGCGCGGGCTCAGCCAGCGCGCGCCGAAGATCGGGCCGACGGCGAGGGTGACGCTCGGCGCGGCGGGGGCGAAGCGGGCGTCGATCTCGGCGCGGATATCGGCGAAGGCCCGGCCGAGCACCGCGGCGAGCGCGCGCCCTTCCTCGGTCAGTTCGACCCGGCGGGTGTGGCGCACGAAGAGCGGCCGCCCCCAGTCGCGCTCCAGCCGGCGCACCTGGTTGCTGACGGTGGTGGGCGTGACGCAGAGCTCCTCCGCGGCCTCCTTGAAGCTCAGCCGCCGGGCCGCCGCCTCGAAGGTGCGCAGCGCGGTCAGCGGCAGCCGGGCGGACGGTCTCTGGCGCATCGAGGGCTCGCATGGATCAACGACGCTTTATCCATAGGCACGCCGGAAGTCGCTTGTCGATCCCGGGCGCAGGGGAAAGGCTCTCTCGCAAGGCGCCGGAGCGCGGCGTCGCGGGGAGGAGCGCGCGAGCATGGCGCGAAGCGGGGCGAAGAGGCCGGCGGCAGGCGCCCGCCGCGGCCGGGAGGGCCGGATGGCGGCGCGCGACGCCGCGCGCGCGGCCGCCCCGGCGCCGACCCCGCCGGAGGGCGGGCGCTACGCCCCGGCCTCCGCGGCGACGCTCCGGGCGATCCACGAGACGGCGCTGACGCTTCTCGCCGAGGTCGGCCTCGCGGAGGCCCCGCCCGCCGTGGTCGCGCTCGTCGAGGCCGGCGGCGGCCGGGCGGCGGAGGGGCGGCTCATGTTCCCCGAGCCCCTCGTCGAGCGGGCCCTGGCCGGCCTGCCCCGCGCGCTCACGCTCCATGGCCGGGCGCCCGGGCGCGATCTCAGGCTCGAGGGAACCCGGGTCCATGTCGGCTCCGGCGGGGCCGCGCCCTTCGTGATCGACCCCGGGGCGGCGCGCTATCGCCCCGCCACGCTCGCGGATCTGCACGACGCCGCGCGCCTCGTGGACGCGCTCGAGAACATCCAGTTCTTCAGCCGCTCCCTCGTCGCGCGCGACATGCCCGACCCGCTGACGCTCGACGTCAACACCGCCTTCGCAGCACTCGCCGGGACCGCGAAGCCCGTGATGGTCTCGGCGTCCGACGCCGCCAGCGTCGAGGCCATCGCGGATCTCTGCGCCGTGGTCGCGGGCTCCGAGGCCGAGTTCCGGGCGCGGCCCTTCCTCTCGCTCAACGTCAACCATGTCGCGCCGCCGCTCCGCTTCGCGCCGGAGGCCTGCGAGGCGCTGCTCGCGGCGGTGCGCCGCGGCGTGCCGGTGCAGGTCAACACCTTCGGCCAGCTCGGCGCGTCGAGCCCGGTGACGGTCGCGGGCTGCGTCGCGCAGACCGTCGCCGAGACGCTCGCGGGCATCGTCCTCGCCTGGCTCGCCGATCCGCAGGCCCGCGCCGTCTTCGGGCCGCGCCCGATGGTGACGGATCTGCGCACCGGCGCCATGGCGGGCGGCGGCGGGGAGCAGGCGCTGCTGACGGCGCTCTCCGTCCAGATGGCGCAGTTCTACGGCCTGCCGAACTCGACCATCGCCGGCGCGACCGACAGCAAGCTTCCCGACGCGCAGAGCGGGCACGAGAAGTGCCTCTCGGTCACGCTGGCCGCACAGGCGGGCTGCAATCTCATCACCCAGGCCTGCGGGATGCAGGCGGGGCTGATGGGCTGCTCCTTCGACGCCTATGTGATCGACAACGACATGCTCGGCGCCATCCTGCGCAGCCTCGCCCCGGTGGAGATCGGCGCGGAGGCGCTCGACGCCCGCGCGATCGCCGAGGTGGCGCGCGGCGAGGGCCATTTCCTCGGCCGGCCGGAGACGCTCGACCGGATGGAGCGCGACTTCCTCTATCCGCGGATCGGCGACCGGCGCAGCCCGGAGGCCTGGGCGGCGGACGGCGCGCCCGACATCCGCGTCGCCGCCGCAGCCCAGGCCCGCGCGATCCTCGCCGCCGACGGCCCCCGCCATCTCCCGCGCGAGACCGAGGCGGCGCTGCGCGCGCGCTTCGACATCCGCCTGCCGAGCGAGAGGACCCTGCGGCCATGAAGATCGCGATCCTCGGCGTCGGCGCCATGGGCTCGGTCTATGCCGCCCTCTTCGCGGAGGCGGGGCACGAGGTCTGGGTCTCGGACCCCTGGGCCGAGCATCTGGCCGCGATCCGGGCGCGCGGCCTGCGCCTCGAGGGGGCGAGCGGGGACCGGACCGTGGCCGGGCTGCGCGTGGCGGAGGACCCGGCCGATCTCGCCGGCGCCGGGCTTGTCGTGATCGCGACCAAGGCCGCGGGCGTCGCCGAGGCCGCGCGCACCGTCGCGCCCCATCTCGGGCCCGACGCCCTCGTCCTCACCATCCAGAACGGCCTCGGCGCGGCGGAGCGGATCGCCGCCCATCTGCCGGAGGCGCGCGTGCTGCTCGGCGTGGCGGAGGGCTTCGGCGCCTCGCTCCGCGGCCCCGGCCACGCCCACCACACCGCCATGAAGCGCATCCGCCTCGGCGAGATCGGCGGCGGCGTCACGCCCAGGCTCGAGCGGCTGGTGGCGCTCTGGCGCGAGGCCGGCTTCGCCGCGGAGGCCTATGAGGACATCGACCGGCTGATCTGGGAGAAGTTCCTCTGCAACGTCACCTTCTCCGCCCCCTGCGCCGCCTTCGCCTGCACGGTGGGCGAGGTGATGGCGGACCCGGAGCGCTGGGCCGTCGCGCTCGGCTGCCTGCGCGAGGCCTGGGAGGTCGGGCGCGCGGAGGGCGTGCGCTTTTCCTTCGACGACCCGGAGGCCTATGTGACGGCCTTCGGCGCGCAGATGCCGACGGCGCGGCCCTCCCTCCTGCTCGACCTGATGGCCGGGCGCCCGACGGAGATCGACGCGATCAACGGCATGGTCCCGGTCCTCGCCGCGCGGCACGGGCTCGCCGCGCCGGTCAACCGGACCCTCGCGGCGGTGGTCCGCGCGCGCGAGGCCGCCCAGGCGGAGGCACCCCCATGAGGCTCGCGAGTTTCCTCCTCGACGGCGCACCGCGCTGGGGGGTGGCGGAGGGCGGGGCGCTGCGCCCCGTCGCGCCCGCGCTGGCCGCCCGCTGGCCCACGTTGCGCGCAGCCCTCGAAGCCGACGCCCTCGCCGCCCTCGCCGAGCCCGGCGCGCTCGACGCGGCCGTGCCGGAGGCCGCGGTGCGGTTCCTGCCGCCGGTGCCGGACGCGCGCCGGGTGATCTGCGTCGGGATCAACTATCCCAAGCGCCACCCCCTCGGCGGGATCGCCGATCCCCCGCTCCACATCATCCTCTTCGCCAAGCTGCAGGGCACGCTCGTCGGCCATGGCGAGGCGCTGGAGATCCCCCCGGGCGCGGCGGCGGAGAGCTTCGACTACGAGGGCGAGATCGCCGCGGTGATCGGCAAGCCCGCCCGGGCCGTCCCGGCGGCGCGGGCGCTCGGACATGTGGCGGGCTACACGATCCTCGACGACGGCTCGGTCCGCGGCTGGCAGGCGCACAGCGTCCATGCCGGCAAGAACTTCCACCGCTCCGGCGCCTGCGGGCCCTATCTGGTCACGCCGGAGGAGGTGCCGGAGCCGGACGCGATGGAGCTCGTCACCCGGCTGAACGGCGAGACGGTGCAGCGCGTCCGAGCGAGCGAGATGATCTTCCCGATCGCCGAGGTGATCGCCTATGTCTCGGCGATCCACCCGCTCGAGCCCGGCGACGTGATCGCCACCGGCTCGCCGGAAGGATCGGGCGCGAGCCGCACCCCGCCCCGGTTTCTCCGCGCCGGGGATGCGCTCGCGATCTCCGTCTCCGGTCTCGGCACCCTCGAGACGGTGGTCGGCGGCGGATGACCTAACGGAAACCCTCTCCTAGGGGCCCCGATGGACCCGAGCGTCCGAGGGTATCGTCGGACGGGGCCCGGATGCGGGCTGCGGAGGCCGGCGGGAGGATCCGTCGTGCCCCTCGCGTCGCCGATCGGGGCGGTCCTCCACTCGCTGCGGGTGTGGCGGAAGCCGGGGCGCAGGGTCTCGACGACCTCGGCGCATCCGCGTCGCGCAGCCCGCGCGGGCGAGGCCGGGGCGGGGGGACGTCATCAGGCGGCGGGGGCCGGGGCGGCGCGATCCGCTCCCAGCCGGCATGGTCGACACGGCCGGGGGCCGAGGCCGGCGCCGGGGTGCGCGCCGCGCCGCAGGGGATGCGGACCGGCCCCTTCCCTCCCGGGCCCTAGCGCTCCGAGGAGAAATGCTCCTTGAGGTAGTCGAGGATCACCACACGGCTTTCCTCGCCGTAGTCCGGCATGCCCTGCTCCTCGATCATCCAGTCCCAAAGATACTCCCAGCGGGCATCGGTGAGGCGCATCTGCTGGAAGGTCTGCGAGGAATGGCAGGCGGTGCAGGAATAATACGTCTCCTCCATCCCCGGCCCGACGGGCAGATTGTCGAACTCCGGGTCGCGCACCACCGCGGTCTCCGGCTGCCCCGCGAGGCCGCCGAGGGGCTGCATCGGCGAGATGCTCATCGGGCTCATCGGACGGCCGGGATTGGGCGTCATCGGGTTCTGCTGCAGCATCGGGTTGGGGAGCGCCTGCTCGGCGACGCTCGGCGGTGCGGCGGCCAGACCGGCGGCGACCGCCCCCGCACAGATCACGCTGCGTCGTCTGGAGTTCGCGAAAGCCACGAGGGAGCCTCCATCTCGTCGTCGGATTGCCGGGAGAGCGCCGGGGCGGCGCAGCCGCCGCCCCGGCCGGTCGGATCAGCTCGCGAGCACGGCGATCCGGTGCACCATGTTGTTGCCGTAGCCGCGCGGGTTCCAGCCAGGCGTGGTCACGGGCTGCATCCGGCCCTCCGCGTCGGTGGCGCGGGCCCAGACCTCGTAGTAGCCGGCCTGCGGGAAGTCGATTTCGGCGGTGAAGCGCTGCCAGGCATAGCGGTTGGCCGGGGCCTCGAGCTTGGCCTCCTGCCAGGTCTGGCCGAAGTCGATCGAGGTGTGGAGCGCCGCGACCTCGCCGTCGGCCCAGGCATGCCCGCGCACGCTGACGCTGCGCCCGCCGAGCTGCGTGCCGGTCGCGGGGCTGGTGATCAGCGACTTCACGGGCATGGTCGTCATGACCACCATGTCCTCGGTCGGGACCTCCGTGCCCGGAGCCACGGGATAGGCCGGGAGGCGGTAGGAATAGCCGCCCATCTTCGGCCCGTCATGCTCCTGGTCGCGCACCCAGATCCGGGTGAGCCACTTCTGCGAGGCCGAGCCGGGATAGCCGGGGACCACGGTGCGCAGCGGGAAGCCGTGGATGGCGGGCAGATCCTCGCCGTTCATCGCCCAGGCGATGAGCGCGTCCTCCTCCAGCGCCTTCTCGATCGGGATGCCGCGGGAGATCGCGATCTTCTCCGGATCGCCCGAGAGATGCGGGTCGTTCCCGTAGTGGCCGGTGTAGACGGCGCTCGGCTTCACCCCGGCGGCGTTGAGGACGTCGCGCATGCGCACGCCCGTCCATTCCGGGCAGCCGACGGCGCCGGTGGTCCACTGATTGCCCGAGGCGCCGGGGACGAAGAAGGCCCGGCCGTTGCCGCCGCATTCGAGCACGAGCCGGCGGGTCACGGTCTCGAAGTTCGACTTGAGATCGTCGAGGCTGAGCTCGAGCGGGGTCTCCACCTCGCCGTCGACGGTCAGGGTCCAGCCGGAGGCGTCCATCGCCAGCGCGTGCTCCGGCACGGCGCCGTTGTTGCGGACGAACAGCCGGTTGGCGGGCGTCACGTCGTCGTCGAGCAGATGCGCCGCGGTCTCCGCGTTGATCGGGCGGTCGTTGAGCAGCGTGAGCTGGTCCTTGAACGCATAGGCGTCCATGTCGGCGCCAGCGGCATGCGCGAGGCCCACGGGCTGCAGGCCCTCGGGGAAGAAGCGGGCGAAGGGGACGGACATCACCGTCGCAATCGCCGCGATGCCGGTGGCCTTGAGGAACTGGCGCCGCCCGCTTTCGGCGTCCGACACCACCCGGAGCCCGTCAGCCGCATCCTCACGACACGTCTCCGTCTCTTGCTGGTCCATGGGACCCTCCCTGATGGATCTTGTTCGCTCCACCGCCTCACGGGTGGATAGGATCAACAAGCAGAACGGAAACTGCGAATCAATTCTTGAAATCACGGAAATTTGGACTTGGGGCCGGCGCTCCCCCCTGCGATCTGGTCTTGAGCGCCGGTCCGGGGGGACTGTCCGCGCGCCCGCGCCCCGGCGCCAGAGGCGCAGACGGGCGGCATGATGGCGGCCCGGGCGAGGGCCGCGCTCACGCCCGGGGCTCGGGATCGCTCTGGTCGGCGGCCCAGGCGCTCGCCGCCTCGACGGCCACCGGAGAGGCGGTCGGCAGGACGGTGAGATAGCTCTCGGTCTGCTCGACCGGGACGGAGGTGCGCTGGGTCATGCGGTAGAGCGCGTAGAGCGCGATGGCCGCGAAGGTCGCCCCGAGCACCAGCCAGAACCCGAACGGCCCCGCCATCTCCATCGCCCAGCCCGTGATCAGGGGGCCGATGATGGCGCCGAGCCCGAAGGTGAAGACGAGCCCGCCCGAGGCGGCCGGCATGTCCTCGGGCGAGAGGTAATCGTTGGTGTAGGCGAGAAACAGGGCGTAGAGCGGCGTCGTCACGCCCCCTGCCAGAAAGGCCGCCCCCATCATCGGCCAATGGGCGTCGCCGACGATCCAGCCGATCGCGCAGGCGACCGTGCCCGCAACGCCCGCGCCGAAGATCAACTGCCGGCGATCCATCCGGTCGGAGAGCCAGCCGATCGGGTATTGCAGAACCAGAGCGCCGGCGAACAGCATGGCGACGAACAGGGCGATGCTGGCGGCGGTCATTCCGATCTCGGTGCCGAAGACCGCGCCCATGCCGGACTGGGTCGCGTAGATGCTGCCCAACAGGAATATCCCCACGGTGCCGAGCGGCGAGCCCTTGAAGAGCCTCCCGAGCGGCATCGGGCGCGCGACCTCGGTCGCCGGCGTCGGGGTGACGGAGAGCAGGATCGGCGCGAAGGAGACGGAGACGAGGATCGACGCGCCGATGAAGAGAACGGACGTCCCCGCATCGCCCAGCGTCAGCAGCCCCTGCGCGCCGATGATGCCGAGCGTCTGGCAGATCATGTAGGCCGAGAGCACCTTGCCGCGCGTCTGGTTGGTCGCGGTATCGTTCAGCCAGCTTTCCGCCGCGACGTAGATGCCCGAGATGCAGAAGCCGACCAGCACGCGCAAGACCGTCCAGGCGATCGGATCGGCGAGCAGCGGAAAGGCGATGAGCCCGGCCGACATGAAACTGCCGAGCGCCGCGAAGACGCGCACATGGCCGACGCGCCGGATCAGCGTCGGCGTGTAGCGCGCCCCCGACAGGAAGCCCAGGAAGTAGCCCGAGGTGACGATCGCGAGCTCGGCGGCCGAGAACCCCTCGATCCCCCCGCGCAGGCCGATCAGCGTGAAATGCATGCCGTTGCCCAACATGATCAGCACGATGCCGAGCAGCAGGGCCCAGACCCCGGACAACACTTGGATCATCACAAGCCCTTTCGTTCGGCCGGGGGCCATGGGCATGGGCGACGAGGCCTCCGCCGCGCCTGCCCCCGCCGGCCGCTCGAGCGTTTCACTTCATGACGCGCAGCACAACCTTCGGCGACCGGGAAAGCGGGCTGCCGCTCTCAGGCACCTGCCCCGTCTTCGAGATCCGCCGACGCCAGAGCCTGCGGGCGGTGCATCGCCCAAGGGGCCGCGATGCGCCGGCCTCGCGCTCCGACCGACATAGGACCGGACGGAGGCATGGCCCCCGCGGATGTCGTCTCCGCTCCGACCCGATGCGGTGGAGGCTCCGCCTGCGGCCTCTCGCACGCCATGGCGGGGCCATCGCTCGAGCGCGCCCCTCTCGGCGTGGCGCGAGGACAAGCCGATTGACATCACTAGAGATGTCGTTATATCAGGCGCCCATGACGCAGGCATCCGACATCGCCCGCGCCCTCGCGGCGCTGGGCCACGAGACGCGGCTCGCGATCTACCGGCTGCTGGTGAAGGCGGGCGACGAGGGGCTGAACGTGGGCGAGATCGGCCGCCATCTCGGCGCGCCGCCCTCGACCCTCGCGCATCACCTCGGCGCCCTCGTCGATGCTGGCCTCGTGATCCGGGAACGCCAGGGCCGCGAGGTGATCAACCGGGCCGACTACGACGCGATGCGCCGGACGGTCGGGTTTCTCACGGCGGAGTGCTGCACCGGCGTGCGGCTCTCGCAGGACGACGCGGCCTGAGCTTTTTCGGACCGAATGCACCCATGATCCTAGAGGTTTCGAGATGACAGACACGGCCCTGCCGACCCGGACCCGGCTCGGCGATCTGACACATTGGGCGACGGGCGACGGCCGCGTCTGGCTGGTCGCGTTCGCGATCCTCGCCGGTCTGGCCGTCGTCGACATGGCCCAGGCGCGCGAGAGCGCGGGCTTCGCGCTGGCGAACCTCGCCGACACTGCGCCCTACCTCCTGCTCTCGATCGGGCTCGCGGCCTATGCGGGCGCGACCGGGGCGGACGGGCTGGTCGCCCGGGCCTTCACCGGGGCGCCGGCGCTGATGATCCTGATGGCGGCGCTCGCGGGCGGACTCTCGCCCTTCTGTTCCTGCGGGGTGATCCCGCTGATCGCCGCGCTGCTGGCCATGGGCGTGCCGCTCTCCGCGGTGATGGCGTTCTGGCTCGCCTCCCCGGTGATGGACCCCTCGATGTTCGTGCTCACCGCCGGCGTGCTGGGGATGGAGTTCGCGATCGCCAAGACGCTGGCAGCGGTCGGGCTCGGCCTCTTCGGCGGTTGGGTGGTGCACTGGATGGGCCGGGCCGGGGCGCTCGCCGATCCGCTGCGCCCCGGCGTGGGCGACGGCGGCTGCGGCGGCGCGAAGGTCCGCTCGCGCCGGGACGTGGCGTGGCGCTTCTGGGAGGACCCGGAGCGCATCCGGAAGTTCCGCCGCGAGGGCGTGAAGACCACGCTCTTCCTCGCCAAGTGGCTGTTCCTCGCCTTCGTCCTCGAGAGCCTGATGCTGGCCTGGGTCCCGGCCGAGACCGTGACCGCCGCCCTCGGCGGCGACGGGTTGGCCCCGATCGCGACGGCGACGCTCGTCGGCGTGCCGGCCTATCTCAACGGCTATGCCGCGCTGCCGCTGGTCGGCGGGCTGGTCGAGCAGGGGATGGCGCCGGGCGCGGGCCTCGCCTTCCTGGTGGCGGGCGGGGTGACCTCGATCCCCGCGGCGGTGGCGGTCTGGGCGCTGGTGAAGAAGCCGGTGTTCCTCCTCTACATCGCCCTCTCGCTCTCCGGCGCCTTCGCGATCGGGCTGCTGTTCCAGCTTTGGGGGATGCTGTGAGGGACCCGATCCGCCCCGTATGGGACTGCCGCCCCCTCGCGCCGGGCTGCCACCCGCCGCGCATCCTGCTCCTCTACGGCTCGCTGCGCGCAGGCTCCTATAGCCGCCGAGTCTGCCTCGAGGCCGCCGCGATCCTCGAGAGGCTCGGGGCGGAGCCGAGACTGTTCGATCCGGCGGGCGTGCCGCTGCCCGGCGCGGCGGCGGCGGATAATCCCAGGGTCCGCGCGCTCCACGAGGCCGTGGGCTGGTGCGAGGGCATGGTCTGGTGTTCGCCCGAGCGGCACGGCGCGATGACGGCCGTCATGAAGGCGCAGATCGACTGGATCCCGCTCTCCGGAGACGGTGTTCGCCCGACGCAGGGTAAGACGCTCGCGGTGATGCAGGTCAATGGTGGGTCGCAGAGCTTCAACACGGTGAACCAGCTCCGTATCCTCGGGCGCTGGATGCGGTTGCTGACGATCCCCAACCAGTCGTCGGTGCCTGTGGTTCAGCGCGAGTTCGGGGCGGATGGGCGGATGCTGCCGTCGCCGCGACGCGACCGGATCGTCGACGTCATGGAAGAGCTGTTGAAATTCACCCTCCTGACGCGGGATCGGCGCGATCACCTGATCGCACGCCACAGCGAGCGTGCGGCGGCAGGGTCGGACGCCCCCGAGAGTTCACCGGCCGCGGCCTGTTGCGCTGCCCCCGCCGCAGGATGCTCTGCCGCCATCTGCTGCTGATCCGACACCCCGCCATCCGGAATCGAGGCGGACCATGACCCTGACCGACCCCGCCGATCGCCCGCCCCGGCCGCCAGCAGCCGCAGCCGGGAGATCCGCGTCGAGATCCCGGACGCCGCCGCGCGAGACGCGATCCTCGTCCCCGCCGGCTGCGAGACGCCGCAGGACCGGATCGCGGGCCTGCGCATCGACGGGGGCGAAATCACCGCCCACGCCGCGGCGGCAGGGCTCGGCCTGGGCGCGCTGCTGATCCGGCCGACGGGGCCGCGGGTCACCGTCGTCTAGTCGGTCGGGCCCTCGGAATCGCCGATCTGTCCGGAGGCCGCCTTCCGCCCGCGGGCCAACCGGCACACGACCGCGGCCGACGATCTGGCCACGGCCTCGCGGGAGATCGGCGCGCGGGCCGGCGGCGGGCGGGCGGCCATCGAGGCACCGGTGGCCGAGGCGAAGTCGCGGTTCGCCGACTGCCCCCGCGAGATCCGCTTCACCGACGGTCTCGACGCGGTGCCCCACCTCTCCTGCGGACCGACACCGGGCTCTGCCGGGACGCGGGCGCAGATCGCACGATCAATGCACCCATGACGTGTGGACGCGGATCCCCACCCGGACGCCCTCGCCGAACTCGAGCCCCCGCCGTCTGGCGGCAGTGCGCCTGCCGGACTGTCCCCCCTTCGTCTGCCGGGGCTAGTCTCCGATCGCGGCCTCGTATTCCTTGCGGCATGCCGTGCACTGGTCTCTCAGCGTTTTGACATAACCCATCATGTCGAGATGCACGCCGCCCTCTTCGCCGTCTGCGTCCGGCGTGTAGCGCATCAGGGCGGCGAGGAGCTTTCCGGCGTCGGCGAGCGCGTTGCGCGCCGCTTCGGCCCGGCCGGGGTCCTGCGCCGAGAGGCCGAGGAAGATCGCCCGCGTCCCGTCATGCAGCGTCAGCGCGCCGACGATCCCGCTCACGTCCTGATCGGCGAGCGGGGGCTCCGATTTCGTCCGGGCGGCATGATAGAGCTCGGCCCAGCTGTCGAGCGTCAGCTGCGGCGTGCCGGAATACCAGTCGGTCCCCGGCGGCATCTCGCGCAGGAGCTTGGGATCGTCCTTGTAGACGAGCTCGAGATAGGCGACGACCTTGCCGACATTCGCGCTCGGCTGCGCCATGGTCTTCTCGTTGAGACCGCAGCGCTCCATCGCCTTCATCGCGATCGGATTGCCCTCGACCACCGCGCCGTAGGCCATCGCATATTTCGCGAGGGTCGGGTTCTGGCGCAGCGCCATGCGCGCGAGCTTGCGGTCCTTCGGGGTCTTGAGATAGGCGAGATAGGTCTTCCAGGCCTCCTCCATCTCGCGGTGGCTCATCACCGCGGTGGCCGCGCCCATGATGGCCTCGGAGCCGGAGGCCGCCGCAGAGACCGCATAGCCGACCGGCGAGAGATGCCCGGCGAGCTTCATCGCCTCGCCCACCAGCTTGATCGCGGCGAGCAGCGCGGCCGCGTCCTTCTCGAGCATCTGGCTCTTGGCGAGGCCGTAGCGGTTCATCATCGCGTCGAGCTGCACGGTGGCGGCGGCGGATGCGTCCTTGGTGTTGTCGTACCAGGTCTTGAACTGCCGGGTCTTCTTGTAGGCCTCGGCGAAGGCGAAGCACATCTGCGTCGCGACCTTGGCGACGCCCACCCCCGGCACGAATTCCGCCACGACCCCGAGCCCGCCGGTGCTGATCGCCTTGGCGATGCCGTAGATCTTCTCGTTGCGCTTGATCTCCGCCATCAGCGTCTCGATGGCCTCGAGGCGCATCTCCTCGGTGATGACGTTGCCGTCGGCGTCGGTCTCGGTCGCCGAGAAGCCGTAGGCGAGCATCGCGTCGAAGCGCGGGTCCGGATCCTCGAGCATCGCCTCGAGTTCGCGCGCTTCCTGCTGCACCGCGAGTTCCTCGAGCTGCGCCTTCGCCGCCTCGTCGTAGCTCTCCCTGGCCTCGGTCAAGAGTTCCGCGATCTCGAAGGGCACCTCCACCTGCTCGGAGAGCGTGTCGCCGCCCTTCTCGACCTGCTTGTCGATCTTCTTGAAGAGCTTTTCGATCTTCTCCTTCTCTGCCTCGTTGTCGCCGGCCTTCTCGAGCGCCTGGCGCTTGACCGCGACCGAGACCGCGCCGCCCGCCGCCACCGCGGCGTCGTTGAGGTTCTTCACGAGCTCGCGGAAAGCCTCCTGGGTCTTGCCGGCCTCCATCTTCTGCGCGAAGGCGGTGCCCGCCGCGGCGCCGAGGAGCGCGGCCTTGATCGCGGCGCCGATCTCGGAATAGAGCTCGTCCTTGTCGCTCGCCGCATCGAGCCCGCCCGCGATCGCGTCGCCGAGCTGGCCGAGCGCCGTGGGGATGTCCTTGTCCGCGATCGCCTTGCCGAGCGGCACGGTGCGCGTCGCGGTCTTGGCGATGCCGACGACGAGCGTCGTCACCTCGTCGCCCACGATGGGCTTCAGCACCCCCTTGAGCCCGGCGAGGAAAGCGTCCGTCGCCTCGACATAGTCCTTCTTCACCACCGCCGCGTCGGCCGCCTTCTTCACCGAGGTCAGACAGGTCGCGACGCCCTCCACGATGTCCGCGCGCTTTTGCAGCCATTCCGAGGTCGGGTTGTCCTTGATCTCGACGACCCCCGCGCCGTAGGCCTGGATCGCCGCATCCATCGAGAGCGCCGCCGAGCCGACCTGGAGACCCTTGGCGAGCAGGGTCACCGGCAGGTCGAGCTTCTCCATGAATTTCGAGGCCGTGGTCAGGCTCTCGGCATATTCCGTCAGCCGCGCCTCGTAGAGCTCGACCGTGGCGTTCATCGTGCGATCGACCTCGGAATACTCTGCCGGCACGAGGTTCTCGGGGATCACCCCCTCGCGCACCAGCGGCTCCCAGAAATCGCGGGCGAACTCGGCGTCGGTGGCGTAGAGCGGGGTGCCGTCGGGCAGCGTCTTGTTGCGCAATTCGGTGCCGAGCATCTGGAGGCGCACCACCTCCCTCTGCACCGTCTGCAGCATCGTGTTCTGCTCATGGTTCTGCACGCCGGGATCGCGGCGGGCGCTGTTCATGATGTCGTGCCAGCTGTCGAGCTCCTTCATCGGATCGCCGCCGGGCTCGAGCAGCTTCATGGTCTGCACGAAGCCGAGCCCGTCCTTGATCTTCTGGACGAAGCCCTCGGGCTTCATCTCGATCTCGACGCTCTCCATGAACGTGCGGATCCGGTCGCGCTCCGGCCCGTCGAGCGTGGTCTGCACCCCGGCCAGCGCCTCGCGCCGGGCCGCGCGCACCTCCGCCTCCTTGAGCGCCTTGGCCTTCACCTTGCCGAGGGAGTCGAGCCAGGCGATCTGTGGGTCGGAAAGTGGCATCGCAGCCTCCTGATGCGCCGGCCGGGGGTCAGACGCCCCGCAGCACCTCGAACTCGATTTCGCGCAGGGTCTTGTGGATCTGGGTCGCGACGGCCGCGATCTTGAACGGGTTGGCCACCGCCATCTTCACCGCGGTGTTCCCGGTCAGCGCCGCATTGGCTTGGCGGATCTTGGTCAACACCGACTCGCGGGCGCGCTTGCGGTCGGCCTTCTTGCTCTTGTCGCTGCCGGCGAGTTCGACCGCCTCCTCGGCGAAAGAGATCGTGCCGAGGAATTCCCGCGCCGGGGCCAGCGCATCGCGCAGATTGGCCTCGGCACCCGCATAGTCGGTGTCCGCGGTCTCCTGGGCGACCGCCTCGATCAGCGCATCGCATTTCTCCTCGAAGGCCGAAACCGCGCTCAGCCAGGCGGTGTGGATCTCGCCGAGCTTGCCGCGCCTGATCTCCGGCCCGCCATTGCGCAGTTCGGTCAGCCGGTCCTTCGCGCGCTCGAGCAGCGCCATCGCGGTGACCGGATCCTTGGTCTTGGTCGCCGTCGTCCGGGCGCCGTTGAGCTGGACCTTGATCGCCTTGTACTCGGCCTTGTCCGCCTTCACCGCCGCCTCGCCGCTGCAGGCGTTGTAGGTCTGCATCAGCTGCTCATAGGCCGTTTCGAACTCGCGGATCGCCGTCTCGGTCTCCTCGCGCGCGGCGATGCCCGCCGCCTGATCCTGATGGAAGCCGAGCGCGAGCGCGCTGCCCGAGGTGAAGTCCGATGCCGTGAGCCCGGCCCATTTCCGCGCCTCGCGGGCGATCCGGTCCGCCTCCTCGGCGATGGCCGACATCGACTCCTGCGATTGCTCGGCCTCGATCTTGGCGGGCAGCGCGTCCACCGCCTTGCGCAGCGCCCCCTCGTATTTGCGCGACCCGGTGCCCGGATCGGCGCGCGCCACCGTGTCGAGCGCATCCACGGCGGTCTTGGCGGCCTTGAGCTTCTGCGTCATCGTCACTTCGGCCCAGACGCGCTGGGTCTCGGCGCGGCCGTTGAAGCTCGTCCACCCCGCGCCGCTGACCACCTTGGACTCGAGCTCGGTATAGGCCGCGAGCGCGCGGCTCATGGGCATCTTGAACCAGGCGTTCGCGAGCGCGTCGGCCTCGGCCTTCATCGCCGCGTGGTCCTTCGGACGCAGCTTTTTCGCCTTGGCGTCCTTCTCGAGCTTCTTGGCGATCGCCGCGCGCTTGGTCTCGATGTCGATGAGCCCCTCGGGCTCGGTGTCGAGCAGGTCCTGCGCGTCCTTCGCGATGGCGGCGCAGCGCTCGATCGCCGCGTCGAGCGCGTGCAGGTTGCGCCCTGTGTTGCCCATCTCGCGCGCGATGGCGATGCGGTCCCGGAACGCCTGAATGACCTTCGCGTCCACCACGTCGGCAAGCGTGCTCATCATGCTCTCGAGGTTGCCGAGCGCGATCGAAAGCTTGCCCTGTGTCTCGGCGTATTCGATGACATGGGCTTGACGCGCCCGCCCGATATCGACCGCGAGCGCCTCCATCTTCTCCTTGGCGTCGAACCAGTCGGCCTCGGGCTTGGCGTCGACGGTCGTGAAGCGGCTCGAGAGCCCGCTCGCCGTCGGCTGCACGTCCCAGGTCA
This sequence comes from uncultured Limibaculum sp., assembly GCA_964576075.1. GTDB lineage: Bacteria > Pseudomonadota > Alphaproteobacteria > Rhodobacterales > Rhodobacteraceae > Thermohalobaculum. The sequence continues at coordinate 12,410 of CAZNTX010000002.1, read as the reverse complement.
CGAGATCGGCCAGCGCCTCGCTCGCCCGAGCGCGCAGCGAGAGGTAGTCCCGCTTCGCCGCCTCGCGCCGCTGCTCGTAGTCGAAATAGGCGCTCGCCGCGGCGGTCACCGCTTCGGTGAGCTTGCGGATGAGGTCTTCCTTGGCGGGCGCGATCCGCTCGCTCGCCTCGCGCGCCGTCTTGGCCGACATTCCGGCCGCGGTTTCGAGCGACTCGATCATCTCAGCGCCCGGGTGCCGCGCGAGCTGTTCGGCGATCGTCTCCAACCCGCCGCGCTCCGAGGCGAGGGACTGTGCGATCCGGTCGAAGCTCTCATTGGCCTCCTGGCGCAGCGCCGCCGGCTTGGCCGCATGCGGATCGCCCGCATGCGTCAGCATCTCCTCCTTGCTCGCGATCGCCTCCTCCACCCTGCGGCGCGCCTCGGCGAGCGCGGTCTCGTAGCGGTCGAGATCGTGGAGCGCATGGCCCGCCTCGTTGGAGGGGTAGTCGGGCTTCGATGCCGGCGCGAGGTCGGTCGGCAGGCCGAGCGACAGCGTGAGCGGGTCGCGCAGATGCGCCTCGGTGAGACCGGTGGGCGCTTCATCGATGACGGACTGGCCCATGACGCGTCCTCTTCCTTGGCGGGATCACACGGTGGTTTCGATCTCGGCTTCGGCGTCGCCGAGCGCCGCCATCACCTCGCCGAGCTTGGCCTTGATCGGCTCGACCACCTTGATGCCCGGCAGGAAGGCGGTCCCGTCGATGGATTTCGCCACCGGGTCGTTCGTCGCATGGTCGAGGAAGGCTTTGGCGGTGCCGCGAACCTTGCCGATCAGCCTGGCGCGCTCGGTCTCGTCGGAGGCGTTCAGCACCTCGTCGAGCTGGACCTGAAGGTCCGAGTTGAGCGTCTCGAGCAGGCCGTCCAGCTTGGCCAGCCCGGCCTCGACGCGGGCGCCCGCTTCGGGATGGCCGGCATAGGCGGCGCGGATCGCGGTCTTGAGCCGCGCGATATCGGTCGCCGCGGCGCTGCGCACCCCCATCCATTCGAGCCGCGCCTTGCCGAGCTTCATGATGGAGACCCCGGCGGTGCCGGTGCCGGCCTCGCGGGTCCGGGCGGCGAGCGTCTTGAGCGCCGCGGCGAGCGCGGTCATCGCCTCCGTGGCCCCCTTGCGGTCCTCGGCCCTTGCGGCCTGCTTGGCGCTCGCCACATGCCGCCCGATCTCGTCCTTCGCCGAGGGGAAGTTCGCCAGCGCGTCCTTGATCTGCGGCCCGAGCTTTTTCAGGCCCGCATCGATCTGCTCGGCAAGGCTCGGCCCCCCGGGCGGGGCATCGGGCGCGTCCGGCGGAGGCGGTGGGGGCGGCGCTGCGAGCCGGTCTTCGAGCTCGGCGATGCGCGGGGCGGCGGCGGGCGCGTCGCCGGCCTTGAGAAGGGCGCCGGCCTCCTTGGCGACCGGCGCGAGCTCCGCGGCCAGCGGCTTCGGCGCCGCCGCGATCGCGGGCACCGCCTTGGCGAGCCGGGCCTTCAGATCCGCGAGATCCGGCCCCGGCGGCGGCGGCGGCGCGTCCACGGCGGCCTCCGGAGCCTGCTCGAGGTCCCCCTCAGCGCCGATCGCCGCGTCCTCCGGATCGGCCGCCTCCATGTCCAAGGGCTCGAGCGCCTCGTCCGTCGCCTCGTCGGCGCCGTCCACCTCCTGGCCGTCCTTCAGGATCTTGACCCGGCCGAAGGCGCTCACGTTCATCTTCTTGAGCAGCAGCTTCACCCGCTTGGCGAGCCCGGGGATATTCCGCCCCTCGAGCACCAGAACGAGCGTGCGTGCCCCGTCGCCCTCGGCGCCCATCTCCTCCGAGAGCGCCTCGGTCCCCGCCTGACCGAAGGTGAACTTCTTCGCCCCGATGGCCTTTTTCAGCTTGGCCGCAAGCCCGCGCCCGGCCTTCTTCGGGTGAAACAGCAGGCGCAGGTCCTCGGGCTCGTTGCTCGGCAGTCCGAGCGCGAAATTGAACGTACGCTTCTTCAGCTTGCCCGCGGTCTTCTTGAGATAGGCCGCATGCTGCGCCGGGTCCGCCAGCGTGTCGGCGCTGTCCTCGTCCTCGTCGTCCTCGATCTCCGGCATCGCCGCGCGCGCCGCCGCGATCTCGCGCTTGAGCGGCTTGTCCATCACCTCGGCGGTGTTCTCGAGATCCTTCTTCCTCGCCTTGTCCTTTTCCTTGCCGGCGAGTTCCCGGGCCTCCTGCGCCACCTTCTTGGCGGCGTCCTCGAGCGCCTCGAGCGCCGCCTCGAACGCCTCGAGCGCCCTGGCATCCGGGCTCCGCAGCCCCGCATTCGCCTTGGCATAGAGATCGAGCGCCTTCTCGAAGCCCGCGCCGGACTTCTTCAAACCCTCCGGCGCCTCCTTCTTCCACCAGGCTTTGCCGAGCTGGATCGACGTCGCGCTTTTCACTAACCCCCTCCTCGCGAACTCCCGGCCGGCCTTGGAGACCGCCGCGAGCGCCCGCAGCCTCGTCCCGGGTCGACGGGCAATGACACGACACTGCCCGCTCAGCCTGCTCGCGACGACCCTAGGGGCGGCGTGGCGGGCCGTCCAAGCGTTTTCTGCCTCCCCAGGTTGCGACGCGCCCGGCACGCGGCCGCGAAGAGCGGCGAGAGGCGCCTAGCCGCTTCGCGAGCTGCCGAGGTCGTCGTCCGGCGGACCGCTCGACGGGCCCGTGCTCTCAGAGGAGAGGTCGTCGAGCCCCTCCATGACTTCCGGGATCTCGTCGCCGCCCCTTGCCGTCTCCGGCGGATCCACCTCCGACACGTCCTGGCTCTCGGCCTTCCGCTTGAGGGTCGGCCCGCCGCCCGCCGGGGGCGGAGGCGGCCCGGACGGCCCGCCGCCGCCGGACTCCGTCGGGGGCGGCCCCATCTCCGAGAGGTCGAGGCTCAGGGGCGGCGGCTCGGCGGGCGGTTGCGCGATCATGTCGTCGCTGAAGACCGGCGTCTGCGCCTCGGGACGGAGCGCCGCGAGGAGCGGCCGAAGCAGCCCGATCTCGGTGTCGATCTCGGCGCTCACCGCGGCATAGGCGTCGACCTGTCCAGAGCCCTTGAGATGCTTGGCCGTCTCCACCTTCGCCGCGAGCGCCCGCAGCCGTTCCTCATAGACCGGGCCGCCCGGGGGCGGCGGGCCGTCGGTCGGCATCAGGTCGTCGGGCGGCTCGGTGGCGTCGTCCGCGGGCGGCGGGGCGGGGGAGGGGATGGCAGAGGCGAGGTAAGCGTTCTGCCCGGTCCCGTGCAGGCGAAGCTTTGACCACGAATACCGATCGCGGTCGAGCGCGGCGAGGTCCTCGGCGATGGCGTTGAACGCCCGTTGCTCGGGCGCGAACCGGCTGTCGAGCTCGTCGTAGAGGAGCAGCGACATCATCATCTTGAGGAGATCCGCCCGCTCCGCCTCCGGCGTGCCGAGCTCGGCGCCTGCGGCCCGCTCGGCGGTGCGCTGGCCGAGGGCCACCGACTGCTTGCCGATCTTGGGCATCGCGAGTCCCGCCTCGTGGGCGCGCTGGGCATCGGGGATGAAGTCGATCTCCATCACGCTGATGGCATCCTTCACGACCGCTTCGGTGAGCTCGGCGAAGTGCCGGGCGAGGGCCTTCGGGGTCTCGAGGCCGGCGTAGTGCGCCGTGAAATTCTCGTGGAGAGCCGCCTCGCTCGCCTCGAGCTCGCCCGGATCGCGCCCGGCGGCGACCGAGCGGGCGAGGTCGAGTCCGGCGAAGGCGCGCGCCATCTCTGCCTCGATGGAGGCGAGCACGGACGGCGGCTCGGGATCGGCGTCCGCCGCGTCCGCAGGCTGCGCGAGCGCCAACATATGCGCCTCGACCACCCGGTTCTTGCCCCTGGCTTGCGCCGTGAGGTCCGTCTGCGCCTGCGCGATATGGGACTTGATCTGGGCGCGGAGATCGCTCTCGTCCTCGATATCCGCCAGCGCCCGCCCCGCCTCGCGGATCTTTCCGAGCGTCTCGGCGAGGACGTCGTAGGAGCTGGGGATCGAGGAGTTGGTCGAGGCGTTGCCGTGCCAGAGATTCTCCGGGTTGCCGTTCATCATGTACATCGCCAGCACGAGCTTGGCCTGCTCCTCGTCGTAGATCTTCTTCTGCCGCTTGGACCGCGCGCCCCCGGAGGAGCCCTCCTCCGCCTCCCTGCCGGTCGTGCGCGCGGCGATCTTGGCTGCGGCGGCGTCGTGAATGTCGATGAAGAGCTTCGCCTTGGCATCGCCGGGGTCCGCCTCGAGCCTGGCGCGGTAGGTCGCGACGACGGCATCGAGCATCTCGCCGATCTTGCGCGAGGCGCGGGCGACCCCGTCGCGGATCGGCTCGTCGTCGCTCGCCCTGAACAGCTCAGCCAGCCGGTTGAACGACTGGGTCATCATGTGGGCCGGGATCACATGGCGCTCGGCCATCGCCGCCGGGGCGGCGGTGATGCCGCGCTCGCGCCGGAACTCGTCGAGCAGCACCTCCTTGGTCTCGGCGGGGAAGCCGCTGAAGCGCCCCTCGAGGCGGCCGTCCGCGCCGATCTTGATGTTGGTCGAGCCGACCCCGGGCTCCGTGCGCAGTCCGCCGAGAAGCCAGAGCAGGTTGTTCGCCGCCCGCTGCGTGCCGCCGCTGCTCTTGTGGAGTTCGATGACGGCCAGGACCGCATTGAGCGAGGGCTTCGAAAACTGCCGGGCGATCGCTCTGGCGAAATCGCCGTCGGGGTCTTCGGCCACGCGCGTCTCGATCTCGTCGAGCCCCGTCAGCATCTCCGGGTCGACCTCGCACATCCGGATGCTGGCGCGCAGCACCCTAAAATAGTCGAGCGGCATTATCCTGCCCTTGGGAACCGGCAGGAGCGGCACGGCGCGGGAGTCGTCGAGATCGAAACCGACGCCGTCGAACGCCGCCCGCTCCGCCTCGGGAAAGCTCTCGCACAGCGCTTCGACCATCTCGTCCTGCTCTTGCCGGCTCAAGCGGCTCATCAGGTTCTTGTCGGACTCCGCACCGAAAAGGGCGTCGTAGTCCTCGAGATATCGGCCATAACTCCCGAGTTCTGCGAGCGCGCCCTCCCGCGCGCCGACCAGGCCGCGGACCTTCGCCTGCAGAGGCTCGGAGAGCGCGTCGACCTGGGCCTCGCTCAGGTCGTGAAGCCTGGTGCGGTCGTCGGGCTGCGCCTCGGTCCCTTGCAACTCGTCGCGCACCTCCGACATCGCGTCGACCGCGCTCCGGTGAACCTGCTGAAGGGCGTGGATCGCCGCGGTCTTGGTGGCGGCGAGGTTCAGCAGATTCATCACCGCCGTCGTCCATTTGCGCTGGGTCTCGCTCAGCGCGGCGTCCTCCGGCGCGCCGCCCCCGCTCCGCTCTCCCTCGGTGTCTCCCATGTCACACGATCCTCGGTGAGACGCCGCCGGGGTCCGAGGGACGCGCGGGCCCGCGGTCGGGCGCGCCCGTATCGGCCCGCGCCCGTTGCCGACGCCTATGGCGGGCCGGCCTCATCGGCAAGGCTGAGGCACCGCATCGGCGCGGGTGCAGGGTGTGCGGACGATCGGCGGGCGGTGGTCCATTTTCCCCTCTCAACGGCCTTGGGACATCCGAGCTGCGGCCGGACAGCGGATCGCGACCGCCCAGGTCTCGAGATGTGACGGACCTCCGAACGCGCGAAGCGCCGGGGCGCAGCACGCGAAAGACAGTCCCAGGCACGCATGTAAGCTCAACTCGGCCGAGGTCTGCCCTGCCACTCGGGGGGCACGGCCAGGAGAGCCTGGCCGACCTCAGCCGCTGCAACGCGATTGCCGTGCACGCTCGTCCGGCAGTCCCCGTTCGCCGTCTGTCTGGAGAGTTTGCGGGCAGCAACGAACCCGATCAAGCGAAAAGACGGCCGTCGCCGTCAACGCCTGCGGCCCGCGCCCGCCATCGGCCAGGGCGGGGGGACAGGCTCGGCGACGAGGCGGAGGGCGGCGACGCGCGCTTCGCCGCCGATCGGGCGCTTGCGCCGATCCTCGCCCGGCTGCGCGCCTTCGGCCCGATCGCCCGGCTCCCTCGTTGGACCCGGCCCGGGAAGCCGAGGCACCCTCCAACCGCGTGTCCCGCTGCCTCGGGGCGGCCCGGCCCCTCGCGCGCCGCGCGCTCGGCCGCTATCTGCTCGGAGCGGGGTCGGAAGACCCGGCCTCCTCGGCCGCGGCGGGCGGCTGGCGCTCGGCCGCCCAACTCTCCAGGGTCATCCGCTGCACGGCCAGTATCTCGGACTGCGGCACCCCGGCGGTGTCCCATGCGTCGCTGCCGACGTCGTGGAAAAGGTAGAGCCGCGAGGCGAACTCCGCGAACGGTAGCGAGCCTTCCCCGGGGCGCTCCCCGGCGCCGCCGGTCGAAACCCGCACCCCGTTCCCCCATTCCTGCCCGCTGTCGTTGTTGGGGTTGTAGAAATAGACCCGCATGACGCCCTCGCGGTCGCGGGCGACGCGGATGATCGTGATCGCGTGCCAGCCGACGAAGGCGCCCGTGCTGTCGGTGACTGCGATGCCCGCCGGTTGCGGGTGAATGAGCTCCTGCCCGCCGTTGTAGTCGGGGTGATAGCTCCAGTGGAAGCGGCGCAGAAAGCCGGTGTGGTCGGCGAGCCGGCCCGTCTCGAGGTCGACGGCGAGGCAGAACCGCCGGGCGACCCACCAGCCGTGCAGCTCCGGGTTCACCCAGCGGTGCGGGTCGTCCCCCCGGCCTGCGCAGCGCCGGCCCATCTCCGTGTAGATCCGGTCGAGATGCGGCACGAGCACCAGCGACACGGCATCCGTGTCGAGCGCGTAGAACCGGGCCATGCCCGGCGGCAGCGTATCGGAGCGGATCTCGTGGCCCTCGAAGACGATGCTCGCGCGATCGTGGCGCGCGGCCTCGGCGACGAGGTGGAGCAGGTAGTCCGGATCGTTCAGCGACCAGAGCGAGATGGCCCGTGCGGACTGGCATGTCGGGTTGTTGCCCTGGCCGACGCCGAGCGGCTGGCCGAGCACCGACAGCACGCCCGCGAGGAGATGCGCCCGCGGCTCCACCGCGTCGCCGAGCGCGCTCGAGAGGGTGCCGGCGACGCTGTTGGAGAGCGTCAGCCCGATCTGGCGCCAGAGCGAGGCGGTGACGGGCGGGTCGTGGAGAATGCCGCGCTCGAGCATCAGCGCGAGGCCGTAGACCGCCTGCGCCGTCGCCGGATGCACGGCGTCGGCGATCAGGCGCAGCACCAGCGGCTCGAACCTGCGATAGGCGTCGAGCCCCGTCTCCCCGAGGCCGAGCGCGAGCGACACGGTGCCCGCAGGCCCGTCCTCGGCGGCCCAGCGCACGAAGGCCGCGTGGTAGTCGGAGACGAGCCCGGTGTCGTGCATCGCGCGCGCGAAGCCCTGCGCCTCGCCCCGCAGCCCGGCCTCGTCGAGAGCGGCGACGCGCGAGAGGTAGACGGACAGTCCCGGATCGTCGCGGCATTCCTGCGTGGGGCCGAAGAGCGCGCTGATCAGCCGGTCGGCGCCGTGACGTCGGCCGCCGAGATCGAGCCCGCCGCCCGCCGCGGTGAGGGAAATCTGGGTGATCATCGCCTTGACCGGGCCGACCACGATGGGACGCTGCCCGAGGATGCGCCAGACCTCGTCGACGAGGCTGCCGAGGATGTCGTCCACCCCGATCCGCTCGAGAAAGAAGCGGAAGAGCGCGTCCACCAAGGGGCCCGTCTCGCTCTGTCGGTCGGCTTCGGAGGCTGGGCCGAAGAGCCGCTCGAGGTTGAGCGCGAGCACCTGCGTGAGGAAGTGCTGCGCCGCGTCCGGCGCCATCCCGATATGGTGGTGCCGCTCCTCGGCGATCGCGAGAATGCGCAGTTCGCTGAGGGCCTCGATGGCGACCTGCTCGCGCCGGCCGGAGCGGATCGTGCCGGCCACGAGGTTGGGCAGGAGCGCGGAGGGGTCGTCCCAGTCGGTGCCGGCGAAGAGGCCGGCGTCGTCGATCGTGCCGGCGCGGAGCGCCAGACGCTCGAGTCCCCCGGGCCGCTTCATGAGCCGCAGCGCGAGATCGAGCACCGGGCCGACATGCCTGGCCTTCGCGAGCCGGGTGCGCGCGAGCCGGTCGATCGCTGCGTCGAGACGTTCCTCGATGCGGCGGGTCTCCTCCTCCGCGTCGGCGCCCGAAAGATCGGTCAAGGTCTGTGGCTCCCGTTGGTCGCGGACCGGCGGCGGCTCGGCAGGGACCCGCCGCCGGGACCGCCATTACACGTAATAGTCGAGCTCTTCTTGCGCCTTGAGCAGATCGCGCAAGCGGTGGGGGTCGTCGCCGAAGAAATAGACGAGCCCCCAATGCGTGCCGAAGGCCGAGCGTTTGGCGACCTTGGTGGTCGGCGGTGCGCCGAGCTCGTGGAACTCGAAATAGGGATGGTTCTCGGTGTTCTCCGGGATGCGCAGCTCGCTGATGACGCGCCCGCGCGGATAGACCCCGAAGCAGCCGGCATGTCCCTTCGCGTCCTCGACCGGCGTCGGGAAGAAGCGCTCGAGCTCTTCCTTCGGCGTCTTCGGATCGAACACCACGACCAGCCCCTGATAGGCGTTGAAGTCGTAGGCGCGCTCCATCAACTCGAAGGCGTTGAAGCCCGGCGGGCGATAGGCGACCTCGCCGAAATACATCGTCCCGTCGGAGGTCACGAAATACTCCGGATGGATGAACCCGAATTCGATGTCGAAGGCCTCGATCAGCTTCTCGATTTCCTGCGTGATCCGCCCCCGCCAAGCCTCGAGCTCGGGGGTCGCCGGCACGAAAACGGAATAACCGAGGGTGACGTATTCGGAAATGTTGAGGAACTGAACCTTGCGGTCCTTGATCCAGGCCTCGACCGCGAACTCCCACCCGTCGAGGTGGCTCTCCAGCAAGGCCGGGAACTCGGTGTCGGGGATCGAGTCGACGTCCTCGGCGGTGCGGATCACCCGATGGCCGAGGCAGCCGGCCTTGTCGAAGGCCTTCATGTGGATCGGATCGTTCGGGTCGCCGTCGAGCTTGAGCAGCGTCTGGTTCACGCGCTTGAGAAAGCGGATGACGTCGCCGCGGTCGTGGGCCTCCTCGAAGATGCCGACGCGGATCCCCGCAAGCTGGGCGCGCCGCTTCATCAAGCTCTTGTCGCGGAAGAGCATGGCCTGCCCGTGCAGCCGCGGGTTCTTCAGCAGGACCGCGTTGATCGCGCCCGCCCATTCGACCGTCTCCTCGAAGAGCGGGATGGCCACATCCACGCCCATGTCGCGCAACCGCTCGGTCAGTTCGAAGGAGCGCTCGTTCAGCCGCTCGAAATCCCAAGGGATGAACGGGATGCCATGCTCTTCGGCGTAATCGGCCGCCCAGGCCGGCGCCACCACCACGTATCTGCGATCGAAGCGATCCACGGCGTCGATGGCGTTCAGGCTCCAACCGAGCAGGGCGACGAAGCCCTTTTCCGGATTCTTTTCCATCCAATCCTCCATCCTGTCAGCATGCGTCGGCGATGTGCGATCGGTCAATCCGGCGCGGGCGCCGAAAAACGCACTCCTGTTTTAATCGTTGGGGCAATGGAGCCGAGCTTCAACCCGCTGGTGGGTAAAGAAATATCTACCCCCTCAGCGGTGATATGCGCAATTATTTTGCCCCAAAGCTCCGGTTGAGCGAGAGGGATTTCGCTGTTACGAATCGTTGGGCGAGCGTTTTCCTGCGCGCGCCCGGCGATCCCGCCCGGAGACCTGCCTGGGCTCTGAGATCGCTCCGCTGCCTGAGACCGAGACGGACGACCGCGGAGGGCTCGGTCTGGGGCGAGAATCCGGCCAGGTCGGCAGAGCGATATCCAGTCGGCCGGCGCGCCCGCCACCCGATCGCGCGGTGCCTGCGCAACGCTCGACCCGGCAGGAGCCCCGAGGCCGAGGGAGCGTGGCCCGAAGGCCATGGGGTTTGCACGCGTCGCAGGACGCGACCGGGGGATGGAACCCAGCCGGGGCGAGATCGCCTCGGAGGCGGGCGGGCTGCTCTTCCGCGCGACCGACCGATGGGCAGCCACGCGTCGCGCGCGCTGCGTCGCAACGTCATCGAGGGCCTGCGGCAAACACGGCGCGGTTTACACACCGGCCTCAACGGCGAGGTGGCTCGAGCGTCGCGAGGTCGCCGATCTGTCCGGGAAAGGGGGACCGCCCCTCAGATAGCGGCACGACAGGGGCATTCCCGGCGGCGAAGGCAAGGGTCAGCCGGCTGGCCGGCGCCGGGGGGAGGCGCCGTCGATCCCGTCCAGGATCCGCCCCCGCACATGCGGGTCCGGCATGGGAAAGGTGCTGAGCATGAGCGCGGCCCCGAAATCGGGATGTTTTCTTCGGACCCTTGCGAGCGCATCGGCGGCCTCGTCCGGCCGGTTCAGGTAGTGGAGACCGCAGACCTCGCCGACCGCCGCGAAATGCAGTGCGCCGGGTTCGCGCTGCGCCTCGCGCGAGCAGGCGATCGCCTCCTCATATCGTTCGTCGAGCACCAGGGCGCAGGCTTTCCCGCCCAGCAGCCCCGGGCGGTACACGTCCCGCGAGCCGTAGCGCAGGCCGGTGTCGAAGGCCTCGATGGCCTCCTGGCTTCGGTCGATCTGCCAGAGGATATGGCCGAGCAGCACGTGGCCAGAGGTCAGGAGCGGGTTCAGCGCGACGGCCTTGCGTCCGGCCGACACCGCCTCCTCCATGTCCCCGACCGCCATATGGCAGCGCGCGAGAGCCGCCCAGCCGACGGGCATGTCCAGCTCCACCTCCATGGCCTTCTCGGCCATCGCGCGGGCGCGGTCGATCAGCGCCGCCCGCGTCTCCTCCGGCTCGCCGAAGAGCATGGCGCGGATGCAGAGCGCGCTCGAGAGGGTCGCGTAGGCCATCGCATAGTTCGGATCGGCGGCTATGGCGCGTTCCAGCAGGTCGATCGCGGTATCCTGCAGATCCGGGTCCAGCGTGTGGACGATGGCGCGGCCGCGATAGAAACATCCCACCGGCGAGAGTTGGTCGACGGGAACATGCCGCACCATGGCCGCTTCGTTGGCATTGATCGCCGGCACGAGCGGCGCCACGACGTTGGCGGACAGACTGTCGAACTCCTCCCGGGTCTCGGCAGCGGGCAGGGCATAGCGGTCGGCCCAAAGCTGGGTGCCGGTGGCGGTCTCCCCGATCTGCACGTCGAGTTCGGCGCCGGACGCGTTGCGCCACAAGTTCGCCTCGACGACGTAGTGCGCACCCATCCGCCCCGCGAGCGGGGCGCCGGCCTCGCCCTCCGCAGCGGCGGCCTGGACGGCCTTCTCCGACAGGACCCGAACGGCGCCGAACCGGGACAGGCGGGCGATGACATCCCGGGTGAGGACATGCGCGATCCGGCGGTCGGCCGGCTCGTCGGAGACGCTCTCGAAGGGCATGACGGCGACCACCCGGGCCCGGGTCCTGTCGCCCTGCAAGGGAGGCGCGGGCGCGCCCGGAGCCGCCGCCGCCTCCGCCTGGGCCATCCAGCGCAGGCCGCGCCCATAGAAGCTGCGCAGCCAGGAGCCGTCCCTGTCGTCATCCCCGATGGCTTTGCGAACGTCCCGGACCGCCGTGGCGATGGCGCCGTCCGAGACGGCCCGGCCATGCCAGACCTCCTGAACGATCTCCTCCTTCGGCACCACGCGATCCGCATTTGCGATCAGGTATTCGAGGAGAGCGAAGGGACGCGGCTTGAGCGCGACCGCAGCCCCCGCGCGGCGCACCTGCAGCTTGACCGTGTCGACCTCCAGGTCCCCGAAGCGATGGATCATGCCCCACATCGCTCATAATTGCTGATGTTCGCTCCGAAACTACCAGATAGCGCAAAATATTCCAGCAATTCCACCGATGTTCCGCCCCGGATCTCGGACCGGGTTCGAGGCACACTGCTTCCCAGGTTGAGAGGGAGGATCCATGCCCCAACCGATCGAGACACAACGACCCAGCCGACAGCAGGCAGCCGCCCTGCCGGCAATCAGGAGCCAAGTCATGGACAAGAACACCAAAGTCACCCTCACCGAAGCGTGGTGGAAGACCAACAAGCCGAAGACGCTGAAGGAGAAGGGCAACTTCACCAAGGCGCTCAAGGATTTCGACGCGCTGTGGAAGGTCTCCGGCACCGTCAAGGGGCCGAAGGCGATGCAGGTTCTCGAGAAGGCGCTCGAGACGCTCGACGCCGTGACCAAGGCCGCGGCCGCCACCGCTTCGGGCTGCGTGAAAGGGATCCATGACGGCGCGAAGCATGTCCTCACCAAGACGCTCCCGGCCGAGGCCGCGCGCTGCAAGAAGGTCCTCGAGAAGCGGATCGACGACATCAACGCCGACTACGACAAGATCACGGTCGCCGACTGCCTGAAGGACCGCACGCTCTACGGCCACCTGAACGCCTCTATCAACCGGATTTTGGCGCGCAGGAGGGGCGTGTGGGGGCGGC
>CAZNTX010000001.1:151850-183931 GCA_964576075.1 uncultured Limibaculum sp. | reverse complement strand
GGCGCCTGCGGGCCTTGCCCCGGGCGGCCGCCGGTGCGAGCATCGCCGCCCGAGGAGACCCCCCATGCAAGACTTCCACGGCGTCTTTCCCTATCTCGTGTCGCCCATCGGGCCAGACGGCGCGGTGCGGGAGGCCGTCCTCGCGCGCCTCTGCGAGGATCTGATCGCCGCAGGGGTGCACGGTCTCACTCCGCTCGGCTCGACGGGCGAATTCGCCTATCTCGATTGGTCGCAGCGCCGCGCCGTCGTGGACTGCACGGTCCGCGCCGCCCGGAGGCGCGTTCCGGTGGTCGCCGGCGTCGCCGCCACCACCATCACCGAGGGCGTGCGCCAGGCCCGCGAGATGGCGGCCCTCGGGGCGGACGGGATCCTCGCGATCCTCGAGGCGTATTTCCCGCTGCCCGACGAGGGGGTCGAGGCCTATTTCACCGCCATCGCACGGGCCACCGATCTGCCGGTCGTGCTCTACACGAACCCGACCTTCCAGCGGGCCGATCTCTCGCTGCCGGTGGTCGAGCGCCTCTCCCGTCTCGACACCGTCGTCGCGATCAAGGACGCGTCGAGCAACACCGGGCGGCTGCTCTCGATCCTCTCCCGCACCGAGGGGCGGATCGCCGTCTTCTCCGCCTCGGCGCATATCCCGGCGGCGGTGATGCTGATCGGCGGGGCGGGGTGGATGGCCGGCCCCGCCTGCCTCGCCCCGCGCGCGAGCGTCGCACTCTACGAGCGCTGCAAGGCCGGCGATTGGCCGGGCGCCATGGCGCTGCAGCGAAAGCTCTGGGCGCTCAACGAGGCCTTCGCCCGCTACAACCTCGCCGCCTGCGTCAAGGGCGGGTTGGCGGTCCGGGGCTACGAGGTGGGCGAGCCGCTGCCCCCGCAGGCCCCGCTCCCGCCCGAGGCCGGCGCGCGGCTCGGCGCCCTCCTCGCCGAGATCGAGCCGGCGGCGCCGCTGCGCTGAGGCCCGCGCCCGCCGCCGTCCGGATGGGCAGGTGCGGTCGACGGCGGGCCCGGGCCTCGCAGGTCTCAGACGTGCTGCCCGCCGTTGATCTCGATCTCGGTGCCGGAGACGTAGGCGCTCTCCGGCGTGCAGAGATAATAGATCGTCCGCGCCACCTCCTCGGGCCGGCCGAGGCGGCGCAGCGGGATCTGTTCGGCGAGCTTCTCGGTTCCGGGCGAGAGGATCGCGGTCTCGATCTCGCCCGGCGCGATCGCGTTCACCCTGACGCCGAGGGGCCCGAAATCATAGGCCATCTCGCGGGTGAGGGCGGCGAGGGCGGCCTTCGATGTCGCATAGGCCGCGCCCGCGAAGGGGTGCACCCGGCTCCCTGCGATGGAGGTCACGTTGACGATCGCGCCCTTCGCCGCGGCGAGTTCGTCGCGCAGCCCGCGCGCGAGCACCACGCTGGCGAAGAAATTGACGTGGAACACCTTCCCCCAGTCGCGCAGATCCGTGGTGAGCGTCGTCAGCCGCTCGCCTTCGGGGCCCTTCGGAGAGATCCCGGCATTGTTGACGAGCGCCTCGAGCTTGCCGCCCGAATCCCGCGCGAGGCGGCCGCGGATGTCGTCGACGGCGGCCATGGTGCTGTCGGGGCTCGAGAGGTCGACCTGCACATGGTCCTCGCGGCCCATCTCCCAGGGACAGTCCTCCGGGAAGGGGTGACGCGAGCAGGTGATCACCCGCCAGCCCGCCGAGGCGAAGCGCTTCACGGTCGCATGGCCGATGCCGCGGCTCGCGCCGGTGAGAAGCAGTGTGCGAGGGAGTCGAGAGTCGGTCATCTGGCAGCCTCCGCCCGATCGCATAGCACGGGCGGAGGCGCTTGCACATCGCCGCAACGCCTGGCTGTCGCCGCAGCAGGCGGCTGCGGTGAGGCCGGCAGACAGGCCCCCTCGTCGCCGCGCGCCTCGGCGAGGGTCCGGGCCTCGGTCTCCCCGGTCGCGAGGGCGACGGGATCGGCGAGGCTCCCAGCAGGCCGCGCCCGTGCCCGGAGATCCGGTTCTCGCAAGGGGCCGCCCGGTCGGCGCCCCCCTTCGGTCGGGCAGCGTCTTGGGCCACGGCTCCCGGCGCGGGACGGCCTGCCGCCGGGGGAGAGCAACCCGCCCCGGCGCTTGCGAGACCGGGGCGGGAGAGGCCGGCGCTGCGGACGGAGAGGGGGCCGCCGGCTCAGGGGTGGAGGCGCTGCACCTCCCAGGCCGGCGCGTCGGGGGCGGCGCGGGTCCAACGGAAGCGGTCGTGCAGGCGGAAGTCCCCGTTGGCCCAGAACTCGATCTCCACCGGCCTGAGCCGAAATCCCCCCCAATGCGGCGGGCGCGGCGGGTTCATCGGGTAGCGCGCGGCGAGGCGGGCGACATCGGCGAGCAGCGCCGAGCGCGAGGACAGCGGGCGCGACTGTTTCGAGGCCCAGGCCCCGATCCGGCTCTTGTAGGCGCGGGAGGCGTAATAGGCGTCGGCCTGCGCGTCCGAGACCCGCTCGACCGGCCCGCGCAGGCGCAGCTGCCGCCCGAGGGACTTCCAGTGGAACACCATCGCCGCCTTCGGCCGGGCGGCGAGCTCCTGCCCCTTGGTCCCCTCGAAATTCGTGTAGAAGACGAAGCCCCCGGCGATCTGGTCGGGCTCGATCTCCTTCAGGAGCACCATGCGGACATTGGGGAGCCCGTCGGCGTCGGCGGTCGCCACCGCGACGGCGTTGGGGTCGTTCGGCTCGGTCTTCTCCGCCTCCGAAAGCCAGGCCTGCGCGAGGGCATAGGGGTCGTCGCCGGCGAAGATCCCGCTCCGGCGCTCGCTCTCGGTGATGGTGGTCTCGGCCGTCCCGCTCATGGCATGCTCTCCTCGTGTTGCGCGGGAGCATATTCCCCGGCGGGGCCAGGTCCAGCCCCGCCCGCGGCGAGAGCGGGGCGTCCGCGCCGCGGCTTGCGTCAGATCGTGCGCCCGCCGTCCACCTCGAGGATCACGCCCGTGATGAACTCCGCCTCGTCGGAGGCGAGATAGAGCGCGGCATTAGCCACGTCGCGCGGTTCGGAGAGGCGGCCGAGGGGGACCGTGGCGATGAACTTCGCGCGGTTCTCCGGCGTGTCGGGCAGGCCCATGAAGGACTCGAGGAGCGCCGTCGCCCCCATCACCGGGGCGAGGCCGCAGACCCGGACCTTGTCAAGCGCGAGCTCGACGGCGAGGGACCTGGTCATCACGTTCACCGCGCCCTTGGAGGAATTGTACCAGGTGAGGCCCGGGCGGGGCCGGATCCCGGCGGTCGAGCCGACATTGAGCATCACCCCCCCGCCGATCTCGCGCCAATGCGGCAGGGCGGCGTGGGTGAAGTGGAAGATCGAGTCGACGTTGACCGCATAGACCTTGCGGAAGGTCTCGTAGTCCACCTCGAGGAGCGGGCGGTTCTTGTGCGTCCAACCGGCGTTGTTGACGACGATGTCGACCCGGCCGAAGGCGTCCACGCAAGCCGCGAAGGCGGCGGCGACCTGCGCGCCGTCGGCCACGTCGCAGGTGACCGGGATCGCGGCCGCGCCGATCTCGGCGGCGACGGCCTTCGCGCCCTCGCCGTTCAGATCGACGATCGCCACCCGGGCGCCTTCGCGGGCAAAGACATGGGCGATCTCTCGGCCGAAGCCGGAGGCGGCGCCGGTGACGAGGGCGGTCTTGTTCTCGAGTCGCATGGGGGAGGCTCCTTCTCTCTTGGGCCGCACCGGCGCGGCTAGGTCTGCGAGGCGCCGGCGAAGGCGCCCTCCCGGATCTCGCCCCGCTCGATCACGAGCACGCGGTCGGCGAATTTGCGCAGGAGATCCGGGTTCGATTCGGTGATGACGAGGGTGACCTCGCGGTCGCGGTCGCGCAGCGCCCGGAGCGCGTCGGCATAGCGCCGCGCGAGCGCCGGCGCGAGGCCCTGGAACGGCTCGTCGAGCATCAGGAGGCGGCTGCCGATCATCAGCGCCCGGCCGAGCGCGACCATCTTGCCCTGCCCGCCGGAGACCCCGCCCGCCGGGCGCGCGGCCATCTCGCGCAGCTCCGGCAGGATATCGTAGACCCGGGCGAGGCCCGAGGCGAGCGCCTCCTCGGAGAAGCCCGCGACGCGGCCCGGCAGCAGGATGTTCTCCTCCACAGTGAAGGCGGAGAAGAGCCGCCGGTCCTCCGGCGCATAGCCGATGCCGAGCCCGGGCCGGCGATGGGGCGCGACCTCTGAGAGCGCCGTCTCGCCGAAGCGGATGGTGCCGCGCATCGAGGTGAAGCCCATGACGGTGCGCAGCGTCGTCGTCTTGCCCGCGCCGTTGGCGCCGATCAGCGCCACGGTCTCGGCGGGCGCGATGCGAAAGCCCGCATGGCGCAGGATGCGCACGCCGCCGAGGGTCACGGTCACGTCCTCGAAGGCCAGCATCTCAGATCTCCTCGCCGATCACGTCGCGGATCACCTCCGGGTGGCGGAGCACCTCGTCCGGCGGGCCGCGGAACAGCACCTCGCCGCGGTTCCAGACCGCCACCTCGTCGGCGAAGCGGTCGACGATGCCCATGTCGTGCTCGACGAAGACCGCCGTCACCTGCGCCTCCGCGAGCGCCTCGGCGATGATGTCGAGCACCTCGAACTTCTCCGAGGAGGCGACGCCCGAGGTCGGCTCGTCCATGAACAGGAGCCGCGGGCCGAGGGCGAGGGCGATGGCGATGTCGACGAGCTTGCGCTGCCCCTCGGGGAGCTCCGAGACCGGGCGCTCGGCGATCGCGTCGCAGCGCACGAGCTCCAGGAGATGCATCATCCGATCGCGCTCGGGGATGTCGCGCATCGGCGTCAGCGGCGCCCAGCGCCGGGCGGCGGCGGCGCCTGCCATCAGCAGGTTCTCCAGCACCGTGTGCTCGACGAAGAGCTGGGGGATCTGGAAGGCCCGCGCCACGCCCCGGCGCACGAGATGGCGCGGCGCGAGCCGGGTCACGTCCTCGCCGTCGAGCAGGATGCGCCCCTTGGCCGGCTTCAGATAGCCGGTGCAGATATTGAGGAAGGTGGTCTTGCCCGCGCCGTTCGGGCCGATGATGGCGAGGTTCTTGCCGGCCTCGATGGCGATGTTGACGTCGTCCGCCGCGACCACGCCGCCGAAGCGGATCGCGACGCCCTGGGCCTCGAGGAGCGCGGTCATTCCCCCGCCTCCCGCCGCCGGCCCGCGCGGAGGCGGCCGAGCAGCTCGAACCAGGCGCCCACCACCCCCGAGGGGCGATAGAGGATCACCACGAGGAGCGTGATCCCGAGGATCATCTGCCAGACATCGGCCGCGAAGGCCGCCGCGTAGGTCCGGACGCCCTCGTAGATCAGCGCGCCGACGAAAGCGCCGCCGACCGAGCCCGAGCCGCCGAGGATCGCGATGAAGACGAACTCGCCGGAGCGGATCCAATAGGCGTATTCCGGCGTGACGATGCCTTGCGCGACCGCCGTCAGCGTCCCGCCGAGCCCGCCGAGCGCAGCCGAGAGCGCATAGCCCACGAGCAGCACCCGCCGCGCCGAGACGCCGAGATATTCGAGCCGCACCTCGTTGGTCTTGATCGCGCGCATCATGTTGCCGAGCGGAGAATTGAGGAAGCGGTGCGTGCCCCAGGCCGCGGCTAGGCAGAGCGTGAGGGTGAGATAGAAGAGCAGCGTCTCGAAGCCCGCGCGCTCCATCTCGATCCCGAGCACCAGCGGGCGCGCGACCTGCAGCCCGTCCGAGCCGCCGGTGACGTAGTAGAACTTCTCCAGCACCGAGAAGAAGATCATCGAGACCGCGAGATTGAGCATCCCGAAGAAGATGTAGCGGTAGCGCACGACGAAGAGCCCGACGACGATCCCGGCGAGGAGCGCCCCCGCCGTGCCTGCGACCAGCATCAGCACGAGCTCGCCCCCGCCGAAGCGATGGCCGATGAAGGCGGCGATATAGGCGGAGACGGCGAAATAGAGCGCATGGCCGAAGGACACCTGCCCCGCCTGCAACAGCACGACGATGCCGAGCACCGCCAGCCCCTTGGCGAGCGCGAGAGTGAGCAGGACCTGGCTCGTCGGGTCGATCGCCGGAGCGACGGCGACGGCGGCGAGGAGGAGGAGCGGCGCTCCGGTGCGCAGGAGGGCGAGCATGGCTCAGATCTTCCGCGTCCGGCTCATGCCGAAGAGCCCCTCGGGCCGGACGAGCAGCACCAGGAGCATGATGAGATAGGGCATGATCACCTCGAGCTCGGGCATGAGATAGACGGAGAAGCTGCGGCCGAGGCCGATCAGCAGCGCGGTGACGGCGGCCCCCTCGATCTGCCCGAGCCCCGCCGTCGCCACCACCGCGAAGGAGAGCACGATCATCTCCGCGCCGATGCCGGGCAGCACCGAGGTCGTCTGCGAGGCGAGCGCGCCGCCGAAGGCCGCGAGCGAGGCGCCGACGACGAAGGTCAGGAGATAGACGCGCTCGGCGTCGATGCCGATCGCCGTTGCCGCCTCCCGGTCCTCGGTCACCGCGAGGATGAGCTTGCCCGAGAGCGTGCGCCTGAGGAACAGCCGCAGCCCGATCAGCACGGCGAGCGCGACGGCGGGCAGGAAGATCAGCTGATAGGCGGTGTAGGTGATCCCCATCACCTCGACCGTGCCCATCGCGTTCAGGAGGCTCGCCTCGAAATAGGGCCGCGCGCCCCAGATAAGGCGCTGCACGTCCTCGAGGATCATGAAGACGGCGAAGGTGAGCAGGATCTGCAGCACCTGCTCCATCCGGTAGATCCGGGAGAGCAGGAACTTCTCGACCGGCCCGCCGATCAGCCCGCCGACGAGCACCGCGGCGAGGATCATCAGCGGCAGGCCGAGCCAGGGCGTCACCCCCATGGCGAAGATCGCGCCCCCGACCGAGGCCATCACATAGGCCCCGATGGCGTAGAACGACCCATGCGCGACGTTGAGGACCCGCAGGACCCCGAAGATCAGCGTGAGCCCCACGGCGACCAGGAAGACGAGGGCCGCATAGGCCACGCCGTCGAAGATCGCGAGGGCGACGAGTTGGCTGTTCACCGGCAGCTCCTCTCGGCGAGGCGAGCGCGTCCGACGGCCCGCGCGGGGCCGCCGGGATCGGATCGGAGACGGCGGGCCGCGCTCAGTCGGCCGGGAAGCGGTCGACCGCGACGCTGTCGACGAACTCGGGCCCGAGCGTGCCGATCCATTCGAGCGAGTTCTCGCCGACCGGGGTGGTGATGTCCTCGGCGTCGAAGATCATCATGTCGGTGAGAACGGCGAAGTCGTAGTCGTCGCTCGCCGCCGTGGTGCCGAGGAGCTGGTCCTCGAGGCCCTGCCCGTCCTCGCGGATCGTCACCTCGCGCCCGAGGCCCGCGAAGGTGAGCCCGCGCATCGCCTCGACAACCTGCGCATCGCTCGGCCAGTCCCCGCCATTGGCCTCCATCGCCGTCTCGTAGGCCTTCTCGAGGGCCGCGAGCGCCTGGGAGATGTGGAAGACCGGGTAGATCGGATAGGCGCCGGTCTTCTCGCGGAACGCGTCGACGAAGGCCATATACTCGGCGTCGTCCACCTTTTCGGGATGCAGGAAGTAGTGATCGCCCCGCCCGCCGACGATGTGGCCCGGCGGCAGCGCGGAGCCGAGGCGCTGCAGCGAGCTCTCGCCGAGCGGGAGCACGAGCGTCGAGCTGTTGGTGAGCCCGCGTTGGGCGGCCTGGCGCACGAAGGTGTCGAGATCCCCGCCCCAGGAGGTGGAGAGAATCACGTCCGGGCGCAGCGCCTGGAGCCGGGAGATCTCGGTCGAGAAGTCCGGCGCCCCGAATTTGGGGAAGAACTCGGCCACGACCTCGACATCGGGCTTCATCGCCTCGAGCGCGGTCGAGAAGATGTCCCAGCTGTCGCGGCCCCAGGCATAGTCCTGGTTGACCACGGCGATGGTCCGGAAGTCGGCCTTGGTCTTGAGGAGATAGAGCACCGTCGAGAGCATCTCGGGCGTCGCGTTGGCCTGGGTGCGGAAGACGTAGGTGTAGTCGCCCTCCTCGAAGATGCGCTGGGTGCCGCAGTCCCACATGATGTTGAGGATCTCGAGGTCCTCGGCGAGCGGCGCGATCTTGTTGCAGTTGCCCGACGAGATCGAGGCGAACATGGCGTCGACGCCGACATCCTGGACGAGCCGGCGATACTCGGCGAGCAACGCCTCGCCGCCCGCGCCCTCGTCGACCCAATAGGCCTCGACGGGGACGCCGGCGATGCCGCCCTCGGCGTTCATCCGCTCGATCAGCATCTCGCCGGCGGCCTTGGCCGGCTCGCCGAACACCGAGGCCGGGCCGGACAGGAAGGCGGTGATGCCGATCCGGATCGTCTCCGGCTTTTCCGCCGCGAGCGCCGGGCCGGTGGCGACGAGCGCCGCGGCGCATCCCGCGGCCAGGGTCCTGAGTGTCGTCATTCGGTCCTCCCATATTTGTCGTGCGCGGGGATCTCCGCCCCGGTCGGCCGTCGCCGCCGCGCCTCTGGCGCCCGGCCCCCTGATCGAACCCCGATCTCGGCCGGCCGGCAAGAGGCAACGGCGGACTCCTCCCCTGTGATGCGCTCCGGCGCGCCGGAACAGAAAGACGCCCCAGGACTGGCGGCCATCGCTATCCCCTATGGCTGGGCGACGGGGCCGCCCTCACTCGATCGCATGGTCCCGCGCCCGCCAGATCCCGCGGCGCACGAGATCGCGGATCACCTCGAGCGTCGCCGCCTCGACGGCGCGGCTCGCCTGGGTGACGGGCTTGGCCGGGTTGCGCACGAGATAGACCGAGCGCACGAGGGCGGGCTCGACGATCGGCGCCATGATGAGTTCCCCCCGCTCCACCCGGTCGACCGCCGCGGCCGGCGCGAGGATGGTATAGCCGCTGCCGCGCCCGACGAGCGTCTTGATCTGGCTGAGCGCATCCATCTCGAGCGCCACCCCGAGCGCCCTGGCATGGGCGTCGATCATGGCGCGCAGCCCGTGGCTCCGCGAGGGCAGCACGAGCTCGACCC
This sequence comes from uncultured Limibaculum sp., assembly GCA_964576075.1. GTDB lineage: Bacteria > Pseudomonadota > Alphaproteobacteria > Rhodobacterales > Rhodobacteraceae > Thermohalobaculum. The sequence continues at coordinate 174,965 of CAZNTX010000001.1, read as the reverse complement.
CGGCGAGCGCCGCGAGCGTGACCGGGCTGCCCGGCGGGCTGTCGAAAGGCCAGGCATCGGGGGCGGAGAAGAAGCGCAGTTCCTCCGACATCAGCGGCTGATGCGAGAGGTGGCGCACCCCCCGCACGTCGTAGAGGATGCCGAGATCGACGCTCTGGTCGAGCAACCACTCCTGGATGAAGCCGCTCATCGCCTCGATCGCCCGGAGCCGGACCTTGGGCAGTTCGTGGCGCACCGTCTCGGCGAGCGGGACCGAGAGCACCATGGAGACCGAGGAGGGCAGGCCGAAGCTCACCGTCCCCTGCGGCACGGTGCCCGCCTGGCGGACCTCCTCGACGGCGCGCTCGATCCCCAGGGTCAGCTCGCGCGCGTGATCGAGCAGGATCCGCCCCGCCTCCGTCGGCGCGACGCCGCGGGAGGAGCGCACGAGCAGGGACACGCCGAGCTGGCGCTCGAGGCGCAGGACCTGTTGGGAGAGCGAGGGTTGGGCGACGTTGAGCCGCTCCGCCGCGGCAGAGATCGACCCCTCCTCGACGATGGCGATGAAATAGCGGAGCTGGCGGATGTCCATTCCCCAGCCTAGAGCCCGGACCGATGGCCTGGCAATCGCCGCCCGCCCGACCGGGCGCAGGCGATAGAGGCCCCGCCTATGCCCTGCGAACGCTCAGCCTATTTCCGCCGGGCCCCCGCAGGCGGCTATCCTGGCTGTCCGACGGGCGCGGGGTCCCGTCCGAGCGCATCCCGGAGGGGCGATGACGGCCGCGCGCGCCATGCCGGACTTTCTCGAGGGCTACGGCCCGCTCGGAGCCCCCGGGCGCATCGGCAAGACCGCGCGGCGCGGCGAGGCGAAGCTCCTGCCCGATCTCGACGCGGCGGTCCGCGCGGCGGGGCTCTCGGACGGCGCCACGGTCTCCTTCCATCACCATCTGCGCAATGGCGACGGGGTGCTGAACGCGGTGCTCGACGCCCTCGCCCGGGCAGGCCTCGGGGATCTCCACGTCGCCGCCTCCTCGATCTTCCCGGTCCACGCCCCCCTCGTCGGGCATATGCGCTCGGGCGTGGTCGGCGCGCTCTCGGCGAATTTCGTGGCGGGGCCGGTGGCGGAGGCGATCTCGGAGGGCGTCCTCGCGCGCCCGGCCGTCCTGCGCACCCATGGCGGGCGGGCGCGCGCGATCGCCGAGGGCGCGCTCGCCATCGACGCGGCCTTCGTCGCCGCCCCCGCGGCGGACGTCATGGGCAATCTGAGCGGCACCGAGGGGCCCTGCGCCTGCGGCGTGCTCGGCTATCCGCAATGCGACGTGCGCGCCGCGCGCCGGGTGATCGCGGTGACCGACACGCTCGTCCCCTACCCCGCCGCGCGGATCGAGATCCCGCAGGACCGGGTGGATTTCGTCGCCCGCATCCCGTCGCTCGGCGATGCGGGCGGGATCCTCTCCGGCACCACCCGCCCGAGCGCGGCGCCGGAGGACCTCGCCATCGCCGAGGCCGCCGCCGAGGTGATCGCCGCGAGCGGGCTCCTGGTCGACGGGCTGTCGCTGCAGAACGGCGCGGGCGGGGCCTCGCTCGCCGCGGCGGCGGCCATCGGCCGGCGGATGGGGGCGGCGAGCATCCGCGGCAGCTTCGCGAGCGGGGGGATCACCGGCGTCCATGTGGAGATGCTCGAGGCCGGGCTCTTCGCGCGGCTCTTGGACGTGCAGTGCTTCGACCCCGCCGCGATCCGCTCCTTCCGCGACGACCCGCGCCACCAGGGGATGTCGGCGGCGATGTATGCCGCCCCCTCGGCCCGCGGCGCTGTGGTCGACCGGCTCGACGCGGTGGTCCTCGGCGCCGCCGAGATCGACATCGACTTCAACGTCAACGTGACCACCCGGGCGGACGGGCGCATCCTCGGCGGCTCCGGCGGGCATGCCGACACCGCGGCGGGGGCGCGCCTCGCGGTGGTGACGACGAAGCTCACCGCCGCGGGCTTCCCGAAGATCGTCGAGCGGGTCGGCACGCTGACCACCCCGGGCGCGACCGTCGATGCGGTCGTCACCGAGGCGGGGATCGCGGTGAACCCCGCGCGCGAGGACCTCGCCGACCGCCTCGCCCATGCCGGGCTCGCCCCGGTCCCCATCGCCGATCTCGCCCGCCGCGCCGCCGCGCGGGCCGAGCGCCGGCCCCGCCGCCCGTCCGACACCCCCGTCGTCGCCGTCTCGGAGTATCGCGACGGCACCGTCACCGATCTCGTCCGCCGCGTCTGAGGAGCCGAGCCCATGCCGCCCATCTCCGAGGAGCATGTCGTCGAGAGCGTCGCGGACGCCCTGCAGTTCGTCGCCTGCTACCACCCGCCGGACTTCCTCGCCGCCCTCGGCGCCGCCTACGAGCGCGAGGAGAGCCCCGGCGCGCGGGACGCCATCGCGCAGATCCTCGCCAATTCGCGGCTCTGCGCCCTCGGCCGGCGGCCGATCTGCCAGGACACGGGCGTCGCCAATATCCGGGTGGAGATCGGGGTCGAGGCGCGGCTCGCCTGGCGCCGGCCCTTGCAGGAGATCCTCGACGAGGCGGTGGCGCGGGCCTACCGGCTGGAGGCCAACCCGCTCCGCGCCTCCATGGTGGCCGATCCGCTGGGGGCACGGACCAACACCGGCGACAACACCCCCGCCATGGTCTCCGTGGAGATGGTGGCGGGCGCGGAGGTGGCGATCTCGGTCTCCGCGAAGGGCGGGGGGTCGGAGAACAAGACCCGGTTCGCCGTGCTGACCCCGTCGGAGAGCGTGGCGGACTGGGTGGTCGGCATGGTCGAGACGATGGGCGCGGGGTGGTGCCCGCCGGGGCTCCTCGGGATCGGGGTCGGCGGCTCGGTCGACAAGGCGATGAGCCTCGCCAAGCGGGCGCTCGACGATCCGATCGACATCGACGCGCTCGCCGCCCGCGGGCCCCGCGACCCGGTGGAGGCGCTCCGCCTCGAGATCTACGAGCGGGTCAACGCCCTCGGCATCGGCGCGCAGGGGCTCGGGGGGCTGACCGCCGTGCTCGACGTGAAGATCCGCCAGTTCCCGACCCATGCGGCCTCGCTCCCCGTCGCGCTGGTGCCCAATTGCGCGGCGACGCGGCATGTGGCCTTCACGCTCGACGGCAGCGGGCCGGCGCGCTTCGATCCGCCCGATCTCTCGCTCTGGCCCGAGGTGGCGCGCGAGCGCGCCGCGGCCCGCGCCCGGCGGATCGACCTCGACGCGCTCGACGAGGCGACGCTCGCAGCCCTCGAGCCGGGCGAGACGCTCCTCCTCTCCGGCACCCTCTTCACCGGCCGCGACGCCGCGCACAAGCGCATGACGGAGGCGCTCGCCCGCGGCGAGGCCCTGCCGGTCGATCTGAAGGGCCGGGCGATCTACTATGTCGGCCCCGTCGATCCGGTGGGCGCGGAGGTCATCGGCCCGGCCGGGCCCACCACCGCGACGCGGATGGACCGCTTCACCGAGCCGCTCCTCGCGGGCACCGGCCTCAAGGCGATGATCGGCAAGGCCGAGCGCGGGCCGGAAGCGATCGCGGCGATCCGGCGGCACGGGGCGGTCTATCTGATCGCCGTCGGGGGCGCGGCCTTCCTGGTCTCCAAGGCGATCCGCGAGGCAGAGCCGGTGGCCTATCGCGATCTCGGGATGGAGGCGATCTACCGCCTGCGGGTCGAGGAGATGCCGGTGACGGTCGCCGTCGACACCCGCGGCCGCTCGATCCACGAGATCGGCCCGCGCGCCTGGCGGCGGACCGGCTGAGCCGGGCTCAGGTCCAGAACGACTCGCGCACGACGGCCGGGCGCGGGCCGTCCGGCGTCTCCAGGGTGAGCTCGGTCCCGGCGTCCCAATGGGTCATGCGGACCATGGCGATGGCGACGCTCCCCCCGAAATCCGGCGAGCGGGCGGCGGAGGTGACCCGGCCCACCACGCGTTCCCCGGCGCGGAGCGACCAGGCCCGGTCGCAGGGCGGAACCGGGGCGCCCCCGATGGCGAGCGCGCGGATCTGCTGCACCGGCCCCTCCTTGGCGACCCGGAGGAGCGCGTCGCGCCCGATGCAGCCGATCGCCGTCTGCGTGTTGCAGAACCGCCCGAGCCCGCATTCGTGGGGCGTGTTGTCGAGGGTCATGTCGTTGCCGTAGGAGAGCAGCCCGCCCTCGATCCGCTCGATGGAATTCGGGCAGCCCGCGCGCACGTCGAGATCGCGCCCCGCCTCCATCAGCGCATTCCAGAGCGGCATGCCGAGATGCCCGCCCTCCACATAGATCTCGAAGCCCCCCTGCTTGGAATAGCCCGAGCGCGCGACGACGAGGTCGTGGCCCGCGAATTCGAGGATGGAGAAGCGGAAGAAGCGGATCGCGCGGACCCGGTCGCCGAAAACGCGGGCCATCAGCGTCTCGGCGAGCGGGCCCTGCACGGCGAGCGGCGAGACATCGGGCTCGTGGATCAGCACGTCCATCCGGTAGCCATAAGCGAGGCCCTTCACCCAATAGAGCAGGTCGCTGTCGGCGAGCGAGATCCACCAGCGGTCCTCGGCGAGCTTCACGGCCACGGGATCGTTCAGCATGCCGCCGGTCTCGTCGACCACGGGCAGATAGGCGCATTGCCCGGGCAGCATCGGGCGCATGTCGCGCGGGGTGAGGAGTTGCACGAGGCGGGCGGCGTCGGGCCCGCGCAGTTCGACCTGCCGCTCGCAGGCGACGTCCCAGATCTGCACGGCGGATTTCAGATGGCGGTAGTCCTCCTCGAGCGAGCGGAAGACCGTGGGCAGGAGCATGTGGTTGTAGACCGTGTAGGCCGTGACGCCCGCGGCCTCGACGCCCTCGGAGAAGGGCGTGCGGCGGACGCGGCGCGACGGGGTCAACCGCGCCACGGCCGCGCCCTCCGCCAGGCTCGCGGTGCCGTGCCCCCGCCCATGGCGCTCAGCGCGGCCCGCGCCAGTCGATCCGGCAGATCTCGGCCGAGCGGCCCTCGAAATCCCAGACCCGGCCGAAGGCGCGCACCCGGCCCTTGCGCGCGGTGGCCACGGTGATGTCCGGGCCCATCCAATAGTCGGTGTTGGAGATCACGGTCTCCTTGCCCTCCGCATTGGTGACCGGGACAACCTCGCCCTGGATCTTCTTGCCGACGACGAGCCGGCGCGCCTCCCCCTCGGTCTCGAAGACCACGGGCGCACGCTCGGCGCCCAGGAACTCGCTGACCAGAAGGCCGAAGAGCCCGGTGGTGCCGCGCGCCGCGCCCGAGAAGATCGCGACGAGCGCCTCGTAGGCCGGCGCGCTCGCCCGCTCGTCGATGAAGGCGGCGGCCTTCCAGTTGCCCCGGCTCATATTGCCCGGGATGTCGAGGATCATGCCGACATTGAGGCCAGAGAGGCTCTCCCCGCCATAGCCGCCCTCGTCGATTCGGATGCCGGCCCAGGCCTGGCAGTAGCCCTCCGTCGGCGGGTGCTTGCCGAGGCTGACCACGCAGGGGCAGAAGACGGTGCAGTTGCAGTTGAGGATCAGCTCGCCCTTCAGGGTCCAGTCCGGGATGGCGGCGGCGTCGAGTGCCATGGGGTCTCCTCCGTCTCAGAGAAAGGGGGCGGCGAGGGCCGCGGCGATCAGCGCCGCGCCGAGCGGGCGGGTGAGCGGGCGGCCGAGATCGGGCAGCTTCTCCAGCGTCATCAGCAGCATGGCGAGGCCCATGAAGGCGAGGTTCATCGTCCCGCCGACGAAGGCGAGCGCCATCAGCGCCCAGCAGCAGCCGACGCAGTCGAGCCCGAGGCGCAGCCCGTTGCGCAGCGGCCCCTCCTCCCAATGCGCGAGGAAGAAGGCCAGCGGCGCGCGGCAGCGGGCGAGGCAGGCCTCCTTGAGCGCGCTGAACTGGTAGAGCCCGGCGCCGAGCAGGAGCGCCACGGTGAGCGGCAGCGAGACGCTCTCGCCGAGGGCGCCGAGGAGGCCGGCCTCCTGCAACCCCACCTGCGCCCCGGCCGCGAGCGCCGAGAAGCCGAGCCAAGCCGCGAGATACCCGGCGAGCAGCCGCGCGAAGCCCGTCGGCGCGACATGGGAGAGATCGTCGTAGGTGGCGAAGGCGGGCAGCGCCGTCGGCGCCATCATCGCCGCGCTCATCAGCGCCCACATGGCGAAGGCCGCGCCGAAGCCCGGCGCGCCCGCGCCGCAGAGCATCTCGATCAGCGACGCCCCGTAGGCCGCCTCGAGCGCCCGGATCTCCGGCGGGACCGCCATGAGGAAGAGGAGCGCCCAGGCGAGCAGCGTGCCCGCGAAGAAGGCGAGCCAGTGCCAGCGCCCGAGCGATCTGATCCGCGATGCGAGCAAGCCTTGCCTCCCTCGGCCCGAACCGGAACTAGACGGCGCCCGCGGGCGAAATGCAAGCGGGCCGCGTGCCCCTCAGAGCGCCAGCGCGATGGCCGCCACCCCCACGGCGACGAGGCTCGCCGCCCAGAGGAGATCGAGGTCGATCCAGCTCCGCTTGATGAAGCCGAGGCCGACCCAGCGATAGACGCCATAGGCCAGCGCACCGCCGCCGGCCATCATCGCCGCGGTGTGCACCGTCGCGACCACGAGCGCGATGCCGATCCCGTCGCGCATCAATTCGCCGGCCGCGAGATGGCCCGGGTCCTCGTCCACCCGGCAGATCCCGAGATAGATCGGCACCAGCATCAGCGCCGCGCCATGGGCGATGGCGATCAGGAAGGACCAGAGCATCAGCCGCGAGGGCGGGATGCGGGCGAGAAAGCGCGGATGGCGGCGGTCGATCATCAGCCAGAGCCCGAAGCCGACGACGATCGCCGCCGCCCCGATCTGGATCTCCCGCTGCCAGGCCACCAGCACCGCCGTGACGGCGAAGGGCAGAAGGATCGCCAGCATCGCCAGCAGATGCCCCGCCGAGAGCGCCGCGAGCGCCGACCAGAGCGCGGCTGGGCGCCGCTCCATCAGCGCGGCGGAGACCGCGAGCGGCCAGCCCATCCCCGGGTTCACCCCGTGATAGATCCCGCTCGCGATCACGGCGAGCCAGAGGCCCGCCGCGCCCTCCCAAAGCCACGCCAAGGCTCAGACGTTGGGGTAGCAGAAGCTGTCGGTCGAGCAGTCCCCGCCCTCGAGCCGGATCTGGTGCGAGCGATAGCCCTCGGGGAACTCGACCCAGAAGTCCGTGTCGAGCGTGAGCCCGCCATCGGCGCCCACATCGGCCTTGACCATCGCCGCGGGCACCCCCTCGGGATAGAACTGATCGTCCCAGGTCGAGTAGAGCGAGTTGGTCCAGTAGACCCGCTTGCCGTCGCGGCTGATCTCCACCATCTGCGGCCCGCCGCGATAGTCGGCCCCCGAGGGATGGGCCGTGCGCCGCGTGATGCCGCCGATATGGACCGAGCCCGCCAGTGTCGGGTTCATCGGGTCGGACACGTCGTATTGGCGCAGCTCCCCCGTGCCCCAGCAGGAGACGTAGAGGAAGCGGTCGTCGAGGGAGAGGTCGATATCGGTGACCAGCGGCGGCACGGCCTCGAAGCCCTTGAGGAGCGGGGGCAGATCCTCCGCCTTCGCAGGCTCCGGCGGGATGACGGCGGTCTTCTTGGCGTGGAACTTGCCGCCCTCGCGCCACCAGGTCCAGATCGAGCCCTCGAGCGTCTGGGTGTCGACCACCACGCCGCAGAAGCCGTATTCCTTCACCGGGTCGTGCGCCGGGCGCACCTCGAGGGCCATCTGGTGGTTCGCGCCGAGGTCGATCGTCTGCACGTTGCGCCGCTCGCGCAGGTTCCAGAAATGCAGCCGGTGGCCGTATTTGTTGGCGAGCAGGTCCTCCGGCACGATCCCGTTCTCGAATTGCGGCGGCAGGCCCCATTCCGAGCTCACCATGTAATCGCGCGGCAGGTTCCACCAGAAATCGTATTGCTTGTCCTGGCTGCCGCGGTCGATCTCGTAGCGCCCGATCACCTCGAAGGTCTCGCAGTCCATGATGAAGATGCCCGGGGGGCCGTCGGTGCCGTCCGGCCCGCCGCCGCCGAGGGTGGAGACATAGATCCCCTCGGGGCCGCAATGGATGGTGTGGGGGCGGGAATAGCCGGTCTTGGCGAACACCTCCTCGGGCTCGATGATCTTGTGGATCTTGGCGGCCGTCGGCCCGCCCTTGGTGTCGATCACGTAGATCCGGGAGGACCGGATGCCCGGGACGATCAGATAGCGCCGCTCGAGAAAGGCGTGGCCCGTCAGCGGCGAGAGCGCGGAGGAGCAGGCGTTCCAGCCGAAATGATGGAACTCGTCGCCGGTGTTGGGCATCATCACGCTGTGCACGATCCGCCCGAAATCCTTCGAGGCCGGATCGACGTCGACCACGGCGAGCCCGTCGGGGCGCGTGCCGTCCGGGCTCAGCATCAGCGTGTAGGCGAGCGTCTCGGCCGGGGCCTCCATGGCGAGCTTGGCCGATGGGTGGAAGGTGGGGTCCGGGCGCAGGTTCATCGTCGATCCTCCCTTGGGTTCTTGTTGTCCCCAGAGCCTACGCGCCCGGGCGAATGCGGCCAAACGATGATTGCGCTCAGCCGCCGCGCGCGACATGGAAGCGGGCGAGCGCCGCCTCGTAGTCGCTGAGGAGCTTCAGCAGCGGGCGGTGCGCCCTCTGGAAGGCGGGATCGTTCAGGGCGTCGCTATGGGCTGCGAGGAATTCGGCGGCGCGGCGATAGACCGAGGCGTCGTCCCCCGGCAGGCGGGCGGCGAGCTCGGTGACCAGCCGGCGCATCGCGGCGATCTCGCGGCGCGCCCAGGCGGCATCGCGGCGCCCGGCGCGCACGGTCTGCAGCACCCGGCAGTCGAACTCTCGGCAGGCGGAGGGGCGCTCGGGATAGATCGTGCAGGCCCCGTCGAAGCAGGCGCAGGGCTGGCGCAAGCGGCCCTCGGCGTCGAGGCTGAGGGGCCCCGCCTCCTCCGGCGCGACCGGCACCGCCCAGAACAGCGATCCGTCGCAGCAGAGGCCGCAGGAGAGGCAGAGGGTCTCGGCGGTCTCGGTGTCGGTCTCGGTGTCGGTCACGGGCTCGGGGCTCCTCGTCGCTGGCAGGCCGGGCGAGGATGCCCGATCGGACGGCCGCGAGGAAGCCTGGCGCCTCCCCGAATGCACCGGACGAATCGGCGGGGGCCGTGTAGGGTGGAGGACTGGCGAGGGACATCAAAGGCGCGGCGGAAGCTGGGGCCGCCGCGTGAGGGCTGCCCACATGCGGTCGCGTGCGAACGGCGCGCCCCACGGTCCGGCCGGCCGGCATCGTCGCCCCCGAGCCCCCATCCCCAGACCGAAGCGTCAAAGGCGCCAGGGAGGATTGCAGAATGGCCAGACTCACCATCAACGACGCCGTCCACGAGGTGGAGGCCCCGCCCGACATGCCGCTCCTCTGGGCCATCCGCGACATCGCGGGGCTCACCGGCACGAAATACGGCTGCGGCGCTGGGCTCTGCGGCGCCTGCACCGTGCATGTCGACGGCAAGGCGGTGAAGAGCTGCATGACCACGGTGGGCGAGGCGGAGGGCGCCAGCATCACCACCATCGAGGGGCTCGACCCGGAGGGCAACCACCCCCTCCAGGTCGCCTGGCGCGCGTTCGACGTGCCGCAATGCGGCTTCTGCCAGTCCGGGCAGATCATGCAGGCCGCCGCCCTCATCGCCGAGAAGCCGACCATCACCGACGACGAGATCCTGGCCGGCATGCGCGGCAATGTCTGCCGCTGCGGCTGCTATCAGCGGATCGTCGCCGCCGTGCGCCACGCTGCGACGGGGGGCTGAGCCATGCTGGGATATCTGAGCGACGACCTGACCGCCGGGCGCGCCATCGCCCGCGCCGTCATCCGCCCGGTGAGCCGGCGCGCCTTCCTCGGGACCGCCTCGGCGGCCCTCGCGCTCGCCGCCTTCGCGCCCCGCGCCGGGGCCTTCGAGCGCTATCCGACCGGCGGCTCGGACATGCCGAACGGGCTCGTCGACGACCCGCTCGTCTTCGTCTCCATCGACCCGGACGGGACCGTGCGCCTCGTGGCGCACCGCGCCGAGATGGGCACCGGCTCGCGCACCTCGCTGCCCATGGTGATCGCCGACGAGATGGAGGCCGACTGGGCCCGCGTCGTCATCGAGCAGGCCCCGGGCGACGAGCCGAAATACGGCAACCAGAACACCGACGGCTCGCGCTCGATGCGCCACCACATCCAGACCATGCGCCAGATGGGCGCCTCGGTCCGCCACATGCTCGCACGCGCCGCCGCCGAGCGCTGGGGGGTGGAGCCCTCCGCCGTGACGGTGGAGCTGCACGAGGTCCGCGGCCCGGGCGGCGAGACGGCGGGCTTCGGCGCGCTGGCTGAGGCCGCCATGGCGCTCCCCGTCCCCGCCTTCGAAGAGCTCGACTTCAAGACCGAGGCCGAGTTCCGCTATATCGGCAAGGGCGAGGTCTCGATCTACGATCTCCGCGACATCACCACCGGCCAGGCGGTCTATGGCGCCGACGTCGCGCTCGAGGGGATGCGCACGGCGGTGGTCGCCCGGCCCCCGGTCGTCGGCGGCAAGGTCAAGTCCTACGACGACACGAAGGCGCGCGCGGTGCCCGGCGTCGAGGCGGTGATCGAGCTCGAGGGCCAGGCGCTCCCCGGCAAATTCGCGCCCTTGGGCGGGGTCGCCGTGGTCGCGACCAACACCTGGGCGGCGATCAAGGGGCGCGAGGCGCTCGAGATCGAGTGGGAGGACGGCCCGCACGCGAGCTACGACACCGAGGCCTACCGCAAGGAGATGGAGGCCACCGCCGAGAAACCCGGCAAGGTGCTGCGCGAGACCGGCGAGCCGGACCGCGCCTTCGCCGAGGCCGACCGGGTGATCGCGCGGAGCTACTACCAGGCCCATATGGCCCATGCGCCGATGGAGCCGCCCGCCGCCGTCGCCCGCCTCGCGGACGGCAAGCTCGAGGTCTGGGCCCCGGTGCAGAGCCCCTGGACCGTGCGCCAGGATCTCGCCGCGGATCTCGGGATGGACGTGGCCGACGTCATTGTCAACGTCACCCTCCTCGGCGGCGGCTTCGGGCGCAAGTCGAAGGGCGACTACGTGACCGAGGCCGCCCGGCTCGCCAAGGCCACCGGCCACCCCGTCCGCGTGCAGTGGACCCGCGAGGACGACATCCGCCACAGCTTCTATCACACCACCTCGGTCGAGCGGATCGAGGCGGCGGTGGATGCCGAGGGCCGCGTCACCGGCTGGCGGCACAACTCGGTCGCCCCGACGATCCTGTCCACCTTCGCCCCCGATCCCGGCCACCAGTTCAACATCGAGAACGGCATGGGCCATGTGGACGTGCCCTTCGACATCCCCAACATCCGCTGCGACAACGGCGAGGCGATGGCCCATACCCGCATCGGCTGGTGGCGGGCGGTCTCCAACGTGCCCCGCGCCTTCGCCGTGCAGAGCTTCGCCGCGGAGCTCGCGGAGGAGCTCGGCCGCGACCAGCGCGAGATGCTGCTCGAGCTGATCGGGCCCGACCGGGTGATCGACCCGGCCGCCCAGGGCATGCCGGAGGACTTCTGGAACTACGGCGACCCCTATGCCGAGTTCCCGATTGAGACCGCCCGGCTCAAGCACGTTCTGAACCGCGCCGCCGACGCCGCCGGCTGGGGGGCGGAGCTGCCAGAGGGCGAGGGCCTCGGCCTCGCCGTCCATCGCAGCTTCCTGACCTATGTGGCCGTCGCCGCCCGGGTCCGCCTCGACGAGGGGCGGATCCGCCTGCCGGAGGTCCATGTCGCGATCGACTGCGGCTTCGCGGCCAACCCCGAGCGCATCCGCAGCCAGATGGAGGGCGCGGCGGTGATGGGCATGACGCTCGCGCTCAAGAGCGCCATCACCTTCGAGCGGGGCCGCGTCGTGCAGTCGAACTTCAACGACTACGACGTGATGCGCTCCGACAACTTCCCCGAGAGGGTGGTGACGCATATCGTCGAACACCCCTTCTCGGTGCATGCGACGGGCGTCGGCGAGCCCGGCGTGCCCCCGATGGCCCCGGCCATCGCCAACGCGGTCTTCAACGCCACCGGCCGGCGCCTGCGCGACCTGCCCTTCGGCGAGCGCATCTGACCGCCTCTGCGGGCGGCGCGCGAGGCCGCCCGCACTCCCCGCCCCCGCTCTGGCGGCGGGGATCGACGCTCGGCCCTCCGGCCCGCGGGGCTATTGCCGGAACCGGGCCGCCACGGGCAGCAGGGCGCGCGTGACGACGGGGACGAGGGCGAGCCCGACGGCGAGGCCCACGACCCCGTTGCAGGCCGCGGTGACGAGCCATTCGAGGCTCGCCCCGCCCTGCCCCGCCGCGGCCGCGAGGTCGTGAATCGCATGGCCGAGCCAGGGCGCGCCCAGCCCCTCGAGCCCGTGCACGAGGATCGAGCCGCCGACCCAGAGCATCGCCGCGGTGCCGACGACGGTCAGACCCTTCAGGAAGCCCGGCATCGCCTTGACCAGGGCGCGCCCCAACCGCCGGGTCAGGGCGAGGCGGCCGCGCTCGGCCATGGCGAGGCCGATATCGTCCGCCTTCACGATCAGCGCGACCGCGCCGTAGACGATGACCGTGATCCCGACCGCCACCGCCACCAGCGCCGCGGCCTGCATCCAGACATTGTCGATCGGCAGGGCGGCGAGGGCGATGGTCATGATCTCGGCGGACAGGATGAAGTCGGTCTTGATCGCGCCGGCGGCCTTCTTCTCCTCGAGATGGGCCGGGTCCGCCTCCGCCGTCTCCGTCCGGTCCGCATGGGCCGAGCCGCCGGAGATCGCGTGCAGGACCTTCTCCCCGCCCTCGAAGCAGAGATAGGCCCCGCCGAGCATCAGCAGCGGCGTGATCGCCCAGGGCGCGAAGGCGGAGAGCAGGAGCGCCGCGGGCAGGAGATAGAGCAGCTTGTTCTTGATCGAGCCCTTGGCGATGCGCCAGACGATCGGAAGCTCGCGCGCCGGCGAGATGCCGTGGAGGTATTTCGGGGTCACCGCCGCATCGTCGACGACCGCGCCGGCGGCCTTGCTGCCGGCTTTCGTCGCCTGCCAGACCACGTCGTCGACCGAGGCGGCCGCGATCTTCGCGATCCCGGCCACGTCGTCGAGCAGGGCGAGGAGCCCGCTCACCGGAGCCCCCGCCGGTCCTGGCGCCGCGGCGTGGGGAAAGGCTGGCCCGGGTTGCCCCGCGGCGCAGGGCCGCGCTCGCCGCGCCCGCTGGCGGCGGCGCGGCGCGCGGCGGCCCTCCGCGGAACGCTCGGGCTTTCCAAGTTCGGCATTCGCCCCCCTCCCTGTCGACGGCGCCGGCCCAGTGTGGCCGGAAACGGCGGGCCGCATCAACAGACGAAGCGCCCCGCCGAGCGCCCGAGAGCGCCCTCCGGGGGCTCAGGCGCGGTCCTGCTCGCCCGATCCCTCGTAGCCCTCCTCGCCCTCGGCGATCGCGGCGGCCCGCGTCTTGCGCCCGGCGGGGCCGGACTGCGGCGCGGCGGGCGCCTCGGGCAGCGCGTGCGGGGCGGAGACGGTGTGGATATGCACGTCCTGCTGCGGGAACGGGATGGTGATCCCCGCGGCGTCGAAGCGCTCCTTCACCTGCCGCGTCAGATCCCAGTAGACGGTCCAATAGTCCACCGTCCGCGTCCACGGCCGGCAGAGAATGTCGACCGAACTCGCCCCGAGCGCACCGACGACGATGGTCGGCTCCGGGGTGTCGAGGGTCAGCGGATGCGCCTCGACGGTCTCCTTCAGGATCGCGATCGCCTGGCCGATGTCGTCCTGGTAGGAGATGCCGAAGGTGAGGTCCACGCGCCGCGTCGCGCTCGCCGTGACATTGGTGATCACGTTCCCCCAGACCGCCTTGTTGGGGATCACGATCACCTGGTTGTCGGGCGTCACCACCGTCGTCGCGACGATCGAGACCGAGCGCACGGTGCCCGCGGTGCCGCCGATATCGGCGTAGTCGCCCTCGTCGAAAGGCCGGTTGATCATGATCATCAACCCCGAGGCGAGATTGCCGAGGGTGTCCTGGAACGCGAAGGCGAGGATGAAGGAGGCGCCGCCGATCAGCGCGAAGACCGGCGAGATGTCGATCCCGAGCCCGGAGAGCACGATCATCAGCCCGAAGGCGAGCACCAGCCAGTAGACCAGCGTCACCATGAAGGCCTGGAGCAGCTTCGAGAGCTTCGGCACCCGCGTGATCCAGCGACGCGCCCCGCGCCGCACGAGCCGGGCCACGACGAACAGCCCCGAAAGCGAGACGAGGACGACGGCGAGGTCGAAGGCGAGCCGGATGCCCCCGTCGCGGTCCGTCAGCCAGGCGACCGCCTGGGTGAGCAGCGTCTCGGCATCGGCGGTGCGCGTCTCCTCGACGATGATCGCCGCTCGATAGGCGCGCAGCTTGGCGATCGCGGCTTCGTCGCCGCCCTTCTTCTCCCAAGCGTTGACGATCTTGGCATACTTGTCGAAGAGCGCCTTGCGGACCTCGGCAAGCTCGGTCAGCCGCGCGCGGGCAGCGTCGGCGACCCGGCCCTCTGTGCGATAGATCGTCACCTGCGCGGCCATCACCCGTTCGGTCTGCGCGCGCACGATCTCGAGCCAGGCCTCGGCGAGCGTGCCGAGCTGCGCCTCGGTGAGCGGCACGAGGCGCAGCTCGAGCTCGCCGGTGTCGATCCCGGGGTCGAGCACCGCGACGGGCAGGCCGGTCTCCGGATCGACGGCCCCGCCGTCGAGCACCGCCTCGGCGACGGCCTCGGCGGCCGCGACGACCGCCTCGTCCGCCGCCTCAGCCGCGGCGTCCTCCGGGGCCTCGCCGCCGTCCGCCTCGGTCTGTGCCGCCTCGAGGCGCTCCGCGGCCTCGACCGCCTCGTCGAGCTCGGAGGCCGCGCGCTCGGCGCGCTCCACGGTCTCTCCCCCGATCGTCTCGCGCGCCTCCGCCGCTTCGGCCTCGGCCTCGGCCTCTGCCGGATCGGCCTCCTGCGCGATCCCTGGCGCGAGGGCGAGGAGCGAAAGGGCGAGGGCGAGCGCCATGACGAGGGTGCCCGGCAGGCGTCTCCATCCGAGCGTCGCATCGGTCATCGGCCATGTCCTTTTCAATGTCGCAGCCCTGCACGCCCAGGGTCTGCGCATAGAGCATTTGCCGACGTCAGGGAAGCCGGCGCGCGCCCGGCGACAGCGCTCTTCCGGCCCGGCCGCCAGAGCGCGCCGAGCCCCGGCCGCCATGCGCCCCCCGGCCGCGCCATGCCAGGCTCGCCTTGCCGCGGCGGGGCCACAAGGTCCGCGCTGGCAGGGATCTCGGTGCCGCTCCGGCGCGGCGGCCGTTGACCGGATCGGGGCGCGCGGGCCGAGGCGGGGGCGCGGCCCCCCGGTCGGACGGGCCGGTCGGCGATGGCCGGGCCTGTCCGATCGGGGCGAGGAGGCCGGGCCACGCGGGACGAGCCCGACGCACCCCTGCCGGCGCGCCGGCTCAGGCAGGGCGCCGGAGCGGGATCGGCTCCGCCGCCTCCCGGGTGCCGCCCGACGCCGGGCGCGCGGGACGGGCCGCGGGCACCTCCGCCGCCTGCGCCGGCAGGCCGGCCGGGGGCACGTAGCCGAGGAAGCTGCGCGCGGCCGGCAGCCGCTCCCCGACCACCACGCGCGGGCGAGACTGGAAGCGCGACCACCAGGGGCTGTAGCAGGGATCGACGCGCGCCGTCGTGGCGTGGCGCGCCGCGAGAGCCGCCTTCTCGCGCTGGAACCTGCGGGCCTTCTCGCCGACGATGTCCGAGCCGCGGGAGGCGCTCTCGTGATGGTAGAGGCAGGCGAAGGGGGTGTAGATCACGCCCCAGCCGGCCTCGCGCGCGCGGGCGCAGAGATCGACGTCGTTGTAGGCGACGGCGAAACGCTCGGCATCCATGCCGCCGACGGCCTCCCAGCAGGCGCGCGTGACGAGCATGCAGGCCCCCGTCACCACCGTCATCGAGCCGCGCACGGCGAGGCGGCCCATCGGCCCAGGCTCCTCCGCGCGCGCCTTGTAATGCCAATGGCCCGCGAGATCGCCGAGGCCGAGGACGACGCCCGCATGCTGCAGGCTGCCGTCGGGGAACAGGAGGCGCGCGCCGACGATCCCGGCGCCGGGATAGGCCAGGCACTCGACCATCTCGTCGAGCCATCCCGGGTCGATCACGGAGATGTCGTTGTTGAGGAGGAGGAGCGCCTCGCCGGTGGCGAGTTCGACCCCGCGATTGGTCATGGCGGCGAAGTTGAAGGGCGCGGGGCGGATATCGTAGCGGAACCCGCCGCGGGCGGCCTCGCGCTCGTAAAGAGCCAGGACGCGGGGATCGGTCGTGCCGTTGTCCACCACCACGATCTCGAGATCGGGATAGTCCGTGCGCTCGCGCAGATCGGCGACGACGCGGGAGATCAGGGCGTGGCTGTCGCGGTTCGGGATCACGACGGAGACTTTGGGGCGCGGCGCCTCCGGAAAGCGCGGGCGGTGCAGGTCGTCCAGAAGGGCGGGCTCGATCCGGGCGGGGCCGATGAGGGTGGAGACCTGCTCTGCGAGGACGCGCCGCGCATTCTCCACCGCGCGCGAGCCCGCGGCATGGGAGACGCTCTCGGCCCGCTGGCGCCAGATATAGGCGGGATATGGAAGGTGGAGGATGCGCTCGGCGTCGAGGCCGCGGGTGTAGCGCAGCACGAGATCGTAGTCCTGGCTGCCGTGGAAGCCGTCGCGCAGCCCCCCCATGGCGGCGAGGCGGTCGCGCCGGTAGAGGGAGAGATGGTTGACGTAGTTGACGCCCGAGAGCAGGATCGGATCGAAGGCGGGCTTCCAGAAGGCGGAGACTGGAGCGAGATCGGCGTCGGCGATCACCTCGTCGGTGTAGAGGAAGAGCGCCTCGGGATTGGCGGCGAGCGTGCGGCGCAGACGGTCGACCGCATGGGGGGCGAGGGCGTCGTCATGGTCGACGAGCCCGACCCAGCGGCCGCGGGCGGCGGCGAGGGCGCGGTTGGTCGCATGGGCGATGCCGCCGTTCTCGCGCGACCGCAGGATGGTGAGGCCCGGGACGCGGTCGTGCGTGGCGAGCCAGAAGGCGGTCTCGGGGTTCTTCGAGCCGTCGTCGGCGAGGACGAGCTCGGCGCCGGGGCCCTGGGCCTGGAACGAGGCGAGAAGCGCGTCGAGCCAGGCGGGCGCTGCGTCGTGAACCGGGACGAGGAAGGAGATCTCCGGCGCCTCCGGGGCCGGCAGGGGATCGAGGCTCGCCTCGAGGGCCGCCATCTCCCAGATCCGGCCGAGCTGCTGGGCGAGGCCGGGGCGCCCGACGGACGGCAGGCGCAGCCGCCCGACGGCGCGGGAGAGCCCGGGATCCGGGCCGATCAGATTGGCGGTCAGCCCGGGGCGCGCGGCGAGGCGGGCGGCGACGAGGCGGCGGAGCCCGGCCCGGCTGCGCCGCGCCCAACGGCGGAGGCGAAAGCGGGTGCCCGGATGCTCCGCCGGGTCGAGCCGGAGGCCGAGCCGCCCGGGCCCGCGGCGGAGATCGACGACGAGAAGGAGCGCGCGGGCCTCGGGGAAATCCACCCGCTCGGCCTCGGAATACTGCCCGGCCTCGCGCAGATAGACCGCGGCGTCGAGCGGGCGGTCCTCGGCGGCGAGCTCGATCACCGCCCATCGGGCGCCCGCGCGGCCGGGGACGAGTTCGAATTGCGGGTCGGGGCCGAGCGCCTCCCAGAGGCCCGGGGCGCGGCGGGCGAGCTCGGCATTGGGGGTGAAGCGTGTGAGCATGGGGTCTCCGGTCGCGGGGGTCATCCGCCGAGCAGCCGGCCGCGCAGCGCCCGCTCGAGCGCGAGGCCGAGCAGGAGCGTCGCCACCGCCCAGCCGAGCACGTATTGCCGATCGAGCAGGGTCTCCGGATAGCCGTCGTAATAGGCGACGCGCATCCACTCGACGAGATGGAGGGTCGGGATCCAGGCCAGCGCCTCGGCGATCTCCGCAGGGAGCGCCGTCGGCACGAAGAGGATCCCCGAGAAGATGTAGCAGGCGATGACGATGAGGGTGTAGATCGTCACCCATCCATGCATCAGCATCGCCACCACCGCCGACAGGAGGCCGCAGCCGAGACCGAGGGCGAGCGCCGCCCCCATGGCGTAGGCGGCCTCGAGGAGATCGGCCGGCATCGGGTCGATCCCCGCGGCGAGGGCGAGGGCGACGAGGAGGGCGAGCATGCAGAGGCTCGCGAGGAGCTCGAGCACCGCCCGGCCGGCCACCACGTCGAGGATCTTGACCGCCGGAAAGGCGAGGAGCGCCCGGTTCATCACGAGGCTCAGCATGATGAAGCGGGACATGTAGTTCCACGTCATGAAGGGCACGAGGGCGGTGCCGAAGAAGACCTCGATCGACCGGCCATAGGGCGCGACCCTGCCGAGGAAGGCGTAGAACACCAGAAGGATCAGGATATGCGCCATCGGCCAGCTGATCGCGAGGAGATAGCCGAGGGCGTGGTTGAAGAAGCGGGTGCGGATGTCGCGCAGGATCACCGCCCAGATCACGCGCGCGCTCGCGGCCAGTGCCTCGCCCATAGCCTGCCCTCAGCCCATGTGGTTGCGGATGGTGGCGAAGAGGCCGCAGGCGGTGGCCCAGAGCGCGAGGCACCCCCCCGCCCAGACGGCGAGCCAGAGGGCGCGATCCGGGTGCGTCGGCTCCTCGGGACGGGCGGGGGCGACGAAGACGTCGAGATACATCATCCCGGCCTCCGCCCCCTGGCGGGTCTCCTCGAGCTTGGCGGCGGCGGCGAGGAACTGGCGCTCGGCGATCTCGGCCTCGACCTCGAGCTCGGAGAAGCGCGCCATCACCTCGGCGAGCGGGCGGCCCTCGCCCGCGCCGCCGACGCGGTTGCCGGAGAGCGCGCCGAGCTCGCCCTCGAGAGCCGCGATGCGCCGGTCGAGCGCCTGCATGCGCGGGCTCTCGGGCGAGAGATGGCGGGACTGCGCGGCGCGGGTCTGGCGCAGGCGTGCGAGCTCGGCGCGGGACTGCGCCGCGAGATCGGAGAGGACGCCCGCCTCGCGCTCGGCGTCGATCACGCCGGCGGCGTCGCGCGCCTCGGCGAGGCGGGCCTCGGCGGTGGCGAGGCGGTCCGCGGCCTCGGCGAACAGGGTCTCGGCCTTTCCGACGGCGGCCTCCCAGACCCGGGCGTTGAGCGCGCGCACGCGCGCCTCGGCGCGGGCGACGGCGGCGGCGGCGAGGCGCTCGGCCTCCGCCGGGTCGAAGGCGCGCAGCTCGAAGACGACGATGCCGGCGGGCAGCTCGATCTCGACATCGGTGACCGCCTCCCAATGCGCGAGCAGGTCCTCGGCGCTGGCGTCCGGGGCGAGGCGGGCGGGCCAGTCCCCGGCGATCCAGGTCTCCGGGCGGAGGGGATCGGCCGCGGGGCCTTCGTAAGCCGCGCGCAGACCGGCGCCGCGGGCGAGATCTGCGACGAGGGCGGGGCTTTCGAGGAAGGCGGCGACGACCTGGGTGTCGCGCGTCATCTCGATCGAGGGGAGACCGGTGGCGTTCTCGATCCTGTCGGGCCGCGCGGGCTCGTTGACGCGGAGGATCATCCGGCTCTCGGTCTCGTACTGGTCCTCCGCCAGCCAGCCGTAATAGAGCCCGGCGAGGGCCATCGGGAGCGCGACGAGGAGGACGAAGCTCGCCACCGCGAAGGCGCGGACCGCGGCCCGGCGGCGGCGCTCAGAGAAGCCGACATCGAAGCGGCGGCGGCGGTGGGAGAAGGCGTGACGGCCCGCGGCGGCGGAGAGGCCGGCGGCGATCTCCGCGCGCAGGCGCTCGGCGGGGGGGCGGGGGGCCTGCGCCTCTAGCTCGCGGCCGGTCATCGGTTGAGCCTCAGATAGGCGCCGATCGCCTGGTCGACATCGGGAAAGGTGACGATCTGGCCCTCCACGATCAGCGCGCCGCGCGAGCAGTATTTCGCGACCGTCTCCATCGCGTGGCTGACGACGATGAGATCGGCGGCGCTGCGGCGCGCATCGAAGGCGGCGGCGCAGCGGGCCTGGAAGCGGGCGTCCCCGACCGCGGTGATCTCGTCGATCAGATAGACGTCGAACTCGATCGCCATGGAGAGGCCGAAGGCGAGGCGCGCCATCATGCCGGAGGAGTAGGTCTTGACGGGGTTGCGCATATAGTCCCCGAGCTCGGCGAACTCCTCGACGAAGCGGGAGATCCGGAGCGGGTCCTCGCCATAGCAGCGGGCGACGAAATGGACGTTCTCCCGCCCGGTCATCCCCGGATGGAAGCCGGAGGCGAAGCCGAGCGGCCAGGAGACGCGGGCCGAGCGGCGCACGCGGCCGGAATTCGGCAGCTCGATCCCGGCGACGAGGCGCAACGTGGTGGACTTGCCCGCCCCGTTCACCCCGAGGAGGGCGTAGGAGTGGCCGGGCTCGAAGGCGACGCTCACGCAGTCCAGCACCGTCTTGGGCTGGCCGTCGGTGCGGTAGGCCTTGGAGACGCGGTCGAGCTCGATCACGGGCGGGCCTCCCCGCAGAGGCCGCGGATCGCTGCCGATGGGCGATGGTTCCTCACGTCGCAAGCCCCTTCCGCCCGGCAAGCGGGCGCTGACCCCTTCTGGTGAGGGGATCATTGCGCGACATGATTAAGAAAGGGTTGTGCGGCTCAGCTCCGCCGGCGCGCCGCGTCCGCCCCGTCGAGATCCGGGCTGCGGGTGAGCGCGGGGCCCTTCCAGATCGCCATGGCGAGGAGCGGGCCGGGCTGCATCCGCGCCGCATGGGGCTCGTTGGGCGCGTGATAGGCGGTGTCGCCGGGGCCGACCGCCCGGTCCGCCGCGCCGTCCCGCTCGAAGACCGCACGGCCTGCGATCACGAGATACATCTCCTCCGGCGCGTGCCAGTGGCGCGGATAGGCGAGCCCGGCCGCCCAGGTGCCGATGCTCAGCCGGATCTCGTCGGAGAGGAAGGGCCCCTCCGGCGACACCAGATTGGCCCAGGCATAGCCCGCGAGGAACTCCGCACCGACCTCCTCGGCGGTGTAGCTCTGACGCCAGACGAGCGCCGGGACCGCCTCTGCGATCGCCCGGGCGAGCGGGGCCGTCGCCTCGGAGGCATGGGCCGCCTGCCCCGCGATCTGCGCCGCGGCCGGCAGCGTCTCTGGAACGAGCGCGCGCCGCCGCAAGGGGCCCGCCAGCGCCGCCCCGGCGAAGGCCGCGAGGGCGGGATCGGCGGCCACCGCGAGGCGCATCTCGCCGAGCAGCGCGTCGAGCGGGTCCGACACGGCGTCCTGGCCCATGGTCTCCTCCCGAGCGTTTCCCGACACCTAGGCCGCCCGAGCCCCGCCCGCAAGCCGCGCCGGCCGCCTCCCGCAGCGCGACGAGGAGGCGTGACCTCGCCCCATTTCCGTGCTTTCATGCCACCGGCCGGCCGAGCGGCGGGCCCCGAGCGAAAAGAACAGGAGGTGTCACATGGCGAAATCATCCTTCACCACGGCGGTCGCAGCGGCGGTCGCGAGCCTCGTCGCGGCCGGGTCCGTCGGCGCTGCGGACTGCACCAACGAGACCTGGAACAAGGTCATGGAGCGCGGCGAGATCGTGATCGGCGTCAAGGCGGACTACAAGCCCTGGGGCTTCCGCAACGAGGACGGCGAGCTCGTCGGCATGGAGATCGACATGGCGAAGGACGTCGCCGCGACCCTCGGCGTCGATCTCGAGCTCGTCCCCGTGCAGTCCTCGAACCGGATGCAGTTCCTCGAGCAGGGCAAGGTCGACATGTTCATCGCGACGATGTCGGACCGGGCGGACCGGCGCAAGATCGTCGGCATCCCGGGGCCCAACTACTATACCTCCGGCACCAACATCATGGCGCCCAAGGCGCTCGGCTTCACCGAGTGGGAGGATCTGCGCGGCAAGCCGGTCTGCGGCAAGCAGGGCGCGTTCTACAACAAGATCGTCGAGGAGCGCTACGGCGTCGAGATCATCGCCTTCACCGGCAATGCCGAGGCCAAGCAGGCGCTGCGCGACAAGAAATGCGTCGCCTGGGTCTATGACGACAGCTCCATCGGCTCCGATCTCGCCTCCGGCAATTGGGAGGAGTTCGAGATGCCGCTCGCCTCGGAGGACGACAACCCCTGGGGCCTCGCCGTGCCGCTCGAGGAGACGGAGTGCATCATGGGCCGCTTCATGTCGGGCATGCAGTATAACTGGCACCGCGACGGCACGCTGATCGAGCTCGAAGAGAAGTGGGGCATCAAGCCGACGCAGTATCTCCAGGACAAGCACGAGCGCTTCTCGGACTGGATGCAGGAGGGCTGAGCCCCGCCTGAGCCCGCCCCCGGCCCGCCTCGGCGCGGCCGGGGGTCCCGCCGGACGGGGCCGCCCGCCCCGCCCGAACCCGCGAGCTTCGCCACGGGGAGCGAATGGACGCCGTCGCCGACTTCTTCCGCGCGCTCGCCGAGGACACGACGCGCTGGAACTTCATCTGGATCTACGACGAGCGCCAGCGGGGCAAGATCCTCGAAGGGCTCTGGATGACCGTGCGCCTCTCGATCGCCTGCGTGATCCTCTCGGTGATCATCGGCGTCGTCGGCGCCTGGATGCAGGGGGCGCGCTCCTGGATCCTGCGTGCGCTGGTCGAGGCCTACATCCAGTTCTTCCGCAACACGCCGCCCTTCGTGCAGCTCCTGTTCTTCTATTTCGCGCTCGGCCAGTTCACGCCGACCTATTCGCCGGACGGCTGGCTCGAGGTGCCGATCGTCTCCAATGTGGGCTGGGCGATCATCTCGCTCTCCTTCTTCGCCGGCGCCTTCAATGTCGAGATCTTCCGCGCCGGCGTCGAGGCGGTGCCGGAGTCGACCCGCGAGGCCTCCGAGAGCCTCGGCTTCACCCGGCTGCAGACCTATCGCTACGTGGTTCTCCCCCTCGCCTTCCGCGTCTGCCTGCCCGCGCTCAACAACAACCTCGTCAATCTCGTCAAGACCACGACCCAGGCCTTCGCCATCGCGGTGCCGGAGCTCCTCTACCAATCCGTCTCGATCTGGAACGACTATCCGAGCGCCCAGTATCCGACCATGCTCCTCCTCTTCGTCGTCTACATCCTGCTCGTCGCGATCCTCGTCTTCGGGATGCATCGCTGGGAGCGCGCCATGAGGATCCCCGGCTATGGCCGCTGAGGGCCGG
>CAZNTX010000001.1:0-151750 GCA_964576075.1 uncultured Limibaculum sp. | reverse complement strand
GCCGGGCGGCGTCCGCGGGCGATCCCCGGGGTGACGGCGCGCGGCGCCACCGATCTGCCGGTCCTCCTGCCCTTCCGCCCCCGCGCCGCCGGGCCCGATCCGATGCTGCCCGTGCGCTGGCTCGCCCGGATGCCGGCCTGGACCCCTCTCGCCCTCCTCGCCCTGGCGCTCCTCTGGCCCGCGATCGCCGAAGCGCAGGGCCGCTACACCTATGCGGAGGCGACCGAGGCGCTTTGGCGCTGGATCCCCTTCCTGCTCACCTCCGGTTTCCTCTTCAACGTGCTGATCTCCGTCATGGCCATGGCGATCGGCACGGTGCTCGGCGCCGCCCTCGGCCTCGCGCAACTCTCGCCCGTGCGCGCGATCCGCTGGACCGCCTGGTTCCTGACCCAACTCTTCCGCAACTCGCCCTGGCTCGTGCTGCTCTTCATCGTGCTGCTCGCCTTCCCCTTCGAGGTGACGATCTTCGGCACGATCATCCCGATCCCGGACTGGACGAAGGCCGTCTTCGGCCTCTCCCTCCCAGTGATGGCCAACATCTCGGAGATCGTGCGGGGCGCCGTGCAGTCGGTGCCGACGGCGCAATGGGAGGCGGCGGAGTCCCTCGCCTTCACCCGCCGCCAGACGCTCTGGCAGATCGTCCTGCCCCAGTGCTACAAGCGGATGATCCCGCCCTGGATGAACTGGTATGCCATCCTCACCATGGCGACGCCCCTCTGCTCGCTCCTCGGCGTCGAGGAGATCATCACGCTGACGCGCCAAGCGATGGAATCCGAGGACAACCACCCGGAGCTCCTCGTCCCCTTCTACAGCTTCGCTCTCGTGATGTTCTTCCTATATTGCTATCCTATCGCGCGGATCACCGTGGCGCTCGAGCGCCGCTACGCCGTGAAGCTCTGAGAGGCCGCCCATGACCCGACCCGACCCCGAGATCCTCCCCCCCGGCGCGCCCGGCGGCGAGCGCGCCCGGCGCGTGCGGGCGGCGGGCTGGATCGGGCGCAACCGGGCCGCCCTCGAAGGCGCGCGCCGGCTCGCGGAGAACGCCGTCCTCTTCGCGCCGCTCCCCGCCCGCCTGCCGCTCGCCGGCGCCTGCCTCGCGATCGACGCCGCGCTCCTGGCCGAGGATGCGCGCACGGGCGCCGTCGCCGGGCGCGAGGTGGGGATGCGCGGCGCCGGGCTCGTGCTCGAGAGCGCGACCCTCGTCGCCGCCACCCGCCGCGCGCCCGCAGCCCTCAAGGCCGCCGCGCCGCGCCTCCTCGCGCTGCGCCGCGCGGTCGCCCGGATCGAGGCGCGCGAGGCCAGGCCGTGAGCGTCGCGGAGGCCCCCGCCCCCGCCGAGGCCTGGACGCCCGACCGGCCGATCCTCTCGCTCCGCGACGTGCACAAGTCCTTCGGCGACACCGAGGTGCTGAAGGGCATCTCCTTCGACGTGATGAAGGGCGAGGTGATCTGCATCATCGGCCCCTCCGGCTCCGGCAAGTCGACCCTCATCCGCTGCGTCAACGCGCTGACCGAGATCGACCGCGGCTCGATCCAGGTCGAGGGCCAGGAGGTGCACGACCCCCATCTCGACAAGCTCGCGCTGCGCAAGAAGGTCGGGATGGTGTTCCAGCAATACAATCTCTTCCCGCACAAGACGGCGCTCGAGAACGTCATGATGGCCCCGCTCAAGGTGCTGCGCGAGCCGAAGGAGGAGGTGGAGGCCCGCGCCCGCCGCCTGATGGCCAAGGTGCGGCTCGAGGGCAAGGAGGCGGCCTATCCGGGCGAGCTTTCCGGCGGGCAGCAGCAGCGCGTGGCCATCGCCCGCTCCCTCGCCATGACGCCCGACATCATGCTCTTCGACGAGGTGACCGCGGCGCTCGACCCGGAGACGGTGAAGGAGGTGCTCGTCACCATCAAGGAACTGGCGGCCGAGGGGATGACCTGCGTCCTCGTCACCCACGAGATGGGCTTCGCCCGCGAGGTGGCCGACCACATCTACTTCACCGACCGCGGCGTGATCGTCGAGCACGGCCCCCCGGCCACCTTCTTCTCCGAGGCCCGGGACCCGCGGACGCAAGCCTTCCTCAGCCAGATCCTCTGAGGCGCCTCAGCCCGAGAAGCGCTCGCGGCGCGTTGGACGGATGAAACATCGCTTGTGGCGAGTTAACCCTCGCGGTGGTTTGCGCCAAGGCTGAGTTCCGACCAACTGCCTTACCGCGGAAGTATGTATCGAATTTCAAGTCGTCCGCCTTGCTTCTTTGGCGGCGCGTAGACCACTTGATCCCGAGACGTGTAAAACTCCCACATAACGTTGGACGCTTGTGGCATCTGGTTCTTGTGTGATCCGGGTTTGAACTCAGTTCTGTCATGCAACTCTCTTGCCGAGATCGAAAGGCTCGTGTGCCCATTCTCTTGTGCCGCTCGCAGCATCGCAGAAAGCTCTGCACGCAACCGATTGGCGTTCGTGTCTTCCTTGGTCACCGCACATCTCCAAAATCAGTTGCTGGCCCTACGATATTCAGCCTGCGGAATCCTTACAGGAAGACGCAGTGACCACCACCAGCGGAAGCGACACCTCGGAACCTACAGATCCCAGCGGGAAGGCCGAGGTCGCCGTAGAGCGACCCACTCGCATCGCCATTGGTGAGAACCTCCCAGGCGAAACGAAACCTGAGCAAGGTTAGCCCGAGAAGCGCTCGCGCAGCGCCTCGAGGCCGATCTCGTAATACTTCGCGACGATCTCGTCGGAGATGTGCTCCGGCCCGCCGGCCGGGACGAAATGGGCCGACCAGAAGACGTGGCAGCGCCCCTCCCCCTCGGCGACGCAGGAGAGCGTGGCGCGCCAGTCGGAGACGGGGAGCGGGCTCTCCACCACCTCGTAGGTGTAGTGGTGCGGGCCCTCCTCGATGAGCCGCTCGAGGAAGCGCTCGTCCTCGGTGGTGTGGAGATAGCGGTAGCGGTCGCCCTCGATTTCGGAGGGCTCGTCGGTGGCGATCAGCGGGTGCCACTCGGCGATGCGGTCGAAGCCGCCGATGGCGGCCCAGACCGTCGCGGCCGGGGCCTCCAGCACCACCATGCGGCGGAGGCGGTCGTGGTCGGGCTCGTGCGGGGTCGCGTCGCTCATCTCGGCCTCGGCGGGTCGTCGGAAAGGGCCGCCAGCATACGGCAAACCGCCGCCGCCGCAAGGCGGGGCTCAGCGCGGGACGACCGGCGTGCCGTCCTCGATCGCGTCATGGGGGTAGCGCAGCACGGTCTCGCCCGGCGCGAGGCCCGCGCCGATCTCCGCCTCGAGGTCGTTGCGCCGGCCGAGCTCGACCGGCCTCAGCCGGGCGCGCGACTCCTCCACCGCATAGACCGCCCAGTCCCCGCCCACGCGGAGAAGGGCCGTGAGCGGGACCTTCACCGTGCGCTCGGTCTCCCAGAGGACGACGCGGGTCTCCACCTCGAAGCCGTGGCCGAGGCGGGCCCAGCGCTCCGGCGGGTCGGTCAGGCGGATCACCACGTTGACCCGCTGCTCCTCGATCCCGAGCGCCGAGACCTTGGTGAAGCCGAAGGGCTCGACCCGCTCGACCTCGCCCGACAGCGTGCCCTCGCCGCCCCAGCGCTCGACGATCACCCGCTGCCCGGGCTCGATCCGCACCGCCTCGGGTGAGGGGAAATCGGCGACGATCTCCAGATCGCGCGGGTCGCCGATCTCGAGGAGCGGCGTGCCGGGGGCCACCACCCCCTCGCTCTCGTGCAGCACGCGGAGCACGATCCCGTCGACCGGCGCGCGCACCGGCAGGCAGGGGCAGGCGGGCCCGCCCGCGCCCCGTTCGTCCGGCCCGAGGAGGCGCGATTCGGCGGCGGCGAGCTCGTGGCGGCGCATCTCGACCTGCGCCTCGGCGGTGGCGACGGCCGCCTCGCGGGTCCGGAAGGCGCGCTCGGCGTCCTCGAGCACGCTTTCGGCGACGGTGTTGGTGGCCCGCAGCCTCCGCATCCGCTCGACCTGGGAGGCGGCGTAGTCGAGCTCGGCGCGGGTCTCGCGCAGCCGCGCCTCGGCGAGGGTCACGGCCGCCTCCGCCGCGCGCACGGCCTGGCGGGCCTCCTCCGCGGCTCTGGGATCGAGGAACTCCGGGTCCACCGGCTCGATCTCGGCCAGCACCGTCTCCCCGGCCACCACGCGCGCGCCCTCCTCGATCTCGATCCTGAGCGCGCGGCCCCGGATCGGGGCGGAGACGGCGAAGACGTCGCGGATGCGGGTGCGCCCCTGCTCGGCGACGGTGACGGTCATCGGCCCCTCCGAGACGGTCGCGAAATCGACCGCCACGGGCTCTGGCCGGAGCGCGAGCGCGATCAGCCCGGCGAGGAGGAGAAGCGGCACGGCCCAGAAGACGATCCGGCGGCTGACTGGGGACATCTCCATCACTCGCGTGTCTTCAGAACGGCGACGAGGTCGAGCCGGCGGACCCGGCGGCGCACCAGAAGCCCCGCCCCCACCGCCGCGGCGATCACCACGAGGACCGCCACCGCATAGGAGGCGCGGCCGACGACGAGGGGCATCCGGAAGAGCTCCGTCTCGAAGCCCTGGGAGATCAGCCAGACGAGCCCGTAGCCGACGGCGCAGCCGAGCGGCAGCGCGATCAGCGTGAGCAGCGCCGCCTCGCCGAGCAGGATATAGGCGATCTCGCCCCGCCGGAAGCCGAGGACGCGCAGCGTGGCGAGCTCGCGCCCCCGTTCGGAGAGCGCGACGCGGGCGGCGTTGTAGAGCACCCCCACGGCCAGCACGCTCGAGAAGCCGACGAAGAAGGAGGAGAAGATGAGGATCGTCTCGCCGAGGGTGTCGTGGAGCTTCTGCAGCGCGGTCTGGCGCACGGTGACGAAGGCGAGCCCCGGCAGCTCGGCGAGCGCGGCGAGGAGGGCGTCCTGCTCCGCCGGGTCGACGAGGAGCTGGGCGTATTCGAAGCGCGCCCCCTCGCCGAGCGCCGCGTTGAGCGGGCCGAGCCGCATATAGGCCGGCATCCCGATATAGCTGACGACGAGGCCCGAGACCGGCACCTCGAGGCGGGGCCTCCGCCCGTCGAGCACCGCGATCTCCACCGTCTCGCCGACCTCCACGCCGAGCTTCTCGGCGAGCATGGAGCCGAGGACCACCCCGCCCGCGGGGGGCGCGAGGTCCCAGCCGCGGATGTCGTGGATCGCCTCGAGCCGGCCGTCCTCGGAGAGCCCGATCACCGAGCCGCGATGCGTCCCCCCCGCCCCTGCGAGATCGGCCGCGGCGATGCGCACGGGCTCCACCCGCATCACCCCGGGCAGCCGCGCGACCTCGAAGCGCGCCGAGAGCGGGCGCGGCTCGAAGAAGCCGATGGTCATGGTCATCCGCTGGGTGTCGACGAAATGCGAGGTGGCGAGGCGCTCGATCCCGTCCTGCCACTGCATCGCCATCACGAGAATCCCGACGGCGAGAGAGACGCCGACCACCGTGCTCCCCGAGCGCACCGGCGCGCGCAGGATCTGGCGGAGCACGAGGCGCGTCGGATGGTCGAGCCGGCGCGTGATCGCCTCGGGCAGCAGAGAGCCGCGCGCGCGCCCCGGCATCGGCGGGCGCATCGCCTCGGCCGGATGCAGCCGCACCGCGCGGGCCACCGAGGCGAGCGCGCCGAGAAGCGCCGCCCCGAGGCTCACCGCCGCCGAGATCACGAAGCCCTGCGCCCCGGGGGCGAATTGCAGGAAGGGGAACTTGAAGAACTCGGCATACATCCCCGTATTCCAACGCCCGAGCGCGACCCCGAGCCCCCAGCCGAGGACCACGCCCACCGAGGTCATGGCGAGCGCCATCAGCGCGTAATGCAGCCCGATCTCCGAATTGCGGTAGCCGAAGGCCTTGAGAATGCTGATCTCGCGCCGCTCGATCTCGATCAGCCGGCCGAGGAAGGTGTTGGTGAGGAAGGCCGCGGCGAGGAGGAAGACCGTCGGCAAAATCGTCGCCATCGTGCGGAGTTGGTCGAACTCGTTCATCAGGAACCAGTGCGACGTTTGGTCCGCCCGCGGGATCGCCCCGGTGCCGCCGTAGCGGTCGGTGAGCCCATCCAGCCGGTCGATCACGGCCCGAGGGTCCGTGCCCGGCAGGAGCGCGAGGGAGACGTCGTTGAACGCCCCCTCGAGATCGTAGGCCGCGGCGAGCGCCTCCCGCCCCATCCAGACCACGCCGAAGCGCTTGTCGTCCGGCATCAGCTGCCCGGGGCCCATGGCGTAGACGTATTCGGGCGAGAGCGCGAGCCCGGTGATCCGCACCTCGCGCTTGGCCCCCTGGAGCAGCACCGCGAGCCGGTCGCCGACCGTGAGCCCGTGCGCCTCGGCGAAGGGGGCGAGCAGCACCGCCTCGTCGTCGCGCCCCGGCGCCGGCAGCCGCCCCGCGCGCATCGCGAGGCGGTTGAGCCGGGGCATCGCCCCCTCGGGCAGCGACAGGAGCTTGGCGACGACGGGCTCGGCATGCCCGCGCACCTCGAGGGTGGTGAAGGCCGCGACCCGCGTCTCGACCGCCGCCACCCCCTCGATCTCCGCGATCCGCCCCGCGAGCCGCTCGGGCGCCCGCGTCATCGCGGCGAAGACCTCGGCGAAGGCGTAGCGCTCGTAATAGGCCTCCGCCGTGCCGCGCAGCGAGGAGAGCGCCGAGAGCGACATGACGAGCAGCGCCACGCCCGAAGCCACCACCAGCGCGACCGCGATCACCTGGCCCTTCAGCCGCCAGAGATCGCGCAGGAGCTTGAGGCCGAGCACCCCCATCGGCTCACCAGGAGATGTCCGCGGGCGCGGCCCGGGTCGCGTTCTCCCGCCGCTCGACGATCCGCCCGTCGGCCATGGAGACCACCCGGTCCGCCATCGCCGCGATCGCCACGTTGTGGGTGATGAGCGCGGTGGCCGCGCCCACCTCCCGCGTCACCCGCTCGATCGCCTCGAGCACGAGGACGCCCGTCTGGATGTCGAGCGCCCCCGTCGGCTCGTCGCAGAGCAGGATCTTCGGCCGCTTGGCGATCGCCCGCGCGATGGCGACCCTCTGCTGCTCGCCCCCCGAGAGCTCCGCCGGGAAATGGTGGCGCCGCTCGGCGAGCCCCACGATGGCGAGCGCGTCTGCCGGCGGCAGCGGGTCCCGGGCGATCTCGGTGACGAGGGCGACGTTCTCCTCCGCCGTCAGCGAGGCCATCAGATTGTAGAACTGGAAGACGAAACCCACATAGGCCCGGCGATAGGCCGTCAGCGCCGAATCGTCGGAGCCCTCGAGCCGCCGCCCCTCGAAGGCGACCGCGCCGGCGCTCGGCACGTCGAGCCCGCCGAGGATGTTGAGCAGCGTCGACTTCCCCGAGCCCGAGGGGCCGAGCAGCACCAGCAGATCCCCCTCGAAGAGATCGAGATCGACGCCCTTGAGCGCCTCGACCCGCGTCGGCCCGCTGCCATAGACCCGGGTGACCGCCCGCGCCGACAGGACGGCCGCGCCCGTCGCCTGCTCCGCCATCGGCGCTCCCTCGGCCGGCCGGGACCGCCCCGGCCGGATCGAGGATCGCGGCCCGCCCCGCCCCCGGTCAAGCCCCGCGCGCGCCGAGCGCCGCGCCCGTCCCCCGATGAGCCGCGAGAGCGGCGAAGAGGCCCCGGCCCTCCCCGCCGCATCCCTTCGACACCCGGCGCCGCCGAGGGCGAAGCCCGCCCGCATCCCGATGAGCCGCGAGAGCGGCGAAGAGGCTCTGGCGCTCCGCCGCGATTTCCCCGACACTCTGCCCACCCGGCAAAGGAGCGACGCGATGGACGAACGCCAGACGGTCTCCTTCACCCAGATGAAGGACGGAACGCGCGAGGACTACGCCCTCCTCGAGCGGCTGGAGAAACCCTTCCTCCAGGGCACCGCCGACCGCCTTCTCGCCGAACTCGCGGCGCAGGACGCCGAGACCCTGCCGGGCTACAAGATCACCCGCCTCGAGCACGGCCTGCAGGCCGCCACCCGCGCCCGCCGCGACGGCGCGGATCTCGACTGGGTGGTCGCCGCCCTCCTCCACGACATCGGCGACCGCCTCGCGCCGCAGAACCACGACCGCATGGCCGCCGAGATCCTGCGCCCCTACGTCCGCGAGGAGGTCGCGTGGGTCGTCGAGCACCACGGCATCTTCCAGATGGCCTATTACGCGCATCACTACGGCTGGGACCCCGAGGCGCGCCAGCGCTTCGCGGACCACCCCTGCTTCGCCTCCTGCGCCGCGTTCTGCGAGCGCTGGGACCAGGCGAGCTTCGACCCGGACTATCGGATGGACCCGCTCGAGAGCTTCCGCGCGGATGTCCGCGCCGTCTTCGCCCGCAAGGCCTACGACCCCGAGGTGATCCGCGCGGGCGAGGTCCACGGCCTGCCAGAGCCAGAGGAGACCCCCCGATGAAGGACATCGCAGAGACCCAGCTCCGTGCCCGCCGCGAGGGCGGCGGCACCCCCGAGATGACCGGCTGGCGCTACGGTTCGGAGGGCGACCGGCTGACCGACGTGCTCCTCGGCCCGGTCGAGAGCTTCCGATGGATGGGCGAGGAGAACGCCGAGTGGTCCTCCCTCGTGCGCGACACGCTGCGCCGGGGCCACCGCTTCGACCCGCAGATCGCGCACCGCCAGTTCCGAGAGATGGTCGCGGCCTACGAGGAGGCCGGCGTCGCGTGCCACTTCCTGCCCCTCGACGAGGCGACCCCCTATCAGGTCTATGCCCGCGACAGCTCGGTGATGACGCCCTACGGCGCGGTGCTCTGCCAGCTCGCCAATCCCCGGCGGCGGGGCGAATACGCCGCCTGCCTGCGCTTCTATCTCGAGCGCGGCATCCCGATCTACGACATGGTCTCCGCCGGCGGCTTCGAGGGGGGCGATCTGCTGATCGTGGGCGAGCGCGCGGCCCTCGTCGGCTACACGGACCACCGCTCCGAGGAGGTCGCGGCGCGGCAGGTCGCCGGCTGGCTCGAGGCCGAGGGCTGGGAGATCGTGATGGCCCCGATCGACCAGTTCTACGTCCATATCGACCTGATGGTCTGCATGTTGAACGACCGCTGCGCCGCCGTCTGCCTCGACACCACAGAGCCCGAGGTGGTCGACTGGCTGAGGGCCCGCGGCATCGAGATCATCCCCGCGAGCTTCCGCGAGACCATGGCGCTCGGCTGCAACGTGGTCGCCCTCGGCGCCGACCGGGTGCTCTCCACCGCCGCGGCGACCGACCTCAACGCCAAGATGCGGGCGGCGGGCTTCACCGTCTACGACCCGGAGATGACCATGTTCACCCGCGCCGGCGGCGGGGTGCACTGCATGTGCCAGCCGCTCTCGCGCGCAGCGGACTGAGGGGGCTTGACCTAGATCATTCGGGAGCGCGGCCGGGCGCTGTAAAGATGCGCGCAAGATGCATCTTTAGGAGCCCGCCATGGCCGCGCCCGACGCCCTCGAGAGCAGCCCGCCCGCCCTGCCTCGCCTCGCTCATCTGCCCGTCGCGGTCTTCGCGGTGGCCATGGGGCTGGCCGGGCTCACCCTCGCGACCCATGCGGCGGAGCGTGCCCTCGGCCTCGGCGGCGCGCTCTCGGCCGCGGCGCTCGCGGCGACGCTCGGCCTCCTGGTTCTCCTCCTCGCGCTCTATGGCTGGAAGCTCGCGACCGCCCCGGCCGCGGTCGCCGAGGAGTGGCGCCACCCGGTGAAGATCGCCTTCTTCCCCGCGGTCTCGATCTCGCTCCTCCTCGCCGCCACCGCCATCGCCCCGCGCGCGCCGGAGATCGCCCGCCCGCTTTGGCTCTTCGGCGCGGCGCTGCAAGGGGGGCTCACCCTCGCCGTCCTCGCCGCCTGGATCGGGCACCGCGCCTTCCAGCCGGTGCAGATGAGCCCGGCCTGGTTCATCCCCGCCGTCGGCAACGTCGTCGCGCCCATCGCGGGGGCGGGGCTCGGCTTCGTGGAACTCTCCTGGCTGTTCTTCTCCGGCGGGCTCGTGTTCTGGCTCGTGCTGATGACGCTCGTGGTCAACCGCCTCGTTTTCCACGATCCCCTGCCCGGGCGCCTCGCGCCGACGCTCGCGATCCTGGTCGCGCCCCCGGCGGTCGCCTTCCTCGCCTATCGCGAGCTCGGCGGCGGGATCGACCCCTTCGCCCGGGTGCTGCTCAATGCGGGCTACGTCTTCGCGCTGGTGGTGGCGACGCAGGCGCCGAAGCTCGCGCGGCTGCCCTTCGCGCTCTCCTTCTGGGCGCTGACCTTCCCGGTGGCGGCGCTCGCCACCGCCTCGCTCGTCTATGCGGAGGCGGCGGGCTCTCAGGCGCACCGCGCCATCGGGCTCGGGCTCTGGGCGGCGCTCGTGCTCGCCGTCGGCGCGCTCGGCGCGCGCACGCTCGGCGCCGTCGCTCGCCGCGAGATCTGCCGACCCGACGCCTGACCCCGAAACCCGACCCCAGGGCGCGGCTTTCCGCGCCCCCACCTCAAGCACAAGGAGGACCCGATGCTCTGGCCAAGCCCCGCCCCCCTCGGCCCGCGCTACTCGCCGCTCTACTTCCTCGCCGCCCTCGGAGCGGGCGGCGTCGTAGTCACCTTCTTCCTGTGGCTGATGTTCTGGGTGCCGCATCCGGGCCGCCCGGTCCCGGTCTTCGAGGACATCGCCGCGGCGCTCGGGGCCGGGTCGGCGCTGCAGAGCGCGGCGATCCTCCTCGCCTGGGCTGGCATCGCCTGGTTCGCGGCGATGAAGCTCCGCCTGCTCGTCTGGAATCTCGGGGAGCTCGCGCGCTTCCGGCGGGGCGAGGCCCATGCCGCCCTGATCCGCTCCAACAGGGAGACCCAGCTCCTGGCCGCGCCGCTGACCGTCGCGATGGCGATCAATGTGGGGTTCATCCTCGGGCTCGTCTTCGTGCCGGGGCTCTGGAGCGTGGTGGAGTGGCTCTTCCCGCTCGCCCTCCTCGCCTTCCTCGCCGTCGGGGTCTGGGCGCTCCGGCTCATGGCGCGCTTCTGGGGCCGGGTGCTGACCGACGGCGGCTTCGACTGCGCGAAGAACAACAGCTTCGCCCAGCTCCTGCCGGCCTTCGCGCTCGCGATGGTGAGCGTCGGGCTCGCCGCGCCGGCCGCGATGAGCCAGACGCCCTGGGTCGTCGGCGTCTCGCATCTCGCCTCGACGCTCTTTCTCGTGATGGCGCTCCTCGTCGGCACGCTCAAGCTCGTGCTCGGCCTGCGCGCGATGGTGGAGAACGGGGCGGATGCGGAGAGCGCGCCGACGCTCTGGATCGTCGTGCCGATCGTCACCGTGCTGACCATCGCGCTGATGCGCCAGGGCCACGGGCTGCACCTCTTCGGCGCCGCGGGCGGGCCGGCGGAGCTCTACGCCATGCTCGCGCGCTTCCTCGCGGTGCAGGTGGCCTTCGCGCTCTTCGGCTGGGTGGTGCTGGCGCGCCAGGGCTATTTCGGGCGCTTCGTCACCGGGCCGGAGCGCTCGGCCGGCTCCTATGCGCTCGTCTGCCCGGCGGTGGCGCTCGCGGTGATGATGCAGTTCTTCGTCAACAAGGGGTTGGTGGGAATCGGCCTGATGGACAAATTCGGGACGGGCTACTGGGCGGCGACGGCCGTCGCGCTCCTCTTGCAGGGGGCGGCGGTCTGGCTCGTCCTGACGCTCAACGCCAAGCATTTCGGGCGGACGGGGCTCGGCCAGCCCCGCCCCGCCGGCTGACCCTAGGAGACGACCATGCACACCGAAGAGATCGACGGCGCGACGCTCGAGCACTGGACCCCGGAGGACCTGCACCGCGCGATGGAGGCGCGCGAGGTCGTGGTGATCGACGTGCGCACCCCGCAGGAATTCGCCTTCGAGCATATCGAGGGCGCGCTCCTCGCCCCGATGGCGAGCTTCGATGCCGGCGCGCTGCCGACGCAGGACGGCAAGCGGATCGTGTTCCACTGCGGCTCCGGCGTGCGCTCGCGCAAGGTGGCGCAAGCGGCGGCGGCGGCGGGCATGGCCCCGATCGCCCATCTCGAGGGGGGCTTCGCCGCCTGGAAGACCGCCGGCATGCCCTACATCGCGACCGACCCGGCCTCGGGCGGCCTGCGCCGGGTGGGCAAGGCGGGCTGAGGGCTCAGCAGATCCGGGGCAGCTGCTCGCCGGCGAGCATGTCGAGGCGGCGCGCCCCCCCGAGGGGCGTGCGCAACAACACCCGGCCCGCGGGCTCGGCGACGGCGCGGCCGACGATCCGGGCCTCCCGGCCTTCCGGCACGCGCCGCATGGCGGCGAGGGCGGCCTCCGCCTGTGCCGCCGGCGCGAAGGCGACGAGGGTCCCTTCGTTGGCGAGATAGAGCGGGTCGAGCCCGAGCAGGTCGCAGAGCCCGCGGACCTCGGCGCGCAGGGGGAGCGCGGTCTCGTCGATCTCGATGCCGGTGGCGGAGGCCGCGGCGATCTCGGCGAGCGCGGAGGCGAGGCCGCCGCGGGTCGCGTCGCGCGCCGCGCGCAGCCCCGGGGCCGCGGCCAGGGCGGCCTGCATGAGCGCCGCGAGAGGGGCGCAGTCGCTCTTCACCGCGCAGTCGAGGGCCATCTCGCCGCGGGCCGCGAGGATCGCCGCGCCGTGGTCGCCGATCGGGCCGTTGACCAGGACGGCATCGCCGGGGCGGACATGCGCCGCGCCGAGGTCGACCCCCTCCGGGATGACGCCGATCCCGGAGGTCGCGAGAAAGAGCTTGTCCGCCGCCCCGCGGCCGACGACCTTGGTGTCGCCGGTGACGATCGCGACGCCGGCACGCTCGGCCGCCCGGGCCATCGAACCGGCCACCCGGCGGAGCGTCGCGACCTCGAGCCCCTCCTCGACGATCGCGGCCACCGAGAGCCAGAGCGGGCGCGCGCCCCCGACGGCGAGATCGTTGACCGTGCCGTTGACCGCGAGCGTGCCGATATCGCCCCCGGGGAAGAAGAGCGGATCGACGACGAAGCCGTCCGCGGTGAAGGCGAGGCGGCCGCCTTGCGGCAGAGGCAGCCGGGCCTGATCCTCGAGGGCGCCGGGCGCCGGCCGGCCGAAGGCCCCGAGAAACACCTCCTCGATCAGCGCGCGCATCGCACGCCCGCCGGCGCCATGGGCGAGCGTGACCCGCGCCCCCTCGCTCACGCCCCGGCCTCGACCCCGGCATAGAGGCGATAGGCGGCGCAGGCGCCCTCGGAGGAGACCATGAGAGGGCCGAGCGGCGTTTCGGGCGTGCAGCCGGTCCCGAACATCGGACAGGCGGGGGGCTTGGCCATCCCCGTGACCACCTCGCCGCAGAGGCAGCCCTCGGCGAGCCCCGCCTCCCCAGCGCCCGCGCCGTAGCCGATGCCGAACTTCGCCTCCGCATCCCAGGCGGCATAAGGCGCCCTGATCGCGACGCCCGAGCGGTCGATCTCGCCGAGCCCGCGCCAGGCGACGGCGGGGCGCGGGGCGTAGACCTCGGCGATGGCGGCGAGGGCCGCGGGGTTGCCGCCGGCAGGGACGACGCGGGCGTATTGGTTCTCGATCTCCGCGCGGCCCTCGGCGATCTGGCGGAGGACCATCAGCACGGCCTGCAACAGATCCACCGCCTCGAAGCCGGCGACGACGAGCGGCTTGGCGAACTCCTCGGCGACGAAGCGGTAGGGCTCGGTGCCGATCACCATGCTCACATGGCCGGGGCCTATGAACCCGTCGAGGCGCATCCGCGGGTCCTCGAGCAGCGCGCGGATCGGGGGCGGCACCAGGATGTGGTTGCAGAAAAGGGAGAAATTCGCCACCCCCTCGCGCGCCGCCTCTAGCAGCGTGAGGGCGGTGGCGGGCATCGTGGTCTCGAAGCCGATGGCGAAGAAGACGACCTCCCGGTCCGGCCTCAGCCGGGCG
This sequence comes from uncultured Limibaculum sp., assembly GCA_964576075.1. Taxonomy (GTDB): domain Bacteria; phylum Pseudomonadota; class Alphaproteobacteria; order Rhodobacterales; family Rhodobacteraceae; genus Thermohalobaculum. The sequence goes on along the minus strand of CAZNTX010000001.1, from coordinate 137,936 downwards.
AGCGCAAGCGCGTCGAGCGGGGAGTAGACCATGCGGATATCGGCGCCGCGGGCCTTGGCATCGAGCAGGCTCCCCCGCGTGCCGGGCACCCGCATGGCATCGCCGAAGGTGGCCAGCGTGACCCCGGGGCGCGCCGCCAGAGCGAGGCAGTCGTCGATCCGGCCCATCGGCAGGACGCAGACCGGGCAGCCGGGGCCGTGGACGAATTCGAGCGAGGGCGGCACGAGCCGGTCGATGCCGTGGCGGAAGATCGTGTGGGTGTGCCCGCCGCAGATCTCCATGATCCGCAGCGGCGCGTCGGGGCGGGCGCCGGTTCGCGCCGCCTCGTCCCGGATCGCGGAGAGGAGCGCCCGGGCGCGCGCAGGGTCGCGGAAGGCGTCCGGCGCGCTCACGGGGGCGTCTCCTCCGCCGCGGCCGAGGCGCGCATCGCCTCGACCTCGGCCGCCGCCTCGCCGAGCGCGTCGAGCGCGGCGAGGGTGGCGGCGGCCTCCTCCGGGTCGATCCGGCTCATCGCGAAGCCGGCATGGACGAGCACCCAGTCGCCGAGCAGCGCCTCGAGGCCGTCCGGCTCGGCGACGCAGACGAGATTGACGGCGCGGCGCACCCCCGAGACCTCGACGGTGCCGGTCATGCGCCCGGGGTCCGAGATCTCGACCACGCGGGCCGGAATGCCGAGGCACATCGGGGCGCCTCAGCCGGTGGGCGCGGGGGCCGCAGCCGCGGCCATCGCCTCGGCGCGGCGGGCGAGCAGCCAGTCGGCCCAGGCGCCGAGGCCCTCTCCGGTGCGCGCCGAGAGGCGGAGGGTCTCGACCTCGGGGTTCACCCGCCGCGCATGGCCCTCGCAGGCCGCGAGATCGGCGTCGCAATGCGGGGCGAGGTCGGTCTTGGCCAGGATCACGAGCCGCGCGGCGGCGAAGATGTCCGGATATTTCAACGGCTTGTCCTCGCCTTCGGTCACCGAGAAGATCGCGACCTTGCAGGCCTCGCCGAGATCGAAGGCAGCCGGGCAGACCAGGTTGCCGACATTCTCGATGAAGAGGATGCCGCCTGGCGCAAGAGCGAGGCGGTCGATCGCGTGGCCGACCTGGTGGGCGTCGAGATGGCAGCCCTTGCCGGTGTTGATCTGCACGGCGGGCACTCCGGTCGCGCGGATGCGCGCGGCGTCCCGGTCGGTCTGCTGGTCGCCCTCGATCACGGCCACGGGGCAGCGTCCGGCCAGCGCCGCGACGGTCTCGACGAGGAGGGTCGTCTTGCCCGAGCCGGGCGCCGAGACGAGGTTGAGCGCGAGCGTTCCCGTGGCGGCGAGGCGGGCGCGGATCGCGGCGGCGTGGCGGGCGTTCTCGGCGAGGATGTCGGTCTCGATCGCGAGGCGGCGCGGCCCGCGGTCGATCTCGGCGGCGCCGGCGCAGCCGCAGGACGTGCACATCAGACCACCTCCAAGTCCTTGATCCGCATCTCCTCGCCCCCTCGGGGCACGAGCCGGACGCCGCCGCAGCGCGGGCACGGGTCGAGCCGGTCGGCGATCTCGACCCGGGCGCCGCAGTCGAGACAGTCGGCCCGGCCGGGCAGCGCGATCACCTCGAGGGCCGCGCCCTCGGCGAGCGTGCCGCGCGCGGCGATGGCGAAGCCGAAGCGCAGCGCCTCGATCTCCACCGCGGCGAAGCGGCCGATCTCGAGGCGCAGGCGGGTGACGCGGCGTGCGCCCTCGGCCCGCGCGGCACCTTCGACGATCTCGAGGATCCCGGCGCAGAGCGCCATCTCATGCATGCCCGACCTCCCGGCGCCCGGGGGATCTCGCCCCCCGCGGCGCGCGCGGCCTCGTGCTCCGGCCCGAAAAGTCTCCCAGGGTTCGATCCGCCGCCTCTTCGGGCGATCGGTCTGGGGCCGGATGACGTCAATGTCGCCGGCAAAAACCGGGCGGGCCTTGATCTAGGACAAGGCGGATGCGTGAGAGCCCGTCTCCGGGAGATCGCCGAGGCCGAGCGCGCGGGCGGAGGCCACGGCCGCCTGGCCGAGCGCGAGGCCGCCGTCATTCACCGGCGCCTCGGCCGGGACGAGAAGCTCGACCCCCGCGAGGCGCGCGCGGCAGAGGCCGAGCAGCGTCGCGTTCTGGAAACAGCCGCCGGAGAGAGCCACGGCGCGGGCCCCCGTCGCCCGCGCGAGGCGGCGGGCGCGGTCCGACACGGCGGCGGCGAGGCCGAGATGGAAGGCCGCGGCGATGCGCTCGGGCGGTGCGCCCCGGTCGAGATCGGCGAGGAGCGCGGCCCACATCGGGCCCGGGTCGAGCGCCGGGCCGGCCTCCGCGAAGGGATAGGGCCGGGCCGCGGCGAGGCCCCTGCGCGCCGCCGTCTCGAGGCGCATGGCAGCCTCCCCCTCGTGGCTCTGGCGCTCCGGCGCGAGGCCGATGGCCGCGGCGACCGCGTCGAAGAGCCGGCCGGCGGAGGAGGTGCGTGGCCCCGCGAGCCCCGCCGCCGCGGCCCGGCGGAGTGCGGCGACCGGCTTGCCCGCGAGGAGCCGCTCCGCCGCCGCCCCCTGCCCCGCCGCGTCGAGCTGCGCGAGGAGGTTGCGCCAGGGCTCCCGGCTCGCCGCGGCCCCGCCGAGCAGGGGCACGGGCGCGAGCCAGGCCAGCCGCTCGAACCCGCGATAATCGGCGAGGAGCCACTCCCCGCCCCAGATCGTGCCGTCCGGGCCGAGGCCGAGCCCGTCGAGCGCGACGCCGATCACCGGACCCGCCTCCGGCGGCCAGAGCGCCTCGGCCATGGCGGCGGCGATATGGGCGTGGTGGTGCTGTATGCGATGGAGCGGCAGGCCCTCGGCCCGGGCGCGCGCCGCGCCGGCGGCGGTCGCGTGGTAGTCCGGGTGGAGATCGACGGCGAGGATCTCCGGCGCATGGTCGAAGAGCGCGGCATAGTCCCGGTCGGCGGCGGCGAACTCCTCGGCCGTGCGCGCCTCGTCGAGATCGCCGAGATGGTGGGTGAGGAGCGCCGCCCCCTCCCGCGCGAGGCAGAGCGCGGATTTGAGCTGCCCGCCATAGGCGAGGGCCGGAGGGGCCCCGGCGAGCGCCTCGGGCAACGGCAGCGTCGCAGGGGCATGACCGCGCCCGCGGCGCAGAAGCCGCAGCCGGCCGCCCTCGATCCGCCCGAGCGAATCGTCGAGCCGGCGGGCGATCCCGCGGTCGTGCATCAGGAAGGCGTCGGCGACGGGGCCGAGACGGGCGCGCGCCTCGGCGAGCCCGGTCGCCTGCGGCTCGCCGGAGCGATTGCCAGAGGTCATCACGAGCGGTCCGCCCGCAGCCTCGAGCAGGAGCGCATGCAGCGGCGTCGTCGGCAGCATCCAGCCGAGCGCCCACTGCCCGGGCGCGACGGAGGGGGCGAGCGGGGCGCCCTCGGCGGGCAGGAGCAGGATCGGCCCCGCCGGGGAGGCGAGCGCCTCGGCCGCGGCGGCGTCGAGCCGGGCATGGCGGGCGACGGTCGCGAGATCGCCGGCCATCAGGGCGAACGGCTTCGCCGGGCGCCGCTTGCGGGCGCGCAGGCGCCGGACGGCGGCTTCGCAGGTCGCGTCGCAGGCGAGGTGGAAGCCGCCCAGCCCCCGGATCGCCACGATCTCCCCGGCTCTGAGCGCTGCCGCCGCGAGCGCCACCGCCTCGCCCGGCACCTCCGCCCCCGCCCGCTCGAGCCAAGCCCTCGGACCGCAGTCGGGGCAGGCGATCGGCTGGGCATGGAAGCGCCGGTCGGCCGGGTCGGCATACTCCGCCCGGCAGGCCGCGCAGAGCGCGAAGCCCCGCATGGTGGTCGTCGCGCGGTCGTAGGGCAGGGCCTCGAGGATGGAGAAGCGGGGGCCGCAATCGGTGCAGTTGGCGAAGGGGTGGCGGTGGCGACGGGCGGCCGGGTCGCGGATCTCCGCGGCGCAAGCGGCGCAGAGCCGGGCATCGGGGGCCACCCGGGTCCGCGGCGCCCCGCCCGCCGTCTCGACGATCTCGAAACCCGCGGGCGCGGGGCCCGCAGAAGCCGGGCGCCGCTCCACCGACTCGATCCGCGCGAGGGGAGGCGCATGGCAGGGGAGATCGGCGAGGAAGGCCTCGAGCCCCGGCCCCTCGGCCCGGACCAGCACGCCCTCGGCGTCGTTGCGCACGCTCCCGCGGAGCCCGTGCGCGCGCGCGAGCCGCCACACATAGGGGCGGAAGCCGACGCCCTGCACCCGGCCCCGGATGCGGATCAGCGCCGCCCTGCCCTCGCCCTCCGCCGCCATCGCTCGCCCGGCCCCGTTCCGCGAGATGTCCGCAACTCGTCTGCGTTCTTCCGACATAGTGCCCGGATTTGCGGCAATAACGGACATAAAGTGTCCGATATTGTTTCCGTCTCCGCGCCCGCGATCTGCGCTCTCCCGGCCTGGGGCGGACGGACAGCGGGCGCCGGCGGCGGCTCGGTCGGCGCGGGAGAGAGGCCCCCCGGCCGCCCCGATCTCCCGTCCGGCGCTCAGCCGGGGATCAGCACGATCTTGGGCGCGGCCGCCCGGCCCGCGCGGATCTCGGCGAAGGCGGCGGGGCCGTCCGCGAGGGGGCGGCGCTCGATCCAGTCGAGCGCGCCGAGCCGGCCCTCGAAGATCGCCCGCGCCGTCTCGCGGAAATCCTCGGCCGTGTAGGTGTAGGTGCCGAGGAAGCCGATCTCCTGGAGCGTCAGCCGGCGGACATCGATCCCCCCCTCGGCCGAGCCGAGGCCGATATGGACGATCTCGCCCCCGGGCCGCGCGGCGCGGCAGGCGAGCGCGCGGGTGGCGGGGAGGCCGACGGCGTCGACGACGAGATCGGCCGCCCCCTCGCCCGGCCCCGCCGCGGCGGCGGGGTCGTAGACGCGCCCGGCCCCCGCGGCCTCGATGGCCGCGTGGCGGAGGCGGTTGGTCTCGGCGATCCAGGGGGCGGGCGCGCCTTGGGCGATGGCCGAGAGCGCGGCCCCGATCCCGATCGCGCCGCCCCCGATCACCAGCACCCGCGCCTCCGCCAGCGGCCGGTCGAGCCGGGCGGCGGCGAGGCGCAGCGCATGCCAGCCGCAGGCGATGGGCTCGGCGAGCGCCGCGTGCTCGGCCGCCACCCCCTCCGGGACGGTGACGAGATTGCGCTCGGGGACCGCGAGGCGCTCGGCGAAGGCGCCCTCGCGCGGGGGCATGGAGAGGATCTGCCGGTCCGGGCAGAGATTGTCGCGGCCCGCGCGGCAGGCGGGGCAGGTCCCGCAGGTGACGAGCGGGTTGACGGCGACGCGCCGGCCCGGGCCCTCCCCCGCGAGCACGCGCCCCGCCGCCTCGTGGCCGAGCACCAGGGGCGCCGGGCGGCGCGGATCGTGGCCGAGATAGGCGTGCATGTCCGAGCCGCAGATGCCGACCGCCTCGACCGCGACGAGCGCCTCCCCGGGCGCCGGCGCGGGCTCCGCCACCTCGCGGAGCGCGAGCCGCTCCGGCGCTTCGTAGAGGAGCGCCCTCATCGGTAGATCTCCGGCAGGAGCGTGGTCGAAAGGCTCGGCACGAAGGCGATGAAGAGCACCACCACCAGCATCGAGAGCACGAAGGGCACCGCGCGCACGGCGATCTTGAGGATCGACTCGCCCGTGAGCCCGGAGACGACGAAGAGGTTGAGCCCGAGCGGGGGCGTGATGAAGCCGACCCCGAGGGCGGTGATCATCATCACGCAGAACTGGATCTCGTTCATCCCGATCTCGTCGGCGAGCGGCTTCAGGATCGGCGCGAGGATCACGATGTTGGGCGTCGTCTCCATCACGCAGCCCGCCGCGATCAGAATGAGGATCATCAGGAGGACGATGCCCACGGGGTCGTCGGTCAGCGAGGTGACGCCGGCGACGAAGCCCTGCGGCACCCCGAGGGCCGCCATGGTCTGCGCGAGCGGCAGCGACATCGCGATGATCGGCAGGATGACGCCGGAGACCTTGGCAGAGGAGACGAGCATCGCCGGGAAATCCGAGAGCCTGAGCGTGCCGATCACGAAGCCGATGAAGATGGTGACGACGACCGCCGTGGCGCCCGCCTCCGTCGGCGTGAGGCGGCCCGAGAAGATGCCGTAGAAGATGATGCCGGGCACCAGGAACGCATACCACCCCCGGGCGAGCGCGCGGCCGAGATTGCCGGCCCATTCGCCGACGGTCATGAGCCCGCCGCCTTCGTAGGCGTAGCGGCGGTTGACCACGATGTTGGTCACCAGGATCGCGCCGAGGATCAGGAGCCCCGGGATCAGCGCCGCCTTGAAGAGCGTCGCCGCCGAGATGCCGAGGACGAGGCCGAGGATGATATAGGCGATGGAGGGCGGGATCAGGATCCCGGTGCACGCCCCCGCGGCGACGAGCGCGCAGGCGTAGGGTCTCGGATAGCCGCTCTCGACGAGGCGCGCGATGGTCATCCGCCCGACCGCGGCGGCGCCCGCCGCATCCGAGCCCGAGATCGCCGAGAACATGCCGCAGACCAGCACCGTCGCCGAGCCGAAGCCGCCCCGGGCCCAGCAGGTGAGCGCCTCCGCCACGTCGAGGAAGCGCCGGGAGAGCCCGGTGCGCACCAGCACGTCCCCCGTCAGGATGAAGAGCGGGATGGCGGTGAGGGCGAAGGCGTCGATCCCGTCGAACATCGCCTCGCCGAGAAGCGCGAGGGGGAGAACGCCGGAGACCATCAGCATGACGATCGCCGCCGCCCCGATCGCCGCCCATACCGGCACGCCGAGCGCGATCAGCACGGCGAAGAGGATCACCGGCCCGTAGAAGTCCCAGCCGATCTCCGGCTCTTGGTGGAGCTGCCACATCTGCGCGCCTCAGTCGAAAAGCCGCGCGCCCTCGTAGGGCGGCCGGCCGCGCGCGAGATCGCGGAGATCGCGGCGGATGGATTGGAGGAGGCGGAACATCATCAGCCCGAAGCCGATCGGCACCGCCATCAGGAACCACACCATGGAGACCCTGAGCCCATGGGAGACCGAGCCGAAGCGCCAGGAGACCCCCACCGTCTCGAGCGACCACCAGAAGGCGACCGCCGCGACCGCGAGCATCACCAGATCGCCGAAGAGATAGAGCACCGCCTTGGCCCGCGGCCCGAGCACGGTATAGATCACGTCGATGCGGATATGCGCCCGGTCGCGCACCGCCGCCGCCGCCCCGATCCAGGCGAGATAGATGAAGGCGTAGCGGACGATCTCCTCCCCCCAGATCGAGGAATAGGCGAAGATCTCGCGGCGCAGCACCTCGATCGCCATGGTGGCCACCAGCATGACGTAGAAGACGAGGAGCGCCCAGCGCTCTATATTGCGGTCGAGGGTCTCGAGCATGGGGGATGCGGGGGGCCGGCGCGCGGCCCCCCGGGCCGGTCACGCGTCGTGGACGTAGTAGCGCCCGCGGGTGTCGGCGGCCTCGACGAGCTTGTCGAAGGTCTCCATCGAGCCCGCGAGTTCCGCCTTGAACGGGTCCCACTCCGCGCGCTGATAGCCGCCGGCCTCCTGCCATTCGGCGAGCTGGTCCTCGGTGAGCGAGTGGAACTCGACGCCGGATTTGCGCATCTCCGCCATGGCGAAGGCCCGCGCCGAGGGCACCTTGGCGAGGTTCTGGTGGAAGGTCATCTCCGAGGCCCACATCATCGCCTCCTGGAGCGCGCCGTCGAGGCTCTCGAACCACTCGAGGTTGCAGGCGTAGGACTGGCTGTCCGGCACCGCCTGGGTGAAGGTGACGTGGCTGAGGATGTCCTTGAAGCCGAAGGCATAGAGCGCGCCGACGGCGGGGTCGAGCGCGTCCGCCACCCCCTGCTTGATCGCCGAGGGCGTCTCGCCCCAGGCCACCGGCGTCGGGTTCGCGCCGATCATCCGGTAGTATTGCTGCAGCATCTTGGAGCCCGGCACGCGGAACTTGATGCCGGCCATGTCGGCGGGCGTGAGAACCGGATCGCCCGCGCCCCTACGCACCGCGACGACGCGCGGGTCGATGCAGAAATAGAAGAGCGGCTTGAAGCCCTTGGCCTCGACGCGGGTGTTCACCTCCGCGGCCCAGACATCGGAGGTCACGAGGTTCACGAAGCGCTGGTTGGCGCCGCAGAAATAGGGGAGGTTGATCAGATCCACCGCAGGGGCGAAGGGCGCGAAGTTGGATAGCGAGAACTGCCCCGCCTGCACCGTGCCCGCCTGCACCTTCTGCGCGAGCGCCGAGCCCACGCCGAGCTGCCCGCCGGGCTGCAGGCGCACATAGATCCGCCCGTTGGAGGCGTTCTGGATGTTCTCCTTGAAGTCGAGCTGCATCATCGGGTAGCTGCGCGTCGTCCCGATGACATACTCGGTCGCGAGCGTCAGCGTCTGCTCGGCGGCGGCCTCGCGCTCGCGCTCCTCGCGCGCGGTCTGCGCGGCGGCCTCGGTCGAGCCGAGCGTGCCCGCGGCGCCGGCGACCACGGCGGCGGTGAAGCCGGTGGTGCCCGCGATCTTGAGGAAATTGCGGCGCTCCTCGGAGGCGAGCGTGTCGGCCTCCGCGCGCCCGACGGAGCGATCTCCGTGGGTCATCCTGGTCTCCTCCCTGTCGGGGTCATTGCCCCTTGTCGTTGCGGCTCAGATGGGCCCGGCGCTCGGCTGCGAGCGCCGCCACGACGAATAGCACGCAGGAGACGAACAAGGCGAGCATTTCCAGGACGTCGCCCAGCACCGGCCCCGGCCCGAAGGCGCCGAGGCTCACATTGCCCGCGAAGACCGCGAATGCGGCCGCCGAGCCCAGAAGCGCCCAATTCCGCGCCATGCCTCCCCCCATGCCTGTCGCGGCCCGATGGTCGGACAGCGCGGGCGGTTTTTCAAGGGGCTCAGATCACCCGGTCGTAGAGCTCGGCCGCGATCTCCTCGGTGAGCGGGAGCGGGTTGCCCCCCGCCGTCGGGTCGACCACCGCCATGGCGGCCATCTCGGCGATGCGCTCGCGATCGACCCCGAGGGCGGAGAGCCGTTCCGGGATCGAGAAGCGCCGGTTCAGGCTCTCGACCCAGGCGATCACCCCGTCGAGCCCGCCCTCGATCGCCAGATAGCCGGCCGCGCGGGACATCTGGTCCTCGATGGCGACCCGGTTGAAGCGCAGCACGGTCGGCATCACCACGGCGTTCGTCGTCCCGTGATGCGTCCCATAGAGCGCGCCGACCGGGTGGGAGAGCGCATGCACGGCGCCGAGCCCCTTCTGGAAGGCGACCGAGCCCATCGCCGCCGCGCTCATCATCTGCGCCCGCGCCTCGAGATCCTCGCCGTCGTCGAAGGCGCGCGGGAGATACTCCTTGACGAGCCGCAGCCCCTCGAGCGCGATCCCCGCCGACATCGGGTGGTAATGCGGGCTGCAATAGGCCTCGAGGCAATGGGCGAGCGCGTCCATCCCCGTCCCCGCGGTCACGGGCGGGGGCATGGAGACGGTGAGCTCGGGATCGCAGATCACCTGCGCGGGCAGCATCTTGGGGTGGAAGATCACCTTCTTGGTGTGGGTCTCGGAATTCGTCAGCACGCCCGCGCGGCCGACCTCCGAGCCCGTGCCCGCCGTCGTCGGCACCGCGACGACGGGGGCGATGGCGGCGGCGTCGGCCCGCGTCCACCAGTCGCCGATATCCTCGAAATCCCAGACCGGGCGGGACTGCCCGGCCTGGAAGGCGACGCATTTGCCGAGATCGAGCGCCGAGCCGCCGCCGAAGGCCACCACCCCGTCATGCCCGCCCGCGCGGAAGACCTCGATCCCCGCGGCGAGATTGGCGTCGGTCGGGTTGGCGTCGACCTCCGAGAACACCGCGGCGCCGAGCCCCGCACCGTCGAGGATCGCGAGCGCCCGCTCGGTGACCGGCAGCGCCGCGAGTCCCCGGTCGGTCACGAGGAGGGGCCGCGCGATCCCCGCCGCGGCGCAGGCCTCTGGCAGCTCCGCGATGCGGCCGGCGCCGAAGCGGATGGCGGTGGGGTAGGACCAGGTGGCGGTGGGCGCGGTCATGGGGCGGGCTTCCTCAGATGATAGGACTTCGGGCGCGTGAGCGAGAGATAGCCGAGGGTCGAGAGCGCCGCCCCCCGGCCGGTGTCCTTGCACCCGGTCCAGCAGAGCGCGGGGTCGAGATAGTCGCAGCGGTTCATGAAGACGGTGCCGGTCTCGATCTCCCGGCCGATCCGGTGCGCGGCCTCCGCATCGGCGGTGAAGATCGCGGCGGTGAGACCGTAGGGGCTGTCGTTCATCAGGCGCACGGCCTCCGCGTCGTCCTCGACGGCCATGATCCCGACGACGGGGCCGAAGCTCTCCTCGCGCATCACCCGCATCTCGTGGGTGACGTCGACGAGCACCTGCGGCGCGAGATAGGCCGCGCCGTCGTCGGCGGGGAACTCGGCGGGGTCGATCAGGGCCCGGGCGCCCTGATCCACCGCCTCGGCGATCTGCGCGCGCACGACCGCGGCGAAGCGGGGATGGGCCATCGGGCCGAGCGAGGTCTCCGGATCGAGCGGGTCGCCGAGGCGCAGCTTGCGGGTCCAGGCCACCGCCTTCTCGACGAAGGCCGCGAAGAGCGGCCGCGCGACATAGATCCGCTCGATCCCGCAGCAGCACTGGCCGGAGTTGAACATCGCCCCGTCCATAAGCCCCTCGACCGCCGCGTCGAGATCGGCATCGGCGCGGACATAGCCCGGATCCTTGCCGCCCAGTTCGAGCCCGAGGGGCAGGAAGGTGCCGGCCGCCGCGCGCTCGATCCGCCGCCCGGCCTCGACGGAGCCGGTGAAGGAGACGACGTCCACCGCGCGGGCGGAGATCAGCGCCTCGGTGGTCTCGTGGCTCGCGAAGAGCGGCTGGAAAAGCTCCGCGGGCAGGCCGGCCTCCGTATAGGCCGCGACCATGCGCTCGGCGGTGAGGAGCGTCTGCGTGGCGGGCTTGAGCAGCACCGCATTGCCCGCGGCGAGCGCCGGGACCACGGCGTTGATCGCCGTCATGTAGGGATAGTTCCAGGGGGCGATGACGAGGCAGACCCCGTGCGGCTCGCGCTCGATCCGCCGCTCGAAGCGGGCGGAGGACTCGACGACCTGCGGTGCGAGGGCGGCCTCCGCGATGGCGCACATATGCTCCGCCCGCTCCGCCACGCCACCGAACTCGCCGCCATAGCGCACCGGGCGGCCCATCATGCGGGCGAGCTCGGGCACGGCGTCCGCCATGGCGGTGAGCCGCGCGGTGCCGGCCTCGAGGATCGCGACGCGCTCTGCCAAGGGCCGCGCGGCCCAGGCGGCTTGGGCGGCCCGGGCGCGGGCGATCCGCTCGCGGGCGGTCTCGAGGGAGAGCGCCTCGCGCTCGGCGACGACCGATCCGTCGATCGGGGAGCGGCAGGTGAGGGTGGTCATGGGCTGTCCTCGGCGGTCGGGCTTCGCCCCCGATAAAGCACGCGCCGGGGCGCTCTGGCCAGAGGGCGGGCGGCTCAGCCGCGCTCGAAGCCGCGGGCGATCTCCCAATCGGTGACCCGGCGGTCGTATTCGATCTGCTCCCAGCGCGCGGCGTGGACGTAATGCGCCAGCACCTCCTCGCCGAGGGCGGCCTTCAGCATCTCCGAGCCCGCGGCGATCTCGGCCGCCTCGCGCAGCGTCGTCGGGATCGAGGGGCCCGGGCGGGCATAGGCGTCGCCCTCGAAGGGCGGGTCGAGCCGGTAGCCCCCCTCGATCCCGGCGAGCCCCGCGGCGATCTGGGATGCGAAGGCGAGATAGGGGTTGAGATCCGCCCCCCCGATCCGGTTCTCGACGCGCACGGCCTTGGACCCCTCGCCGCAGAGGCGGTAGCCCGCGGTGCGGTTGTCGAGGCTCCAGACCGCCTTGGTGGGGGCGAAGGTGCCGGCCTGGAAGCGCTTGTAGGAGTTGATGTTGGGCGCGAGGAAGAGCGTGGTCTCGGCGGAATGGGCGAGCAGCCCCGCGAGATAGCTCCGCATCGTCTCCGACATGCCGTGCGCCGCGCCCGCGTCGTGGAAGGCCGGGCGGTCCTCCTCCCAGAGCGACTGGTGGATGTGGCAGGAGGCCCCGGCGGCCGCATAGTCGTATTTCGCCATGAAGGTGACGGCGTGGCCCTTGGTCCAGGCGATCTCCTTCACCGCGTTCTTCACGATGGCGTGGGTGTCGGCGGCGTCGAGGGCGTCGGAATAGCGGACGTTGATCTCCTCCTGCCCGGCCCAGGCCTCGCCCTTGGAGTTCTCCACCGGAACGCCGGCGGCGAAGAGGCCGTTGCGGATCGCCCGCATCACCCCCTCCTCCTTGGCGGTCTGGAAGACGTGGTAATCCTCGTTGTAGGGCGCGATGGGCTGGAGCCCGCGATAGCCCTTGGCGAGCGCCTCCTCGAAGCTGTCGCGGAAGAGGTAGAACTCGAGCTCGGAGGCCATCATGGCGGCGAGGCCGCGCTCGGCGAGGCGGGCGACCTGGCGCTTGAGGATCGCGCGAGGGGAGACCGGCACCTCCGCATGGCCGTGATGGTCGTAGAGGTCGCAGAGCACGAGCGCCGTGCCCTCCATCCAGGGGGTTCGGCGCAGCGTGGAGAGATCGGGGCGCATCACGTAGTCGCCATAGCCCTTCTCCCAGGAGGCGGAGGCGTAGCCCGGCACCGGCTCCATCTCGTAATCGACCGTCAGGAGATAATTGCAGGAATGGGTCTCCTCGACCGCGCTCTCGAGGAAATGGACGGCATGGACGCGCTTGCCCATCAGCCGGCCCTGCATGTCGATCTGGGCCATGACGACGGTGTCGATGTCGCCGGTGGCGACGGCGGCCTCGAGGGCCTCGAGGGTGAGATTGCCGGGCATGGGAGGTCTCCAGGAGGGGGGCGGGGGCGCGGGCGCGCCCCCGGGATGCGCGGATCAGCCGAAGGAGTAGGGCGGCCCCGCCTGGGCGATGATCTCGTTGTAGCGGCGGAAGATGCCGACGAGCTTGGCCGCGGTCTCGCCCTCCTCGGCGATCTCGTCCCAGAACTCGGTGGCGGCGTCCTCGACCTGCTTCCACTCCTCCGCCGGGATCGAGGTGAGCTCGAGCTTGGTGCCCTCGGCGCGGAGCTTGGCCTCGCCGCCCCAATACCACTGGTTGCGGTAGAAGTGCCCGGCCTCCACGGCGGCGAGGATGAGCTGCTTCAGATGGTCCGGGATCTCGCCCCAGCGGCTGGCGTTGCAGTAGAACGAGCCGATCCAGGCGCCCGAGATGTTGTTGGTGCAGAAATAGTCGGTCACGTCCGCCCAGCCGACGGTGTAGTCCTCGGTGATGCCGGACCAGGCCATGCCGTCGAGCTCGCCCGTCTGCACCGCGACCTCGGCATCTTCATAGGGGATCTGCACCGGGATCACGCCGAAGCGGGCGAGGAAGCGGCCCGCCGTCGGGAAGGTGTAGAGGCGCAGGCCCTCGAGATCGGCGAGGCTGCGCAGCGGGCGCTTGGTGTTGAAGTTGCAGGGGTCCTGCCCGCCGGCGGAGAGCCAGGCGACGCCGACCTTCTCGTATTCCTCGCGCCAGATTTCGGCGAGGCCGTATTGCTTGAAGAGCACGGGCACGTCGAGGGCGTGCTTGGTCGCCATCGGGAAGTAGCCGCCGAAATGGCGCACCGGGGTCGGCGAGTTCATCGAGTCGTCGTCGGAATGCACCATGTCGATGGTGCCGGTCTGCATGGCGCGGAAGAGCTCGCCGGTGGGGACGAGCTGATCGGCAGTATACATCTCCACCTCGATCTCGCCGTTCCCGGCGGCGTTGATGTAGTCGACGATCGGCTTCGTCACATGCTCGGCGAGGGCCGGGCCCGCATAGGTCTGGAGCCTGAGCCGGAGCGGGGACTGCGCGCGTACATTGGGGGCCGCGAGCGTCGCGGCGCCGGCGGCGCCGATGCCGGCGGTGCGGAGGAAGGAGCGTCTCGAAGTCATGGATATACCTCTCTGTTGGTCTTGTCTGCCGCCCGCGGCCCGGGGGTTTCCTCTCACTTGCCGTAGACGGTGTTGGGCAGCCACAGCGCGATCTCCGGGAACGCCATGACGAGCGCCAGCGCGCAAACCATAACGCCGACGAAGGGGATTATCGACGTGTAGATGTCGCCGATCGAGATCTCCGGCGGCGCCATGGCCCGCATCAGGAAGAGATTGTAGCCGAAGGGCGGGGTCATGTAGGCGATCTGGCAGGTGATGGTGTAGAGCACCCCATACCAGATCAGATCGAAGCCGAGGCTGCCGACGAGGGGCACGTAGAGCGGCGCGACGATCACGAGCATCGCCGTGTCGTCGAGGAAGGTCCCGAGCAGCAGGAAGGAAAGCTGCATCAGGATCAGGATCATCCAGGGGGAAAGCCCGAGCTCCTCGACGAAGAGCCCCTCGATGGCGCGCACCGCGCCGAGCCCGTCGAACACCGCCCCGAAGCAGAGCGCGGCGACGATGATCCACATGAACATGCAGGAGATGCCGAGCGTGTTGCGCACCGAGCGCTCGAACACCTCCCGCGTCAGCCGCCCCTTGAGGATCGCGGCCAGAAGCGCCGTCAGCGCCCCGATCACCGAGCTCTCCACCAGCGAGGTCCAGCCGTTGACGAAGGGCACCATCATCGCCGCGAAGATCGCGAGCGGCAGCACCCCCGCGAGGAGCAGCCGGTATTTCTCCGCCCGCGGGATCTGGGCGCGCTCGGCCTCCGCGAGCGGGGGGCCGAGCTGCGGCTGAAGCCGGCAGCGCAGCCAGATATAGAGGACGAAGAGCGCGGCCATCATCAGCCCGGGCAGGATCCCCGCGAGCCAGAGCTGCCCGACCGGCTGGCGCGCGATGATCGCGTAGAGCACGAGCACGACGGAGGGCGGCACCAGGATGCCGAGCGAGGAGCCCGCCTGGATCACCCCGGTGACCATCTTCTTGTCGTAGGCCCGGCGCAGCAGCTCGGGCAGCGCGATGGTCGCCCCGATCGCCATGCCCGCGACAGAGAGCCCGTTCATCGCCGAGATCAGCACCATGAGCCCGATCGTCCCGATCGCGAGGCCGCCGGGGACAGGGCCCATCCAGACATGGAACATCCGGTAGAGATCGTCGGCGAGGCGGCTCTCGGAGAGGACGTAGCCCATGAAGATGAACATCGGCAGCGTGAGCAGCGGATACCACTTCATCGCCTTCATCGCCGCGGTGAAGGCGAACTGCCCGCCCCCCTCGCCATAGAGCGCGAGCGCGGCGACCACCGCGACGAAGCCGATCACCGCGAACACCCGCTGTCCGGTCAGCAGCATCGCCATCATCGAGGCGAACATCGTGAGCGCGATCGCCTCGTAGGACATGTCAGATCTCCTCGCCGCGGATCTCGGCCACGTCGCGCAGGAAGAGCGACACGGCCTGCAGGAGCATCAGCACCGCCGCGAGGCACATCAGCGCCTTGATCGGCCACATGAGCGGGCGCCAGATCGAATAGGACCGCTCGAGCGTGCCGAGCCCGTCCGCCGCCGCCTGCGGCCCCTCGGTCACCGCCGTCCAGGCGAGACCGGCGAAGAAGGCGAACGGCTCCTGCCCGAAATAGCCGAGCGCATAGGCGGTCGACGAGATCCCGCCATAGAGGAAGAGCGCGAGGTAGAAGACGAGGGCGAAGATGGTGATCGCGTCGAACCAGGCGCGCCGGCGCGCGCTCCAGCTGCCATAGGCGAGATCCATGCGCACATGGCTGCCCATCTGCAGCGAATAGGGCCCGCCGAACATCCAGTAGGCCACGAGCGTGAACTGCGCCATCTCGAGCGTCCAGAGCGAGGGGGTGAAGGCCGCCTTGGAGACGATCGACCAGAGCAGGATCCCCATCATCGCGAAGAGGAGATACATCGCGACCCGCCCGATCCGGCGGTTGAGCCCGTCCACCCAGCGGACATAGGCGCGCGCCCAGCGGGGCATCGTCAGGCCCCCGGCGCGCAGCGTGGCCCCGGGGGGGCGTCGCGGAAGCCGGCGGGGGGGCCGGATGGGCGCGTCTGGCAGGGTCATCATGCAACCCTTGCCGGGGGATGAACGCCTGTCAATGGCCTCCATACCGCAGCGCCGCATCCGCCCCGGCTCAGCCCGGGAGCCGGGCCAGGGCCTCCGCGCGCCAGGGCAGCGGCGGGCGCGCGGGCTGCTCGGACAGCGGCGCGAGATCGCTGCCGAGAAGCGCCTCGGCGAGCTGCGCGCCGTGGCGCTCGGGGAAGCGGGCATGGGCGGCGAGGACGCGCCCGCCCGGCAGCATCGCGAGGGTGGCGAGCTCGAGCGCGCCATAGGCCAAGAAGACGTCCGCCCCCACGGCCATCGCCTGCGCGGTCAGCGCATCGAGCACGGCGATGTCGAGCTGTCCGGTGGCGAGGAGCCCCGCGAGCCGGCTCGCCGCCGGCGCCCGGGCGACGCGGGCGCGCGAGGCGGGCAGCCGCTCGGCGAGATGCTCGGCCACCGCCTTGGCGCGCGCATAGCCCGCCGCATCGCCCCGATGGGCGCCGATCATCAGATGCGTCTTGCGGTAGACGACCCACTGCCGATAGGGCGTGTGGGCCGCCGCGGCGCCGGCGAGGGCGGCGAGCCCCCCCGCGAGCGCCGCGCGCCGGGTGATCCCCCCGCTCATTCCGCGAACACGTCCTCGTTGAGCACCGCGGTCACGACGTAGTTCGGCACGTCCACCACCTGCCCGATGCGCAGATCGACGGCGACGGAGGCGAGCACATAGGCCTGCTCCCGGGTCAGCCCGTGGGTGCGCTCGATATAGTCGAGCATCCGCGAAAGCGCGTCGCGGGCGGCGACCATCAGATCCTCGGACATGTTGGTGAGATCGGCGATGACGGCGCTGTCGAGATAGGTGTGGGTCGGCGGCACCTCGCCGGCGGCTTTGAGCGGCAGGCCGACGGTCTGGTAGAACTTCGAGGGCTCGATCGCCTTGATCTGCGCGCCGCCCTCGACCTCGGGCCCGGTGATCACGGAGCCGAGCCCCTTGCGGACCTCGACGCTGAGGCGCACGACGGCGCCCATCTCGATCGCCGTGCCTGAGACCTCGCCGTCGCCCTGCGCATAATGCACGTCGCCGACGAAGAGCCCGCAGCCCTCCACGAAGCAGGGCAGGAGCAGCGTGGTGCCGATCTGCATCTGCTGCACGTCCATGTTGCCGCCGTTCTCGCGCGGCGGGACGGTGCGCAGGCACTCGTCCTTGTGGCTCCCCTCCGGCCCGCAGACCGCGGCCGGCAGCCCGCCCACGGGCTGGGGCGGCAGGGCGATCCCGCCGACGGCGGCGAGCGCCTGCTCCCGCGCGAGCCAGGCCGCGACCTCCTCCGCGCCCGGCATCGTGCCGACGGAGCCGAGGAACGCCTCGTAGGGCACGGCGACCCCCGGCATCTGATCCGACACCGCATGGGTCCGCGAGAGGCGCCAGTTGACGAGGAAGGGCTCGGTGAACTCGTCGCGCAGGAAGCCGAAGCCCGGGACGATCACGGTGTAGCCGTATTGGTCGGGCTGGATGTCCTCGAGCGTGACGGCGATCACGTCGCCCCGCTCCGCCCCTTCGATATGGATCGGCCCGGTCATCGGGTGGACGTAGTTGAGATCCACGGCGGCGAGGTCGTCCGCGTTCGAGTCGAGGGTCAGGTCGCTGTCGAGGGCGTCGCGGGTCTCGATGACGATCTCGTCCCCCGGCGCCGCGCGCGCGACCATCGGGATCTCCGGATGGTAGCGGTTGAAGCAGTTGGGGTCGTCCACGCAATGCGCCCCCTCCTTGGTGACGGTCACCGTGTTCCGCCAGGTGACGTCGGTCGTGTCGGCGGCGGCCTGCCCGGCGAGGAGGGCGGCGACGGCGGCGAGGGGCATGGCGTGGCGCATGGGAGTCCTTCCTGTCGGCTGTGGGAGCTGTTCAAGCGCCCTGATTGTGAATCTTCCGACAGGAAAGTCCAGCGCCGCCGCGGCGTTTCCGCACAGTGGGAGGCTCTACTCCGCCGCCTCGGCATAATCCTCCACCGGCGGGCAGGCGCAGACGAGGTGGCGGTCGCCATAGGCGTTGTCGACGCGGTTGACCGGCACCCAGTATTTGTCGACCCGGAAGGCGCCCGGCGGGAAGCAGGCGGCCTCGCGGCTGTAGGGGTGGATCCAGTCGGCGACGAGGTTCTCCACCGTGTGGGGCGCGTTCTTCAGGGGGTTGTCGGCGCGGTCCGACCGCCCCTCCTCGATCGCGCGGATCTCCTCGCGGATGCCCATCATCGCGGCGACGAAGCGGTCGAGCTCGGCCTTGGTCTCGCTCTCGGTCGGCTCGATCATCAACGTGCCCGGCACCGGCCAGCTCATCGTCGGCGCGTGAAAGCCGCAATCCATCAGCCGCTTGGCGATGTCGTCCACGGTGACGCCCGCGGATTTCTGGAAGCCGCGCGGGTCGAGGATGCATTCGTGGGCCACCAGCCCCTCGCGCGAGGCGAAGAGCACCGGATAGCCCTCGGAGAGCCGGCGGGCGAGGTAGTTGGCCGAGAGCACCGCGACCTTGGTGGCCTGGGCGAGCCCCGCGCCCCCCATCATCAGGCAATAGGCCCAGGAGATCGGCAGGATGGAGGCCGAGCCCTCCGCGGTCGCCGCCACGGCGCCGGAGCCGCGGCCCTCGCGCGGGTCGCCCGGCAGATAGGGCGCGAGATGGGCCTTCACCCCGATCGGCCCCATGCCGGGACCGCCCCCGCCATGGGGGATGCAGAAGGTCTTGTGCAGGTTCAGATGGCTCACATCCGCGCCGAAATCCCCGGGCCGGGCGAGGCCGACGAGCGCGTTCAGATTGGCCCCGTCGAGATAGACCTGCCCGCCGCTCTCGTGCGTCGTCCGGCAGATCTCGCGCACCGTCTCCTCGTAGACGCCGTGGGTCGAGGGATAGGTGATCATGCAGGCGGCGAGGCGCTCGGCATGGGCCTCGGCCTTCTCGCGGAACTCGGCCAGGTCGATGTCGCCGGTCTCGCTCGCGCCGACGGTGACCACCCGCATCCCCGCCATCACCGCCGAGGCGGGGTTGGTGCCGTGCGCCGAGGTCGGGATCAGGCAGACATCGCGGTGCCCCTCCCCGCGGGCGGCATGGTAGCGCCGGATCGTCAGCAGCCCGGCATACTCCCCTTGCGCGCCGGAATTCGGCTGCATCGAGATCGCGTCGTAGCCGGTGATCGCGCAGAGCTTCGCGGAGAGGTCGTCGATCAGCTCGCGATAGCCCGCCGCCTGGTCCTCCGGGACATAGGGGTGCAGCCCCGCGAACTCGCGCCAGGTGATCGGCATCATCTCGGCGGTGGCGTTGAGCTTCATGGTGCAGGAGCCGAGCGGGATCATCGCCCGGTCGAGCGCGAGGTCGCGGTCGGCGAGGCGGCGCATGTAGCGCGTCATCTCCGACTCGGCGCGGTTCATGTGGAAGACCGGATGCGTGAGATACGCGGAGTCGCGCAGGAGCCCCTCGGGCAGTCGCTCGGCCCCCGCGAAATCGCCGGCGCGGAGATCGCCCCCGAAGGCGCGCCAAACCGCCTCGAGAATCGGGGGGCGCGTGCGCTCGTCGAGCGTGATGCCGATGCGCCCGGCGCCGATCTTGCGCAGGTTCACCCCCTCGCGCCGGGCGGCCTCGAGGATCACCCCCTGGAGCGGGCCGACCTCGACCGTCACCGTGTCGAAGAACGCCTCCGGCTCGACGCGGAAGCCGAGCCGCTCGAGCCCCTCCGCGAGGCGCACGGTCTTGGCATGGATGCGCCGGGCGATCGCCGCGATCCCCTTCGGCCCGTGAAACACCGCATACATCGAGGCGATGACGGCGGGCAGCGCCTGCGCCGTGCAGACGTTCGAGGTCGCCTTCTCGCGGCGGATGTGCTGCTCGCGGGTCTGCAGCGCGAGGCGGTAGGCGCGGTTGCCGCGGGCATCGACCGAGACGCCGACGATCCGCCCCGGCAGCGCCCGCTTGTAGGCCTCGCGCGTGGCGATATAGGCCGCATGCGGCCCGCCGAAGCCCATGGGCACGCCGAAGCGCTGGGTCGAGCCGACGGCGATGTCCGCCCCCATCTCGCCCGGCGATTTGAGGAGGGCGAGCGCCATCGGGTCGGCCGCCATGCAGGCCACCGCACCCGCGCCATGGAGCGCGGCGATGGGCCCGGAGAAATCGCGGACATGGCCCTCCGTGCCGGGATACTGGAACAGCGCGCCGAAGACCCGGGCCGGGTCGAGATCGCGGAACGGATCGCCGACGACGAGCTCGAGCCCGAGCGGCCCCGCGCGGGTGTCGAGCACCGCGAGGGTCTGCGGATGGCAGCCGGCATCGACGAAGAAGGCCCCCGCCTGCGATTTGGCGACGCGGTGGGCCATGGTCATCGCCTCGGCCGCCGCGCTCGCCTCGTCGAGGAGCGAGGCGTTGGCGATCTCGAGCCCGGCGAGGTCGCGCACCATGGTCTGGAAGTTCAAGAGCGCCTCGAGCCGGCCCTGCGCGATCTCCGGCTGGTAGGGGGTGTAGGCGGTATACCAGGCCGGGTTCTCCAGGATGTTGCGCTGGATCGCGGGCGGGGTGACGGTGCCGTGGAAGCCCTGCCCGATCAGCGAAGTCAGCACCCGGTTCTTCTCCGCCGTGCGCCGCATCCGGTGGAGCATCTCGCGCTCGGAGAGCGGAGGGCCCCAGTCGAGCGGCGCGGCCTGGCGGATCTCGGCGGGGACCGCGCGGTCGATCAGCTCGTCGAGGCTCGCGATGCCGACGACGCGGAGCATCTCCGCCATCTCGTCGGGCGAGGGGCCGATATGGCGGCGATTGGCGAAATCGTAGGGCAGATAGTCGGTCGGCACGGCGCTCATCCCTCCGCCTCGATCGTCTCGCGATAGGCCGCCTCGTCCATATAGCCCTCGATCGTCGCCCCCTCGGCCGGGCGGATGCGGAAGAACCAGCCCGCGCCCGTGGGGTCCGAATTGCCGAGGCTCGGATCCTCCACCACCGCCTGGTTGGCCTCGACGATGGTGCCGTCCACCGGGGCGCGGATGTCGGAGGCGGCCTTGACCGACTCGATGACGACGATCTCCTCGCCCTGGGTCACCTCGCGCCCGATCTCGGGCAGCTCGATGAAGACGAGGTCGCCGAGCTGCTCGGCGGCATGGGCCGTGATGCCCACGGTGACGAGATCGCCCTCCGGGCGCAGCCATTCGTGGTCGGGAGTGTAGCGCAACATCGGGATCACCTCAGGGTTTCGGTCTCTTCGGGGGGACGAAAGGCAGGGCCGCGACCTCGACGCCGAGGCGGCGCCCGCGAAGCTCTGCCCCGATCCGGGTGCCTGGGGCGGCGAGGCGGGCGGGGACGTAGCCCATGGCGACGGGCCGGGAGAGGCTCGGTGCGAAGCCCCCGGAGGTGACGCGGCCGACCGCCCCGCCCTCCTCCGCCCCGCGCTCCCCGGCGAAGAGCGCGGCGCCCGCGCGCAGCGGCGCCCGCCCCTCGGGCAGGAGCCCGACGCGCCGGCGCCGGGGCCCCTCGGCGATCTCGGCGAGGATGCGCGCAGCCCCCGGGAAGCCCCCTGCCCGCGCGCCCCCCTCGCGCCGGGCGCGGGCGACGGTCCAGCCGAGCGCGGCCTCGGCGGGCGACGTCTCCGGCCCGATATCGGCGCCGTGGAGGCAGAGCCCGGCCTCGAGCCTGAGCGTGTCGCGCGCGCCGAGGCCCGCAGGCGCGACCGCCTCGATGGCCAGGAGCCGCTCCGCCACCGCCTCGGCGGCCTCCGCCGGCAGGGAGATCTCGAAGCCGTCCTCGCCCGTATAGCCGGAGCGCGAGAGGAACGCCGGCGCCCCCGCCACCGCCGCCTCGCGCGCCTCGAGGAAGGCCATGCCGGGCGCCTCCGGGCAGAGGGTGGCGAGCGCGCCCGCAGCCTCCGGCCCCTGCAGCGCGAGGAGCGCGCGCGCGCCGAGCCGCTCGACGGCGACGCCCGGCCCGATCCCCTCCGCGATATGGGCGAGATCGGCCTCGGCGCGGGCGGCATTGACCACGAGGACGAGCCGGTCGCCGAGATTGGCGGCCATCAGATCGTCGAGGATGCCGCCCTCGGGCGAGGTGAGGAGCGTGTAGCGCTGCCGCCCGGGCGCGAGGCCGAGGATGTCGCCCGGCACCAGCCGCTCGAGCGCGGCCTGCGCGGTGGCGATCTCCCCGTCGCGGGGGCGGAGCGCGATCTGGCCCATATGGGAGACGTCGAAGAGGCTCGCGGCTTCGCGGGTGTGGCGGTGCTCGGCGACGATGCCGGACGGGAAGCTCACCGGCAGCGCATGGCCCGCGAAGGACACGATCTTCCCCCCGTGCCGGCGCATCAGCGCCGTCAGCGGCGTGCTCTTCGCTGTCTCGGTCTCGGCGTCCGACACCGGCCGCGCCTCCCGGACCCGTTGCGCTCCCAGGGCGGGGTCTGCCGCCCCGCGTTCTGCCCAAGAGACAAGCACATCGCCCGGCGCCTGCGCAATCGCATATGGAAAACCCTCCCGCCGAGCGGCACGCACCGGCCATTGTCCGGGCGCGGCGCTTGTGGCCTGATGGCGGCGTCTGGAAAGGAGCCCCGCCATGCGCCCGAGCCTCTGGATCGCCGCCGCCCTCGCCGCCTGCCTCGCCCTGCCCGCCCCGGCCCGGATGGTGACCGACAGCGCCGGGCGCGCGGTCGAGGTGCCCGAGCGCATCGAGACCGTCTTCGCCGCGGGCCCGCCGGCGGCGATCTTCCTCTACGTCCTCGCGCCCGAGACGATGGTCGGCTGGCCGCGGGCGCTGCGCGAGAGCGAGCGGCCCTATATCGCGCCCCCCTATCGCGACCTGCCAGAGACCGGCCGGCTCACCGGGCGCGGCGGCGAGGCCAATCTCGAGCGGGTGATCGCGGCGGAGCCCGACCTCATCCTCGATTTCGGCTCGGTGCGCGACACCTACGTCGATCTCGCGAACCGGGTGCAGGCGCAGACCGGGATCCCGTACGTGCTGATCGACGGGCGCTTCGAGGCGACCGCGGCGGCGCTCCGGCTGATGGGCGAGATCCTCGGCGTCGAGGAGCGCGCCGAACGGCTCGCGGCCGATGTGGAGGGCACGCTCGCGGAGATCGACCGCATCCTCGCCGAGGTGCCGGAGAACGCCCGCCCCCGCGTCTATCTCGCGCGCGGGCCCTCGGGGCTCGAGACCGGCACCCGCGGCTCGATTAACACCGAGATCCTGGAGCGCGCGGGCGCCATCAACGTCGCCGACGCGCCCGGGCGCGGGCGCATCGTGCAGGCCTCGATCGAGCAGGTGATCGTGGCGAACCCCGACACCATCGTCACCTGGAGCCCGGAGTTCTACCGCGCCGTGCAGGACGACCCGCTCTGGGCCGGCATCGAGGCGGTGCGGCGGGGGCGGCTGTATCTCGCCCCCTCGGTGCCCTTCGGGTGGATCGACCGCCCGCCCTCGATCAACCGGATGATCGGGCTCAAATGGCTGGCCTCGGTGTTCTGGCCGGAGCGCTGGGAGGGCGATCTGCGCGAGGCGGTGCGCCGGCACTATGCGCTCTATTATCAGGTCGAGCTCGACGAGGCCCGGCTGGATGCGCTGATCGACTGGGCCGCCGGGGATCCGCCGCGGTGAGTGCCGCGCGCGCGGCGCTCGCCGCGGGGCTGCCGCTCTGGGCCGGGCTCGCGGGGGCGCTCGCCCTCCTCGCCTTCGGCGCGCTGATGCTCGGGCCCTATCCGCTCGCGCCGGGAGAGGTGCTCGCCGCGCTCCTCGGTGCGGGCGAGGGGCAGGCCGCGGTCGTCGTGCTCGGCCTGCGGCTGCCGCGGGTGCTGGCGGCGCTCCTCGTCGGTGCAGCGCTGGCGGCGGCGGGGGCGGCCTATCAGGCGCTCTTCCGCAACCCGCTCGTCTCGCCGGACATCCTCGGCGTCTCGGCGGGGGCGGGGCTCGGGGCGGTGCTCGGGATCTTCCTGTCGCTTCCCGTGGTCGGCATCCAGGCGGCGGCCTTCGCGGGGGGGCTCGCGGCGGTGGCGCTCGTCTGGGTGGTGGCCTCGGCGGTGCGCCAGGGGGACCCGACGCTGATCCTCGTGCTGACGGGGGTGGTGGTGGGCGCCCTCGCGGGCGCCGCCACCTCGCTCGTCAAGGTGCTCGCGGACCCCTACGACCAGCTCCCCGCGATCACCTTCTGGCTGCTCGGCTCGCTCGCCGCGACCACCGGGGCCGACGTCCTCCCGGCGCTTCCGCCGGTCGTCCTCGGCCTCGGGCTGCTCGCGCTCCTGCGCTGGCGGATCAACGTGCTGGCGATGGGCGACGAGGAGGCGCGCGCGCTCGGGGTCGATGCCGGTCGGCTCCGCCTCCTCACCGTCGCCGCGGCGACGCTGGTCACGGCGAGCGTGACGGCCATCGCGGGGGTGATCGGCTGGGTCGGGCTGGTCATCCCGCATATCGCGCGGATGCTGGTCGGGCCTGGCTTCGGGCGGCTCCTGCCGGTCTCGGCGGCGATCGGGGCGGGCTATCTCCTGGTCGTCGACACGCTGGCGCGGACCGTCGCGGCGACGGAGGTGCCGCTCGGCATCCTGACGGCGGTGATCGGCGCGCCCTTCTTCGTCTGGCTGCTCGCGCGCGGGCGCAGGGCCTGGTCGTGAGGCTCGAGGCGGAGGGGCTCGCGATCGGGCACGGGCGGGCGGAGATCGGGCGGGGGATCTCGCTCGGCCTCGGCCCCGGCGAGATCCTCTGCCTGCTCGGGCCCAATGGCTGCGGCAAGACCACGCTCTTCCGCACGCTTCTCGGCCTCATCCCCGCGCTCGGCGGGCGGGTGCGGATCGGCGGCGCGGACCTCTCCCGGCTCTCGCGCGCCGAGATCGCCCGGCGGATCGCCTATGTGCCCCAGGCCCATGCGCCGCCCTTCCCCTATCCGGCCCGCGAGATCGTGCTGATGGGGCGGACGGCGCGGCTCGGCCCCTTCGCGCAACCGGGCGCGGCGGACCGGGCGGCGGCGGAGGCGGCGCTCGCCCGGCTCGGCATCGGCGATCTCGCGGAGCGGGACTACGGGCGGCTCTCCGGCGGGCAGCGCCAGCTCGTGCTGATCGCGCGGGCGCTCGCGCAGGCGGCGCCCTTGCTCGCCATGGACGAGCCGACGGCGAGCCTCGATTTCGGCAACCAGGCCCGGGTGCTCGCCGAGATCGCCCGCCTCGCGCGGGGGGCCGGGGCGGCGGGGCTCGGCGTCGTGCTCTCGACCCACGACCCCGACCAGGCCTTCGCGCTCGAGGCGGAGGTGGCGCTGATGGCGGGCGGGCGGATCCTCGCCCAGGGCCGGCCGGAGGCGGCGCTGACGCCGGAGCGGCTCTCCGAGGTCTATGGCGTGCCGGTGGCGGTGGAGCGCACGGAGGGCGGGCGGCGCGTCTGCCTGCCCCGGCTCGGAGGCGAGGGCTGAGGCTCAGCCCCGGGGCCGGGCGAGGCCGATCGGCTGCACGACGAGCGCCCCCGCGGCCTCCGCGAGATGGACCTCGACGCCGTAGACCGCGCGCAGCCGCTCCCGCGTGAGCACCCCCCGCGGCGGGCCGTCGGCGGCGATGCGGCCGCGGTCGAGCAGCACGAGCCGGGTGCAGAAGCGCGCCGCGAGGCCGAGATCGTGGAGCGCGACGACGACGAGCCCGCCCTCCGCCGCGAGGCCCGCGAAGGTCTCCATGGTGGCGATCTGATGGGCGGGGTCGAGGGCCGCGACCGGCTCGTCGGCGAGGAGGGCCGGCGCCTCCTGCGCGAGCGCGCGGGCGAGAAGCGCGCGGGCCTGCTCGCCGCCCGACAGCTCGGTGACCGGGCGGTCGGAGAGATGGGCGAGGTCGACGCGGGCGAGCGCCGCCGCGATCGCCGCACGGTCGGCCGGGCGGAGCGGCGCCCCGGGCGCGCGGTGGGGCAGCCGGCCGAGGGCGACGAGGGTCTCGACCGTCACCTCCCAGGCGACCTCGCGCCCCTGCGGCAGCCAGGCGGCGGCGCGGGCGCGGGCGCGCGGCTCGAGCTCGGCGAGGCTCGCCCGGCCGTCGCAGGGGAGCAACCCGAGCGCCGCGCGCATCAGGCTCGACTTGCCCGCCCCGTTCGGCCCGATGAGCCCGACGCATTCGCCGGGCCCGATCTCCAGATCGACCGCCTCGACCACCCGCCGCCCGCCGAGGACGACCGAGACGCCCTCGAGCCGGAGCGCCTCAGGCGCGAGATCGCGGGCGGCCATCCCGGCGCCTCAGAAGTTCAGCCGGACCCCGGCGAAGCCCGCGACGCCTTGAGTCTCGAAATTGAGCACCTCCTGATAGTCGGCATCCGTCACGTTCTCCACCCGGGCGAAGAGCTCCACGTTCTCCGTCGCCTCGTAGCTGCCCTGAAGGCGGAGGAGCACGTAGGAGTCGAGCGTCGTCAGCGGCGCGGGGAAGACGCCGGCCGAGAAGTCCGAATCGCGCCGGTCGCCGGAATAGGCGAGGCCCGCGCCGAGGCTCGCCCGGTCGTCCGCGAAGCGGTAGATCGCGTCGAAGCTCGCGGCGTGGCGGGGGCGGCGGACCTCCTGCAGCCCGGTCCCGCCGTCCTGCGAGAGGATGTAGCTGTAGCTCGCCACCAGATCGAGCGCCGCCACCGGGCGGGCGGTGAGCGAGAGCTCGACACCCTGGCGCGGGCTCTCCCCGGGCGCGTTCACGGAGGTCTGCAGCCCCGCCTCCGCGTCGAAGCCGGAGACGATCTCGTCGGTCACCTTGCCGCGGAAATAGGTCGCGTCCATCACCAGCCGGCCGTCGAACAGCGTCTGCTCGACGCCGATGTCCCATTGGAAGGTGCGCTCGGGCTCGAGATCGGGATTGCCCACGAAGGAGCCGGGGAAGAAGCCGAACTGCTCGATGAAGGTCGGGTTCACCACGCCGCGCCCGACCGAGGCGTGGAGCCGCGTCCCCGTCCCCTCGATCCGGTAGGAGCCGGCGACGGAGAAGGTGAGCGCGTCCTCGAAGGCGTCGTTGAAGTCGTAGCGCAGCCCCGCCTGCAAGTCGAAATCGCGGAAGAGCGTCGCGCGGTATTCGCCGACGACGCCGAAGAGGGTGCGGGTCTGCTCGCCGGTGGTCGCCTCGTTGATCTCGTGCTCGACCTCCATCCCCGCGGTCGCGAGGCTCGAGACCGGGCCGAGATCGAAGGCGTAGCTCGATTGCAGCCCGGCCTCGATCCGCCGGCTCTCGCTGCGGAAGGAGAGCGCGCCGTCGGCGAGGCTGTCGGTGCGGTTGTCGGTGTATTCGACGCGCGCCTCGTGGACGAGCGCGTCGCCGAGCATCTCGTAGCGGGCGAAGCCGGAGACGGCGATGTCGCGCTGCTCGGTCACGTTGTCGCCGTCGACGACGAGGCCCGAGGTCGCGTCCGCCGGGAACGGAAAGAGCTGCGGGTCGAACTCGGTCTCGCGGTCGACGAAGCGCAGCGCCGTGCCGAGGCGGAGATCCTCCGAGACGTCCCAATTGGCCTTGGCGTCGAGGGTGATGTTGGTGTCGCCGTCGAGCTCGCCCTCGCGGTCGTCGGTGCCGGTGGCGATGTTGTAGCCGGCGGCGCGGCGCAGGCTCGCGGAGACCGCCCCGTCCCAGTCCGCCCCGCCGCCGCCGACGAAGGCGGAGACGGCGGTGGTGCCGTCCGAGCCGCCCTCGACGCTCGCCGAGAAGTCCACGGTCTCGCGCCGTCCGCCGCGGGTGACGATGGAGATCACGCCCGCCGCGGCGTTGGAGCCGAAGAGCGAGGATTGCGGGCCCCGGATCACCTCGATCCGCTCGATATTGGCGACCTGCAGCGTGCCGAATTCGAGCGCGCCGGTGGCGGCGGGGGCGACCTCCATGCCGTCGATCAGCACCAGCGCCTGATTCGCTTCGGCCCCCCGGATGCGCACCTCGGTGAAGCCGCCGGTGCTGCCGCCGCGCGTCACAGAGACGCCGGGGACCGAGCGCAGCGCATCGGCGACATAGCGGTCCCCGCGCGCCTCCAGTTGCTCGCGGGTGAGGACCGTGTAGGCCCGGCCGATCTCGTCCACGCCGATCGGCGTGCGCCCCCCCGAGACCAGGATTTCCTCGAGGACCAAGGGCTCGTCCTCCTGCGCCGCCAGGGCGGCGGGCATCGCGGCCACGGCCGCGGCGATCAGATGGCTCGCGCGCATCCGTCACACTCCCCCGTTCGCGGCCGCAAGCGCGGTCCGCATCGGTTGCACCGCGCCGACGGCCGGGGCCGCGCCCCGGGCACGCCGACGATTTCGACTCACCTCTGCGGAAAAGACCGCTCCATGGGCACGCCCCGCGCCCCGGAAGGGTGACGGCCCTGGCAGGTCTCCTGGCTCGCGGGTCGCCGCCCTCGTCCCGCCTTCCCGGCCGTCCGGCCAGTGGCATATCGGGACTGGGCTCGCCGCTCACAGTTGCGGGGGCAGCCGCGGATTGGGCCCGGAGGCCGCACCGCGTTCCCTCTTCGTCCGCCGCGCTCGCGCCCGGCGGAGACCAGAACCAGCGCCAGTATCCCCGCCCGAACCGGGCCGTCAATCGGAAAGGACAGTCGGCGGTAACGCATCGCTAACCGTCGCAGGCGACGCTGCCCTCGCCCCGATTGCCTTGATCGCCGAATCTGGGTATTTTGCACATATGGGCGCAGAGCCCATTTATGAGATCCAAGGAGACCCAGCATGGCCCTCATCCTCTCCCCCGGCCTGCCGAACCAGCCGGAGACCCGCAGCCGGCCCGACCTCTTCCCCCTCTATTCCCAGCTCGAGAGCGTCTTCGCGAGCACGGGGACCCGGCTCGACCTGCTGACCGCGATCGTGGAGACCGACCCCAAGCTCGCCCAGCGCACGCCGCCCGAGGACATCGCCGCCGGCGCCCAGGCCGCCGACGGGCTGAACGCGATGATCGTCGGCCTCGTCGCGGATCTCGGCCTTCTGGAGGACGGCGCGATCGACGCCGCCGAAGTCGAGGCGATCAACGCTGAAATCCAATTAAACGAAACACTTTACGCCGAATTCCTCAGACTCCATGGCGACGACGAGAACGGTGTCGAGACCGGCTTCCACCGCGTGCAGGGCGACGGGGCGGGGACGGTCATGTTCGGCGTCAACGCCGTCGACGCGCTCGCCGACGCGATCTATCACATCGGCTTCGACATCGACCCGGCGACGGGCCGCTTCGTCAACGAGGACGGCGCGCAGAACATCGCGGTCGCGCGCATGGCCGAGGTGCTGACCTATTTCCTCGGCGATCTCTCCACCACCGGCTCCGGGCTCGACCGGATCGTCGACGCCGCCCTCTCCGACGACGGCCTCGCCCGGCTCACAGCACCCGGGGACATCCTCGCGGGCGCAGCGGCGGCGGACGCGATGAACGCCATCCTGCTTGCCGCGATCGAGGCCACCGGTGCCGGGGCGGACGCCCGCATCACCGCCGCAGAGGCCGCCGCCGTCACCGCCCATATCCGCGCCGACCCCGCCCTGCTCGCCGAGTGGACCCGGCTCCACGGCGACGACGAGGCGGGCGTGGAGACCGGCTTTCACCTGATCCAGGGCGACGGCGGGACCGCGCAACTCGGCGGTCTCCGCCTGATCGACGTGGTGGCCGACGGGCTCTACCATATGGGCTTCGAAATCGACCCCGCGACGGAGCGCTATCTGAACGAGGACGGCGATCTCAACGCCTCCACCGGGCAGGTCGCGACCTGGCTGAACGCGCTCCTCTACGGCGCACTCTCCATCGAGGGCACCTCGAAGGCCGACGCGCTCCAGGGCTCGGCCGAGGCGGAGGCGGAGGCCTTCCACGGCGCGCAGGGCGACGACCGGATCGAGGCCGACCGGGGCGACGACACGCTCGACGGAGGGGCGGGCGACGACGCGCTCTTCGGCGATGCCGGGGCGGATGTGCTCCGCGGCGGGCCGGGGCGCGATCTCCTCGATGCCGGGGTCGACGACGCGGCAGACCGCATCGTCTTCGCCCCCGAGGACCTCGCCGCCGCCCGTCCGCTCGACATCCTCCGCAATTTCGACGCGGGCGGCGAGGATGCGATCGACCTGACGGCCTTCGGCGGGCTCGAGGTTGTCGAGGACGGCTTCACCGGGCTCGGGCAGGTCTGGATCCGCGGCGAGACGATCCTGCTCAACATCGCCGAGGGCGGGGTCTTCGGCCCGGCGGATGCGGCGATCCGCGTCCTGGGGGCCGAGGGGCTCGGGGCGGAGGATCTTCTCCTCTGAGGCGCGGCAGCCCGGGGGGGCACCGGCTCCCTGCGCCGACTTGCCGCAGACGCTGCAAGCTATACACTCCCCGGCACAGAACGAGCGGCGGACGGACCGCCGCCCTGAAGACGGGGAGGCTCCGGATGATACCCGGACGATTCGACTACCACCGCCCCGCGGCGGTGGCGGAGGCGGTGGCGCTGCTCGCCCGCCTCGGCGAGGAGGCGCGCGTGATCGCGGGCGGGCACAGCCTCGTGCCGATGATGAAGCTGCGGATGGCGGACCCGGCCCATCTGATCGACCTGCAGGACATCGCGGAGCTCCGCGCCGTCGAGATCGGTCCGGAGACGGTGCGCATCGGCGCGATGGTCACCCAGCAGACGCTGATCGCCGACGACGCGCTCGCCGAGGCGCTCCCCATCCTGCGCGAGGCGGCGCTGCAGATCGCCGACCCGCAGGTCCGCTATATGGGCACGGTCGGGGGCAATGTGGCGAACGGCGATCCGGGCAACGACATGCCGGGGCTCATGCAGTGCCTCGACGCGAGCTTCGTGCTCGCAGGGCCCGAGGGCACGCGCGAGGCCAAGGCCCGCGGCTTCTACGAGGGGCCCTACATGACCGCGCGCGCCGAGGAGGAGATCCTGACCGAGATCCGCATCCCGCGCCTGCCTGCGGCCACCGGCGCGGCCTACGAGAAGCAAAAGCGCAAGATCGGGGACTATGCGACCGCCGCCGCGGCCGTGACCCTCGGCCCCGCGGGGGCGTCGGTGGCGATGACCAATCTCGCCGAGACGCCCGTATGGTCCGAGGCCGCGGGCGCCGCGCTCGCCGCGGGCGATGTGGAGGGCGCGGTCGCCGCCATGCTCGCCGAGATCGACCCGGCCGAGGACATGCGCGGGCCGGTGGAGTTCAAGCGCCATGTCGCCGGCGTGATCCTGCGCCGCGCCATCGCGCGCGCCAAAGACCGCGCGGCCTGAGGGGGGACGAGATGAGCAAGATGCATGTGAAGATGACGGTCAACGGCCGCGAGGTGGAGGCGCTCGCCGAGGCGCGGACGCTGCTCGTCCATTTCCTGCGCGAGGAGTGCGGGCTCAAGGGCGCGCATATCGGCTGCGAGAGCTCGCATTGCGGGGCCTGCACGGTGGATATGGACGGCCGCTCGGTGAAGTCCTGCACCGTCTTCGTGGCCCAGGCCGCGGGCAAGGAGATCACCACGGTCGAGGGGCTGACGAACCCGGACGGCTCGCTCTCCCTGCTCCAGGAGATGTTCCGCGAGCATCACGGGCTGCAATGCGGCTACTGCACGCCCGGCATGATCGTGCGCGCGCACCGGCTGCTCTCGGAAAACCCCGCCCCGAGCGAGGAGGAGATCCGCTTCGGCATGGCCGGCAATCTCTGCCGCTGCACCGGATACCAGAACATCGTCAAGGCGATCCGTGCCGCTGCGGAGCAGATGGCCGCCCAGAAGGAGGCCGCGGAATGAACGAGATGACCCCCAACGCGGAAGAGCGCGCCGAGAAGCTGAAGGGCCTCGGCTGCGCCCGCAAGCGCGTCGAGGACGTGCGCTTCACCCAGGGCAAGGGCCGCTATACCGACGACATCGCCCTGCCGGGGATGCTGTTCGGCGATTTCGTGCGCTCGCCCTACGCCCATGCCCGGGTGACGCGCGTGAACAAGGAGGCCGCGCTCGCGCTGCCCGGCGTCGTCGCGGTGCTGACGGCGGAGGATCTCGCGCCCTTGGGGCTCCACTGGATGCCGACGCTCGCGGGCGACAAGCAGATGGTGCTCGCCGACGGCAAGGTGCTGTTCCAGGGCCAGGAGGTCGCCTTCGTCGTCGCCGAGGACCGCTATGCGGCGGCGGATGCGGTGGAGCTCGTCGAGGTGGACTATGAGGAGCTGCCCGTCCTCGTCGATCCCTTCGAGGCGGAGAAGCCGGGCGCGCCCGTCCTGCGCGAGGACATCGCCGACAAGACCGAGGGCGCCCACGGCCCCCGCCGCCACCCCAACCACATCTTCACCTGGGAGCAGGGCGACCGCGCCGCCACCGAGGCGGTGCTCGCCGAGGCCGAGGTGGTGGCCGAGGAGACGGTCTACTACCACCGCACCCATCCCTGCCCGCTCGAGACCTGCGCCTGCGTGGCGGACATGGACAAGGTGACCGGCAAGCTCACCCTCTACGGCACCTTCCAGGCGCCCCATGCGGTGCGCACCGTGGCCTCGCTCATCTCCGGCATCGCCGAGCACAACATCCGGGTGATCAGCCCGGATATCGGCGGGGGCTTCGGCAACAAGGTGGGCGTCTATCCGGGCTATGTCTGCTCGATCGTCACCGGACGCCCGGTCAAGTGGGTGGAGGACCGCCAGGACAACCTGCTCTCCACCGCCTTCGCGCGGGACTACTGGATGCAGGGCAAGATCGCCGCGACCAAGGAGGGCCGCATCACCGGCCTCTGGTGCCATGTGACGGCCGATCACGGCGCCTTCGACGCCTGCGCGGACCCGACCAAGTTCCCCGCCGGCTTCTTCAACATCTGCACCGGCTCCTACGACATCCCCACGGCCTGGCTCGCGGTCGACGGGATCTACACCAACAAGGCGCCGGGGGGCGTGGCCTATCGCTGCTCCTTCCGCGTCACCGAGGCGGCCTATTTCATCGAGCGGATGATCGAGGTGCTGGCGGCGAAGCTCGGCATGGACGCGGCCGAGCTCCGCCGGATCAACTTCATCCGCAAGGAGCAGTTCCCCTACACCTCGGCCCTCGGCTGGGACTACGACTCGGGCGACTACCACACCGCCTGGGACAAGGCGCTCGCGGCGGTGGACTACGAGGGGCTGCGCGCCGAGCAGGCCGACCGGCTCGAGGCGTTCCGCCGCGGCGAGACGCGCAGCCTCATGGGCATCGGGCTCGCCTTCCCACCGAGATCGTGGGCGCGGGCCCGGTGAAGAACTGCGACATCCTCGGCCTCGGCATGTTCGACAGCTGCGAGATCCGCATCCACCCCACCGGCTCGGCCATCGCGCGCCTCGGCACCATCTCCCAGGGCCAGGGCCACGCCACCACCTTCGCGCAGATCCTCGCCTCCGAGATCGGCATCCCGGCCGACGACATCACCGTCGAGGAGGGCGACACCGACACCGCGCCCTACGGCCTCGGCACCTACGGCTCGCGCTCGACGCCGGTGGCCGGCGCCGCCACCGCCATGGCCGGGCGCAAGATCCGGGCGAAGGCGCAGATGATCGCGGCCTATCTCCTCGAGGTCCACGACGACGATCTCGACTGGGAGGTCGACCGCTTCGTCGTCAAGGGCGACCCGTCGCGCGCCAAGACCATGCAGGAGATCGCCTTCGCCGCCTACAACCAGGCGATCCCGGGGCTCGAGCCCGGGCTCGAGGCGGTCTCCTACTACGACCCGCCCAACATGACCTACCCCTTCGGCGCCTATATCTCGGTGGTGGACGTCGATGTGGACACCGGCGAGGTCGCCATCCGCAAGGTCTACGCGCTCGACGACTGCGGCACCCGGATCAATCCGATGATCATCGAGGGCCAGGTCCATGGCGGGCTGACCGAGGCGCTCGCCATCGCCATGGGCCAGGAGATCGCCTATGACGAGATGGGCAACCACAAGACCTCGACGCTGATGGACTTCTTCCTGCCGACCGCCTGGGAGACGCCGCACTACCTCACCGACCACACGACGACCCCCTCGCCGCATCACCCGATCGGCGCCAAGGGGGTGGGCGAGAGCCCCAATGTCGGCGGCGTCCCTTGCTTCTCCAACGCGGTGCACGACGCCTTCCGCCCCTTCGGCCTCACCCAGACCCACATGCCCCACGACCATTGGCGGGTCTGGCAGACGGCCAACCGGCTCGGCCTCCATGGCTGAGCCGCCGGCAGACTGGCGCGCGCTGCAAGCGCGCCTCGGGGCGGCGGCCTATGTCGCCCCGGAGCCGGTGGCCATGGCGCTCCACCTCGCCCTCGCCCTCGGCCGGCCGCTCCTCCTCGAAGGGCCGGCCGGCGTCGGCAAGACCGAGCTCGCCAAGGCCCTCGCCACGGTGCTGGAGACCGACCTCGTGCGGCTCCAGTGCTACGAGGGGCTCGACGCCTCCCACGCGCTCTACGAATGGAACTACCAGCGCCAGCTCCTCGCCATCCGCGCCGCGGCGGAGAGCGAGGAGACCGCGGAGGCGGTCGAGGAGCGGGTGTTCTCCGAGCGCTACCTGATCCGCCGCCCGCTCCTCGACGCCCTCACCCGCACCCGCGCCCCGGTCCTCCTCATCGACGAGATCGACCGGGCGGACGAGGAGTTCGAGGCCTATCTCCTCGAAATCCTCGCCGAGAACCAGATCACCATCCCCGAACTCGGCACCGTGCAAGGCCGCTGCCGCCCGGCCACGATCCTCACCTCGAACGCCACTCGCGAGCTCTCCGACGCGCTCCGCCGGCGCTGCCTCTATGCCTGCCTCGACTTCCCCTCCCCCGAGGCCGAGCGCGCGATCCTCGCCGCCCGCCATCCGGGCCTCGAGGGCCGCCTCGCCGGCCAGATCGTCGCCGCCGTGCAGGCGATCCGCCGCGAGCCCTTGGAAAAGACCCCCGGCATCGCCGAGACGCTCGACTGGGCCGCCGCCCTCGCGGGCCTCGGCGTCGCCGATCTCGCGGCCGAGCCCGAGACGGTGCAGGCCACCCTCGTCTGCCTCCTCAAGACCGCGGCCGACCGCGACGCGCTGCCGCCCGAGGCGATGGCCCGCATCCTCGGCCGGGCGGCCTGATCCGATGGCGGGCCGGCCCTTCCCCGCCCGCGCCTCCGGGCCCGCCGAGCGGGTCGCGGGCTTCCTCGCCCATCTGAGGCTCAACGCCCTGCCCTGCGGCCCGCGCGAGACGGCGGACGCGCTCGCAGCCCTCGCCGCCATCGACCCGGCGGATCCCCACGCCGCGCGCCTCGCCCTCCGCGCCGTCCTCGCCCACGACGCCGAGAGCTGGGCGCGGTTCGACGCCCTCTTCGACGCCTATTGGCAAGGCGGCGGCCGCGAGCGTCCCGCCGCCGCCCCCCGCGCGCGCCAGCGCGCCGCCCAGCCCCCCGCGCTCTGGCGCCCCCATCTGGGCGCGGACGCGGGCGAGGAGGCCGCGGAGCCGCAGGCGGAGGCGGCCGACGAGCCCGCGCCCGCCGCCGACGACGCCCGCCCCGGCCGCCTGATCGGCACCCGCGCCGAGAGCCTTGCACGCCAGGATCTGCGCCGCCTGACCGACCCCGCGCTGCGCGCCGCCGCCGAGGAGGCCGCGCTCCGCCTCGCCCGCGCGCTGCGCGACCGCCGCTCCCGCCGCAGGCGCGCCGCCCGCCGCGGCAGCCCCGATCTCCGCCGCACCCTCCGCGCGAGCCTCGCCACCGGCGGCGAGCCGCTCGCGCTCCGCCACCGCCGCCGGCCGGACCGGCCCGCCCGCCTCCTCGTCCTCCTCGACGTCTCGGGCTCGATGACCGCCCATGCCCGGGTCTTCCTCGCCTTCCTGAAGGGCCTCGTCGAGGCCGACCCGACCGCCGACGCCTATCTCTTCCACCTCCGGCCGATCCGCGTCGCCGGCGCGCTGCGCGAGCGCGACGGCCTCGCCGCCGCCACCCGTCTCTCGCTCCTCGCCGAAGGCTTCGGGGGCGGGACCGATATCGGCGCGAGCCTCGAGGCCTTCGCCCGCGCCCACGGCCCCCGCGCCCTCTCCCGGCGCAGCGTCGTCCTCGTCGTCTCCGACGGATACTGCACCGGCAGCCCCGAGGCCCTCGCCACCGCGCTCGCCCGCATCGCCAAGCGCGCCGGCCGGATCGTCTGGCTCGACCCGGTCGGCACCGACGCCGGCGCCCGCCGCCATCTCGCCGCCGCGCGCGCCCATCTCGACCGGCTGCTGCCGGCGCGCACCCTCGCCGATCTCGCCGCCCTCGAGGGCGAGTTCGCCCGTCTCTGAGGCCGCCATGACCGAGCCCCCGCCCGACATCTTCGACACCATCGAACGGCTGCGCCGCGAGGCCCGGCCCTTCTGCATCGCGACCGTCGTGCGCACCGCCGACGCGACCTCGGCCAAGGCCGGCGCCAAGGCGGCCGTCACCCGATCGGGGGAGATCCTCGGCCATCTCGGGGGGCACTGCGTCGTCCGCGCGCTGCGCGTCTCCGCCGCCGAGGCGCTGGCCGAGCGCCGCGCCCGTCTCATCCGCGTGCGCCCCGCCGCGGCGGCGGAGGCCGCGCCCCCCGACATCCGCGTCTTCCAGAGCGGCTGCCCGTCCGGCGGCACGGTGGAGATTCTGGTCGAGCCCTGGTGCCCGCCGCCCGCGCTCCTCGTCCTCGGCGAGACGCCCATCGCCGCGGCGATCCGCGCCCATGGCCGCCTCGCGGGCTTCCGGGTCGATCCTTGCGCGCCCGCCGATCTCGCCGCGGACGACGTTCTCGTCATCGCCGCGCAGGGCGAGGGCGACGCGGCGAAGCTGCGCACCGCCCTCGAGAGCGGCGCCGGGCGCATCGCGATGATCGCGAGCGCGCGCAAGGCGGCGGCGCTGCGCCGCCGGCTCGTCGGAGAGGGGGTGGCGGAGCGGGAGTTCGACCGGGTGAAGGCGCCCGCCGGCCTCGATCTCGGCGGGGTCGACCCGCACGAGATCGCGATCTCCGTCCTCGCCGAGATCGTCCTCTGGCGCAACCGCGCCCGCCGGGCCGCCGCCGAGGAGGCGCCCGCGCGGGCCTGAGACCCGCTTGCGCCCGGGCCCCGGCCCTCTAGCATGGGGCCGCGCGGAGGGGAGGCGCCGGTGGAGCTCGACAGGCGGATCGGTCTCGGACTGCTGACCTTCTACGGCGTCGGCGTGATGGTCGGCGCCGGGATCTACGTGCTGATCGGGCAGATCGCCGGGGTCGCGGGGCCGGCGACGCCTTGGGCCTTTCTCGTCGCCGGCGCGGTGGCCGGGCTTTCGGCCTACTCCTTCGCCGAGCTTTCCGCGCGCATCCCAGAGGCCGCGGGCGAGGCGGCCTATGTCGAGGAGGCGTTCGGCTCCAAGCTGCTCGCGACCGCCGTCGGCGCCGGCGCGATTGCGGTCGGCGTCGTCTCGGCGGCGGCGATCCTCAAGGGGGGCGTCGGCTATATCCTCGGCCTCGTCGATCTGCCGCGCACGGGGCTCGAGATCGCCGTGATCCTCCTCCTCGGCGCGATCGCGGCGGTCGGCGTCGTGCAGTCCCTCCGCGTCGCGGCCGCGCTCACCATCGTCGAGATCCTCGGGCTCCTGGCCATCGCGGGGGCGGGCTTCGCCGCGCCGCAGGCGACCGAGCCGGCGGCGATCTTCGCGGTGCCGGACCTCTCCGGGGCGGGGCTCGGCCTTCTCTTCGCCGCGGCGCTCCTGGCCTTCTTCGCCTTTCTCGGCTTCGAGGACATGGTGAACATGGCCGAGGAGACCGTCGCGCCGGCCCGCACCATGCCGCGAGCGATCTTCCTCGCGGTCGCTCTCACCACCGCGCTCTACTGCCTCGTTTCGGTGGCGGCGCTGCTCGCCGTGCCGCCCGAGCGGCTCGCCGAGAGCGAGCGGCCGCTCGCGCTCGTCTTCTCGGCGGGCACCGGGCTCTCCGACACGCCGATCCTCTGGATCGCCATCGCCGCGACGCTGAACGGGGTGCTCGTGCAGATCGTGATGGTCGCGCGCATCCTCTACGGGCTCGGCCGGCGGCGCCCGCGCCTCGCCTGGTTCCATGCGCTCGACCCCCGCTTCCGGACGCCGGTGCGCGGCACCGCGGCCGCGACGCTCGCGATCGGGGCGCTCGCGGTCTCCGCGCCCATCGGGCTGCTGGCGGAACTCACCTCCTCGGTGCTGCTTGCGGTCTTCACGGTGGTGAATGCGGCCCTCGTCGCGCTCAAGCGGCGCGGGCCGCCGCCGCCCGGGGCGCCGAACGGGCCGATCTGGCTCCCGGTCCTCGGTTGCCTCACGGCGGCGGGGCTGCTCCTCGCCGGGGTCTAGTCCGCGGTGCGGAAGCGCGAGCGCTGGACGAGGAAGATCGCGAGGAGCGGCGCCGCGATGGAAATCGCGGCGACCGCGAGGAGCAGCGGGCCGAGGGCGGAGTAATCCGCCGCCACCGTCTCCGTCTCCCGGGTCACGACGAAGACCTCGTTGATGTGCTTGGTGGCCAGGCTCGACGCCGAGAGCGCGAGATTGGTGAAGGAGGCCATCACCGCGAAGAAGGTCGCCTTCAGCTCGCGCGGCGCGTTGCGCGCGATCCAGGCGAGCATCGGGATCATCGCGACCTGCCCGAGCGGGCTCTCGACCGCGGTGTCGAGGATCGCGATGAAGCGCGCGTCCACCACCCCCCCGGTCCACTCGGAGGTGACATGGTGGAGGCCGTAATAGAGCCCGATATTGGGCAGCGCCAGAAGCCCGCCCGCGAGGGTCAGGAGCGTCACGATCCGCGCGATCGACCACTCCGCCATCATCGGGCGGAGCACGAGGAGGCCGACGAGGGTCAGGCAGGAGGTCACGAGCGAGAGCACCGCGAGGAAGCGCTCGTCGAAGCCGAGCACGTCGATCTCGAACCAGGTGAGCCCCGGCCCCGGCAGCGGCACCGCGCGGAAGACGAAGATGATCGCCGCGGTGCCGACGAGGGCGAGGAAGCGCTCCCGCGGCAGATGCTTGGCGAGGCGGCCGATGAGATAGAGGACCGTGGCCAGGGTGCCCGCGAAGATCGTCTCGGCGGCATAGGCGAAATCCGAGGTGCCGAGGCCGAGGCTGATCGCGATGAATGCGGCGCTGCCGGCGAAGATCTGCCAGTCGGGCCGGACGGGCTCGGGGGGCGCGAAGACCAGCGCCTGCACCCGCGCCTCCGCCACCCCCGCCGCCCGGAGCCTGCGCGCGCGCACCCGCTGGATGACGGCGCCGAGCGCCACCCCGCTCACCGAGATCACGGGGATCGCGAGCGCGAGGCGGTAGATGTCGGCATAGCGCGCCACCCGCTCCCCGGGGCCGAGGCTCTCGACGTCGCGAAAGACGTAGAGGTTGAGGACGGCGACCGCGACCGTCCCCCCGATGATGGCGAAGCGCCCGAGCGTCTGCATCGTCGTGTGCAGCGCCTTGGCCCGGTCCTCGGGGATCTCGCGGCCCTCCCGGTCGAGCGTCGGCACCGCCTCGACGGTCATCGCATCGGCCACCACGTCCTGCACCACATAGCCGCAGGGCGCCAGGATCACGCTGATCACGAACCAGGTGGAGACCGGCAGGACCGCGGCCATCGCCTCGCGCTCGGTCAGGAGCCCGATCATGATGGCGAGGCTCGCCGCGATCAGCCCCGCGCCGCCCAGCACCATCAGCGCCTTCCAGCGCCAGAAGAGGTCGACGAGATGGCCGAGCGGCATCTTGAGGACCCAGGGCAGCCCGGTCCAGAAGGTCAGCCCCGCGAGGAAGGCGGCGGCGAGGTCGAGATAGTCCTTCACGAAGAAGGCGCCGACGATCGAGGTCAGCCCCGCGATCCCGGCGGAGAGATAGACCATGAGCGGGGGCAGGAAGGACCACCGCATCTCGCGGGCGAGGCCGAGGAAGGTCGCGTCGAGCCAGGCGAGGAGCCGGTCGGCCGGGGACGGGCGCTCGGTCTCACGGGGCGCGGTCAGGGCCTCTCCTCCTCTCACGGGCGCGCGGCGAGCGTTGCAAGCCGCCGGCTTGCCGTCAACCGCGGGGCGCGTAGCATGGCGGAGGGTCCGGGCGAGCGGGGAGGCGCGGGCGATGGCCGAGAGCCCGGAGGCAGGGCGGCGGGAAGAAGCGGAGGCGGACGTCCCTCCGCCCGCGGCGCTCCGCCATCTGACGGGCCCCTCGCGGGGGGCGACCTCCTGGCTCAGCCTCGCGCTCCACGATCTGACGATGGACGCGGCGGGCCGGCTCCATGTCCATGCCGGCGCGGGCGAGCGGGCGCCGCCGGGGGCCCTCGCGCGCTTCCGCCGGGCGGGCGGGGGCTATCTGCTCGAGACGCCCGCGGGCCGGGAGGTCTGGGTCGGGCGGGTGCGCGTGGCCGAGCGCCGGCTCCGCCACGGCGACATGATCGAGTTCGGCGACGAAGGCCCGGTGTCGCGCTACGAGGTCTATGACGGGGCGCATCCGCGCCGCAGCACCATCCCCGACATCCTGGCCGACGCCGCCGCCTATCTCCGGGTGAGCCGCAGGCCCTGGCAGTCGCGGCTCTGGCGCGCGGGCGCGGGCACGGCGGCGCGGCTCCTGCGGGAGACGACGCTGCTCTTCCGGGTGACGGCGCTTCTGGCGCTCGCGGCGGGCGGGTGGCTGCTCTTCCAGCAGCGCGGCGAGATCGCCCGGCTCGAGGCGCGGCTCGAGGCCGGGGCGAGCCGGCTCGAGGCGGTGGCGATCGGGCTCGCCGAGGCCCGGCGCGCGGCGCTCTCGGAGGCCGATCTCGACGCGCTCCGGCGCGATCTCGCCGAGGGGATCGGGCGGATCGGCGCGCTCGAGGCGCACACCCGGGCGGGCTCGGAGGTGGTCGCCGCAGCCGCCCCCGCGGTGCTGTTCCTCCAGGGCGCCTATGGCTACCGCCATGCCGAGAGCGGGCGGATGCTCCGCCTCGTTGTGGACGCGGAGGGCCGGCCGCGGCTCTCCCCCTTCGGCAAGCTCCTCCTCACCCTCGATGGGCCCGGCCCGATCGCCGAGCGCGAGGTGACGGGCACGGGCTTTCTCGTGGCCGACCCGGCGGACGGCGCGCCCGTGCTCGTCACCAACCGCCATGTGGCCCGGGCCTGGGAGCGCGACGCCGCCGCCGCCGCGGCCGAGGCCGAGGGGCTCGAACCGGTGCCGCTGCGCCTGATCGCCTACGCCCCCGGCCGCGCCGAGCCCCTCGCGCTCGCCGAGCGCCGGGTCGGCGCGGCGGTCGATCTCGCGCTCCTCGCCCTCGAGGGCGACGGCGCCGGCCTGCCCCTCCTCGAGATCGCCGAGCGCGCGCCCGAGGTCGGGGAGACGGTGCTCGCCCTCGGCTACGCGACGGGGCTGAAGGCGATGCTCGCGCAATCGGGCGAGGCCTTCATCGCCGAGCGACAGGCCGAGGGCGAGACCGATTTCTGGACCATCGCGCGCCGCCTCGCGGAGGCGGGGCTCGTGCGCCCGCTCGCGAGCCGCGGGATCGTCGGGCAGGTCGCGCCCGGCACCGTGGTGTTCGACGCTGGCACCACCCATGGCGGCAGCGGCGGGCCGGTGCTCGATCTCGCCGGGCGGGTGGTCGCGGTGCAGTCGGCGATCCTGCCGGACTACGGCGCGTCGAATCTCGGCGTCCCCGCCGCCGCGCTCGCCCGGTTCCTCGCGGGCGGCGACGGCTGAGCGGCCTCGGCGAGGTGCTCGGCGATCTGCCGGCGGAGCTGGCGGGCGCGGATCTCCTCGAGCAGCATCCGGTTGGCCGCGATCAGATCGGCGAGGAGCCCGCCCATCAGCACGATCGCCGCCATCGCGTTGAGCGCGGCCCCGATGACGAGCGACTGCACATGCCCCGCCCCGTCGCCCATCGCCCAGAACGCCAGGAACCGCGCGAAGGCGAAGATCCCCGGGACCGCGAGCAGAAGCCCGAGGACCGCGAAGAAGCGCAGCGGGTTGTAGAGGATCGCGATGCGCAGGATCGTCAGCCCCGAGCGCCACACATATTGCGGCACGCTGCGAATGAGGCGCGATTCCCGCGAGGGCGGGTTGACGCCCACCGGCACCGAGACGACCGGGATGCCGAGATGACCGGCCTGGATCAGGGTCTCCAGGGTGTAGGTGTAGCGGTTGAAGACCGAGAGGCGGACGGCGGCCTCCTTGTGCATCGCGCGGAACCCGCTCGGCGCGTCGGGGATGTCGACGCCGCTCACCCGGCGCACGATCCGGCTCCCGAGCCGCTGGAGCGCGCGCTTGAGCGGCGAGAAATGGGCGATGTCGGAGATCGGGCGCGCGCCGACGACGATCTGCGCCTCGCCCTCGAGGATCGGTCGGGTGAGAGCCGGGATGGCGGCGGCGTCGTATTGGTTGTCGGCATCGGTGTTGACGACGACGTCGGCCCCGCGGCGGAGCGCGGCCTCGATCCCGGTGGTGAAGGCGCGCGCGAGCCCGCGATTGCGCGGCAGGCGGACGATATGGTCGACGCCGGCGGCGCGGGCGATCTCCGCGGTGCCGTCGGTCGAGCCGTCGTCGACGACGAGCCACTCCACCCGATCGAAGCCCGGAACGGCGCGGGGCAGCGCCGCGAGCGTCTCGGGCAACTGCGCGGCCTCGTTGTAGCAGGGGATCTGGATGATCAGCTTCATGGGCTCTCCCCCGGGCCTCGGCGCCGGTGGCAGACTAGCGCCGATCGCGCCCCGAGGTAAACGGAGATGGCGGTTGCGCGGGAGGCGGGATCGGCCGATGCTCGCGCCGCGCAAGGAGGGGGCAAGGAGAGGGCCGGCGATGCGCATCCTGTTCCTCACCCGCAAATGGCCCCCCGCGGTCGGCGGCATGGAGACCTATGCCGTCGAGATGGCCGCCGAGCTCTCCCGGCTCGGCCACGAGGTGGAGCTGCGCGCCCTGCCCGGCCGGGCCGACGGGGGCGCACCGGGGGCGGGGGCGATCCTCGGCTTCGGGGCGCGCGAGGGGCTGCGGCTCCTGGCCCGGCGGGGCGGCTGGGATCTCGTCTTCGGCGCGGATATGGCGCTCTGGCCGCTCGCGGCGCTGGCCGCGCGGGGCGGGCGCTCGGCGCTCACCCTCGCCGCCCATGGCACCGATGTCGCCCTCGCCGAGCGGGCGGGGGCGACGGGCGCGCTCTACGGGCGCTATCTGCGCCTCGGCGCGCGGCTTCTGGCGCGCGAGGGCGTGGCGGTGGCGGCGAATTCCGGGGCGACGGCGGCGATCGCCCGGCGGCTCGGCTTCGCCCGGGTGGCGGTGGTGCCCCTCGGCTGCCGGGTCCGCCCGCCGGAGCCGCCGCCGCGCCCGGGACGCCACCTCCTCTTCGCCGGCCGGCTGGTGCGGCGCAAGGGGCTCTCCTGGTTCGTGCGCGAGGTGCTGCCGCGGCTCCCGGAGGACATCCGGCTGACCGTCGCGGGAACGGTCTGGGACGCCGGCGAGGCCCGCGCGCTCGAGCACCCCCGGGTGGCGTTCGCAGGGCCGCTGCCGCAGGCGCGGCTCTGGGAGGCGATGGCGGGCGCGCTCGCGGTGGTGATCCCGAACCTCCCCCTCGGGCGCGGCCATGTGGAGGGCTTCGGCCTCGTCGCGGCGGAGGCGGCGGCGGCGGGGGGGATCGTGCTCGCCGCCCGGCTCGAGGGCTACGAGAGCTCGGTGATCGAGGGCGAGACGGGCCGTCTCCTGCCCCCCGGCGACGCCGCCGCCTGGGCGGACGAGATCCGCCGCCTCGCAGCCCTCCCCGAGCCCGCCCGCGCGGCCCTCGGCGCCCGGGCCGCGCGGGCCGCGCGCGCGCGCTTCGACTGGGCGCGGGCGGCGCGCGAGACCGCGGCGCTCCACCCCGCGCGCTGAGGCGGAGGGGCATTTCCCTGTCTCGCCGCGCCCGGTAGAGTGCCGCCCGGCCAGAGGGGAAGACGGGGCCCATGAAGACAGCGCTCATCACCGGCGTCACCGGGCAGGACGGGGCCTATCTCGCCGAGCTCCTGCTCGCGAAGGGCTATCTCGTGCACGGCATCAAGCGCCGCTCCTCCTCCTTCAACACCGCCCGCATCGACCGCTTCTACCAGGACCCCCACGAGGCCGACATCCGCCTGCGCTTGCATTACGGCGACATGACGGACGCGACGAACCTCATCCGCATCCTGCAGGAGACGCAGCCCGACGAGATCTACAACCTCGCCGCGCAGAGCCATGTCCAGGTGAGCTTCGAGACCCCGGAATACACCGCCAATGCCGACGGGCTCGGCTGCCTGCGCCTGCTCGAGGCGATGCGCATCCTCGGGCTCGGCGGGCGCACCCGCTTCTACCAGGCCTCCACCTCGGAGCTCTATGGCCGCGTCGCCGAGACGCCGCAATCGGAGACCACCCCCTTCCGCCCCCGCTCGCCCTATGGCGCGGCGAAGGCCTATGCCTACTGGATCACGGTCAACTACCGCGAGGCCTACGGCTTCCACGCCTCGAACGGCATCCTGTTCAACCACGAGAGCCCGCTGCGCGGGGAGACCTTCGTCACCCGCAAGATCACCCGCGCCGTCGCCGCGATCGAGCTCGGCCTGCAGGAGACGCTGTGGCTCGGCAATCTCGACGCCGAGCGCGACTGGGGCCATGCGCGCGACTATGTGGACGGCATGTGGCGCATCCTGCAGCAGGACGCGCCCGACGATTACGTGCTCGCCACCGGGGAGAGCTGCAGCGTGCGCCGCTTCGTCGAGCGCGCCTTCGCGGAGACCGGGCGCGAGATCCTCTGGGAGGGGGCGGGCACCGAGGAGATCGGGCGCGAGGCGGGGACGGGCGCCGTCCGCGTGCGCATCGACCCGCGCTATTTCCGCCCGGCCGAGGTGGACACGCTCTGCGGCGACGCCTCGAAGGCCCGCGCCCGCCTCGGCTGGCGCCCG
This sequence comes from uncultured Limibaculum sp., assembly GCA_964576075.1. Classification (GTDB taxonomy): domain Bacteria; phylum Pseudomonadota; class Alphaproteobacteria; order Rhodobacterales; family Rhodobacteraceae; genus Thermohalobaculum. Next base: position 93,361 of record CAZNTX010000001.1, on the reverse strand, counting down.
AGCATGGCGCTGCCCGAGATCGTGGCGGAGATGGTGCAGGCCGATCTCGCCGCGGTGGCGGAGGAGCACGCCCGGGTCGCGCGCCATGACTGAGCCGGCCCCGCTCTACGATCTCCGGGGCAAGCGGGTCTGGGTCGCGGGCCATCGGGGGATGGTGGGCTCGGCGCTGATGCGCCGGCTCGCGGGCGAGGGCTGCGAGCTGCTCGCCGTCGACCGCGCCGCCCTCGATCTGCGCGACCCGGCCGCGACGCTCGCCTGGATGCGCGCGGCCCGCCCGCAGGCGGTGTTCCTCGCCGCCGCCCGCGTCGGCGGGATCCTGGCCAATGCGCGCCGCCCGGCGAGCTTTCTCGAGGACAATCTCCTCATCGCCGCGAGCGTGATGCGCGCGGCCGCGGCGACGGGGGTGGAGAAGCTCCTGTTCCTCGGCTCCTCCTGCATCTATCCGCGCGCGGCGGCGCAGCCGATCCGCGAGGAGGCACTCCTCACCGGCCCGCTCGAGCCGACGAACGAGGGCTACGCCATCGCCAAGATCGCCGGCCTGAAGCTCGCCGAGGGCTATCGCCGGGAGCACGGGCGCGACTTCGTCTCCGCGATGCCGACCAATCTCTACGGTCCCGGCGACGATTTCGACCTGGAGACCTCCCATGTCCTGCCCGCGCTCCTGCGCAAGGCGATCGAGGCGAAGCGCGCGGGCCGGGAGAGCATCGAGATCTGGGGCAGCGGGACGCCGCGGCGCGAGTTCCTCCATGTCGACGACTGCGCCGACGGGCTCGTGCATCTGATGCGCCACTACTCCGATGCGCCGCCGGTCAATCTCGGCTGCGGCGAGGACATCGCGATCCTGGATCTCGCGCGCCTCGTGATGCGCGTCGCGGGGCTCTCCGGAGAGCCGGTGCGCGACCTCTCCAAGCCCGACGGCACGCCGGTCAAGCGCCTCGACGTGTCGCGGATGACGGCGCTCGGCTGGCGGCCGCGGATCGCCCTCGAGGAGGGGGTGCGCGCGCTGCACGACGCGCTCGCGGCCGATCCCGCGGCCTTCGGGGCCGGGCGGTGAGCGCGCCGGCGATCCCGCCGGTCGCCGGGCCCGGGCCGCGCCCCCTCGTCTCGGTGGTCACCGCGGCCTATCAGGCGGAGGCGGGGCTGCGCGAGACCGTGGCGAGCGTCGCCGCGCAGAGCTTCGCCGACCGCGAGCACATCGTGGTGGACGGCGGCTCGACCGACGGCACCCGCGCCTTCCTCGAGAGTCTCGGCCCCGCGGTGCGCTGGGTCAGCGAGCCCGACGGCGGCATCGCCGACGCCATGAACAAGGGCGTCCGGATGGCGCGGGGCCACTGGATCCTGGTGCTCCACGCGGCCGACGTCTTCGAGGGGGGCGGTGCGCTCGCCCGCGCGGCGATGCGCCTCGCGGAGCCGGGGCCTGGGGCCGGGATCGACCTGCTCGCCTGCGACGTGCGCCTCGTCGGCCCCGGGCGCGCGCGCCTCGCCTCGGCAGGCAAGCCCGCGCGAAGGCTCCGATTCAAGCCGGTCTGCCATCAGGGCGCGCTCTGCCGGCGCGCGCTCTTCGAGCGGGTGGGCGGTTTCGACGACCGCTTCCGCATCTGCATGGACTACGACTTCATGGCCCGCGCCCTGCGCTCTGGCGCACGCTTCGCCCATGCCCCCCTCGTGCTCGCGCGCATGGACGACGCCGGGATCAGCTCGCGCACCGACTGGCCCTCCCTCGCCCGGCGCTTCGCCGAGGAGCGGCGGGTGCAGCTCGCCCATTGCCCCGGGCCCGCGATGCGCGCGGTCTATGCGCTCTACTGGCCGCCCTATCTCGCCTATCGCCGGCTGCGCGCGGCGCTCTCGGGGGCGCGGGGGTGAGCGGGCCCGCGGTCTCTGTGCTGATCCCGGTCTTCGACGGGGCGGGATCGCTCGGGGCCGCGCTCGACAGCGCGCTCGGGCAGACGCTCGGCGACCTCGAGGTGGTGGTGATCGACGACGCCTCGCGCGACGGCACGGCCGCCCTCGTCGAGGCGCGGATGGCCGGCGAGCCGCGGCTCCGCCTCCTCCGGCAGCCGGAGAACCGCGGCCCCGGCCCCGCGCGCAGCCGCGGGCTCGCCGAGGCGCGGGGGCGCTGGGTCGCGCTTCTCGATGCCGACGACACCATGGCGCCCGACCGCCTCGCCGCCCTCCTCGCCGAGGCGGAGGCCGACGGGCTCGACGCCATCGCCGACAATCTCGCGCTCGTCGATCCCGGCACCGGGCAGACGACGCGCCGCGCCTTCCCGCTCGCGCCCGAGGACCGGATCGCGCTCGACGCCGGGCGGTTTCTCGAGAACACCCGTCCCGGCGCGCGGATCACGCTCGGCTGGATGCAGCCGCTCCTGCGCCGCGCCTTCCTCCTCGAACGCGGGATCGACTGGCCGGAGATCCGCCATGGCGAGGACCTCGTCTTCGCCGTCCGCCTGCTCGCGGCGGGGGCGAGGATGCGGCTCCTCGGCCGGGCGGGGTATCGCTACACCGAGCGGCGGGGCAGCGTCTCGGGCGCGCCCTCCCCCGCCTCGCGCACCCGGCGCAGCGCCGAGGAGCAGACCCGGGCCGTGCGCCTCCTCCTCGCCGAGACGGGGCCGGCGCTCCCGCCCCGCGCGCGGCGCAGGCTCGCGCGGATGCCCGCAGAGATCGCCGCCGTGACCCGCATCCTCGAGGCCCGCGACGCGCTCGACGCCCGCAGCCCCCTCGCCGCCGTCCGGGCCGCGGCGGCGGCGCTCGGCCACCCCCTCGGCCTCGCCCGCGCGCTTCTCGCCCGCTTCGGCCCGGGCGCGCGCCGGCTGCGCTGAGATCAGCGATAGCCGAGCAGCGCGAGCTCCTCCGCGCAGTCCGCCGCGACGCGCTCTTCGAGGCCCGGCGGCACCGTCTCCTCGAAGGGCCGACGGACGAACGGGCCGCCCGGCCGCGCCTTCATCGGGCGGAACATCGCCTCGTTGGCCGCCATCGCCTCGACGCCCGAGCGGGCGACGGCCTCCGCGATCGCCTCCGCCCCGATCTCCCAGCCGAAGGCCCGGCTCACCCGGTCGAGCTCGCCCGGCGCATCGGCCATCAGATCCTCGTAGCGCAGCACCAGAAGCCGCGCCGCCCCGGGCGGGCGCCAGAGCCAGGACCGGACATGGCGCTTCCAGGCGGGCACCCCGCGCCGCGCGCAGGCGACGAGCGCCTCGAAGGACCCGGTCCAGCCGCCATACTCCCGCAGAAAGCCGTGATAGCTCTTCATCACGGCGACGGGGTGGCGCACGAGATAGACGACGAAGAGATAGTCCGGGCGGTGCTCCGCATGCGACTTGATCACCCGGCAGGGCGGGCGGTGATAGGGGAGATCGCCGATGGCCCGGGAGACGTGGATGTCGGGCACGTAGAGATTGCTGGTGGCGAAGGTCGCGATCTCGGGCCGCCCGCTCGCGACGAGCGCCATGTTGCCGACCAGGACCGAGAGCCAGGTGACGCCCGATCGCGGATAATCCACGAGGGAGAGATCGGAATGGCGGGGATCGAGCGGCAGGGCGGCCCCGCCGGCGAGCCGGCGCTTGACTGATGCGAGGATGCCGGCCACCTGCTATGCCTTCCCGAAGACCGCGCCCGCCCGACCCACAGCACGTCAGGCCCATTGGACAAGCTGCTCAACGCCGGATGGATGACCCTCGAGCAGATCGCGCGCCTCGCGGTCGGCTTCGCGGTGACGACGCTCGTCGCTCGGCATCTGGGGCCGGAGGGCTTCGGGGTCTACGCCTATCTCTTCGGCCTCGCAGGGCTCTTCGCGCCGCTCGCGATGTTCGGCCTCGAGGCGGTGGTGATGCGGCGGGTCGCGGCAGCGCCGGAGCGGCGGGGCGAGGTGGTGCGCGCCGCGCTCCTCCTGCGCGCGGGGGGCGCGCTGGCGGGCGCCGGCGCGGCGGTGGCCGTCGCCGCGCTGCCGGGGGGGCCGGAGGGCGCGGGGCCGGCGCTGGCGCTGCTCGCGGCCGGGGTGGTGCTCGCCCTCCCGGCCGAGACCTTCGCCGATGCGCTCAAGGGCGGCGGGCGCATGGCGCATGTGGCGCTGCCGCGGATCCCGGTCCTTCTGGCCGCAGGCGGGGTCGCGCTCTGGCTCGTCTGGCAGGGGGCGGGGCTCGCGGCCTTCGTGGCGCTGCGGGCGGCGGAGGCGGCGGCGCTCGGGCTCGCGGTGGTCGCGAGCTACGCCGCGCTCTACCGGGGCGGAGCGCGGGCGGAGCCTGGGCGAAGGCTCCTCCGCGACTGTGGCCGCCTCGCCCGGGAGGGGCTGCCGCTGATGCTCGCCGCGGTGGCGACGCTGCTCTGGCTCCGGATCGACCAGGTGATGCTCGGCCATCTCGCCCCCGCCGCGGAACTCGGGCTCTACGGCCTCGCCGCGCGGCTCGCGGAGCTCGCGCATTTCCTCCCCGTCGTGATCCAGGCGAGCTTCTACGCCGCCGCGGTGCGGGTGCTGCGGGACGAGCCGGCCCGGTTCGAGGCCTATATGCAGCGGGTCTACGACGCCGCCGCGCTCGCCGCCTGGCCGGCCGCGATCGGGCTCGGGCTGGCGACGCGGCTCCTCCTCGTGCCGGTCTTCGGGCCCGCCTTCGCGGAGGCCTGGCCGATGATCGCGGTGCTGCTCCTCTCCCTGCCCTTCCACTTCCTCGCGGTGGCCTGGGGGATGCGGCTGACGGTGGCCGGCAGGCTCTGGGTGGCGCCCCTCGGGGCCATGGCGGCGACGGTGCTCAACATCGGGCTCAACGCGGCGCTGATCCCGGCTTATGGGGGGATCGGGGCGGCCTGGGCGACGGTCGCGGCCGCCGCGGTCGCGGGGCTCGGGGCGGCGCTGGTGCTGCCGGGCTTCGGGGCGGCGGGGCGCGGCCTCGCCCGGGCGCTCGAGCCGGTGGGGGCGGCGCGGCGGATGCTCGCGCTCTGGCAAGGGAGCACGCGATGCGACGGCTGATCGAGCGGCTGACACCCTGGCCCCGGCGCCACCGAATCGGGCGCTACACCCTGAGGCTGACGCGCGACCACCCCCTGCCCCGCTTCTTGGCCGCCTTCCCGGGCTACGACCGCTTCCTCCCCCATCTCGCGCGGACCCTGCCCGAAGGCGCGAGCGCGATCGACATCGGGGCGAATCTGGGCGACACGGTCGCGGCGCTGGCCGACGCGAACCCCGGGCTGCGCCTTCTCGCGGTGGAGCCCGCGGCGGCCTTCCTGCCGCTCCTGCGCGCCAACATCGCGGCGATGGCGGCGGAGACGCCCGCGCTCTCGGTGGAGATCGTCGAGGCCTATGTGACCGCGGGGCCGCCCCCCTCCGGCCTCGCCGCGGCGCGGGGGACGGCGCACGCCGTCGCGGGCGGGGGCGGGGCCGGCCCGGCGACGCTCACCCTCGACGCCCTCGCGGCGCGCGCGTTGAGCGAGGTCGCCCTCGTCAAATCCGACACCGACGGGCATGACTGGTCGGTGCTCGCGAGCGGGCCGCGGCTTCTGGCGGAGATCCGGCCGGATCTCTTCTTCGAATGCGAGGTCGGCACCGACCCCGCCGCCCCGGCGCGCTATGGCGACCGGCTCCGCGCGCTGCGCGCCGCGGGCTACGCGGCCTTCCACCTCTTCGACAATTACGGGGGCCATCTCTGCCGGATCGCGGACCCCGCGCCGGTCGAGGAGATCCTCGCCTATGTCGTCCGGCAGAACGCGGGCCGGGCGGCGCGGAGCCTCTGGTATCTCGACATCCTCGCCGTCCGGCCGGAGCGGGAGGCGGCGGCGCGGGCGGCGCTCGCGGCGTTCGAGGCGGAGATCGCCGGGCGGGGCTAGCCGAGCGCGCGGCGGAGGCGGACGAGTGCGCCCGGCAGGCCGCCGAGATGCTCGCCCTGCGTCGCGTTCAGCATCGCCGGCACAATGAAGATCCGCCGCCCGGCCGCGCGCAGATCGGCGTGGAAGGGCACATGCTCGCAGATCTCGCGGCCCTCCGCGTCGAGCCCCCGATAGCGCCCCTCGAGGAAGGCCGCGCGGCGATAGACGGCGAGCCCGCCGAAGGCGCTCTCCACCTCCACCGGCGCGGCCCCGGGGGGCAGGCGCATCTGCCGGGCGCGCACCGCGAAGCGCCGCGCCGCGCGGCGTCCGAAGACCGGCTCGAGCCGCGCCGCCGCCTGCCAGCAATCGTCCGGCGACCAGACGGGATGGCGCAGCGCCCAGACGTCGTAATACCGCCCCGGCTGATTCGCGGTGGCCACGTCCCAGGGGGCGTCCGAGGCCCAGGGGCTCTCGAGCGCGGCGCGGCGGAGGCGGCGGTTCACCCCGTCGAGATCGGCGAGCACGACGTAATCCGCATCCCGATAGCGCGCCCCGGCGGCCTCCTCGCGCAGGACGTTGCGGCAATGGGCGAGGCGCTCGGTGCGCAGCGGCATCCGCTCGGCGAGGCGGCCGAGGGAGAGCAGGCGCAAGCGCTCCCCATCGGCCAGCGCGGCGAGGCGGGCGGGGGTGTCGTCGGCGCTGTCGCTCTCGGCGAGGAGGACGCGCACCCGGCGGAACCCCGCGGTCGCCCCGGCGAGGGCGCGCAGCGTCGCCTCCGCCGCGCCGGCGCAGTCCCGCGCGAGGCCGGCCACGAGGACCGACGCCTCGGCCACGTCCACGCGCGCCCCGGGCGCCATCTCAGCCCGCCCCGCGCGAGGGCGGCCAGGCTTCGGCATAGCCGCCGCGGCGGGCGAGATGGGCGAGCCTGCGCGGGTGATAGTCCTCGAGCAGGATGAAATGGTGGCGCGGCGGCTGGAACAGCTCCTCCGGCGCATAGCCGCCGAAGCGCTCGGCCTCGGCCCGCTCGACGAAAAAGGCGTTGGCGCCCGAGAGGTTGCAGCAGACGAGAGCGTAGCCCGCGGGCTCCAGCACCCGGCGCAGCGCGGCGAGGCTCGCGCCCATATAGTCGTCCCCCGCCCAGACATGATCCGGATCGTAGGCGACGGTCGCGTCGATCTCGGGGCCGAGCTGGGCGTTGTATTCGCAGCAGAGCACCCGCGGGCGGAGCGAAACGAGGCGCTCGAGGAAATGCAGGTCGTTGCCGTCGAGATCCATCGACAGGAGGTCGATCCGCGCCTTGGGGCCTGGCAGCAGGCGGCGGGCCTCCCCGGCGATGGCCTCCACCCGGTCGAGCGTCACATGCACGCCGGCGAGGAGGAGGACGGGGTCGTCGGGATCCTCGCGGAGCGCGGCCCGGATCGCGGCCAGATGGCGCGCATCGCCCTCCACCCAGAGCGCGCGCCAGCCGGAGAGGAGCAGCGCATGGGTGTTGTTCTCCGCCCCGTCGCCGCAGCCGAACTCCACGGCGACCCGGGAGCCGGGGCCGATTCGCCGGAAGATCTCGGCGAGGATGCCGTCCTCGTCGCATTGGGCGCGGATCTTGCGGCCCTGGAGGATCGGGTTGAGCGGCATGCGCTCGGCCAAGCGGTCGAGCACCCGGTCGCGCTCGGCCTGCAGCGCGACCTGCTCGAGCAGCCGCCGCCGGGGGGTCTCCGCGGCGCTCGAGAGCGCCTGGACGGCCCGTTTGATCCTGGATTTCATGCCCGCGCTCCCTCCCGCTCGGCCGAGGGCGGCATGGATCGCGCCGCCCGGCAGAGTATAACGGAGCACGGGCGGCGGGGGCGAGGCGATGCGCGAGACGGGCGAGAGCGAAACTTCGGCGGGCCCGCCGGGATGGGCGCTGGTCGCGGGCTTCTCGGCGCTCTGGCTCGGGATGCTCCTGGTCTCCGCGCCAGGGCCCTGGATGGTCGACGAGGTGGTCTATCTCCTCGCCGCCGAGGCGCTGGCCGAGCGGGGGACGCTCTTCGTCGAGAACGGCTACGAGCGCTTCGCCTCGCCCCATCTGCAGATCCACGGGCTCTTGCGGGCGGCGCCGGAGGGGCTCGCGCCGCAATATCCGGCGGGCTATGCGCTCCTCGGCGCGCCCCTCGTCGCGGCCTTCGGGGTGAAGGGGCTGATGGCTCTCAACTGGCTCGCCGCGACGGCCTGCCTCTGGCTCGCGCACAGGCTCGCGCTCAGGCTCTACGGCGATCCGGCGGCGGCGCGGCTCGCGGTGCTCCTTCTCGGGGGGGCGAGCTTCTTCGCGAGCTACGCGGTCTCGATCCTGCCCCATGCGGCGAGCGCGGCGGCGGTGCTCGCGGTCGCGCTGCTGGCCCATGGCGCGCTCGAGGCGGAGGGGCGGGCGATGCGGGCGCGGGCGGCGCTCGCGGGGGCGGTGCTCTCGCTCGGGATCGGCATCCGGGTCGACGTGGCCTTCGTCGCGCCGGGGATCGCGGTCTGGGCGGTGCTCTTCGCGCGGCGGCCCTTCGCGCCGATCCCCTGGGCGCTGCTCGGCGCGCTGCCCGGGATCGCGCTCGCGACCTGGCTCAACTGGGAGAAGTTCGCCATCGCCCTGCCGGTGACCTACGGCCATGCCGAGGGCGACGAGACGGATCCCGCCCATTACCTCCCCCTCGCCGCGGCGGGGCTCGCGGCGCTGGCCGGGTTCTGGGGGTTGCGGGCGATGGGGGCGCGGGCGCGGGGCTGGACGCTGCTCGCAGCGGCGGCGGGCCTCGGCGCCGCGGCGCTCCTCGTCCCGGCGCTCGGGCAGCAGGGCCTGCGGCTCTGGCACGGGGCGCAGGTGCTGCTCCTCGACATCCGCGAGAGCCTCGACCCGCGGCCCGGGATCGTGCGCCATGCCGACGGGCGGGTGGTGTTCTGGGGGCAGGTGAAGAAGGCGCTCGGGCAGAGCCTGCCCTGGCTCGGCGCGCTCGGCGCGCTGGCCGTCGCCCCGGGCGGGCCGGCGGCGCGGCGGGCGAGCGCCTTTCTCGGGCTCGTCGCGGCGGTCTGGATCCTGCCCTACGCGATGTCGGCCTGGCATGGCGGGCCGGGGGGGAACATGCGCTATTTCCTGCCGATCCTGCCCTTCCTCGCGATCCTCGGCGCGGTGGCGATCGGCCGGCTTCTCGGGGGGCGGCCGGTCTCGCTCGGCCTCGCGCTCGGCGCTGGGGCGGGGCTCGCGGCGGCGGCCGCGGTCCTCGTCGCGCTCGGCGCCGGGGGGGAGGCGAGCCCGGCGGTCGCGACGCTCGTGGTGCTCTCCAACGTCCTGCCGCAATGGCTCTTGGGGGCGCTCCTCGCGGCTTCGCTGCTCGTCGCTCTCGGCGGGGCGGCGGCGCGGGCGGCCGCGGGCGCGGCGCGCGGGCTTCTGCTCGCCGCCTGCCTCCTCGCGGCGCTCCTCGGCTCGGTGGCCGATCCGCTCGTCACGCAGACCTGGCGGCGGCTCTTCTGGGAGGCCTCGGTCGAGACGCGGGCGCTGCCTGCCCAGAGCCTCGTCTATTCCTCGCTCGCCGAGCCCTTCCCGTTCCTCTTCCGGCGCGAGGGCTCCCATCTGGCGATGGGGGGGCTGCGCGGGCCGACGGTCGACGCCGCGCTCCTCGAGGCCGCGCTCGCCGAGGGCATGGCGATCCATGCGCAGGAGGGGCCGATCCTCGAGGCCGCGCGCGCCGCCCTGCCCGGGCTCGCGGCGGAGCGGGCGACGGAGGGCAACGCCGTCTACCCCCCGCTCTGGCGCCTTCGGCGGGCGGAGTGAGGCGGGCGGGTTGTCAATCCCGGGCGTTCCGGTGTCTATGGGCCGGGCGGCGAGGGAAGGGGCGCGGCGCATGACGAGAGAAAGCGAGACGGTCGCCTTCGTGCTCCCCTGCCTCGACGAGGCGCGGACGATCGAGTGGTGCGTCCGCCGCGCCCGAGAGGCGCTCGCCCTCCTCGAAGCGCGCCACGGGATCGGCGGCGAGGTGATCGTCGCGGACAACGGCAGCACCGACGGCAGCCGGGAGATCGCCGCGGCGGCGGGGGCCCGCGTCGTGCCGGTCGCCGAGCGCGGCTACGGCGCGGCGCTCCTCGGCGGCTTCGAGGCGGCGACGGCGGACTATCTCGTGATGGGCGACAGCGACCGCTCCTACGACTTCCTCGAGGCGGTCCCCATGGTCGAGCGTCTGCGCGAGGGGGCCGATCTCTGCATGGGCTCGCGCTTCGCGGGCGAGATCAAGCCCGGCGCGATGCCCTGGAAGAACCGCCATATCGGCAATCCGGTGCTCACGGGCATCCTGCGCTTCCTGTTCCGAACCGACATTACAGATGCCCATTGCGGCATCCGCGCGCTCACCCGGGAGGCCTATGGGCGGCTCAGGCTCTCCTCTCCGGGGATGGAGTTCGCGTCCGAGATGGTGCTGAAGGCGGTGCTGATGGAGATGCGCATCGCCGAGGTGCCGGTGACGCTCTGGCCCGACGGGCGGGACCGTCCGCCGCATCTGAAGCCCTGGCGCGACGGGATGCGCCATCTCGTCTACATGCTCCTCCTCTCGCCCACCTGGCTGTTCCTCGCGCCCGCCGCGGCGATGGCGGCGCTCGGGCTGGCGATCCTGGCGCTTCTCTTGTCGGAGGATGCGGAGATCGTGCGCCTCGGGGGCTTCTTCCTCGGCGACCATTGGGCGATCGTGGCGGGCTTCGCGCTGGTGATGGCGGCGCAGACGGCGCTCGCGGGGCTTTGCGCGCTGCTCTACAGCTATCGCGAGGGGATCCGGCGACCGCGGGGCGCGGCGATGGCGCTCTTGCGGCGCTCGCGGCTCGAATACTGGCTGCTCGGCGGGCTCGGCCTCGCCCTCGCAGGCGTGGTCTGGGCCGGCACGATCGCGGCGGGCTGGATCGCCTCGGACTTCGGCCCGCTGCAGGAGATCCGCGCGCTCGCGGCGGCGATGACGACGCTCGCGCTCGGCGCGCAGGTGTTCTTCGCGGGCTGCCTGATGTCGATCATCTCCGGGAACCGCGCATGGCACGCGGCCGATCTCTGAGCGGGCCCGCGCCGGACCGCGGCCCCTGGCGCGGCGCGGGGCTCGGCTGGGCGCTCGCCGGGGTCGGGCTCCTCGCCGCGCTGCTGCTGGCGAGCGGGGCGGGGGCGGGCGATCTCCTCGCGGCGATCGGCGCCGCGCCGGCCTGGGCCTATCCCGCGATCGCGGCGGCGCAGGCGGCGATCCTCGCCCTCGCGGCGGTGAAATGGCGGCTGATCCTCGATGCGGTCTCTGGCCACGGGCCGCGGATCGGGATGGGCGACGCGCTGGCCGCGACGAGCCTCGGTGCGCTCGCGGGCCAGGTCGTGCCGATCCAGATCGCGACGCCGGCGATCCGGGTCTGGGTCGCGCGGCGGCGCGGCGTGCCGGCGAGCCGGGCGGTCGGCACCTCGCTCCTCGAGCAGGTGTTCGAGGTGGCGGTGCTCGCGGCCATGGCGGCCCTCTCGCTCGCGGCGACGGCGCTCGGCTGGCCGCTCGGCGCGGCGGTGGCGGCGGGCGCGGCGGCGATGGCGGCGGCCTGCCTCGCGATCCGCCCGGGGCTCGCGCTCGGCGCACGGGCGGCCGGGGCGCTCGCCGGCGCCCCGGGCCGGCTCGGGCGGGCGGCGGCGAGCCTCGCGGGCGGCGTCGCCCGGGCGGCGGGCCTCGCGGGCGGCCTGCTCGCGGCGCTGACCGCGCTCTCCTTCCTGCGCTATGCGCTGATGGCGGGGATGAACGCGCTCCTCCTCGCGGCCATCGCGCCCGGGGTGGGGCTCCTGCCGCTTCTGCTCGCCTATCCGCTGGTGCTGTTCGTGATGTCGCTGCCGGCGGTTCCGGGGGGGCTCGGCGTGGTGGAGGCGACCTGGACGGGCGTCCTCGTCGCCGCGGGGCTCGGCCCGGCGGAGGCGGTGGCGGCGGCCTTCGCGCTCCGCGTGGTCTCGACGGCGGGGTTCCTGCTCGCGCTGCCGCTCCTTCTGCTGGGGCTCCTCCGCCCGGCTCCGGAGCGCGCGCCGTGAGCCTCGGCGCCCGGATCCGCCGCGCCTTCGGGCCGCACGAGCGCCGGGTGGCGGAGCTCTACCGCGCGGTCTTCGTCGATCTCGACGCGCTGGCCGAGCGCATCGCGCTTTGGGCCGAGCCGGCGGAGATTCTCGAGATCGGCTGCGGCGAGGGGGCGCTCGCGGAGCGGCTCGTCGCGCGCTTCCCAGAAGCGGCCTATCTCGGGATCGACGTGATCCCCCATCTCGGGCGCCTCTATGCCGGTCCTCCGGGGCGCGCCGAGTTCCGGCAGGTGACGGCGGAGGCGCTCGCCGAGGCGCGCCCGGGCGGCTTCGACCTCGTCGTGCTGGCCGACGTGCTCCACCATGTCCCCCCGCCCCTTCGCCGCAGCGTGCTGGCGGCGGGGCGCGACCTCCTCGCCCCCGGGGGACGGCTCGTGCTGAAGGACTGGGTGCGCCGGCCGACCCCGATCCACGCGGCGACCTGGGTCGCCGATGTCTGGATCGGGGGGGACCGGAACACGCGCTACATGACCCTCGCCGAGCAGCGCGCCCTGATCGCGGAGAGCTTCGGGCCCGGCGCGATCCTGGCGGAGGCGGCGATCCGGCCCTGGCGGCAGAACCTCGCCTTCCTCCTCGCGCGGCCGGGAGCGGCGGGGTGAGGGCGGGGGCCGTGCCGGGGCCGATCCTCGCCGCGACGCTCACGCTCGCCGCGGCCTTCGCCCTCGCCGCCGCGCTCGTCGCGGGGAGGGTGGCGACCTCGGGGATGTCCTACTCGATCTATGTGGCGGTCGGGCTGCCGGGGATGGCGGCGGCGATCGGCTGCCCCCTGGCCGTCCTGCTCGCGCTGCGCGCCCTGCCCGGCCCCGCGCTCGACCGGCTCGCCCGGATCGACCCCGCCGCCCTGCCGGTGCCGCTCCTCGCCCTCGGCGCCGGCGGCGCGGCGGCGGCGGGGGTGACGCTCCTGCAAGGGGGCCTCGACTTCTCGCTCGACGAATGGATGACGCGCTTCCAGGCGGCGATCTTCCTCGAGGGCCGGCTCGCGGGGGAGGTGCCGGCGGAGTTCCGCGAGATCGGGCGCGCGCTCTTCCCTCTCTTCGTCGCCTACGACGCGGAGACCGGGGCGGTGGCGAGCGGCTATCGCCCCGGCATGGCGGCGCTCCATGCGGGGTTCGAGACGGCGGGCCTCGGCGCCTATGTCTCGGCGGCGGCGATGGGGGCCAGCGTGGCGCTGGCCGCGGCCGTGGCGCGGCAGCTCTGGCCCGGGCGGGCGGGGCCGGCCGCGGTGGCCGCGCTCCTCGTCGCCACCTCCCAGCAGGCGCTCGCCGCGGCGACGACCTCCTACGCGATGTCCGCCCATCTCGCCTTCAACCTCGCCTGGATCTGGCTCTTCCTGCGCGACCGGCCCTGGAGCCACGCCCTCGCCGCGCTCCTCGGGGTGGCGACGGCGGCGCTCCACCAGGTGCATATGCATGCGGTCTTCGCCCTGCCCTTCCTGCTGTCGCTCCTCGGCCCGCTGCGGGCGGGGGTCCTCGCCTGGTATGGCGGGGTCTATCTCGCGGGGCATCTCGCGGTGCTCGCCTGGGACCCGGTCGGCTGGGCCGCGGCGGGGGCGCCTGCGGAGCGCGCGGGGCTCGGGGGCCTCGCCGAGCAGCTCGCCCGCCTCGCCGCCCTGCCCGACGCCGCGGCGCTCGCCACCGTCTACGCCAATCTCGCGCGCTTCCTCGCCTGGCAGAGCCTCGCGCTCCTGCCCCTCCTGATCCTGGCGCGGCGGGCGGTGGGGCGGCGGCGGGCGCTCCTCCTGCTCGCGGCCTCGGTGGCGACGAGCCTCCTGCCCTATCCGCTCCTCATGCCCGATCAGGGCCATGGCTGGGGGTATCGCTATCTGCACGGGGTCATCGGCAATCTCGCGCTCCTCGGCGCCGCCGGCTGGGCCGCGCTCGGGGAGGGGGAGCGGCGGCTCAAGGCCGGGCTCGCGCTTCTGCTGCTCGCCACCCCGCTCGTGATGGTCCCGCTCCGCGCGGGGCAGATCCGCGACGTTCTCGCGCCCTACCGCGCCGCCCATGCCCTCACCGCGGCGGAGGCAGATCTCCTGATCGTCGACGACTACCGGATCTATTACGGCGTCGATCTCGTCCGCAACGACCCGTTCCTGCGCGCCCCTCCGGCGGCGATCCGGCTGAGCGGGGCGGCGCCGGGGCGGATCGCGCGGCTCTGCGCGGGGCGGCGCACGGTCTTTCTCGACGCCGAGGCCCTGCGCCCGCTCGGGCTCGTCGCGGTCTCGGCCGAGGCGCGGGCGGCGGCCTATCCAGACTATCCCGCCCGGGTCGCCGCGGCGCGGGCCTGTGCGCGGGGGCGGGATGGCTGAGCCGCGGCTCTCGGTGGTGCTGCCGGTCTACAACGGTGCGGCGACGCTGCCGGCGACGCTCGAGAGCCTGGCGGCGCAGGAGGGGCTCTCCGAGATCGAGGCGATCGCGGTGGATCAGGGCTCGTCCGACGCCTCGCGCGTCGTCCTCGCGGGCTTCGCCGAGCGGCTGCCGCTGCGCGTCATCCGCTCTCCGGAGACGCGGAACTGGATGGAGACGACGAATGTCGGGCTCGCCGCGGCGCGGGCGCCGCTCGTCTCCATGCTGCATCAGGACGATCTCTGGCGGCCCGGGCGGGCGATGGCGGCGATCGCGGCGGCGGAGCGGGCGCCGGAGGCGCGGCTCTGGCTCCATGCGGCCGACTTCGTCGACCCGGCCGGCCGGCGGATCGGGCGCTTCGGGCCGCCCTTCGGGCGCGCGCGCGTGCTCCCGGGCGACGAGGCGCTCGAGACGCTCCTCGTGCAGAACACCGTGGCGCTCCCCGCCGCGACCTTCCGCACGGAGGAGGTTCGCGCCCTCGGCGGGCTCTCGACGGCGCTCTGGTATACCGCGGACTGGGACCTTTGGCTGCGCCTCGCCCGGCTCGGCCCTGTGGCCTGGGACCCGGCGCGGCGGGCCGCCTTCCGCCTCCATGCCGGGGCGCAGACGGTGACCCGCTCGCACGACCTCGCGGATTTCGAGGCGCAGCTTCGCGCGCCGTTCGAGGCGCATCGGGGGGCGCTCGGCGAGGCCGCGCGCGCCCGGGTCGCGCCGCTCACGGAGGCCTCGCGCGAGATCAACCTCGCCCTCGCCGCACGGTTCCACGGCGTGCCCCGCCCGCTCGGCCCGCTTCTCGGCGCGCTCGCCCGGCTCGGGCCGCATCGCCTCCCGGCGCTTCTCGCGCGGAGCCAGATCCTCGCAAGGGTCGTGCCGCGGCTGCGCGCGGGGGGGCTGCGCCGGCCGCCTCCGGGTGCGGCGTGAGCGCGCCCCGGGGCCGAACCCGCCCCCCGGGCCCTAGAACCCGCAGGCCGGGTGCACTAGGCCTCAGGAGACAGGCCAGAGCGAAGGAGGCTCCGATGATCACCAACGACACGCTCGCCGAGTGGGACCGCGAGAGCTTCTTCCACCCCTCGACCCATCTCGCGCAGTTCGCCCGCGGCGAGCAGCCTTCCCGGGTGATCCGCTCGGGCGCGGGCTCCTGGATCGAGGACCGCGACGGCAAGCGCCTGCTCGACGGCTTCGCCGGGCTCTATTGCGTGAATGTGGGCTACGGGCGGGCCGAGATCGCCGAGGCCATCGCCGATCAGGCGCGCGAGCTCGCCTATTACCACGCCTATGTGGGCCACGGCACCGAGGCGAGCATCACGCTCGCCAAGATGATCCTCGACCGGGCGCCGGCACATATGTCGAAGGTCTATTTCGGCCTCTCGGGCTCGGACGCCAACGAGACCAACGTCAAGCTCGTCTGGTATTACAACAACATCCTCGGCCGGCCGGAGAAGAAGAAGATCGTCAGCCGCTGGCGGGGCTATCACGGCTCCGGGCTGATCACCGGCTCGCTGACCGGGCTCGAGCTCTTCCACAAGAAGTTCGACCTGCCGCTCGCGCAAGTGATCCACACCGAGGCGCCCTACTACTACCGCCGCGCCGACGAGAGCCAGTCGGAGGCCGAGTTCGTCGCCCATTGCGCGGGCGCGCTCGAGGCGCTGATCGAGCGGGAGGGGGCGGACACCATCGCCGCCTTCGTCGCCGAGCCCGTGCTCGGGACGGGGGGGATCGTGCCGCCCCCCGCGGGCTATTGGGAGGCGATCCAGCCGATCCTCGCGCGCCACGACATCCTGCTCGTTGCCGACGAGGTGGTGACCGGCTTCGGCCGGCTCGGCTCGATGTTCGGCTCGGAGCATTACGGGCTCGCGCCGGATCTCATGACCATCGCCAAGGGGCTCACTTCGGCCTATGCGCCGCTCTCGGGCTCCATCGTCTCGGACAAGGTGTGGCAGGTGCTGATGCAGGGCACCGACGAGATCGGGCCGATCGGGCATGGTTGGACCTATTCGGCGCACCCCATCGGGGCGGCGGCCGGCATCGCCAATCTCGAGCTGCTCGACCGGCTCGGGCTGATCGAGACTTGCCGTCGGGTCGGCCCCTATCTGCGCGCGCAGCTCGCCGAGCGGCTCGGCGCGCATCCCAATGTCGGCGAGATCCGCGGCGAGGGGATGCTCGCGGCGGTCGAGTTCGTCGCCGAGCGGGCGCCGCGGCGCTTCTTCGAGGCCTCGGAGAAGGTGGGCCCGCGGATCGCGGCGGCGCTCCTCTCGCGCGGGGTGATCGCGCGGGCGATGCCGCAGGGGGACATCCTCGGCTTCGCGCCGCCCTTCTGCCTGACGGAGGCCGAGGCCGACACCATCGCCGAGGCGACGGCGGGCGCGGTGCGCGAGGTGCTCGGCTGAGGCTCACTCGGGCCGCGGATCGGCGTAGCGCGCGAGGTCGAGGAGCCCCGCGCCCACCGGGTCCGCGGCCGCGAGATCGGCGTGGAGCGCGTCGATGACGGCCCAGAACCGCGGGCTCGTGCGCCGCACCCCTTGGTCGGCGACGAGCGCGAGCCAGTCCGCCTCCGTCTCCATCGCGCGGAGGCGGTCGACGAGATCGGCGAGCCCCGCCCGCTCCACCTCCAGCACGAAATTCGGATAGCTCGCGAGTTGGCCGTCGAGGACCGTCACGGTGTCCTTCTCCGGCTCGCGCCGGCTCTCCTCGGCGAAGAGAAGGGCGACGTTGGTGTGCGCCTTGTCGCGGAAGAGAGTGAGCACCTCGCCGCCCTCGGGGTCGCGGACATGGAGGAGCGTGACGTCCGGCAGGAAGCCGACCCAGGGCCCCGGCCGGCTCGCGAGCGGCGTGAGCAGCCCGGCCGCCGCCCCCGCCCCGGCGCAGATGTCGCCCCCGCAGCGATTGACCGGATCGTCCGCCCAGAGCCCGCGGCCGCGGGCATGGAGGCGCAGCAGGAGCTCGGCCTTCGGGTCGTCGGTCTCGTAGGCCACGGCCGTCTCGCGCGCATCCTCGGCACGGCGCAGCGTCCAGGAGGCGTGAAGCTCGGCCAGCGGGCCGCGATACCAGGCGGCATGGAGCGGCGCGCGGGTCTCGGCGGGGAGGAAGGAGAGGAACAGATCCTCCCCCTCCCGGCGCAGATGGTCCATGTAGAGCCGCGTGGCGAGCTGATGCTCGACGCTGCCGAAGACGTCGTAGCCCGCGACGAGGTCGTAATAGATCCGCTCGAAGAGGGGGAAGTCGATCACCCAGGCGGTCTCCGGCACGGCGCCGAGAAAGCCCGTGGTGACGGCCGCGTTGTCGAAGTTGCGCAAGACGGTGAGATGGGCGGCGGCGTTGGTCCCCGCGCCGTCCCAGAGCCCCGCGAGCCCCTGCCCCGCGCCGAGATCGGGCCGCGCGGCATAGGCGGCGTCGCGGTAGCGCAGCCAGGCGGAGTGGCCGTCGTGCAGCACCGGGCGGAGGCGGGCGAAGACGCCGCCCTCCGCGGTCTCGACCGGCAGGCGCAGGAGATCGGCCGCGCCGGACAGGAACTCCGGATCGACCACCGAGAGATCGGCCTCCGGCGCGAGAAAGGCGACCCAGAAGCGGTCCTCGATCACGTCCGTCGCCACCTGCCCGTGGCAGACCGGCCCGCGGATGAAGCTGCGCACGAAGAAGAGCGCGTCGTCGAGCAGGAAGCGGTAGCGGCTCTCGGCGGGGATGGGGGCGAAGGTGACGAAGGGGTTCGCGCCCTCCGCCACGCCCCAGCCGGGGGGCGGGCCGGCCTCCCAGTCGGGCTCGAGGAAGAGCGCCTCCCAGCGCGCGCGGCGGGCGGGGGAGAGGGAATAGACGAGGTGGTCCTTCAGGAGGATCGTGTCGAGAACCGGGCGCAGGCGGTAGTGGACCGCCCCGCCGGGGTCGTCGAAGGGCCGGCGCGTCGCGATCTCGCGGACCGCCTGCCCGGGCGGCGTCTCGGAGCGGACGAGGCGGAAGACGCGGCCCGGCGCGTCCCCCTCGAGATGGAACCGGGCGAGGAAGAGATGCTCGTAGAGGAACCGCGCGACGAGGCGGCGGCGCGGATCGGGGCGGTTGAGCCACGCCTCCCAAGCCGCGATGCGGGCGGCGATTTCCGGCGGCAGGGCCGGCCGCGCCTCGGGCATCGGCGCGCCGGCGCGGAGCCAGTCCGCAAGCGCCGCGTGCTCGGCCTCCGCGAGCGGCGCGGCGGCGTAGGGCATGCCGCCATGGGGGTGCGCGGCGGCGTAGTCGGCCCCGGCCTCGGGACGCGGGCAGGCCATCGGCTCGTCCGGGCCGAGGGCGAGCCCCTCGGGCAGCGGTGCGTTCGCCGCGAAGGGCCGCGCCCGGCCGAGCTCCAGCAGCCGCAGCATCAGAGACCTCGCCGGGTCCGGATCGGCGCTGTTCGGCAGAACCGGCCAGAAGCCCTTGGCGCGCCAGCCCGCCTCGTCTCTCGCGTCGATATGGAGCCGCGTGGGCGGCGCATCCGCGAGCCGGCCGGTGTCGTAGACCCCGACCCCCGTGGCGCCCCGCCGGATGCCTTCGGGCGAGGAGAGCTTGAGCTGGCAGGGCGCGTCGTAGCAGCCGTGGCAAACGACGCAGCGCTTGGCGAGCACCCCGCGCGCCGCCTCCCAAAGCCCGGGCGCGGGGGCGGCGGGCAGCGTGATCCCCGCGGGCGGGGGCGGCGCCTCGCGGGCGCAGGCGGCGAGGAGGAGGGCGGCCAGAGGGGCGAGGCGGGCGATCATGGCTCCTCCGGGACGAGACGCAGGCCGGTCGCGCGCTCGAAGGCGTAGGCCCGGGCGAGGAGGGCCGCATCCTCCCCCGGCTTGCCGATCAAGGTGACGCCCGCCGGCATGTCGATCCGCGCGAGCCCGAGCCGCGTCGCCTCGCCCCCGGCCTCGCGCCGGCCGAGCGGAACGGTGATCGCCGGATGCCCGGCGCTCGCGTAATAGGCCGCGTGGCGGTTGTCGATGCTGACGAGGATGTCGGCGCCGGAGGCGCGGAAGGCGCGGGCGAGGCTCTCCCGCGCCGCCGCGCGCACCTCCCGCCCGAGCGCCGCGTAGTCCTCCCGGGAGAGCCCGCGGGCCGCGGCCGAGAGCGTCGCGAGGAGGCGCTGGCCGAAGGGGATCCGCCGCGCGGGGTCGGCCGCGTTGTAGGCGACGAGGGCCTCGAGGCTCGCGATCTCCGGCCGGCGGCGGGCGAGATAGGGCGTCATGTCGAACTTCATCCCCGCCGCGAGGAGAAGCGGGAAGAGCGCCATCCGCCCGCCCGGATCGGCGAGCGGCGCGGGCCGGGTCTCGGCGCCGGCCCGGCGCAGCCCCGCCTCGGCGCGGGCGAGGAGCGCCGCGTCCCCCGCCTCCGCCGGCAAGAGCCCCGCGACCCTGCCGCGCAGCGCGTCCGCGGAGAGACCGGCCGCGTAGTCGGTCTCTCCCTGGTCCATCGCGCCGAGGAGGAGTGCGGCATCGGCCACGTTGCGCGCCACCGGCCCCGCCCCGTCATTGCCCGGCAGGAGCGGCACGATGCCCTCGCTCGCGACGAGCCCTGGCGTCGGCTTCATCGCGACGACGCTCGCGAAGGCCGCCGGCGCGATCAGCGAGCCCGATGTCTCGGTCCCCACGCTCGCCACCGCGAGCCCCGCCGCCACCGCGATCGCCGAGCCGGAGCTCGAGCCCGCCGTCGGGAAGGGTCCGTGCGGGTTGACCGCCTGCCCGCCGATCGCCCCCGCCCCCCCATGGAGCCGGCCCTCGGTGACGACGCCCGCAAGCTCCGAAAGGCTCGCCTTGCCGAGGATCACCGCCCCCGCCGCGCGCAGTCGGGCGACGAGGGGCGCGTCGCGCGGCGCCTGGTGGCGGGCGAGGAGCTCCGCATTGGCGGTGGTTCTGAGCGGCGGCGCGGTCTCGATGTTGTCCTTCACGCTCAGGGGGATGCCGTGGAGCGCGCCGAGCGGGGCCCCCGTGGCGCGCAGCCGGTCGGCCCGGCGCGCCGCGTCGAGCGCGTCCGGCGCGATCTGGAGATAGCTCCTCAGCCGGCCGTCCCGCGCCGCGATCCGCCCGAGCAGGTGGCGCACAAGCGCTTCGGAGCTCAGCCGCCCCGCCGCCATCTCCCGCTGAAGCTCGGCGATGGTGGCGCGCTGGAGGAGGGCCGCGATCTCCCGGTCGCGCGCGAGGGGCAGCGGCTCGGCCGCCGGCACCTCGAGCGGCAGCAGCCGCGGGACCGCCGGCTCCCCCGCCTTCGCCGGCGCCGCGAGCCCGAGCGCCGCGGCGAGCGCGAGCGCCGCGGGCCGGGCGGTCTCGACGATGCCGCGGGGCCGCGCGCCCTTTCCCGCCGGCCCCGTCTCCCCGGTCTCCGACGCCATGGCGCTCCTCCGGTCCCGTGCCGCGGCAGAATGCGCCGTGGCGGCCTTGCGCGCAATCTCCGCGGCCTAGCCGCAATCCCGATTATACGACTCGGGATTGACAGCTCTGAGTGAAAGAGTCAGGAATAGAGCGCCAAGCCACTCTGCCCCGGCGCAGGGAAGCCCGGCCGCAACTCACCAGGGAGAAGGGCCGATCCGATGCGCGACACCCCCGACAGAGACGCCGCCCTCCGCCGCCCCGAGCCCGGGACAGACCCGGCTCCGGGACCGGACGACCTCCTCGCCCTCCTGGCCGCCCTGCCCCCGGGCGAAGCGGCGCTCGAGGCGCTCCTCGACCGCATGGAGCGGGGCCGATGACCGCCCTGTCCGAGCGCCGGCCGGCCGACCGCCCAGAGCCTGCCGCCGAGCCCGCCGCAGAGGCCGAGCCGCCCACCCACGACGCGCGCCGGCTGACCGAGGGCGGCAGCTTCGCCCGCATCCTGCTCGACGGGCAGGCCTACACCCTGCGCATCACGCGCCAGGGCAAGCTGATCCTCACGAAATGAGACGGCTGCGCGCGATGCCGGCGGCCGCCGCGGAGGAGACGCCGGAGCCGCTCCCCCCGGTCGCCGCGGCGGCGGTGACGGCGCTTCGGCTCTGGCGGGCGGGCCCGGACGGCCAGGCGGCGCTTTGGGAGGCCTTCGCCCGCAGCTTCGGCCCCGCGGAGGGCCGGGCGCATCTCAAGGCGGTGGAGCGCTTCGCGGCGGCGCTCGGCGGGATGCGCGCGGGCACGCGGCCCCCTGGCTGCCCCTGCCTCGACGCCGAGGAGCGCCGGGTCGGCCTGCTCGTTGCCGCGGCCGCCGAGGGGGCCCGCGACCGGGCCGCCGAGATGGCGACGGAGATCCTGCCGGGCGCCGACGCCCTGCGGCTCGCCGCCCGCGCCGAGGCCGCGGGGCTCGCGCTCCGCCGCCTCGCGCTCCGGGCGGAGCGGTCGTCCCCGGCGCCGCCCCGCCCGACCCACCGCGCCTCCGCTCTCCGGCACTAGCCGCCCGCCGGGCGGGGGCGGGCCGGCGCCAATCCGGGGAGGCCGGGTCGCCCGCGCAACGCCGGCAAGCTCGGCCCGCCCCCGCCCCCGGCAGAGCGGGCCGGAGCGCTCCCGGGGCCCCGCCCGGACGGCCGAACCGGCGCGCGCGAGCGGCCGGCAGCCGACGCCCGCCGCCTCGACCGCCAGCGGCTTGGCCGCGGGTCTGCGCGCGTCGCAGCCTTCCGCTCCGCGCCGAGCGGGTCGCCCGAGCGCGGCCCGATCAACCGCGCCCCCGCCCGGCCGCAACGACCCGACACCGGCCACCGGCCCGGACCGGACAGCCGGTCGCACGGGCTGGGGACCGGCACGGCCGGATCGCGTCGCCCCCCCGAGGCGACCGGAGCCCGAGCCGGAGGGCCCGGCCCCCGCCGCAGGCTCCCGAGGCGCGGCGACCTCGGCCCGGGCCGGCGCGCCGCTCTTGCTCCGGTCGCCGCGGAGGAGCCGTCCCGGCCGCGGCGGCCGGGCGCCCCGGGGCCGGCCCGCGCCCGGCGAGCGATCGAGGCGCGCCCCGCCGGCCCGGAACGGCGCTGGGAGGGGGTGGCGCGCGGGACCGCCTCCGGCCACCGGCGGGCGGAAAAAGCCCCGGTGCGCGGGATCGGCGCGAGGCGCGGACGCGATCGCCGGCGCGAGACCGGGCGGAGCCGAGCGACTCACAGGGCCGCACGCCGCGAGCCTCGGGCCGACGGCCGCGGTGCCCTCAGGGAGCGCAGAACGCCGCGAAGGGTTTGCCGGGACCGGCCCGGCTCTCCGCAAACGCGCGCGCCCCCCGTGCGCCGCCGCCCGCGCCGGGAGAGGACGAGGACCGGGCGCAACCGGGGCCGTCGCGGCCTGCCGACCGCTCCCGCAGGAGATGGTGCTGCCCGGCCGTGTCGCGCAGGGGGAGCAGGGTCGGGAGCGGGCACCGGCTCGGCCCGTCCGCCCGACCCCGGCGACGGTGCCGCACAGGCGCGCTCACGGAGCGGCGCCGAGGGTCTCCATCAGGCGGCGGAGGAGGGTCATGCGCGGGAGGAGGGAGGAGACGTAGAGATGCTCCTCGGTGGTGTGCGCCTTGGCGCCGTCGACGCCGAGACCGTCGAGGGTCGGCACCCGGGCGGCGACGAAGCTGCCGTCGCTGCCGCCGCCGGTGTGGAGGTCCTCGAGCGTCCAGCCCTCCTCCGCCGCGAGCGACCGGGCGTGCTCGAAGAGCGCGGCGATCTCCGGGGTCTTGCGGTAGGGTGGGCGGTTGGGCCCGCCTTCGAGGGCGAGCGAGACGTCGGGGTCCGCGGGGGCGAGGGCGCGCAGGCGGGCGTCCATCTCGGCCATCTGCGCCTCGGTCTCGACGCGCAGGTCGATCCCGGCGACGCAGTGCTCGGGGACGGTGTTGTCCGTCGTGCCCCCGCGGATGGTGCCGACATTGAGGGTGACGCCGGCGGCGCGGTCGGTCATCGCCTCGATCGCGAGGACCTGGGCGGCCATCTCGCGGATGGCGCTGCGCCCGGCGGCGTGGTTGGTGCCGGAATGCGCCGCGCGGCCGCGGGCGGTCAGCGTGTAGCGGCCGATCCCGCGGCGGCCGGTGACGATCTTGCCCCCCTCGCGCGCGGGCTCGGTGACGAGGACATAGGCCGCCCGGTCCGCCGCCCGCTCGATCAGATCGCGGGAGGTGGCGCTGCCGGTCTCCTCGTCCGAGGTCATCAGGAGGCGCACCGGCAGCGGGGTCGCGCGCTCCGCCTCGACGAGGCTGCGGAGCGCACGATAGGCGATGTAGACGCCCCCCTTCATGTCCGAGATGCCGGGGCCGTAGGCGCGGTCGCCCTCGACGCGGAAGGGCATGGTCTCGAGCGAGCCGACCGGGTGGACGGTGTCGAGATGGCAGAGCACCAGGAGGCCGGGGGTGTCGGGCGGCCCGTCCCAGGGCATCTCGATGGAGAGGTGGTCGCCCTGCCCGTCGCGCCCCGGGATCCGCGCGACCGCGGCGCCGAGCTCGGCGAACTCCGCGGCCACGAGGTCCATCAGCCGGTTGATCCCCGCGGCATGGCCCGTGGGCGTCTCGATCTCGACCCAGGCTCTCAGGCCCTCCAGGATCTCCGCCTCGTCCGGTATGCGCATCGGCCTCCCCCTTCTCCGCCGCCCGCCCCCGGGCTAGGCTCGCGATCCAATCAGACCGGCGCAGCGGAGGAAAGGGCCATGGGAGACGATCCGAGCGGGTCCCCGGCTTGGGGGGTGGACCCCTGCGCCTATCTCGCGCGGCGTCCGCCGGAGGCCGGGCGGGCGGCGCCGGTCTCGGCCTATCTGACGATGCGCGACGGGGTGCGCCTCGCCGCCGATCTGCATCTGCCGGAGCGCCGGGCGGGGCCGGTGCCCTGCGTGCTCGTCCTCACCCCCTATTACCGCCGCTTCGCCGGGGGGGCGGCCGAGCCGAGCCCCAACATCGCGGCCTATCGCGACATGTTCGTGCCCCGGGGCTATCCGCTGCTGGCCGTCGATGTCCGCGGCACCGGCGCCTCCTTCGGCACGCGCGACAGCTTCCGCTCGCCGGCCGAGCGCGCCGACCATGCCGAGGTGATCGCCTGGGCCGCGGCGCAGGACTGGTGCGACGGCCGGATCGGGGCGACGGGCATCTCCTATCTCGGCGCGGCGGCGGATTTCGCCGCGGCCTCCGGCAACCCCGCGCTCAAGGCGATCGCGCCGATCAGCGCGGTCTGGGACAGCTATCGCGACCATTTCTACCCCGGCGGCTGCCGGCTCACCAATCTCGTCGACGGCTATGCCGCGATCTGCCGGGCGCTCGACGGGGACGACCGGGCCGCCCTCGCGGCCTATCCCTATTTCGCCGATCCCGCCCTCGCAGGCCCCGCCCCGGTCGATGCCGACGGCGACGGCGCCCTCCTCGCCGAAGCGCTCGCCGAGCATGCGGCGAATGCCGATATGCGGGACTTCCTGCGCGCGTTCGAGTTCCGCGACGACGCGCTCGCCCACGACCCGGCCTTCGACACCGAGAGCTTCAGCCCCCATGCGGCGAGCCCCTCCTGGCGGGAGGATCTCGCGGTCCTCTCGATCTCCGGCTGGTCGGACGGGGCCTATGCGCCGGGCGCGATCTCGCGGGTCCTCTCGGCGCGCTGCCGGGAGCGGCGGCTCCTGCTCGGCCCCTGGGACCACGGGGCGCGGGTCAATACAAGCCCCGTCCGCGCGCGCGACGTGCCGGAGTTCCCGGTCCTCGCCGAGATCCTGCGCTTCTTCGACGAGCATGTTGCCGGCCGCGACACCGGGCTCGCCGAGGAGGCGCCGGTGCATTTCCATCTGATGGGGGCGGAGCGCTGGATCGCGGCGGAGGGCTGGCCGGTCCATGCCGAGACGCGGACGCTCCATCTCGGCCGCGCCGGTACGCTCGATCCCGAGCCGGAGCTCCCCGGCACCCGCCGCCACCGCGCCGACTACGCCCAGACCACGGGCCGCGCCACCCGCTACGCCCGGCTCGAGATCCGCGACGAACGCCGGCTCTACGGCGATTGGGAGGCGCGCCGGCCGACCGATCTGGCCTTCGCGAGCGCCCCGCTCGAGGCGCCCCTCGCCCTCGCGGGGCTGCCCGTGCTCTCGCTCCTCATGGCGTCGAGCGAGGCGGATGCCTGCGTCTTCGCCTATCTCGAGGACATCGCGCCGGACGGGCGGCGATGCTACGTCACCGAGGGGATGCTGCGCGCGCTCCACCGCGAGGGCCGCGAGACCGGCGCGACCTACCGCGCGACCTGGCCGCTGCCGAGCTTTCGCCGGGGCGAGGCGCGCCCCCTCCTCCCGGGCACCCCCGCCCGCCTCGAGATCGCGCTCCTGCCGGTCGCCTGGGAGTTCCCGGCGGGCCACAGGATCGGGCTTCGCCTCGCCGGCGCCGACCGGGACAACTTCGCCCTCTGGCCCTATGGCCGGCCCGGGCTGTGGGAGGTCGCCACCGGATCGGGGGGCAGCGCGCTCTCGCTCCCGGTCCTCTGAGCCCGGCCGAGCCGGCGCTCGCGCCGGGCGGTGTAGAAGGCGGCGGCGAAGATCAGCCCCGCGCCGATCCAGGTCCACAGATCGATCAGCTCGCCGAAGAGGAGCCAGCCATAGAGCACCGCGAAGGGCAGGCGCGCGAAATCCACCCCCATCACCACCGAGGCGTCCGCCGCGCGGAAGGCGCGGGCGAGCGTGATGTGGCCGAGCATGCCGAGCGTGCCCATCAGCGCGAACACCGCCCAGAGCTCGAGGCTCAAGGGCTGCCAGACATAGAGCCCCGGGCCGAGGGCGACGGCGGTCTGCATCAGCGTCGTGATCAGCACCACCGTGTCGGGATGGTCGCGGTCGGCGAGTTGCTTGATGAAGAGGCTCGAGGCCGCCATCGCCACGGCCGAGACCACCGCGAGGAGCGCCCCCGCCGAGGTCTCCACGAGCCCCGGGCGGAGCACGATCAGCGCCCCGAGAAAGCCCACGCAGATCGCCCCCCAGCGCCGCGGCCCGACCCGCTCGCCGAGGAAGAGCGCGGCCCCCATGGTCGCGAAGAGCGGCATCAGGAAGGCGATCGCCGTCACCTCCCCGATGGGCGCGAGCGAGATCGCCCCGAACCAGGTGGTCATCGCCAAGAGCCCCATGGCGACGCGGACGAAATAGAGCCGCAGATGCGGCGTTCGCAGCATCGAGCGCCCGCGCGCGGCGAGCATCGGCGTCATCGCGAGCCCGGCGAAAGCCAGGCGCAGGAAGACGATCTGCAGGAGCGCCACGCCCGCGAGCGAGGCATACCGCCCGAGCGCGGCCACGCCGGAGAGCAGCGCGCAGGAGAGCAGCATCCACAGGATGCCCCGCATCGCCGAGCGGGCCGGCGGCGCGAGGGAGAGGGCCTCGGTCATCCCCCGATCCTATCCCGTCCAGCGGAATATGCGAGCTTGATCGCAAGGGGCGACGCTTGAACGCGCTCCCCGCGAGTGCCAGACTGCGCCCAGCCGGCGTCACGACCGGCGGAGAACCAAGACCCGACAGGACCCAACAGGAGGTGTCTCAGCCATGACGTTCCGCGCTCTCGCCGCGCTCGGCCTCGCCGGCCTCTGCGCCGCGGCAACCGCCCCGGCCCTCGCCGGCAAGGCGGACGACACGCTCGTCTGGTCGACGGACCGCGAGGTCGCCGTCGTCGATCCCTACTACAACAACACCCGCGAACTCGTGATCATGGGCCATCTCGGCTGGGACGCGCTCCTGTTCCGCAATCTCGAGACGGGCGAATACGAGCCGCTGCTCGCCACCGAGTGGGAGTGGGTCGACAACGTGACCATCGACCTCACGCTCCGCGAGGGCGTGACCTTCCACGACGGCACGAGCGTCGGGCCCGAGGACGTGGTCTACACCGTCAACCACGTCTCCGCGCCGGACAGCGGCGTGCTCTCGCCCAAGCTCACCAACTGGATGAAGACCGCCGAGCAGACCGGGCCGAACAGCGTGCGCATCCATCTGCACGACCCCTTCCCCGCCGCGCTCGCGCATTTCGCCGGCATCGTCTTCATCGTGCCCGAGGGCCATTACGACGACGCGCCGACGGGCGCCGACGGCAAGCCCGACTACGCCTCGGTCACCCCGGTCGGCACCGGCCCCTACCGCTTCGTCGACGTCAAACCCGGCGAATACGTCCATTGGGAGGCCAACGAGGCCTATTTCGAGGGCGGGCCGAAGGGCCAGCCGGAGATCGGCAAGATCCATTTCCGCACCCTCAAGGAGCCCAACACGCAGATCGCCGAGCTTCTGACCGGCGGCGTCGACTGGATCTGGGACGTGCCGAAGGACCAGGCCGAGCGGCTCGAGGCGACCGGGCAGGTCACCGTCGAGAACGCCAAGACCATGCGCATCTCCTATCTCGCCTTCGACGTCGACGGCGATTCGAGCACCGACGTCTTCGCCGACAAGCGCGTGCGCGAGGCCATCGCCCATGCCATCGACCGCGAGGCGATCACCCGCAATCTCGTCGGCCCCGCCTCGGAGGTGATCCACGCCGCCTGCCATCCGGACCAGTTCGGCTGCACCTCGGATGTCCCGAAATGGGAGCATGACCCGGAGAAGGCCAAGGCGCTGCTGGCCGAGGCGGGCTATCCCGACGGCTTCGAGTTCGACATCTACGCCTATCGCCAGCGCGAATACACCGAGGCGGTGATCGGCGATCTGGCCGAGATCGGGGTCCAGGCCAATCTCAACTACATGCAGTATCGCGCCCTCCGCGATCTCGTCTGGCAGGGCGTGACGCCGATCAACCACATGACCTGGGGCTCCAACTCGATCCCCGACATCTCCGCCTCCACCGGCCATTTCTTCGCCGGCGGGCGCGACGACCCGGCGAAGGACGAGGAGGTCGTCGGCTGGCTCGAGGAGGGCAACACCTCGACCGACCCCGAGGCCCGCAAGGCCGCCTATCAGAAGGCGCTCGCCAAGATCTCCGGCGAGCTCTACTGGCTGCCGATGTTCACCTACGCGAAATACTACGCCTATTCGCAGGACCTGAACTTCACGCCGACCTCCGACGAGATCCCGCGCTTCTACGCCGCTTCGTGGAAGTGACGCCTCGCCGACCCCTGCCCCCGCGCACTGCCGCGGGGGCCACCGGGAGGGCCTGAGCCCATGCTCGCCTATCTGCTGAAACGCCTCGGCGTCGCGGTGCTCGTGGCCCTCACCGTCTCGCTCATCACCTTCTCGATGATCTATCTCTCGGGCGACCCGGCGGTCGCGCTCGCGGGCGAATCCGCCACCGAGGAGGACATCGAGCAGATCCGGGAATATTACGGCTACGACCGGCCGATCGTCGTGCAATACGTCGCCTGGCTCGGGCGGGCGCTCACCGGGGATTTCGGGCAGTCGCACTATCTGAACGAGCCGGTCGCCGAGGTGATCTTCGAGCGGCTGCCGACGACGATGCTGCTCGGCGCCTGCGCGCTCGGCTTCGCGCTCCTCCTCTCGATCCCGCTCGGCGTGCTCGCCGCGATCCGGCCGAATTCGCTGATCGACCGGGTGGCGCTCACCATCGCCGTGGTGGGCCAGGCGATGCCCACCTTCTGGTTCGCCCTCACCCTCGTCCTCTGGTTCGGGATCACCTGGCGGATCCTGCCGATCACGGGAACCGACTCCTGGGCGAATTTCGTGATGCCCGCGGTCGCGCTCGGCTATTACGTCACGCCCGCGGTGATGCGGCTCACGCGGGCCGGCATCCTCGAGGTGCTGCAGGCGGACTATATCCGCACCGCCCGCGCCAAGGGCCTGCGCCCGCGCACCGTGCTCTTCAAACATGCGCTCAGGAACGCCATCGTCCCCGTCGTCTCCCTCGCCGCGGTGCAGTTCGGCTTCATGCTCGGCGGCTCCATCGTCATCGAGACGATCTTCGCCATCAACGGGCTCGGCTATCTCGCCTGGGAGTCGATCCAGCGCGCCGATCTGCCGATGATGCAGGCGATCGTGCTGGTGCTGAGCCTCTTCTACATCGTGCTGACCCTGGTCGCCGACATGCTCAACGCCTGGCTCGACCCCAGATTGAGGACCGCTTGAGATGACCGCCACCGAGCCGCCGATCGTCGCCGGACAGGCCGCGCAGATCCTCGCCCCCTCCCCCGCGAGCCGGTTCCGCCGGCGCGCCTTCGGCCATGCGGGGTTCGTCTTCGGCGCGGCGGTGCTCGTCGCCATCCTCGCGATGGCGCTCCTCGCCCCCTGGGTCGCGCCGCACGACCCCTACGACCAGGTGCTCGACCGCAAGCTGATCCCGCCGGCCTGGTTCGATCATCCGAAGGCCACCTGGGAGCACCCGCTCGGCACCGACAGCCTCGGGCGGGACTATCTCTCCCGCCTCCTCTACGGCGCGCAGATCTCGCTCCTGATCGGCGTCTCCGCGATGTCGATCTCGCTGGTGATCGGGACGACCATCGGCGTGCTCGGCGGCTATTTCGGCGGGCGGGTCGACATGGTGTGCAACTTCATCATCACCACGCGGCTCTCGATGCCCGTGGTGCTCGTGGCGCTCGCGGTGGTGAGCCTCGTCGGTTCCTCGCTGACGGTGGTGATCTGGGTGCTCGGGCTGCTCATATGGGACCAGTTCGCCGTGGTGACGCGCTCGGCGACGCAGCAGCTCCGCAACCGGGATTTCGTCGCGGCGGCCGAGGCGATGGGCTGCTCGCGGGCGCGGATCCTGGTCTCCGAGATCATGCCCAACATCGCGCCCGCGCTGATCGTGGTGGCGACCGTGGAGATGGCCCATGCGATCCTGCTCGAGGCCGCGCTCTCCTTCCTCGGGCTCGGCGTGCAGCCGCCGCAGCCGTCCTGGGGGCTGATGATCTCCGAGGCGAAGGGGCTGATGTTCTTCGAGGGCTGGCTGATCGCGATCCCGGGCGCGGCGCTCTTCCTGCTCGTGCTCTCGATCAACCTTCTCGGCGACGGGCTCCGCGACGTGACCGCGCCAGAGAACAGGACCTGACGCGATGGCGGAGACGATTCTCGAGGCGCGCGGGCTCAGCGTCGACATCCCCGTGGCGGAGGGCACGCTCCACCCCGTGCAGGCGATCGACCTGACGGTGGCGCGGGGCGAGACGCTCGCCGTCGTCGGCGAGTCGGGCTCGGGCAAGTCGCTGACCTCGCTCTCGATCATGGGGCTCCTGCCGAGCAAGGCGGTGCGGCGGGCGGAGCGGCTCTCGCTCCTCGGCGAGGATCTGCTCGGCAAGTCGGAGCGCGAGATGTCGCGCCTCAGGGGCAACCGGATGTCGATGATCTTCCAGGAGCCGATGACCTCGCTCAACCCGGCCTACACCATCGGCGACCAGCTCGGAGAGCCGCTCCGCCGGCACACCCGCGCCTCGCGCCGGCAGGTGCGCGACCGCTCGGTCGAGATGCTCGAGCGGGTCGGCATCAGCGCCGCGGCGAGCCGGCTCGGGCAGTATCCGCACCAGCTTTCGGGCGGGCTGCGCCAGCGGGTGATGATCGCCATGGCGCTCGTCTGCGACCCCGATCTGGTGATCGCCGACGAGCCGACCACGGCGCTCGACGTGACGATCCAGGCGCAGATCCTCCACCTCCTCGCCGAGCTGCAGCGCGAGGTGCATGCGGGGCTCGTGCTGATCACCCACGATCTCGGCGTGGTCGCCCGCGTGGCCGACCGGGTGGCGGTGATGTATGCCGGCCAGATCGTCGAGACCGGGAGCGCCGAGCAGATCTTCTCCGCCCCCTGCCACCCCTATACGCGGGGGCTCCTCTCCTGCATCCCGATCCCCGGCAAGACCCGGCGGGGGGCGCGGCTCGGCGCGATCCCGGGCGTCGTGCCCTCCCTCGTCGGGCGGATCGAGGGCTGCCATTTCGCCGAGCGCTGCCCGCGGGCGCACGGGCCCTGCCGGACGGGCGACATCGCGCTGCGCGACGGGGTCTCGGCCGGGCACCGCTATCGCTGCGTCCTCTCGCCCGCCGAGGCCGCCGCCGATCCGGAGGCCGCCGCATGAGCGAGACCGTGCTCGAGGCCAAGGGCGCCGCCCGCAGCTTCCGCGTCTCCGCCGGGCTCTTCCGCAAGAGCCGCACGCTGCACGCCGTGCGCGGGGTCGATTTCGCGATCCGCCGCGGCGAGGTGGTGGGCCTCGTCGGCGAGTCGGGCTGCGGGAAGAGCACGCTCGCCAAGCTCCTCCTCGGGCTGCTCGCGCCGAGCGAGGGGGAGATCCTGCTCGAGGGCCGGCCGATCTCGGCGCTCGGCCGGCTCGAGACCGCGCGGCGCATCCAGCCGATCTTCCAGGACCCCTATTCCTCGCTCAACCCGCGCAAGACCGTGGGGGCGATCATCGCCCTGCCCCTCGTCGTGCAGTCGGGCCTCGGGGCCCGGGCCGCTCGGGCGCGGGTCGAGGAGATGATGGAGCGCGTCGGCCTGCCCCGCCGGCTGATCGACGCCTATCCCAACCAGCTCTCCGGCGGCCAGCGCCAGCGCGTCGCCATCGCCCGCGCCCTCGTCAACCGTCCGGGGATCGTCGTCTGCGACGAGCCGACCTCGGCGCTCGACGTCTCCGTGCAGTCGCAGATCCTAAACCTCCTGCAGGACCTGCAGGCGGAGTTCGGCCTGACCTACGTTCTCATCAGCCACGACCTCTCGGTGGTCGAGCATATGGCCGACCGGGTGGCGGTGATGTATCTCGGGCGCATCGTCGAGGAGCGGCGCACCGACCGCCTGTTCGACGCCGCCCGCCACCCCTACACCGAGGCGCTGCTCGCCTCCGTGCTGACGCCGGAGCCGGGGCTCGGCATCCCGGACACCCATCTCGGCGCGGCCTTCCCCAACCCGCTCGACATCCCGCCCGGATGCAGCTTCCACCCCCGCTGCCCGAAGGCGATGGCGCTCTGCCGCGAGCGCGCGCCCCGCCCCGTCCAGGATCCGGAGGGGCGCACCGAATGCCTGCTCTACGAGGAGGAGACAGAGATGCAGGAACGAACAGCATGAGCGAGCGCGACGCCGCCCGGGCCGCCGCCCGCGCCTATCTCGAGGACGGCCGCTTCGAGGCCGAACTCGCCCGCCTCGTCGCCATCCCCTCGGAGAGCCAGGTGCCCGAGGGCCTGCCCCATTGCCGGCGCTATCTCTCGGAGGCGATGGAGCCCGCCTTCGCCGCCATGGGCTTCCACTGCGAGACCTTCGAGAACCCCGTCGAGGGCGCGGGGCCGGTGCTGCTCGCCGAACGGCGCGAGGGCGACGGGCTGCCCACCGTCCTCGGCTACGGCCATGGCGACGTGATCCGCGGGCTCTCCGAGCGCTGGACCAAGGGCGCCGGCCCCTGGGAGCTCGCCCGCGACGGCGAGCGCCTCTACGGCCGCGGCACCGCCGACAACAAGGCGCAGCACCTGATCGACATGCGCGCCATGGAGGCGGTGATCGAGACCCGCGGCCGCCTCGGCTTCAACGCCAAGATGGTGATCGAGACCGGGGAGGAGAACGGCTCGAAGGGCCTGCGCGAGGTGATCGCGGCCAACCGCAGCGCCTTCTCGGCCGACGTCTTCATCGGCTCGGACGGCCCCCGCGTGCGCGCCGACCGGCCGACCGTCTCGCTCGGCTGCCGAGGGGCGCAGAATTTCGACCTCGTCTGCGACTTCCGCGAGGGCGGGCACCACTCCGGCAATTGGGGCGGCGCGCTCGCCGATCCGGCGACCGTGCTCGCCCATGCCATCGCCGCCATCGTCGGCCCCAGGGGCGAGATCCGGGTGCCGGAATGGCGCCCCGCCCCGATCCGGCCCCTCGTGCGCGAGCTTCTCGCCGATGTCGCGCTCGACGGCGGCGCCGACGGCCCCGCGATCGACGCCGATTGGGGCGAGCCCGGCCTCGCCCCGGCCGAGCGCGTCTATGCCTGGAACTCCTTCGCGGTGCTCGCCATGCTCTCCGGCATCCCCGAGAGCCCGGTCAACGCCATCGCGCCCTGGGCGCGGGCCCATTGCCAGCTCCGCTTCATCGCGGGGACGGATGCCGAGGACGTCCTCCCCGCGCTCCGCCGCCATCTCGAGGCGGAAGGCTTCGGCGGGCGCGTGCGCGTCGAGACCCCGCCCGAGGGCAATGCCGCGGGCTTCGGCGCGAGCCGCACGGAGCCCGACCACCCCTGGGCCGAATGGGTCCGCGCCTCGATCGCGCGCACGGCCGGGGCCGCGCCCGCGGTGCTGCCGCAGATGGGCGGCTCGATCTGCAACGACCTCTTCACCGATCTCCTCGGCCTGCCGGCGATCTGGGTGCCGCATTCCTATGCCGGCTGCTCGCAGCACGCACCCGACGAGCACGTCCTGTTGCCGGTCTGCGAGAGCGCGCTCGACATCATGGCCGGGCTCTACTGGGACCTCGGCGAAGGGGGGACGCCAGCGTCATGACCGAGCCCTGCGATCTCTCCGCCGTCGAGGCCCGCGCCCTGATCGGGCGGCGCGCGCTTTCCCCCGTCGAGCTCATGGAGAGCTGCCTCGCCCGCATCGAGGCCGTCGACGGCGCGCTCAACGCCATCGTGACGCTCGACCCGGACGCCGCCCGCGCCATGGCCCGCGAGGCGGAGGCCGCGGTGATGCGGGGCGACCCGCTCGGCCCGCTGCACGGCCTGCCGCTCGCCGCCAAGGACAACCGCGCGGTCGCGGGGATGCGCACGACCCACGCCTCGCTGATCCACAAGGACGACGTGCCGACGGCCGACGAGCCCGGCATGGCGCGGCTGCGCGCGGCCGGGGCGCTCATCTTCGCCAAGACCAACATGCCGGAATTCGGGGCGGGGGCGAACTCGACCAACCGCCTCTTCGGCACCACCGGCAACCCGTTCGACCCGAGCCTCACTTGCGCCGGCTCCTCCGGCGGCTCGGCGGTGGCGCTCGCCACCGGCATGGCGCCCATCGCCACGGGCTCGGACTATGGCGGCTCGGTGCGCACGCCGGCGGCCTTCTGCGGGATCGCGGGGTTCCGGCCCTCGCTCGGCGTCGCGCCCTCGGCGGGGGCGGCGGCGATCCTCTCCCCCTTCGGCGTCAACGGCGCGATGGGGCGCGACATGGCCGACACCCATCTCCAGCTCGCCGCCATGGCGGCCTACGACCCGCGCGACCCGTTCTCCCATCCCGGCGTCACGGCCGTGGCCGAGCCGCTCCGCCCCGCCGATCTCGCGAGCCTCCGCGTCGCGCTCTCCCCCGATCTCGGCTGCGCGCCGGTGGCCGCCGAGATCCGCGAGGTGTTCGAGGACCGCGCGGAGCGCCTCGCGCCCTTGTTCCGCGAGACGGTGCGCGCCGCGCCGGAGATGGGGCGGGTCCACGAGGTCTTCGAGATCACCCGCGGCGTCGCCTTCGTCGCGGCCTTCCGCGAGCATCTCGAGCACCGCCGCGATCTCCTCGACCGCAACGTCGCCGACAATTGCGAGCGCGGCCTCGCCTATTCGCTCGGCGACGTCGCCTGGGCGCAGGCCGAGCAGAGCCGGATCTATCGTGCCTGGACCGCCTTCTTCGAGACCCACGACGTGCTGATCTGCACCGCCGCGAGCGTCTCGCCCTTCCCGCACGACCGGCTCTTCGTCGAGGAGATCGACGGCGAGGCGATGCCCACCTATATGCGCTGGCTCGCGATCACCTATGCGCCCACCATGGCCTTCGCCTGCGTCGCGGCGCTGCCCTGCGGGGTGGATGCGCGGGGGCTGCCCTTCGGCCTCCAGGTCGCGGGCCCCTTGGGGGCGGACCGCAAGGTGCTCTCGGTCGCCCTCGCCCTCGAGGCCGCGCTCGCCGAGACCGAGGGCTGCGCGCGCCCCCTCCCCGATCTCGCGGCGCTGAGGGCGGCGGGATGACCGGCATCCCAACCCCCCGCGGCATCGTCACCGCCCCGCAGCCGGAGGCCGCCGAGGCCGGCGCGGACATCCTGCGCGCGGGCGGCAACGCGGTCGACGCAGCCGTCGCCACGGCCCTGGTGCAGACGGTGGTGGACCCGATCATGTGCGGCCTCGCGGGCTTCGGCTCGATGCAGATCCGCCTCGCGGACGGGACCCATCTTCTGCTCGACTTCCACGGCCGCGCGCCGAAGGCCGCGCGCGCGGATATGTGGGCGGACCTCGTGATCGGGGAGGCGGAGGACGGCTTCGGCTTTCTCCTCGAGGGCGCGGTCAACGAGATCGGCTACCAGTCGATCATGACGCCGATGACGCTGCGCGCACTCGACACCGCGCTCGCCCGCTTCGGGACGCGCGCGCTCGCCGATCTCCTCCCCCCCGCCATCGCCTATGCGCAGGAGGGCTTCCGCATCCGCCCCCATGTGCGGGCCTTCTGGGACGAGGTGCCGACGGGCGGGCGCATCGCGCATCGGGAGTTCGTCACCCGCTACCCCGCCACCGCCGCGATCTACGCGAAGCCCGACGGGAGCCTTCCGGCCGTCGGCGAGACGCTCGTCAATCCGGACATGGCGCGCACCCTGGAGCGGATCGCCGAGCGGGGCGCGGAGGACTTCTACACCGGGAGCATCGCCGCGGAGATCGCCGCCGACATGGCCCGCGGCGGCGGGCTCCTCTCGGCCGAGGATCTCGCCGAGGTCGCGCCGACCGAGACCGCCCCGCTCCGCGGCAGCTATCGCGGCCACGAAATCGCCACCAACCAGCCCCCCGGCGGCGGGCTCATGCTGCTCCTGATGCTCAACATCCTGGAGAGGTTCGACCTCGCCGGGATGGGCCACAACTCCGCCGACTACATCGCCACCGTCTCCGAGGCGATGAAGATCGCGACCGTGGAGAAGGACACCCGCATCGGCGATCCCCGCTTCGTCGAGGTGCCCGTCGAGGAGATCGCGTCGAAGGACTACGCCGCCTCCCTCGCCGAGCGCATCCGCCGGGGCGAGAAGACCCATGTGCCGCGCCTCAACCTGGGGGGCGAGGAATCTAAGGACACGACGCATATCTCCGTGGTGGACGCCGCGGGCAACGCGGTCGCCCTCACGCACTCCATCGGGATGCCCTCCGGCGTGGTCACGCCGGGGCTCGGCTTCATGTATAACGGCTGCATGGGCGTCTTCGACCCGCGCCCGGGGCGGGCGGGCTCCCTCGCGCCCGGCAAGTCGCGCTTCACCGCGATGTGCCCGACCATGCTGTTCGACGAGGCCGGGCCTTGGTTCGTCGTCGGCGCGCCGGGGGGGATCTTCATCACCATGGGGGTGCTGCAGGCGATCCTGAATGCCGTCGATTTCGGCCTCTCGGCGCAGGAGGCGGTCTCCGCGCCGCGGTTCTGCACGACCTCCGACACCATCGACCTGACCAACCGCATCACCCGCCGTGCCGAGCGCGAGCTCGGCGCCCGGGGCTACCCGACCCGGCGCTCGGCCCTCTCCTACGGCTTCGCCGGGGTCCATGTGCTGCGTCGCACCGCGCGGGGCTGGGACGGGGGCGCCGATCCCGGGCGCGACGGGGTGGCGATCGGCCTCTGAGGCTCAGACCCGGCGCACCGGGCGCCCGCTCGCCACCTCCCGCTTGCGTTTGCCCTCGCGCAGGAAGACATAGACGCCCGCCGCGGCCACGAGCGCGATCCCGGCGAGCACCGACGCCCCCGGCAGATGGCCGAACACCACCCAGCCCCAGAAGATCGCGAGCGGCAGGGCGGTGTATTCGAAGGGCGCGATCACCGCTGCATTGGCCGAGCGGTAGGCCGCGGAGAGCGAATAGCCGATCGCCGCCGACATGAGCCCGAGGAGGAGGAAGAGCGGCCAGTCCCCCTCCGCCGGCCAGACCCAGGCGCGGAGCAGGAATTTGAGGCTCTCGCTCTCCACCCGCTCGGCGAAGCGCCCGTCGCCCGCCACCAGCCAGAAGAGCAGGCTCACCAGGATGAACGTCCCCTGGATATAGACCGCCATGGCGGAGGGCTTGGAGGAGACCCCGAGCCGGCGCGTCAGGATCTGCATGATCGCGTAGCCGAGCGCGGCGAGGAGCGGCAGGGCGAGGATCCAGCGCGCGTGCGGCAACTCCTCGCCCGAGGCCCAGGGCTGCAGCATCACCACGACGCCGAGGAACCCCACCGCCACCGCCCCGAGCCGGCGCACCCCCACCCGCTCGCCGAGAAGCGGGATCGAGAGCAGCGTGATGAGAAGCGGAGCGACGAAGAACAGCGCCGTCGCGGTGGCCAGCGGGATCACGGCGAGGGCCGAGAAGAAGGCGATGTTGGCCCCCACGATGGCGAGCCCGCGGGCGAGGTGGAGGAGCGGGCGCGAGGTGCGCAGGAGCCCGAAGCCCCCCTCGATCTGCAGGATGGCGAGACTGAAGGAAATCCCGATCGCCGAGCGCACGAACACCATCCGATGCAGCGGATAGTCCCCCGAGAGATGCTTGATCAGCATGTCGTTGACCGAGATGCAGACCATGCCGAGCAGGATGAAGGCGATGCCCGTCGTCGGTGAGTCGGGGTTCGCCTCGGTCTCGGAGGGCATGGGGTCTCGCTCGCAAGTCGGGGTGGGGCGCGGGGTGCGCTCGTTCGAGACTGCCCCGGATCGCCCGCCCGGGCAAGCGCCCGCTCAGGCGTGGGGCGCCGCACGGATCGCCGCGCGCCTGGCATGGAGGAGATAGGCCGCGAGGCTCGCCACCACGATGGCGCCCCCGATCAGCATGCCGGGCGTCGGCCGCTCCCCCACCCCCCACCAGACCCAGGCGGGGCCGAACACCGTCTCGAGCAGGATCAGCAGGCTGACATTCGAGGGGTGCGTGTGCCGCGAGGCGAGGGTGAGGAGGAAGAAGGAGACCGGCAGGATCAGCGCGCCCGAGACCGCGATCGCCCACACCTCCCCCGCGACGAGCGCCGCCGGCCCGGAAACCGCCGCGCCGATGAGCCCGGAGAGCAGCGCGCCCGTCCCGATCGCCGGCAGGATCGGCAGCGCCGGGCGGCTGCGGATCACGACGAAGCTGAGCGCGAGCGCGAAGGCCACCCCGAGCCCCGCGAGCGCGCCGAGCGCCGAGGCGAGATCGAGCCGCAGCTCTCCCCCCTTGCCGCCGAACACCGCGATGGCGATGCCGAGGAGCACCGCGGCGATGGCGATCCAGGTGGCCGCGCGCGTCGGCTCCCCGGCGACGAGGCGGGCGAGGAGCGCCGAGAACACCGGCACCGTCGCCACCCCGAAGAGCACGACCGAGACCGGCGCCGTCGCGATCCCGATATTGAAGAGCGCGGAGTTGGCCGTCCCGCAGGCGACGACCAGGAGCCCCGGCCCGCTCGCGAGCCGCAGCAGATCGCCCCCCGCGCGCCGCCCCGACAGAAGCGCCCAGGCGAGGATCAGCGCGCTCCCCATCAGGAGCCCGCGCCAGGCCATCATCTCGCTCGCCCCGAAGCCGGAGAGGCGCATGAAGAGCGTGTCCGGGGTGAGGATGAGCGCGCCGATGCCGGCGAGGGCGAGGCCGTAGAGCGGGTGGGATTGCATGGGACTCCTTCCGGGCGGGACGCGGCACAGTCGCATCGCGCGCCCGCGCAATCCAGTGCGACGACCCGCCCCCTCCGCCCGGCCGGTTCTGCGCCCCCCGCGGACGGACCGGCGACGCCCCCGCCTGCCGATCCTCCCCGGGCGCGAGGCACCTTCCCCGCACCGGATGCGGCGCGCTCCGATGGGAGGACGCCGCACCCCGCCATGCCCGCGATCGCCCCTCGCCCGCGCGCCGGAGCCGGACCGCCGCCGGCGGCCGGGGGGCGGCGGGGCGCACGGGCGCTCGACGGCGCGCGCGCAAGTGGCGATAACCGGGCCGACCCGCCGAAGGAGACCGCCATGACGCTCGCCGAGAGAGACTGGGTGCCCGCCGAGAGCGAAGCCCTCGTCCGCCGCATCGCCGCAGAGACCGCCGCCGCGTCGGAGGCGGAGCTCGCCGCCCGCATCGACGCCCTCGCCGGACGCAGCCGCGAGATCCACGAGCGCGAGTGCTTCAACCTCAACCCGGCCACCAACGCGATGAACCCGAAGGCGGAGGCGCTGCTCTCCGCCGGGCTCGGCTCGCGCCCCTCGCTCGGCTATCCGGGCGAGAAATACGAGACCGGGCTCGAGGCCATCGAGGAGATCGAGGTGATCGCGGCCGAGCTCGCCGCCGAGATCTTCCGCGCCCGCTTCGCCGAGATCCGCGTGCCCTCGGGCGCGCTCGCCAATCTCTACGGCTTCATGGCCGTCTGCCGGCCCGGGGACCGGATCGTCGCGCCGCCGGCCGCGATCGGGGGGCATGTGACGCATCACGCCGAGGGCTGCGCCGGGCTCTACGGGCTCGAGACGCTCGCCGCCCCCGTGGATGCCGACGGCTACACGATCGACCTCGCGGGCCTGCGCGCCCTCGTCCGCGAGGCCCGGCCGCGGCTCGTGACCGTGGGGGGCAGCCTCAACCTCTTCCCCCATCCGGTCGCCGAGATCCGGGAGATCGCGGAGGAGGCAGGTGCGCTCGTCCTCTTCGATGCGGCGCATCAATGCGGCATCGTCGCCGGCGGGGTCTGGGCCAACCCGCTCGAGGAGGGCGCGCATCTGATGACGATGAGCACCTACAAGAGCCTCGGCGGCCCGCCGGGGGGGCTCGTGCTGACGAACGAGGCGGAGCTCGCCGAGCGGCTCGACGCCATCGCCTTCCCCGGCATGACGGCCAATTTCGACGCGGCGAAGTCGGCGGCCCTCGCCGTCTCGCTGCTCGATTGGCGGGCCTATGGGCGGGACTATGCCGAGGCGATGGTCGACACCGCCCGGGCGCTCGCCGAGGCGCTCGACCGTGCGGGCGTGCCGGTCTTCGCCAAGGCCCGCGGCTTCACCCGTTCGCACCAGTTCGCCGTGGCGGCGGCGGGCTATGGCGGGGGGCAGGCGGCGGCGCGCAAGCTGCGGCGGGCGGGGTTCCTCGCCTGCGGCATCGGCCTGCCGGTCCCCGAGGTGCCGGGCGACATGTCCGGGCTCCGGATCGGCACGCCGGAACTCGTGCGCTGGGGCGTCGGCCCCGGGGAGGCCGAGGAGCTCGGCCGGCGCATCGCCGAGGCGCTGGCGGCGGCGGACCCGGACGCCCTCCTCCCCGCCAACGCCCTCTATCGCAAGCGCTTCGACCGGCTGCACTACGTGCTCTAGCGCAGCCGGCCGGGGCTCACTCCGCGGGCTGCACCCGGCCCGCGGGGGCGCCGCGCAGCCGGCTCGGCAGGAGCGCGGCGACAGCCATGAAGGCCACGCCGATGCCGAGGCCGAGATACTCCCCGCGCAGGGTCGGGAAGAGGCTCGCATAGTCGGTCCCCGCGATCGGGCCGAGCGTCGTCTTGCCGCCGGCGATCGGGGCGAGGATCCCGGTCGCCTCCGCCGCCGCGTATCCCAGCATGTAGGCCGCGGCGCCGAGGAGCCCGCCGAGGACGAAGAACACCGCGTCGATCCGGCCCGTGGCCGCGGCGGTGAGGCCCGTCCCCGGGCAGTAGCCCGCGATGGCGAAGCCCGCGCCGAGCAGCGCGCCGCCGATCAGCACGCCGAGATAGGTGCCCTTCACCGAGAGATGGCCGGGGTCGACGAGCCCGAGAAGCAGCCCCCCGAAGAGCAGCACCGAGCCCGTGCCGATCCCGAGCAGGATGGTGCGCATGAGATGCAGATCGGTCAGGTTCAGCATCTTGATGATGTAGCCCGGATTGGTCGCCCCGATCCGGTCGAGCGCGAAGCCGAAGGCGGCGCCCACGACGATGGCGAGAAAGATCTCCAGCATGGCTCAGGCCTCCCGCTTGAAGACAGAGATTGCGAGGGGGATGGCGGCGAGGAAGGCGCCGGCGGCGAAGACGTAGCCCGAGAGCGCGGTCTGCATCATGCCGCTCATCATGTGCCCCGAGGTGCAGCCCCCCGCGAGGCGCGCGCCGAAGAGCACGACGAAGCCGGCCGCGAAGGCGGCGGCGTAGCGCTTCAGCGCCGATCCGCCGAAATTCGCGCGCCAGACGGCCGGCATCGCCCGCTCCTCCCGCGGCGTGCCGCCCCGGAGCATGGCCGAGGCGAAGGCGCCCGCGATCATCGCGACGACGAAGACGAAGCTGTAGTTGAGCGGGTTCGC
This sequence comes from uncultured Limibaculum sp., assembly GCA_964576075.1. GTDB lineage: Bacteria > Pseudomonadota > Alphaproteobacteria > Rhodobacterales > Rhodobacteraceae > Thermohalobaculum. Next base: position 52,299 of record CAZNTX010000001.1, on the reverse strand, counting down.
GGCGTTCCCCGCGTATTTGCCGCCGGATTTGTCGAGATAGGCGTTGGGCGAGGCGTAGCCGCTCTTCGCGTCGGGCGCCTCGACGACGACGGCGGGATCGACGGCGTCCCACAGGATCGCATCGAAGATGACGAACTGGGTCGAGACGCCGATGGGCTTGACCAGCAGCACCGCAGCGAAAAACACCGCGCCGAGCAGGAGGCCCCCGGCTTTCCAGGACAGGACCATCGGTCTTCCTCCGATATGGTTGGCATTCACATCAGAATATATGAATATGAAGCCCCGGCCTTGACGGAGATCAAGCCCGCGCCCGCTCAGCCGGCGGAGGGGACCGCGGGTGCGAGGAGGAGGCTCGCCCGGCTCGCGCGCAGGAGCGCCGCGCCGGCCGGCTCGGCGAGCAGGCCCGCGTCCTCCGGAGCCGCGACGAGGAGGCGCAGCCGCGCGCCCTCCCCCGCGCCGAGGCGCAGCCGGCCCGCGGGCGCGCCGAGGGCGCGGGCGAGATCGGCGGCGAGATCGGCGAGAGGGGCCGCGCCCGGCGCCTCGAGGGCGGCGACCTCGCCCGCCGTCGCCGCGCCGCGTGCGGGCACGAGCAGCACGCCGCGCGCGCGCGCGCTGAGCGCCGCCGCGGCGGCGAGGGACCGGCGGAGATCCTCCGTCAGGTCGAGCGGCATGACGACGAGGTCCTCCCGCCCCGCCGCCGCGCGGACCGCCTCGGCGAGCGCGCCTTGCGCGACCTCCACGCGCGCGGCGATCCGGGCGGCCAGTGCGAGGCCCTCGAGCTCGCGCGAGACCGTCCGGCTCCAGCCAGCGAGCGCCTCCGCCATGAGCCCGGCCGCGGGCGCCGGCCCCCGCCCGAGCCGCGCCGCCGGCAGCGCGCAGAAATCGAGCGCCGCCCGCTCTTCGACGAGAAGCCCCCGGAGCGGCAGGCCGTAGGCCCGGGCGAGCGCGATCCCCGCCTCCGCCGCGGGCCGGTGGGCGGCCGCGGAGCTGAGCGAGAGGAGAACGCCGCGCCCGCCCCTCACGCCTCGCCCTCCTCTGGCTCGTCCTCGCGCGGGCGCAGATAGCGCCGGGCCGCCTCGGCATAGGCGGCGAGCTTGGCCGCCACCCGGGCATTGACCGTGGCCTCCGGGAAGGCCCCGTCCGGCCCCGGCGCCCCGGCGGCCATCCCGGTGAGGAGCGCGATCCCCTCGTCGACATGGGAGACGGCATGGACCGAGAAGCGCCCGCCCGCCACCGCCTCGACCACCTCCGAGCGGAGATTGAGATGCTGGATGTTGGCCCGCGGGATCAGCACGCCCTGCTCCCCCGTGAGCCCGCGCGCGGCGCAGACCTCGAAGAAGCCCTCGATCTTCTCGTTCACCCCGCCGATCGCCTGCACCCGCCCGGCCTGGTCGACCGAGCCCGTCACCGCGAGGGACTGGCGGATCGGCACCTCCGCGAGCGAGGAGAGGAGCGCGTAGAGCTCGGCCGAGGAGGCGCTGTCGCCGTCCACCCCGCCATAGGACTGCTCGAAGACCAGGCTCGCGGAGAGCGAAACCGGCTCGTCCGCCCCGTAGCGCGCGGCGAGGAAGCTCGAGAGGATCAGCACCCCCTTGGAGTGCAGCGGCCCGCCGAGCTTCACCTCGCGCTCGATGTCGACGATCTTGCCCGCGCCGAGGCGGGTGCGCGCGGTGATCCGCGCCGGCCGGCCGAAGCGGGTCTCGCCGAGGGCGAGGACCGAGAGCCCGTTGATCTGGCCGATCTCGGCGCCCTCGGTCGCGATGTCGAGGATCTCGCGGGTGATCGCCTCCACCGTGCGCTCGCGCAGCCGCCCCGCCCGCCTGCGCCGGGCCTCGACGGCGCGGTCCACATGGCTCCCCCCGATCGCCGCGGCCCCGGCCTCGCGCGCCCAATGGCCGGCCTCGCGCAGGAGATCGGAGAGCGCGCCGGTGTCGAGCGTGAACTTGGCCGCATCGTCGGCGAGGCGGCTGGCCTCCTCGAGGAGCCGGGCGGCGGCGGCGCGCTCGAGCGGCGCGAGCCCCTCGCGCGCCGCGATCCGGGCGAGCAGGCGCGCCATCGCCGCGAGGCTCTCCTCCGAGCGGTCGATCGCCTCCTCGAAATCCGCCTCGACCTTGAACAGCTTGGCAAAATCGGGATCGAGGGCGGAGAGGAGATAGTAGAGCATCCGGTCGCCGATCAGCGCGACCTTGACCGTGAGGGGGATCTCGTCGGGCTCGAGCGAGATGGTGCTGACGAGGCCGAGCCGGTCGGCGAGCGGGGCGATGCGGATCCGGCCGGTCTTGAGACAGCGCTTGAGCGCCTCCCAGGCGAAGGGCTGCATCAGGAGCGCGCGCGCCTCGAGGATCAGGAAGCCGCCGTTCGCGCGGTGCAGCGCGCCCGGCTTGATCAGCGTGAAATCGGTGATCAGCGCGCCCTGCATCGGCTGGTATTCGACGCGCCCGACGAGATTGGCGTGGGTCGGATCCGGCTCCTCGACGATCTTGCGCTCCGGCCCGTCCTCGCTCGCCTCCGCGCCCGCGATGACGTTGACCGCATAGCGCCGGAGCGCGGGGTGCTCGAGCTTGCGGGCGAGCGGGATCTCCTCGCCGACCTTGGCGAGTTCGCGAAAGAGATGGACGTTGTCCACGAGATCGCGCTCGACCTCCGCGAGATAGCCGGCGACCGCCTCGAGCCCGGCGAACCGCTCCACCACCTCGGCGATCTCGACGCGGATGGTGGCATGCACGGTCTCGCGGTCGAGCGCGCGAATGCGGGCGCGGACGGATTTCTCGATTCCCGGCAGATCGCGCTCGACAAGGCGGGAGAGCTCGCCCTGGAAGGCCTCGATCCGCTCCGCCGTCGCTTTGCGCGCCTCCTCGGGCCAGGCGTTGAAGCTCTTCGGGTCGACGATCTCGCCGTCGCGCATCGGCGCGAAGCCGAAGCCCATGGGCGTGCGCAGGAGCGCGATGCCCTCGGCGTTCGCCCGCTCGCGAAGATCGCGGATCAGCTCGTCATGGGCGGCCTGCCCCTCGGCGCGGATGGCGCTCAGCCGCGCGGCGTAGTCCTCGGACTCGAAGGCCGCGGGCAGGCCGAGGGCGAGGTCCTCGACGAGCCGCGCCATCTCCTCGCGCAGCGGCACCCCGGTCCCATGCGGCAACTCGAGCGCGCGGGGGCGGTGCGGGGCGTCGAAATTGTTGACATAGACCCAGTCCGGCCCCGGCGGCAGCGCGGCCGCCTCCTCGGCCATCACCGCACGCAGCATCTCGCGCCGCCCCGCGCGGCTCTCGCCGAGGGCGAAGATGTTGAACCCGGGCGCCGGGATGCGTGCGCCGAAGCCGATCGCCTCGAGCGCGCGGTCTTGCCCGGGAAACCGCTCCGGCCCGGCGGGCTCGGCCGCCTCGGGCGCGAGGGCCGCCTCCGGGATCTCCGCCGCCGCGATCCGCACCCTGAGCCGCGCCGGCTCGAGCCGCTCTCCGATCTCCCGCTCCGCCGTCATCCGCGCCTCCCGGTCCCGATCGCCGTCCGAGCATCTCATGGAGGGCGCTTCCGTCAAGCGGACGCATCGTCCGCGGCGCCGCGCTCGCTGCGCCGATCCGGCGGGCGAGGCCTGGGCCGAGGACCCCGTCCCCAGCGCGCGTGTCGACCGGGCCCGCCCGCCCGCGGCCGCCGTGCAGGGCGGCCGGGGCGCTCTATCCGGTGTTCGGCAGTCCGCTCTCGCCCATGATCGCGGCGGCGGCGATGCGCCTTGCCTCGGTCTCGGTCATCGGCACTGCGCTGCGGCTGCGGGCGTCCGCCTCCGAGGCGCGCTTCGCCTCCCGGACCGGCGGGTTCGCATATCGGATAGCGGGGCGCGGCGGGGCCCCCTAGGGCTGGCAGGCCGTCCCCCCTCACGACAGGAGCCCCCGATGCATCGTGCCCTCGCCCTCGCCGCCGCGGCGAGCCTCGCCCTGCCGCTCTCGGCCGAGGCCGGGGAGACGGTCGTCGAGGACGCGCTCCGGCGTGCCGTCGAATCCGTCGCCGCGACCGGGGAGCTCGCCCAATCCTTCCAGGCGCTCTCGGTCTTCGGCGCCTCGCCCGGGATCAGCGCCGCGACCTTCCGCGTCTCCGACCAGGATCTCGACATCAACGCCTACAAGATCTCGCCCTCCTACGCCTTCGATATCGGCCTCGACCCGGTGAAGCCCTATGTGGAGGGCACCATCGGCTATCTCGACGCCGACCAGGACGGGACCTTCCAGCTGCTCGCCGACACGCCGACGGCGATCGACCTCGACATCCATGCCTTCACCTTCCTCGGCGGCATCGGCGCGGAGATCGAGATCGCGGAGGGCACCGTGATCCGCCCGATCGCCCTCATCGGCTATTCCCGGGTCGACGACGACGCGGAGCTCTTCGGCCCCGAGGCGGATCTCCTCGGCGGCGCGGGCGCGGGCATCCTGTTCGACGTGCGGATCGACAGCCTGCTCTACGGCGCCGCCCTCGAGATCGAGACCGTGCAGACCATCTCCGACGACATCGATCTCGTCGCGGGCGTGCGCTACAATCATCTGGTCGACCATGTGCTCGACGCCTCCAGCCGCTTTCTGGAGGACGACAACGATTTCGGCGTGCTGACGGCGCGCGCCGAAGTGGACGGGCCGATCGGCGTCTCGGTGTTCGAGCGCGAGCTGCGCTGGATCGCCTTCGCCGGCCACAGCTTCCTGCCCGGCGAGAAGGACGATCTCGGCTTCAGCTATTTCTTCGAGCTCGGCGGCGGGGTGGAGATCGTCTCGCCCGGCGTGCTCCCCTGGGTCGAGGGGGTGAGCCTGCGCGCCTCGGGGATCGTCGGAAACGGGGTGACGGGCTTCACGGCGGGGGCGAGCCTCGAGTTCTGATGCTGCGGGTCATCCACGTCCCGCAGCCGGTCTCGCCCTTGCGCCGCGGCGCAACGGGGAGACCGGCGCCCGAGGAGCCTGGCGCGCCCCTGTGGGCCTGCTGAAGGCCGATCGGTGAAGGATCCGGGCCAGGGCGAGACGCGGCCTTCGGCGATCGACTGGACCCCGACGGGCGGGCTCGTCGAGGCCGAGGGCGTCGAGAAGACCTGCGCCACCTGCCCCGCCCGCCGTTTCCGGAGGATCGTCGCCCGACATGGGCTCTCCCGCGAGCGCCGGGACCACATGCCCGAGCGGGCGGCGGAGGAGCGGGGGAGGCCGGAGCCCGAGACCTCCCGGCGCGCGACGATCCTCGACCACCTCTCCGAGCGCTGCGCCACCGGCCGGCCCGACTTCCCCCGCCGATCCCGGCGAAACCCGCTTGGGTGTCGCGCCCGTCCCGGTCTATGGTCGCGACAGGCGGCGTCGGCCGGCGCCGCCCTCAACCAGAAACGACATCCGGCACGATCCGGGGAGGGAAACCGATGCTCAGGAAACTCGCCGCGGCGGGCGCCGCGCTCGCTCTGGGGTTCGCCGCCGCGCAGGCCGGCGCCGCCGACGTCACCATGCGGATCTCGCTCCAGCTCCCGCTGACGAGCCATCTCGGCCAGAACCTCGCGCTCTTCGAGCAGGAGGTGGAGGCGGCCTCCGACGGCGCCATCGACGTCGAGATCTACGACAGCGCCACGCTCTACAAGGACAACGAGGTGCCCCAGGCGGTCGGCTCCGGCGCCATCGAGGCCGGCGTCGCCTCGCTGACCCGCTATTACGGCGACGTGCCGGCGGTCGACATCTTCTACCAGCCCTTCCTCTTCGACACCGAGGAGAAGGTCCGCGCCGCCGTCGCGCCCGGCTCCGAGATCCGCACCGCGATCGACGACGCCATCGCCGAGACCGGCGCGACGGTGCTCTGGTGGCAGGCCTATGGCGGCGCGATCATGCTGTCGAACGGCGGCCCGGTCGCCGAGCCCGCCGATCTCGAGGGCAAGAAGGTCCGCGTCTTCGGCAAGACCCTCGGCGATTTCGTCACCGCGGCCGGCGGGGCGCCGACGATCATCTCCGGCTCCGAGCAGTATCTCGCCTATCAGCGCGGCACCGTGGATATCGGCATGACCGGCGTCTCCGGGGTGAAGTCGCGCAAGCTCTGGGAGGTGATGGACACCATCACGGTCACCAACCACGCCGACATCGAGTTCGTCGTGGTCGTCAACACCGAGTGGTGGGACGGCCTGACCGACGCCCAGCGCGAGATCCTCTCCGCGGCCGCGGCCAAGGCCGAGACCACCGTGCGCGACGAGATGGCCGCCATCGAGGCCGACGCCTATGCGGCGGCGGAGGCGAACGGCATGACGATCTACCGCCCGACCGAGGCGGAGATCGCGGCCTGGCGCGAGGTCAGCCAGCCGGTCTACGAGACCTATCGCGACCGGGCGGGCGCCCTCGGCGCCAAGCTCCTCGACGCGGCCCAGGGCCTCTGAGGCCAGGGGGGCGCCCGGCCGCGGCGCCCCCTCTCCCCCGCCATGGCGCTTTTCGACCGTCTGACCCTCGCCCTCGCCTGGGCCGCCGCGGCGCTCTTCGCCGCCACGGGCGCGATGCTCACCTACGAGGTGATCGCGCGCTATTTCTTCACCGCGCCCACGATCTGGGCGGCGGAGCTCTCGCAGCTCTGCCTGATCTGGGGGAGCCTGATCGCCATGGCCTGGGCGCTCGGGGCCAAGCGCCACATCGCGGTGGACGCGCTCGCCCTCCTCCTGCCCCCGCGGGCCCGCGCGCGCGCCGAGGCCGCCGCCATGCTCGCCGTCGCCGCCTTCGCCGCGGTGGTGGCCTGGCACGGCTGGGCGATCTTCGCCGACAGCTGGGAGCGGGGGCGGACCACGGGCTCGATGCTCGACCTGCCGGCCTGGGTGGGCGAGCTATCCGTGCCGGTCGGCTTCGCCCTCCTCTGCCTGCAGGCGCTGATCGAGATGCGCCGGGCGCTCCGCGGGAGGGACGAGGCATGACCGTCGCCGGCATCGTCGCGGCGCTCTTCGCGCTCCTGCTGCTGCGCGTGCCGGTCGCCTTCGCGCTCGGCGGGCTCGGGCTCGCGCTCCTCCTCCTCGGGGGCTTCTCGCCGCTGATGGCGCCGCAGGCGGTGCTCTCCACGCTCGACGGCTTCATCCTGCTCGCGGTGCCGCTCTTCCTGCTGATGTCCAACCTGCTGCTCAAGGGGGGCGTGGGCGCGGACCTCTACGCGGCGGTGCATGCCTGGGTCGGGCACTGGCCGGGGGGGCTGGCGGTGGCGACGATCCTCTCCTGCGGGATCTTCGCCGCGATCTCGGGCTCCTCGGTGGCGACGGCCGCGACGATCGGGACGGTGGCCATCCCAGAGATGATCTCCCGCGGCTACGACCGGCGCTTCGTCTACGGCCTGCTCGCGGCGGGGGGGACGCTCGGCATCCTGATCCCGCCCTCGATCCCGATGATCGTCTACGGCTTCATCACCGAGGAGTCGGTCATCGCGCTCTTCCTCGCCGGGATCGGGCCGGGGCTCGCGCTGGTGGCGCTCTTCGTGGTCTTCGCGATGCTGCATGCGCGCTTCGTCGGCGGGCACCGCCCGGAGCCACCGGCGAGCTGGGAGGAGCGCCGCCGCGCCACCCTGCGCGCGCTTCCGAGCCTCGCGCTCGCGGCCATCGTGATCGGCGTGATCTACACCGGCGCGGCGACGCCGACCGAGGCCGCCGCCATCGGCTTCGCCGCCGCCCTCGTCATCGTCGGCCCGATCCTGCGCACCCTCACCTGGGCGGGCTTCCGCGAGGCGCTCTTCGAGAGCATGGCGACGACGGTGGCGATCCTGCTTATCGTCGCCGGCGCCAAGGTGTTTGGCAAGGCGATCACGCTCTACCGCATCCCGCAGGAGATCTCCGCCTTCATCGGCGAGACGATCCACACGCCCCTCGCCTTCGTCGTCGTGGTGGCGCTGGTGCTGCTCGTGATGGGGCTGGTCTTCGAGGCGCTCTCCATGGTGCTGATCATGACGCCCGTGCTGCTGCCCGCCGCCATGGGGCTCGGCTTCGACCCGATCTGGTTCGGCATCTTCATGGTCGTCATGGTCGAATGCGCGCTCATCACGCCGCCGGTGGGGCTCAATCTCTACGTCATCCAATCGGTAGCGAAGGCCTCGCTCGGGGAGGTCGCGCGCGGGGTGCTGCCCTTCCTCGGGCTGATGTTCCTCACCGTGGCACTCCTCTATCTCTTCCCCGATCTCGCCCTCTACATCCCCTTCAAGCTCTGAGGCGCCGATGACCTCCCAGCCAGACCGCCTGCGCGCCCTCCTCGCCGAGGACCGGCTCCATGTCATGCCCTGCTGCTTCGACGCGCTCTCGGCCAAGCTGATCGAGCAGGCGGGCTTCCCGCTCACCTTCCTCTCGGGCTTCGGCGCCTCGGCGAGCCGGATCGGGGCGCCCGATCTCGGGCTGATGAGCTATGCGGAGGTGGCGGACCAGGCGCGCAATGTCTGCGAGGCGGTCTCCATCCCCCTCATCGCGGATGGCGACACGGGCTACGGCAACGCGATGAACGTGCGCCGCACGGTCCGCGGCCTCGCCCGCGCGGGCGCGGCGGCGGTGATGATCGAGGACCAGCGCGCGCCGAAGCGCTGCGGCCACACGCCCGGCAAGGAGGTGGTGGGACGCGAGGAGGCCTTCGACCGCATCCGCGCGGCGGTGGATGCCCGGGCGGAGGCCGACATTCTGATCCTCGCGCGCACCGACGCCCGCCACGAGCACGGGCTCGCCGAGGCGATCGCCCGCGCCGCGCGGTTCCGCGAGCTCGGCGCCGACATCCTCTTCGTGGAGGCGCCGCGGAGCGTGGCGGAGATGCGCACCCTCTGCGCCGAGCTCGAGGGGCCGAAGATGGCCAACATCGTGGAGGGCGGCGAGACGCCGGAGCTCTCCCATGCCGAGCTGCGCGAGATCGGCTTCGCCATAGCCGCCTATCCGCTGACGCTCCTCGCCGCGGGCATGCAGGCGATGACGGCGGCGCTCGCCGCACTGCGCGAGGATGCCGACCGGGGGCCGCTGCTCATGGACTTCGCCGAGCTGCGCCGGCGGATCGGCTTCGACGCCTATTACGAGACCTCCGAGGCCTATCGGAGCGCGGCGCGGGATTGAGCCTCAGCCGAGCCGCCCGGTGAGGTGGAGGCGCACCGCGAGCGAGCCGTGCGGCACCGGCGGCCCGGTCTCGGCGAAGGGGAGCCCGCTCGCCCGGGCGAGCGCCGCCTCGCTCGTGACGATCCCCGCCCGCCAGCCGGCGAAGCGCTCCCGGAGCACCGCCCCGAGGCTACCGTAGAGCGCGCGGAGCGCCGCCTTGTCGCCGATGCGCCCGCCATAGGGCGGGTTGACGAGGACGAGGCCGGGCCCCTCCCCCTCTGGCGGCGCGAGCGCCGAGACGGGCTGGCGCGCGAAGGCGACCCGGCCCCCGAGCCCCGCCCGCTCGGCATTGGCCCGCGCCATCTCCACCGCCCCCGCATCCCGGTCGTAGCCCCGCATGAGAGGCGCGGGGCGCGGCTCCGGCCGGCCCGCCTTCAGCGCCTCCCAGGCCCCCCGGTCGAAGCCCGCGAGATCCTCGAAGGCGAAGGCCCGGCCCCGCCCCGGCGCGAGGCCCGCGGCGATCTCGGCCGCCTCGATCGGAATTGTGCCGGAGCCCGCCATGGGGTCCACGACCGGCTCGCCCCCCCGAAACCCCGCCGCGCGCAGGAAGAGAGCCGCGAGCGTCTCGCGGAGCGGCGCCTTGCCGACGGCCTGCTTCGTGCCCCGCTTGTGGAGCGGCGCGCCGGAGGTGTCGAGGGAGAGCGTGCAGAGATCGTCCTCGATCCGGGCGAGAAGGCGCAGCCCCGCCTCGGCGCGCGTCTCGGCGCCGAGCGTCTCGCGGATCGCGCGGGAGAGGCGATCGGCCGCGGCGCCCGCATGATAGATCCGCGAGCGCCGGCAGACCGCCTCGACCCTGACCGGCCGGTCCGCGCGCAGCCAGGCCCCCCAGTCGACCCGCCGGGCGCGCTTGTCGAGCACGGCGAGATGGGGCGCGCGGAACTCGGCGATGCGGATCAGCACCCGCCCCGCGCCCCGGAGCAGGAGATTGGCCCGCCAGACCTCCGCCATCCCGCCGAGCACGCGCACGCCCCCCGCCACCGGCTCGGCCGGGGCGAACCCCGCCTCGCGCGCCTCCTCGGCGAGCCAGCGCTCGAGCCCGGGGGGCGCGGCGAGGAAGATCTCCTGGGGCTCTGTCGGGTGCATTCCGGGCTCCATCGGCGGGGGGCGGCAGCATAGGCGCTTCCGGCCCCCGTGCCAGCCCCGCCGGGCTTGACGCCGATCAAACCGGAGGGCCAAGCTCCGGGTTAGACCCACGAGGCCAACCGCCGCGACCTGGGGAGCCGACAATGCCAGACATGCCCGCCTCCGCCGACCGGCCCGCCAAGGCCGGGGCGTCCGATCGCCCTTCGGCCAAGGCCGCAGGCCCGGTCCCGCCCGCGCCCGACGGCCACCGCCACCGCCCGGCCGCCCACGAGACGCTCGACCGCGCCGTGCGCGCGGCCATGGCCCGGCTGACCCAGGGCGCCTCGCCCCATGCCGCCGGCGCCGCCTGGGCGGACTGGGCGCTCCACCTCGCCCGCGCCCCCGGCCGCCAGCTCGACCTGGCGGCCCATATCCAGCGCACCGCCGCGCGCCTCCTCGCGAGCCCCGCCGGCGCCGCCGGCATCGGCCCCGAGATCCCGGAGCTCGCCTTCCGCCCGGAGCGCGACGACCGCCGCTTCTCCCACGAGGCTTGGAACTCGCCCCCCTTCGCCTTCTACAAGCAGGCCCATCTGGCCGCGGAGGATTTCTGGCACGAGGCGACCCGCGAGGTGCGCGGCATGCGCGAGCGCAACGCGCAGCGCGTCGCCTTCATGGCCGAGCAGATGCTCGACATGCTCGCCCCCTCCAACAACCCGGCCCTCAACCCCGAGATCCTCGAGCGCACGGTGCAGACGGCCGGCTCCAACCTCGCCGAGGGCGCCCGCCGCTTCGCCGAAGACGCCATGCGCCTCGCCCTCTCCGAACCGGAGGGGCCGAGCGAGACGCTGCGGGTCGGCCATGAGCTCGCCTGCACCCCCGGCGAGGTCGTCTATCGCAACGATCTGATGGAGCTCATCCAATACACCCCGACGACCGAGACGGTGCACCCCGAGCCGGTGCTGATCGTCCCGGCCTGGATCATGAAATACTACATCCTCGATCTCTCGCCGGAGAACTCGCTGATCCGCTATCTGGTCTCCCAGGGCTTCACCGTCTTCGCGATCTCCTGGTGCAACCCGACGGCCGAGCAGCGCGACCTCTCGCTCGACGACTACCGCCGGCGCGGCGTGATGGCCGCCCTCGACGCGGTTACGAAGATCGTGCCCGAGCGCAAGATTCACGCCTGCGGCTATTGCCTCGGCGGCACCATCCTCGCGATCGCCGCCGCCACGATGGCCCGCGACCGCGACGAGCGGCTGCAGACGATCTCGCTCCTCGCGGCCCAGACCGACTTCGCCGATCCGGGCGAGATCATGCTGTTCCTCGACGAGAGCCAGATCGCCTTCCTCGAGGACATGATGTGGGACATGGGCTATCTCGACCAGGCCCAGATGACCGGCGCCTTCCGCGCGCTCCGCGGGCGCGACCTGATCTGGAGCCGCGCGATCCAGCGCTATTTCCTCGGCGAGGAGGAGGACGAGTTCGACATCTCCGTCTGGAACGCCGACGCGACGCGGATGCCCTACCGGATGCACTCGCAATACCTGCGCGGGCTGTTCCTCGAGAACCGGCTGACGGCGGGGCGCTTCGCCGTCGAGGGACAGGTGATCGCGCTGCGCGACATCCAGGCGCCGTTCTTCGTCGTCGGCACCGAGAAGGACCACATCGCGCCCTGGCGCTCGGTCTACAAGACGGCGCTCTTCACCCAGACGGAGCTGACCTTCGCGCTGACGGCGGGGGGGCACAATGGCGGCATCCTCTCGGAGCCCGGCCATCCGCGCCGCCACTACCGCATCGGCTGCCGCCGCCCGCAGAACCAGTATGTCGACCCCGAGCGCTGGGCCGCCGCCCATCCTCCGCAGGAAGGCTCCTGGTGGACCGAATGGGCCGCCTGGCTGGGCAAGCGGAGCACGGCCGGCCGCGCGGCGCCGCCGGCGATGGGCGCGCCCGAGGAGGGCCTGCCCCCGATCGGCCCCGCCCCGGGAACCTACGTCTTCCAGCGCTGAGCCGCCTCGCCGCCGGGCGCGCGCCTCAGCGGGGGATGCGCGCCGCGGGGTGCTCGTGCATGAAATGGCGCAGCGCGTGCAGCAGCGTCTTGGCATGGGCCTTGTCGCCGCGCTGGATCGCGGCGCGGAGATCGTCGCGGATCATGCCGGTCAGGATCGCGGGCCCCTTCGGCAGATGCAGGAGATAATCGGCGAGCGCGGCGGCGGCGATGTCGGGGATGTGCTCGTGCTCGACGATGGCGTCGAGTTCTTTCTGGGTCAGCCCGCACATCTCCACGCATTCCTCGAGCGTGATCATCTTTCTTTCCTCCCAGAGCGTTTCAAAATCATATTATTGCACGGAACGCGCGGCTCCGCCTTGATCTTGCACAATCCGGAGGCAGTGTCGTCAAGTTGGGCAATCGTATCGGAGAGAGACGGCGCGGCCCGGCGCGCGCGCCCGCTCAGTCGAACTGGATCGGCTGGGCGCCCTCGCTGATCCCGCCGCCGCCGAGGCCGTAATCGGCCGGGGCCTCTGGCAGAGGCGCAGGCGCGCTCGCCGCGGCGGCGGGCGCCTGACGCGGGGCCGGCGCGCCGGCGGCCGCGCCCCGCGGCGGAGCCGGACGGTCGGGCCACGCGCCGAGGGCCGCGGCCGCCACATCCGCCTCGCTCGCCCCCGTCCGCTCGCGGTGGCGGAACTCGCTGAGCGCCACCTGCAGCGCGATCTCCCGCCCGATGAGCGACATCTTCACCCCCTCGTTGTGGGAGTTGACCGCGCCCCTGTGGTGCAGCGCGATGATCGTCTCGCCCCCGAGCGGGAAGACCGGCGAGCCCGATGAGCCGCCCTCGGTGTCGGCGAGATAGTGGAGCGCGAGGGCGTTGCGAGCCACGACGCGGGTGTCCTCGGTGACGATTTCCTTCGGCCGGCCGGCGGGATGCTGGATGATCTTGACCGCCTCCACCGCGTCGATCGCCGCCGGGTCGGTCTCCACCTCGAGCCAGCCATAGGTGAGCCCGAGCGCCGGCTCGATCTGCAGAATGGCGTAGTCGAGGAACTCGCCGCCGTCCTTCAGCACCATGGTGACGGCGGCCTGCGAGCTCTCCGCCCCGAGATCGCCCTCGCTCATATACTCCATATAGACCCGCATCGCGCCGGCCTGGTGGCGCAGGCCCGGCGGGTCGTGCCGGCTCGTATTGGTCACGCAATGGGAGTTGGTGAGGAAAATGTCCGGCCCGATCAGGGAGCCGGTGCAGAGCCCGACGAACTCGCCCTGATCGACGCGCAGATGCCCGATCCGGGTGCCGAGCGCGCGGTCGGGGTCGGAGGCGGGCAGGCTCGCCACCCGGCGGAAATTCGGCACGCCCTGCAGCGCCTCGTCCCGCGCGGGGGGCTGCAGGAGATAGGCGGGGGGTTCGGGCGCGGCCATCGGGCGCCCGTCCGGCGCTCTGAGCGCCTGCGCGCCGGCCTGGGTGGCGAGCGCGGCGAGCCCCAAAAGCGCGATCGCGAGGGCGGCGGCGAGGGCGATCCGGGGGGTCATGGGCGAACTCCTGAACTCAATCGCGCGGCACCAGACGGACCGCACCGAGCGGCACGGCGTCATAGCGCCCGGGGCTGCGTTGCACGTAGAAGAATGCGTCGTCGAAGAGGAATTTCGCCGCCGGCACCCAGCGCGCGTCCTCCCCCTCCCCCTCGCGCAGCTCGAGGATCCAGGCCTCGGGCCCCACCTCGCGGGGCGAGCGGATCCGCGGCAACGCCACCGAGAGCGCCCGCTCGTCGGCATAGAGCGCCACGGGAACCTGGAGTGGCAGCGTCTCCACGAGCGCCTCGCCGGTGCGCTTGGCCGGATAGAGCCGGCCCTCGACGGGGACGAGCAGGATGCGCCCCGAAGTCTTCACCGCCCACTGAAAGTCGGTCAGCGGCGCGGGCGGGGCAAGGTCTTCGGCGGGCGCCGCAGCCGGCAGCGCGAGGGCGAGCGTCAGGGCGGCGAGCGCGGGGCGGGCAATCATTGGGCGGTCTTTCCATGGACCTCGAAATCGCTGCGAGAGTGCCAGAGCCTCCCCCGGCGCGCAAGCGAGCGCGGCCCGCTCAGTCGACCACCCAGAGCCCGTCCTCGACATCCGGCGCGACGCGGGCGCGGTTCTCGGGGGAGTCGGCGAAGAACAGGAGCATGTCGGCGCGGTCGTAGTCTCCGGTGGCGAGCGCGCCCTGCCAGAAGGCATCGCCGGCGGGCTCGGGCTCGCGCCGGAGCACGGTGCGGTAGAACGCGGCGACGACCTCCGCATCGCTCGGGTCCTCGCCGAACAGCGCGTCGAATTCGGGGGCCGAGACGAAGGCTCCGGCGAGGGCGTCCGGCGGCAATCCCTCGCGCGCGGCGGCGGTCCAGAATCTGAGGCCCTGCTCGTCCGGCGTGCGCCCGAGGGAGGCGGCATAGAGGCGGTAGACGAGCTCGGCCGTCTCGCCCGAGAGGTCGTAGAGCCAGACGCCGTCCGAGAGCGCGAGCCGCTCGATCGAGAACAGCCGGTCCACCTCGCCATTGGGCAGCCGGACCGCGAGTTCGCCGCCGGGGCCGACGCCCCGCTCCACCTCCGCGCGGGGGAGATCGTAGACCATGGTGTCGCGCCCGGCATTGCCGCGGACGAAGTCGTCGCCCCAGCCCCCCGTGAGGACGTCGTCGCCCGCCCCGCCCGCGATCGCGGCGTTGGCGCCGGGGGCGACGGTCTCGCTGCCCGGCGCGGCGAGGCGGGCGCGGCCGAGGCTCTCCCCGCCGGCGATGAGGGGGGCATCGAGCGAAAGCCCCGGCGCGGCCGCGAGGAAGCCGGTCTCTGGATCGGCGCCGGGAAGGTCGAAGGCGACGTCGAGCGTCTCGGCCGCCCCGGTGGCGGCGAGAAGGCGGAGGGGCGTGCCCTCTGGCAGCGAGAAGGCGATGCGCGCACCCGGCGCGAGGTCGGCGCCGAGCGCGACGAGGCTCGCATCCGCCCCGCCCTCGGCGCGCCCGGCCTCGGTGCCCGTGAGCAGGAAAAGGCTCGTGAGCGGCCGGTCGAGCGCCTCGAGCGTCAGCTCGAAGCGGACGAGGGAGAGCCCCGCGCCGGGGGCGTCGTAGCTGCCCGCGCGCAGGCCCTCGGCGGCGAGCGTCTCGGCCGGCTCGCCCGCCCAATGGCGGCGGAGATGGTAGAGCGGGCTGTGGGTCTCGTCGCTCCCCGGGATCGGCGCGGGCGCGGCCCAGAAGGCGGGGAGCGCGCCGTCCGCACCGTCCATCACCTCGCCGCCCGTGGCGGGGTCCGGGTCGAGCGCGACGGCCCCGGCGGCATGGGCGAGCGCGCGGGCCGCGGCCTCGGCGATGCGGACGGGATCGGCGGTCTCGGCGTCGACGAAGACGGCGACGGCGTCGTTCGCGCGCTTGTCGAAGCGGTCGATGCCTTCGTAGGCGCGGGAGAGCAGGCGGGTCTCGGCCGCGCCGTCGCCGTCGGCGTCGCGGGGGGGGGAGCGCGGGGGCGAAGCGCACCGTGTGATAGGCGCCCATCGCAGGCGGCTCGGTGACGATCTCCACGGCAAGCCCGGAGCGGGCGTAGATCTCCGCGAGCGCCTCGGCGATGGCGGTCTCGAGGCTCTCGGGCAGATCGGCCGTCGGCTCGGCGCCCGGGCGGGTGGCATGGTGCTCGATGCCCCGGCCCGGCTCGCGCGCGAGGAAGAAGTCCCGCGGCACGGGGGTGTCGAAATCGAGCAGCACGGTCGGGGTGGAGAGGACGCTGCCCGGCAGCCCGGCGACGCCCACCACATCGAAGCCCGGCGACCCGCCGACCCGGTCGAGCCCGACGATCCGCACGGCCGAGACGGGGCCCGAGACGCCCGCATCGGCCAGGTCGATCCCCATGGGCAGGCCGGTCTCGTCGGGCTGCATGGCGTCGTCGAAGACGCCGAGAGAGACGAACTCCTCCCCGTCGGCACTGACGAGGATCTCGGCCCGCTCGCCGGAGGCGGATTGCTCGCGGACGAAGAGGTCGGGCCCCGGCCCGTCGACGAGGCGCGCCGAGGAGAAGCCGACCGTGACCGAGGAGCCCGCGGGAAGGGAGAGGAAGTCCACCGGGTCGCCCGGCAGCCCGGCGCCGTCGTCGCCGAGCACGACGCTGAGGGGGACGGGCACGGGGAAGCTCTCGCCGACGGGCCCCGGGAAGGCGTTGCTGCCATAGGGCCCGGGGATCGGCCCAGCGGCCGAATCGACGAAGTCGAGCACCAGATCGGCGAAGATCGGCTCTCCGGTCGCCACGGTCCCACCCCCTCGGCCCTCGCGCGCAAGACGCATTAAAGGGCGGCGGCGCCCCCGCGTCAAACGCCCGTCAGCCGCGGGCGTGGCCCGGGCGGGAGCGGCGGATCTCGCGCGCCAGGAGCAGCACCGGCAGGAAGCCGAAGCCCACGATCACGAGCGAGGGCACGGCCGCCTGCGCGAGACGCTCGTCGGCGGCGAGGCGGTAGGCCTGCACCGCGAGGGTGTCCATGTTGAAGGGCCGCATGATGAGCGTCGCGGGCAGCTCCTTCATCACGTCGACGAAGACGATGAGCCCGGCGGTCAAGAGCGAGCCGCGCAGCATCGGCGCATGGACGCGGGCGAGCGTCGCCGCCGGCCCGTGGCCGAGGGTGCGCGCGGCCTGGTCCATCGCCGGGCGGATGGTGGCGAGCCCCGCCTCCACCGCATTGAGCGCCACCGCCATGAAGCGGACCGAATAGCCGAGCAGGAGCGCCGCGACGGTGCCCGTGAGCAAGAGCCCGGTGGAGACGCCCAGGGTCTCCCGCGCCCAGGCGTCGAGCGCGTTGTCGAAGGCCGCGAGCGGCACCAGGAGGCCGACGGCGATGACCCCGCCCGGAATCGCGTAGCCGATGCCGGCGAGCGTCGCCGCGGTGCGGCTGAGCCGGCCCGGCGAGAGGCGTTCGGCATAGCCGATGAGGAGGGCTGCCGAGACCGTGATCGCCGCCGCCGAGACCGCGAGCACGAGCGAGTTGCGCGCGAAGCCCGCATAGCGCGGCTCGAAGGGGCTCTGCCCGCTCTCCAGGCCCATCAGCCCCAGCATCACGATCGGGATCACGACCCCGAGCAGCACCGGCACCCCGCAGAGGAGCGCCGCCGCCGCCGCCTTCCAGCCGGTCAGCCGCTCGACCGCGAGCGCCTCGTAGCGCCGCCCGGCCTGATGGCGCTGCGCCGCGCCCCGCTGGGCGCGTTCGAGGGCGGCGAGCGTGACCGCGAACAGGAGGAGGCAGGTGGCGAGTTGCGCCGCCCCCGCCCGGTCGCCCATGGAGAACCAGGCGCGGTAGATGCCGGTGGCGAAGGTCTGCACGCCGAAATGCGAGACCGTGCCGAAATCGGCGATGGTCTCCATGCAGGCGAGCGCGATCCCTGCGACGATCGCCGGGCGCGCCATGGGCAGGGAGACCCGGAAGAAGGCGCCCCAGGGCCCGTAGCCGAGGGTGCGCGCGACGCTCGAGGCGGTGGGGCAGCCCTGCAGGAAGGCGGCGCGGGCGAGGAGGTAGACATACGGATAGAGCACCAGGATCAGCATCAGCGCCGCGCCGGGCAGCGAGCGGATCTCGGGGAACCAGTAGTCCCGCGGCCCCCAGCCGGTGATCTCGCGCAGCGCCGTCTGCACCGGGCCCGGATGGTCGAGCAGGTCGGTATAGGCATAGGCCAGCACATAGGCCGGGAAGGCGAGCGGCAGCGCGAGCGCCACCTCGAAGAAGCCCCGCCCGGGGAAGCGGCAGGCGGTGACGAGCCAGGCCGCGCCGGTGCCGAGGAGCCCGGTGCCGATGCCGACGGCGAGCACGAGATAGAGCGTCGTCAGCGTGTAGCGCGGCAGGACGGTCTGGCTGAGCTGGCCCCAGGTCTCGAGATCGCCGAGGAGCGCGGTGATCACCACCGAGACCGCCGGCCCCGCGATGATCGCGGCGAGGATCCAGGCCGGCCAGACGAGCGCCCGCGCCGCGCGCCCGCCGAGGCCCGCGCCGCCGGCCCCCCCGCGCGTCCGCCGCGCCCCGCTCTCGACCGTCTCGGCCATGCCGCCTCCCTTGCCGCTCGGTGCTATCTAAGGGGCGCGCCGGCCCTTGGCAAAGCGGCCTCAGCGCTCGCCGGGGACGACGCGCCGGCCCACCGGGAAGCGCCCGACGCCCGCGAGGCGCTCCAGCCCGAAGGCGAGGAGGCTCGCGGTGAAGGCGTGCCCGCCCTCGTGCAGGCAGACCTCGAGGATCGCGCCCTCGGGATTGGTGCGCATCCCGCAGAGCAGATCGCCGATGCGGATGCCGCGGGCCGGACCGAATCCCCCGTGGCGGGCGTAGAGGCGCACGGCGTCGTTGAGATCGCCCTGCCGCGCATCGCCGATCGCCCGCCCCGCGATGGGCACGACGTTGTCGGCCTGCCCGTGGATGTGGACGAGCGCGCCCGCGGGGCTCGGGCAGGCCTCGGGCACCGGCGCCCAGAACGTGCCGGCGAGGGCGACGAAGCCCGCATAGTCCGCCCCCCGCGCGCAGGCGAGCTGCCAGACCATCATCCCTCCCGAGGAGAAGCCCGCCGCGACCATGCGCCCGGGATCGACCGGGAAGCGGCGCAGGATGTCGGCGCGCAGCGCATCCGCATAGGCGAGCGCGTCGGGTCCGGGCAGGCGGGTCTCGCCGGGCATGTTGGGAAGCTGCCAGTCCGCGCCCGCGGTCTCGGCGGCGACGAGGACGGCGCCATAGGCGTCCGCCACCTCCTGAAGGCCGACATCGCGCATCACGGCGGCGGCCGAGCCGCGATAGCCGTGGTGGAACAGGATCGCCGGCAGCGGCCCCGGCGCCCCCTGGCCCTCCGGCAGGCGGATGCGGTAGGTCCGCTCGGCGCCCTCGACCGTGAGGCGGCAATCGGTGTCCGGCCCGCAGGCGGCGGCGGGCAGGGCCGCGAGGGCGAGGAGAAGCGCGAGGAGGCGGAGCATGGGCGGGGTCTCCCGGTCTGAGATCGCCCTCAGGTGTAGCGCGGACGGGCGCGCCGCCAAAGCCCGCGCTCGCCCCGCGCGCCGGGCGGGCTAGGTGCGGGTGCATGGAACAGGCATCCCCGACAGCCGCCCCCGCCCGCGGCGCGAGGCCCGAGGCGGGGACGGAGGACGCGCAGAATCGGCGCCTCACGCTCGGCGCGCTCACCCTCTTCAAGCTCGCGGACGGGCTGATCGACCCGAAGATCGTCCTGCCCTGGCTGCTCAGCGCGGTGGGCGCGCCCGGGGCGGTGATCGGGGCGCTCGTGCCGGTGCGCGAGGCGGGGGCGCTCCTGCCCCAGCTCCCGCTCGCGCCGCGGATCCGGGCGACGCGGCTCAGAAAGCGGGTCTGGGCCGCGGGCGCCGCGGTCCAGGGGCTCGCGGCGCTCGCCATCGGGCTCGCCGCACTGCTGCTCGACGGGATCGCCGCCGGCCTCGCCGCGCTCGCGGGGCTCGGGGTCCTCGCGGTGGCGCGCGCGGTCTGCTCGGTCAGCCAGAAGGACCTGCTCGCGCGGACCGTCTCGAAGGCCCGGCGCGGGCGCGTCACGGGGCGGGCGGCGAGCCTCGGGGCGGCGGCGGTGCTCGGCTTCGGCCTCGCGCTCGCGGGGGGGGTCGTGCCGCTGACGCCGCTCGCGATCTCGCTCGCCGTCCTCGTGGCGGGGGGGCTCTGGATCGCCTCCGGCGCGCTCTCCCTCGCCCTCGACGAGCCCGAATCGCGGCCCGGGGCGCGGGAGCGTGCATACGCGCCGGCCGACCTCGTCCGCCCGCTCCGGGAGGATGCCACGCTCCGGCGCTTCGTCGCGGCGCGCGCGCTGCTCACGCCGACGGCCTTCGCGCCGCCTTTCCTGGTGATGCTCGCGGGCTCGGAGGCGGCGGCGAGCGGCGGGCTCGGGGCGCTCGGGCCGCTCGTGGTGGCCTCGGGGCTCGCGACGATCCTCGCAGGCGCCCCCTGGGGCCGGCTCGCCGACAGTTCGAGCCGGCGCGCGATGGCCGCGGGGGGCGCTGCGGCCGCCCTCGCGCTCGCGGCGAGCGCGGGGGTCGCGGCGGGCACCGGCGGGATCGGCGGCGCGCTGGGCGCGGCCGCAGCGGTCTTCGCGGCGCAGGCGGGCTACGAGGGCGTGCGCACGGGGCGCAAGACCTACCTCACCAACATGGCGGGAGACGACCAACGCGCGCTTTACGCCGCCCTGTCCAACACCGCGATCGGCGGCGTGCTCGTGCTCGGCGGGCTGCTCGGGCTTCTGTCCGAGGCGATCGGGCTGCCGGCGATGCTCGCCCTTCTCGCGGCCCTCACGGCGGCGGGCGCCGGGCTCGCCCTCTCTCTGCCCGAGGCGGCGACGGCCCGCGCTCGCTCGGGCGGGTGAGCCAAGCGGCCCCGCGCGAGCGGACCGGCCCCGACCGGCGCCCTCCGGGCCTGGACCGGGGACGCCGCGCGCGACGGGGAGGCGACCGACCGGGCGGATCTCCCGGCGGACCGTGGCCCGCCGGAGGAGGGCGCGTCGGCCGCCCGATGCAGGCGGGGCGGGCTCAGCCGACGATCTCGGTGCCCGCGAAGAAATAGGCGATCTCGATGGCGGCGTTCTCCTCGGAGTCCGAGCCGTGCACCGAGTTCTCGCCGATCGAGAGGGCGAAGGCCTTGCGGATCGTGCCCTCGGCGGCCTCGGCGGGGTTGGTCGCGCCCATCACCTCGCGGTTCTTCGCCACCGCATCCTCGCCCTCGAGGACCTGCACGACCACGGGCCCCGAGGCCATGAACTCGGTCAGCTCGCCGAAGAAGGGGCGCTCCTTGTGCACGGCGTAGAAGGTCTCGGCCTGCTCGAGCGTCATCTTGATCCGCTTCTGGGCGACGATGCGCAGGCCCGCCTCCTCAAGCATGGCGTTGATCTTGCCGGTGAGGTTGCGCTTCGTCGCGTCGGGCTTGATGATCGAGAAGGTGCGGGTGACGGCCATCGGTCCTGTCCTCGTGTCGCTTCGGTCCTCGGGGGTGTCGCGGGGGCGGGGCCCCGGCGGGGCGCGGGCCGCATAGCATGGCCCCCGCCCCTGGGAAAGCGGGGATTTCGCGGGAGCAGCATATGGCCGAGCTCGACTGGCACGCCGAGCGCACCGACCTCGCCGGGATGGCCCGGCTCGACCGGGCGCCCGAAGCGGGGATCGACCTCGCCGCGGTGCGCGCCTGGCGGCTCTCCCGGGTGCGCGCGGAGATGGCACGGCGGGGGATCGCGGCGCTCCTCCTCTCCGATGCGGTGAACATCCGCTACGCGACCGGCGCGCGGAACATGCAGGTCTTCACCTCGCGCAACGCCCCCGCGCGCTATCTGCTGCTCACCGAGCGCGACGCGATCCTCCACGAATTCACCGGCTGCGCGCATCTGGCCGACGGGCTCGAGACGATCACCGAGGTCCGCCCCGCGCGCACGGCGAGCTTCGTCGCCGCCGGCGAGGGGATCGCCGAGCGCGAGCGGGACTGGGCGCGCGAGATGGCGGCGACGCTCGCCGAGCTGGTCGGGCGGGGCGTCGCCGTCGGCGTGGAGCGGCTGAACGCCGGCGCGGCCCTCGCCCTCGCCGCGGAGGGGGTGCGCCTCGTCGATGCCCAGGCCCCGCTCGAGATCGCCCGCTCGATCAAATCGGCCGAGGAGATGAAATGCGTCCGCGCCTCGCTCGCCGCGACGGAGGCGGGGGTCGCGCGGCTGCGCGCCGCGATCCGGCCCGGGATCACCGAGACCGCGCTCTGGTCCGTGCTGCACCAGGCGGTGATCGAGCGGGACGGGGACTACATCGAGACCCGGCTGCTGAATTCCGGCCCCCGCACCAATCCCTGGTTCCAGGAGACCGCGCCGCGCGTGATCGAGGCCGACGAGCTGATCGCGCTCGACACCGATGTGGTGGGCTGCCACGGCTACTATGCCGACTTCTCCCGCACCTTCCACGCCGGCCCCGGCGCCCCGAGCCCCGCCCAGCGCGAGCTCTACAAGACGGCGCATGAGCAGGTCTCGCACAACATGGCGATCCTGCGCCCCGGGCTGTCCTTCCGCGACTATGCCGAGGCGGCCTGGGACATCCCGGAGAAATACGTCGAGAACCGGTATTACCTCTCCGCCCATGGCTGCGGGATGACCGGGGAGTATCCCTATCTCTACCACCGGATGGACTTCCCCGAGGCGGGCTATGACGGCGAGATCCGCCCCGGGATGGTGATCTGCGTCGAGAGCTTCATCGGCGAGGCGGGCGGCCGCGAGGGGGTGAAGCTCGAGCAGCAGCTCCTGATCACCGAGACGGGGACGGAGCTTCTCTCCACCTTCCCCTTCGAGGCGGCGCTCCTCGCCTGAGCGGGCCGGGACCCCTGCCCCGGCCCAGGGCGCGCGCCTCAGAACGGGTGGATGCGCGGCCAGTTCTCCTCGCCCTTGGCGATGTTGCCGGGGATGTCCTGCTCCCAGAGCTCCTGCGCGCGGGGGTGGACCTGGAGATAGAGCGTGCCGTCCTCGACGGCGTAGACGAGCGGGTCGCCCGGCGCCTTGTAGCCCCGCGAGGCGGCGAAGGCGCAATAGCCGTCGAAGGGGGGGGCGAAGCGCTCGGGCGTCTCGCGGAAGGTGTTGCGGCTCTCCTCAGAGGCGAAATACCAGACCGCGCCGTTCCAGAAATGGTTGAAGCGGGCCTCGCCGCGGGCGGGCTCGCCGGACTGGTAGGACACCGCGTCGTAGCCGCCGATGGCGACGGCGAGCTGGTTGCCGGCCTGGGCGAGGCCGGCGGCGAGGGCGAGGGCCGCGCCTGCGAGGGCGGCGAGGATTCGGGTGCGCATGGCTGTCTCCTGTCGCTGGGTGCGCCGGCTCGGGCCGGCCCGAGCCTTGTCGCACGGCCCCCCCCGGGCGCGCCCGTCACATCGGTTGACCTGCGGGTGAAGGCCCGTGTGCGCCCCGCGGGTCGGGAAAGCGCCGCGGCCCCCGTGGACTTTCCTCACACGCGGTGTAGCTCCGCTCTCATGGAGCGCGACGACACGACACCCCCCCAGAGCCCGTTCCTGCGCGTCCTGCGCGGGCTGCTGCGCCCGCTCGTCAAGGCGATGATCGCGCAGGGGGTGACCGTGCCCGCGGTCTACCGGCTCCTCAAGGAACTCTATGTCGAGGTCGCCGAGCGCGATTTCCCGATCGAGGGCAAGCGCCCGACCGACAGCCGCATCAGCGTGCTCACCGGCGTCCACCGCAAGGACGTGCGCGCGATCCGCGAGGCGGGGCCGGCGGAGGGCCGGGCGAGCGAGCGGCGGGTGACGGCGATCGCGAGCGTCCTCGGCCGCTGGCTCGCCGATCCCGAGACGACCGATGCCGAGGGCCGGCCCCTGCCCCTGCCCCGCCAGGCCGAGGCGGGCCCGAGCTTCGACGGGCTCGTCGCCTCGGTCTCCAAGGACGTGCGCGCGCGCACCGTGCTCGACGAGCTGCTCCGCCAGCGCCTCGTCGCCCATGACGCGGAGACCGACCGCGTGCATCTCTCCGAGGCCGCCTTCCTCGGCCCCGGCGATGCGGAGCAGAAGATCGTCTTCTTCGCGGGCAATGTCGGCGATCACATCGCGGCGGCCACCGAGAACCTCCTCTCGGAGGCCGACCCGGCCCCCTTCCTCGAGCGCGCGGTGTTCTACAATCGGCTCCGCCCCGGCTCGGTCGACGCCCTCGAACGGGAGGCGCGGGCGCGGGCGGGGGAAGCTCTGGCCGATCTCAACCGCGCGGCCTATGCTCGGCAGGCCGAGGAGCGGGACGACCCGGCCGCGACCGAGCGGTTCCGCTTCGGCGTCTATTTCTACCGCACCGGCGAGCGCGCGGAGCCAGGGCCCGGCGGCGAGGACGAAGGGGGCACCAATGATCCGACCTGACCGACGCGCGCTGATCCTGGGCGCCGGGGCTCTGCTCGCCGGTTGCGCCCTGCCGCGGGACGAGGCGGACGGGCTCGCGGAGGACACCCGCCCCCCGGCGGAGGGCGGGATCGGCGGCACCGGGATCGTCGGGACGGTGACGGCGCTCGGCTCGATCCGGGTCAACGGGCTGCGCGTCGCGCTCCCCCCGGAGGCGGAGATCGCGGACGCCTTCGGCCCGGTCTCGGCGGAGGCCCTGCGCCCCGGGGCGAGCGTGACCGTGGAGGCGCGCGGCACGGGCGCGGCGCTCGAGGCGGTGCGCGTGCGCCTCGACCATCCCCTTGTCGGCGCCGTCGAGCGGGTCTCGGCGGACGGGCGGGGGCTGCGCGTGCTCGGCACCGAGGTCGCCCTCGAGCCCGGCGTCGCGGCGGCGGTCCGCCCGGGCGAGCGCGTCGCGGTCTTCGGGCTCTGGGACGGGGCGCGGGTGGTCGCCTCCCGGGTGGATCCGCAGCCGCCCGGGCCCGCCGTCATGGCCGGCGCGCTGCGGCGCGAGCCGGCGGGGCTCGCGCTCGGCGGGCTCCGGCTCATCCTTCTGCCCCGCATCGCCCCGCCGCCTGCGGGGAGCTTCGTCACCCTCGCAGGCACGGCCGAGGACGGCGCCTTCGTCGCCCGCAGCCTCAGCGAGGGCCGCTTCACCGGCGCGGCCGGCCCGCTCGAGCGGCTCTCCGTCGAGGGCTATCTCGAGCCTGTCGCGGAGGCGCCCGGCCACACGGTCTCGGGCCTCGGGCACAGCTTCGACCCCGCCGCCCGGCCCGGGCCCGTGGCCGGCCGCCGGGCGATCTTCGTCGGCCCCTATACCGGGGCCTTCGCCGTCGCCGCCGCCCTGCCGCTGCCCGAGGGCCCGGAGGCCCGCGCCCGCCTCCTCGCCCGCCCCGGCCCGATCGCCGAACGGGCGGAGGCGCTGCCGACCCGCTAGGTTTCGATTTGAGGGTGTGACTTTTACCCACACCCCGCTAGCTCCCGGGGGTAGCGGTCCCAGGAGGCCGCGGAGGCATCGCAACCGAAGGACGACCATCGCATGGAAGAGGACACCCCCACGATCGCGGCCATCGCCGCCGCCTCGGCGGATTTCTCGGTTCTCGTCGCCGCCCTCGACGCGGCCGAGCTGACTGCGGCCCTCGACGATCCGGACGACGACCTCACCGTCTTCGCGCCCACCAACGCGGCCTTCGCGGCGCTGGCCGCCGATCTCGGCTTCACCGGCGAGGCGACGGACCCGGACGAGGTGTTCACCTTCGTCGCCGGCGCGCTCGACGGGCTCGATCCGGAGGGCGACGGCACCGCGATCCTGACCGACATCCTCCTCTACCACGTCTCCCCCGGCACGCAGACCGCCGCCGAGATCGCCGCGGCCGAGACCGTGCCCACCCTCCTCGAGGGCGCCGCGATCACGCCGGCCGAGGGCCGCCTCGTCGATCTCGAGCCCGACTATCTCGACCCCGAGATCGCCGTCGCCGACATCGACGCCGCAAACGGCAAGATCCAGGCGATCGACCGGGTGCTCCTGCCCCTCGACATTCCCGGCAACGACCGCCCCTCGATCCTCGACATCGCGGCCGGGACCGAGGGCTTCGCCGTCCTGACCGCGGCCCTCGAGGCGACCGGGCTCGACGCGGTGCTGGGCGATCCGGACATCGAGGTCACCGTCTTCGCGCCGACCGACGCGGCCTTCGCGGCGCTGGCCGCGCGCCTCGGCTACGAGGGCGACCCGACCGACACGGAGGCGGTCTTCGACGCCATCGCCGGCGTGCTGACCGACCTCTCGCCGGACGGCGATCCGCTGCCGCTCCTCTCCGACATCCTGCTCTACCACGTCTCCCCGGGCGCGCAGACGGCGGCAGAGCTCGGCGCGGCGGAGAGCGTCGCCACCTCGCTCGACGGCGCCCGCGTGGTGCTCTCCGAGGCCGGCACGATCTTCGACGCCGACCCGGAGGCGCCCGACGCCGCCCTCGCCGAGGGGCTGACCGACATCGTGGCCTCCAACGGCCTCGTGCAGGCGGTCGACGGGGTGCTCCTGCCCCTCGATCTCGCGGACCCGGCGCCCGACGACACCATCGCCGACATCGTCGCCGCCTCGGGCGAGGGCTTCGACGAGGAGGCGGGGGATTTCGACATCCTCCTCGCCGCGCTGCAGACCGCCGAGCTCGACACGGCGCTCGCGAGCCCGGACGACAGCTTCACCGTCTTCGCCCCCACCGACGCCGCCTTCCAGGACCTCGCCACCGCCCTCGGGCAGGATGGCAGCACCGAGCAGGCGGCCTTCGACGGCATCGTGACCGCCCTCACGGGCCTCGCGGGCGACGAGGACGGGGCGGTCGCCCTCCTCTCCTCGATCCTCCTCTATCACGTCGCGGACGGGCGCTTCACCCGGGCCGATCTCGCCGCCTCGCCCGAGCTCTCTTCGCTCCTCGGCGAAGGGCCTGAGGCGGACGGCGCCGGGCTCACGGATGTCGATCGCGGCTTCGAGGACCCCGCCTTCCTCGACGCGGCCTCCGACATCGTCGCGGCCAACGGCCTCGTGCAGGCGATCGACGCGGTGCTCCTGCCGATCAACGTCCCCGACGCGACGGACCTGCTCGGCGATGCGGAGGACAACCGGCTCGAGGTCGGCCCGGACACCCTCGTCGTCGACGGCGGCGGCGGGACCGACACGGCGGTCTTCGACGCCCCCCTCGCCGCGGCCTCCTTCGCCCCGATCGCCGGGGGCTTCGAGGTCACGACCGACGGCGCGCCCGTGGAGGCCCTCAATATCGAGCGCTTCGAGTTCGCCGACGCCACCCTCGTCGCCGACACGGGCGAGCTCGCCGCCCAAGTGCTCCGGCTCTACGGCGTCGGCCTCGGCCGCGAGCCGGACATCCCCGGGGTGAGCTTCTGGACCGAGGTGGCCGAGGCCGCGGGCATCGGGATCGTCGCCGACGCCTTCGTCGAGGCGCCGGAATTCCTCGCACAGTTCGAGGGGCTGGACCCGGAGAGCCGCGAGATCGTCGAGGCCTTCTACGAGAACTTCCTCGGCCGCGAGGCGGACGAGGCCGGCGTCGATTTCTGGACCGCGGCGGTGGAATCGGAGGGCTTCGACACCTCCGACCTGCTCGTCGCCTTCGCCGACAGCCTCGAATATCGCGACCTGACCGAGGGCCTGACCGACGACGGCGTGCTCCTCCTCGTCTGAGGCCCGCGCCCCCGCCCCGCCGCCTGCCCGATGGTCGCAGGCGGCGGGGCGGACTTGCCAACTCCGCGGCCTGGGTGCTCTTCTGCGCACATGCGGCGTCGGGCATCTCTTCGGCTGGAAGTCTGGGTCTTCGCGGGGCTCGCGCTCGTTCTGGCGGCGCGGCTCCTGGCCGGGCCGGCCTATGCCGCGCCGCCGGCGCCCGGGCTCGTCGCGCTCTGCGCCGGGTCGCAGACGGTCTGGATCGCCCTCCCCGGATATGACGGCCCGGCGCCGGAGGCGCAGACCGAGCCCTGTCCCTGGATGGGCCTCGGCCCGGCCGTGCCGGCGCCCGACGCCCCTGCGCTGGCGCCGCCGCACCGCCCTGCGATCCCGGCCGCGCCGCACGCCGCCGCAGCGCCGCCGAGCGCCCCGCGCCCAGCGGGCTGGCCCCGCGCGCCCCCCGCCTGACGGGCGCGCACACACCGCCTCCCCCGAACTTCCGCCGACCGCATGCCGCCGCGCCCGAGAGGGCCGCGGCGATGGATGCACGCCCCCTGTTCCAAGGAGAAAGACCCATGCCTTTTCCCCGCACGCTCCCCGCCGCCCTCGCCCTCGCCGCGGCCCTCCTCGCCGCCGCCCCGCCGGCCGGCGCGGAGGACGCGACCCTCGGCGACCTCACCGTCTCCGAGGTCTGGGCCCGGCCCAACCTGCCCAACCGCCCGACGGCAGCCTATGCCCGCATCGGCAACGCCGGAGCCGAGGCCGACCGCCTCATCGGCGCCGCCTCCCCGGCCTTCGGCCGCATCGAACTGCATCTGAGCGAGATGTCGGACGGCGTGATGTCGATGCGCCGGGTCGAGGCGATCGAGGCCCCCGCGGGCGGCTCCGTCGCCCTCGAGCCCGGCGGCTACCACCTGATGCTCTTCGAGGCCGAGCGCGTCTTCGCCCCGGAGGAGAGCTTCCCCCTCACGCTGGAGTTCGAGCGCGCCGGGACGGTCGAGCTCACCGTCCCCGTCCGCCCGCGCAGCGGCGGGGGCCACGGCCACGGCCACGGCGCCATGCACGGCTCCGGCGAGGGCGGCTGACCGCCCGAGGGGCGCCCCGGCTCCCGCCGGGGCGTCCGCCCGCCCAAAGGGCGGCGTGCGCCGAGGAGCCGCCGAGAGGCGGCGAGGAGGCGCCCTCCGCTCGAGGCGCGTCAGAGATCGGCGGCGATGAAGTCCGCCATCACCCGGTCGACATAGCCGAGCGACCCGCTCGTCATGTAATCGAGCTGGACCTTGAAGATCTCCGTCGAGGCCGCGTCCGCCTTGGCGTATTTCACCCAGATCGGCAGCGCGAGCTTGGTCATCACCCGCACGTCCTCGTCCGAGAGGCGCGTCACCACGGTCCCGTCCGCCTCGAATTTCGGCCAGGCCTCCTGATCGGCCTTCTGGATCGCGGCGTGGTGGAGGTCGGAATAGGCCTGCACCTCGGTCTCGACGAAATACTTCATCTGCGGGCTGAGCGCCTCCCAGGCATCCATCCGCACCGTGAGGTCCATCAGATCGACCGGCTGATAGACCGACATGTATCCCGGCGGGCCCATCGAGATGAACCGCGTCTCCTGGCTGAAGCCGAGCGCGTAATTGACCGCGGGGCCCACGTAATCCGCGCAGTCGATCTCGCCCCGCTGCAGCGCGCCGAAGATCTCGGAGCCCGGGAGCGACACCGTCTCCGCGCCGAGCGCCTGGAAGAGCTCGGCCACCATGCCCCCCGGCGTGCGCATCCGCAGGCCGCGGAAATCGTCCACCCGGTTGATCATCTTCTTGGAGTGGATGATGTTCGGCCCGTGATGGATCGGGCCGACGAAATAGAGCCCCTGCTCGGCGAACAGCCGGCGCGCCATCTCGAGCCCGCCGAGCGCGTAGTAGAACACGTCGAACTCCGCCGGCGAACGCATCGCCATCGGATAGGAGCTGAGGAAGTTGCCAGCGGGGAAGAGCCGCCCGGAATAGATCGTGAAGGGGTTCACCGCCTCGCGCAGGCCCTGCTTCACCGCATCGTAGATGTCGAGGCCCGATTCGCTGTTCGACGGGTCGTAGGGCTCGAAGGCGAGCTCGCCCCCGGACTTCTCGACGATGCTCGCGCACCAGGCGCGGAAGGCCTCGAGCCCGGCCCCGCCCGGCATCGAGGTCTCGACCCGCCAGGTTGTGGTCTGCCCCTGCGCCGTGGCGATGGCGGGCGCCGCGAGCGCCGCCGTGGCCCCGAGGGCGCCGCGCTTCAGGAAGGCACGGCGCGTGGCCGGCCGGTCGGATCCGGTCTCTGACATCAACATACCCTCGCTCTGTCGGGGGGCACAGTCAGGCCCACCGCACTCTACGCGAGTGTCCATGGCCGGTGAGAGCGCGTGCCGCAAGGGCATGGTATACCAGATCGGCCCGCGCCTCGGGGCTCAGCCGCCCGGCCGCGCCCGCATCGTCTCCGGCAGCCAGGTCGCGAGCTCGGGAACGGCGACGAGCACCCCGACCATCGCGAGCATGATCAGGAACATCGGGAAGGCCGTGCGCGCCACATAGCCGATCTCGCGGCCCGCGAGCCCCTGCATCACGAAGAGGTTGAACCCGATCGGCGGCGTGATCTGCGCCATCTCCACGACGACGACCACGAAGATGCCGAACCAGATCATGTCGAAGCCCATCTCTCGGAAGGCCGGCACGTCGACCATCGGCTGCACCACCGCCATGGTCAGCACCACCGCGGAGATCCCGTCGAGAAAACAGCCGATCAGGATGTAGAAGAGCGTGAGCGCCGCGATCAGCGCCACCGGAGAGAGCTCGAGCGCGGCGATCGCCTCCGCGAGCGCCCGCGGCAGCCCGGTGAACCCCATGGCGAGCGAGAGAAAGGCGGCTCCCATCAGGATGAACGCGACCATCGCCGAGGTTCGCACCGCCCCCATCAGCGATTCGAGGAAGGAGCGCGCCGTCATCCCCCCCTGCCCCGCGGCGAGCGCGAGCGCGCCGACGACCCCGAAGGCCGCCGCCTCCGTCGCCGTCGCCCACCCGAGATA
The DNA here is from genome assembly GCA_964576075.1 of uncultured Limibaculum sp. GTDB lineage: Bacteria > Pseudomonadota > Alphaproteobacteria > Rhodobacterales > Rhodobacteraceae > Thermohalobaculum. The sequence continues at coordinate 22,098 of CAZNTX010000001.1, read as the reverse complement.
GATCGAGCCGATCACGAGGAAGACGAGCGCCAGCACCGGCAGGAGCGAGCGCGCCGCCCTCAGCCGCTCGCCGAGCGGCAGCCGCGGTTCGGGGGGCGGCCGCTGGCCCGGGCGCAGATAGTGCCAGGCCACCACATAGGCCGCGAACATGGCCGCCAGCACGAGCCCCGGCAGGATCCCCGCCACGAAGAGCTTGGCGATCGATTCGTTTATCGCGACACCGTAGACGATGAGCGTGAGCGAAGGCGGGATCATCAGCCCGAGCGTGGCGGCGCCCGCGAGGGTCCCGATCGTCATGAATTCCGGATAGCCGCGCCGGCGCAACTCCGGGATCGCCATCTTGCCGACCGTGGTGAGCGTCGCGGCGGAGGAGCCCGAGACCGCCGCGAAGATCGTGCAGCCGGCGATGTTGGTGTGCAGCAGGCCGCCCGGCAGCCCCGCCATCCAGGGCGCGAGGCCCTTGAACATGTCCTCCGAGAGCCGCGTGCGGAAGAGGATCTCCCCCATCCAGATGAAGAGCGGCAGGGCGGTGAGCGTCCAGGAGGAGGAGGTCGACCAGATCACCGTGATCATCGCGTCGCCCGCGGGACGCGAGGTGAAGAGCTCCATCCCAGTGACCGCGACGCCGATGAGCGCGAGCGCGACCCACACGCCGCTGCCGAGCAGGAGGAGCAGGACGAAGACGAAGATGGCGGCGAGGGAGAGCTCTTCCATGTCAGCGTCCCCGCCCGTGGCGCGCGCCGCGCCGGCCCGCCGCCGCCCCAACCCGCCCACCCGGCGCCGGCGGGCCGGCGCGGCGCGCCCCACGGGCGGTCGGAAAGCTGCAAGGCGAGGCATTTCCGGCCTGCGGCCCCGAAAGGCGCCCCCCTCGGGCCGAAGCGCCGCAAGTCCCGACGGGTCTCACTCACGCGCCGCCGCCTCCGCACGGATATTGTCCCGCCCCGTCGCGATCCGGGTCAGCAGGTTGTCCCAGAGCGCCACCGCGAGCAGCACGGTGCCCGCGCACATGGCGAGCTGCGGGATCCAGAGCGGCGTCGCGTCCTGCCCCTGGCTGACATCCCCGAGCTTCACCGACCACCGCGTCGCCCGGACCGCATACCAGGCGAAATAGCTCGCGAGCCCCGCCCCGACCGCGAGGCACCAGAGCTCCCCCCAATGCCGCCAGCGCCCGAGCGCCACCAGGAACAGGCCGACCCGGATATGCGCCCCCCGGTTGAGCGCATATGGAAGCGCCAGGAAGCTCGCCGCCGCCATGCAATAGCCGGCATAGGCCGTGGAGCCCGGGAAGCCGAGCCCCGTCCAGCGCGCCGCCATCTGCGCGAGGATCACGCCGAGCATCGCCAACAGGAAGGCCGCCGCCAGCCCCCCTGCCGCGAGATAGAGCGCGTCGAGCGCCCGCCGGAGGACGCGCGCGAGCCGCGGTGCCCGGCTCACCGTCCGGCGCGGTAGGCGTCGAGGATCCCGGCGCCCGCCTCGCCCGCGGCCTCGGCCCATTCGGCGGCCATGGTCTCGCCGATCTCGGCCAGATCCTCGGCGAGGGCGGCGCTCGGCGGGCCGACTTCCATGCCGTTGGCCGCGAGCTGGGTCAGATACCACCCCGAGAGCTCGCGCGCCCGCGCGGTCCCCGCGATCTCGGCCATCAGCCCGATCGAGCGCAGGCAGCCACGGGCGCGGTCCGAGACGCCGTCCCAGGCGTCCTTGTTCACGAAGACGTAGTTGCGCGGCAGCCAGGCCTGGGTGTCGTAGAAATGGCTGAGCTGCTCCCAGACCTTGCGGTCGTAGCCCGTGCTGCCGGAGGAGACGAAAGCCTCGGCGACGCCGGTCGCGAGCGCCTGGGAGAGCTCGGCCGCCTCGATCTGCACGGGCTGCATGCCCGCGAGCTCGGCGAGGCGCGCCGTCGCCGCGTTGTAGGCGCGGAACTTGAGCCCGGCCATGTCCTCGACCCCGCCGATCGGCTTGTTCGCGTAGAAGCCCTGCGGCGGCCACGGCACGGAATAGAGGAGCACGAGGTTCTGCTCGGCGAGGAGCCGCTCGATCTCCGGGCGGGCGGCCGCGATCAGCCGCTCGCTGTCCTCGAAGGAGGTGGCGAGGAAGGGCACGCTGTCGACCCCGAAGATCGGGTCCTCGTTCTGATGCGCCGAGAGGAGCCGCTCGCCGATGGGCGCCTGGCCGGTCTGCACCGCGCGCTTGATCTCGCCGCCCTTGAAGAGGGAGCCGCCGCCATGGACCTGGATCTCGATCTCGCCGCCGGTGCAGAGCGTGACCGCATCGGCGAAGAGCTTGCCGTTCTGGGTGTGGTAGTTGCCGTCGGCATAGGCCATCGGCATGTCCCAGGTCTCCGCCTGGGCCGTGCCGGCCACGAGCGCCACCGCGCCGGCCGCGAGAAGAGCCTTCATCGTGCAGTCCCCCTGTCGATCCGGCCGGTCTCGGACCGGCACCTGCAAAACGCTGGCGCGGCCCGGGCAGAGTGTCAAGCGGGGGCGAGGCCGAGGCGGGCGAAGACCGGCAGGCGCTCGGCACGGAAGCGGGCGGCCTCCTCGGCGAGCCGCGCGCGGGCGGCCTCCCCCGGCGCCGCGCCGCCGTCGATCTCGGGGGCGCGACCGGCGGCGATGAGGGCGTGCATCAGCGCCTCGGCCATGGCGTCCGGGCTCTCGGCGAGATGGCCGAGCCAGAGCTGGTCGCGCCGCCCGATATCGAGGCCGACGCCGAGCGGGCTCGCGAGCGCCGGAAGCGGCGTCTCGGCGACGGCGCGGCGGCAGAGCTCGGCGTTGAGCCGCCGGGCCGGGGCCGGATCGCTCTCGCCCGCAGGGAGCACCACGCCCTGCCCGGTGATCGCGAGCCCCTCCACCGCGGCGAAGCCCGCCGCCGGATCGCCGGCCGCGGCGAGGAGGTCGCCGATCTCCTGCGGCCCCTCGGCGAGGCGGGCGAGCACCGCATCCGTCGCAGGGCCCGGGAAGGCCACCGGGCGGCCCTCCACCGGCCCCTCCGTGCGCACCGCGCCGGGCGGCAGGCGCAGCGCCATCCGGAGCCGCGAGAGCGCCGCGAGCTGGGCGCGCGCGTCGAGCCGGCGGGCCCCCTTGACGTAGAGGTCGTCACGGAAGGCGGTGTCGAGGAGATAGTCGCCGACGAGCTCGCGCAGGCCCTCCGTCGGCAACTCCGAGAGAAACCCGCGCGCCTCCTCCGAGAACAGGACCCGCGGCGCGTTCTTCAGCGCCTTGGCCTCGGCCGCGAAATCGAGCTTGGCCGCGGCCATCTCCGCCATCACCTCGGTGACGGCGAGCGGGCGCCAGCTCTCGTTGAGGTATTCGTGGGCGACATAGCCCTCCGGCTTGGAGGGCAGTTCGGCGAGCTTCGCGGCCATGCGGGGGTTGGCCTCGAAAGCGGCGGCGCCGAGGGCCTGCACCTCTCCGGCGAAGGCGATGGCGGAGCGGGCGCGCTCGGCCGACGGCCCGGGGACGATCTTCGCGCAGTCCGACAGCAGATGGCGGAGCGCGGCGACCTGCGCCCATCCAGGCACCGCGTTGTAGCCGATGCAGGCGACGCCCCCCGGCGCGAGATGGCGGGCGAGGAGGCGCACCACCGCCGCCCGGTTCTCCGCGCTCACCCAGGCATAGACGCCATGCGCCACCGCATAGTCGAAGCCCGGCAGATCGGCCGCGGCGGCCTCGGCGAAGGACATCTCGTGGAAGCGCGCATTGGCGATCCCGGCGGCGCGGGCGAGGCGGCGGGCCCAGGCGACATGGCCCGGCATGAAGTCGATCCCGTGGATCTCCGCCGCCGGGTTCGCCGCCGCGATCAGGAGCGCGCCGAAGCCGAGCCCGCAGCCGATGTCGAGATAGCGGAAGGCCCCGCCCTCGGGCTCCGGCGGCGCGATGCCTCGCTGCAGGAGCGCGAAGTCGAGATGGGCGGGGGCGTGCTCGGCGTGATGCTCGGCGACATAGTCCCGGTCGGTCACATAGCCGTCCGCCCACTCCGCCATCCCGCTGCCCCCCTGCCGCCTGCGCCCCCAGGAAACCCCGCGCGGGGCCGGCGCGCAACGGGTTTCGCGACCTCGGGCGCGCGGGCTAGGCTCGGGCGCTTCGCGGAGAGTGTGCCATGTCCCCTGCCCCGATCGGCGTCCTGATGCTCGACACGGCCTTCGCCAGGCCGCCCGGCGATATCGGCAATCCGGTGAGCTGGGACGGGCCCGTGCGCTTCGCGCGGGTGCCGGGGGCGACGGCGGCGCGCGCGGTGCGCGGCGGGGCGGCGGGGCTCCTCGCCTCCTTCGGCTGCGCCGGGCGGGGGCTCGTCGCGGAGGGCTGCCGGGGGCTCGCGACGTCCTGCGGGTTTCTGGCGCCCCTCGCCGCGCCGCTCGCGGCGGAGACGGGGGTGCCGGTGCTCGCCTCGGCGCTGGCCATGGCGCCCGCGGTGGCGGCGACCCTGCCCGCGGGCGCGCGGATCGGGGTGCTGACGATCGACGCGCAGAGCCTGACGCCGGAGATCCTCGCCGCGGCCGGGGTGCCGGAGGAGGCGGCCGTCGCCGGGCTGCCGGCGGGCGGCGCGCTCGCTGGGCCGATCCTCGACGGGGTGGGCACGCTCGATCCGGAGGCGGCGGAGCGCGAGGTCGTCGCCGCGGCGCTCCGCCTCGCGGGGGAGCCGGGGGTGGCCGCCCTCCTCTTCGAATGCACCAACCTGCCGCCCTATGCCGCGGCGGCGGCGCAAGCGACGGGGCGGCCGGTGCACACGATCCTCGGCGCGCTGCGCTGGTTCGCGGCGGGGCTCTCGCCCCCTGCCTGGCCGGACCGGCCTATCGCCAGGTAGCCCGCCGACCGGCCGGCAGGTCAGCCCGCCGTCGCGCCCGAGAAGGTTTCCGCATAGGTCTCGCGCAGGGCCTTCTTCTGCACCTTGCCCATGGTGTTGCGCGGCAGGGCGTCGACGAAGAAGACGCGCTTGGGCTGCTTGAAGCGGGCGAGGCGGTCGGCGAGGCCCTCGGCCACGGCCGCCTCCGTCAGCCCGGGATCCGCGCGCACGACGACCGCCGCGACGCCCTCGCCGAAATCCGGATGGGGCAGGCCGATCACCGCGCTCTCCGCGACGCCGGGGAGATCGTCGATCGCGCTCTCCACCTCCTTCGGGTAGACGTTGTAACCGCCGGAGATGATGAGATCTTTCGCCCGGCCCACGATGTGGAGATAGCCCTCCTCGTCATAGCGCCCGAGATCGCCGGTGATGAAGAAGCCCGAGTCGCGCAACTCCTCCGCGGTCTTCTCCGGCATCCGCCAATAGCCCTTGAAGACGTTGGGGCCGCGGACCTCGATCATGCCGATCTCGCCCATGGGACGCGGCGCGCCCGTCTCCGGGTCGGTCACCGCCACCTCGACGCCCGGGAGCGCTACGCCCACGGTGCCGGCCCGGCGGGGGCCGTCATAGGGGTTCGATGTGTTCATCGAGGTCTCGGTCATGCCGTAGCGCTCGAGGATCGCATGGCCGGTGCGCTCCTCGAACCGGGCATGGGTCTCGGCGAGGAGCGGCGCGGAGCCGGAGACGAAGAGGCGCATATGGGCGGCCGCCTCGCGGGTGAGCCCGGGCTCCTCGAGGAGGCGGACATAGAAGGTCGGCACCCCCATGAGCGCGGTGGCGCGCGGCATGGCGGCGAGCACCGCCTTGGGGTCGAAGCGGCGCTGGAAGAGGATCTGCCCGCCGGCGACGAGGAGCGTGTTGGTCGCGACGAAAAGGCCGTGAGTGTGGAAGATCGGCAGCGCGTGGATCAGCACGTCGCGCTCGGAGAAGGCCCAAAAGTCGCGCAGGACCAGGGCGTTGGAGGCGAGGTTTCGATGGGTGAGCATGGCGCCCTTGGACCGCCCCGTGGTGCCCGAGGTGTAGAGGATCGCGGCGAGGTCGTCAAGCCCGCGCGGGGTGTCGGCCCCGCCCTCGGCCGGAAGGCGGGAGAGCAGGCTGCCCGCGCCGTCTGCGCCCAGCGTCTCGAGGCGGGCGCCCGCCCCCTCGGCGATGGGGGCGAGCGCCTCGGCCGTCTCGGGCGCCGCGACGAGGAGGGCGGGCTCGGCATCGCCCACGAAATAGGCGATCTCGGCGGGGGTGTAGGCGGTGTTGAGCGGCAGGAAGACGGCGCCCGCGCGCACCGCGCCGAGATAGAGGAGCATGGCCTCGATGCTCTTCTCGACCTGCACCGCCACCCGGTCTCCCGGCGCGACTCCCATGGCGCGCAGGCCCTCGGCCATGGCGGCGGAGCGGCGGTCTATCTCCCCATAGGTCAGAACCGTGCCGTCCTCCAGGGTCGCGAAAGGGCGGTCGGCGCGGTCGGCGAGGGCGAGGCCGAGGGTGTCGGAGAGATGGTTGGTCATGGGCGTCCTTTCCGGCCTCAGCCCTTCAGCAGGCGGCGCACCGCGGGCGCGGCGGCCACCGCCTGGCTGTCGGCATAGGCCTCGTGGTTCTTCTCGATCTCGTCGAGGTCGTAGAGATAATTCACCATCACGCCCCAGGAATTCCGGAGGCCCCGGGCGGAATGGTCGGCGCCGGTGTGGATGCGCTCGAGACGCGCGCCGTTGCCGAGATGGAAGCGGGCGACGGGGTCCGCGGGCAGCCCGCGCCGGCCCTTGGCCTCGAGGAGATAGCGCGCGGCGAGGGGCGCGAGCTGGTCCACGGCGGCGACGGCGGCGGCGGCGTCGATCGAGCCGTCGGCCGGGTCGAGCTGGCGGATCGCGGCACGGGCCTCGGCGGGCAGCGCGCCCTCCGCCCCCTTGGCGAGCTCGGCCGTCGCCCAGGCGCGCAGTCCCGGCACCGGAGAGAGGGTCACGAAATTCTTCACCCCCGGCGCTTCGCGCGCGAGTTCCTCGACCACCTGCTTGATCAGGAAGGAGCCGAAGGAGATGCCCCGCAGCCCCACCTGGCAGTTGGAGATCGAGTAGAACACCGCCGTGGTGGCGCGCGAGAGCGGCAGCTCCCGGCGGTCGCGCGCGAGGATGGGGCCGATGGCACCCGGCAGCGCGTCGGTCAGCGCCACCTCGACGAAGATCAGCGGCTCGCCGGGCAGCGCGGGGTGGAAGAAGCCGTAGAGCATCCGGTCGGCCGCGGCGACGCGGCGGCGCAGGTCGTCCCAATCCTGGATGGCGTGGACCGCCTCGTATTCGATGATCTTCTCCAGAACGGAGGCCGGGGTGTCCCAGTCGATCCGGCGCAGCTCCAGGAAGCCGCGGTTGAACCAGGAGGCGAAGAGATGGCGGAAATCCTCGTCGATGGGGGCGAGCTCCGGCGCCTCGCGGATCGCCCCGAAGAGATCGGCGCGCATGGCGACGAGCGCCGCCGTGCCGCCGGGCACGCGGTTGAGCATGCGCAGGAGTTCCTGGATCGGCGGCTCGGCGGCGATGTGGAGCGCATGGGCGTTGGCCTCCGAGGGATCGGCCTGCCAGGCGGCGATGGCCGCGTCGATGCGCGCGCGGTCGACGCCGAAGCGCTCGGCGAGGGCGAGGAGAAAGACCCGGCGCTCCGGCGTCTCGAGCGCGGCATAGCCGTCGAGCACCTTACGCGCGCGGGCGAGCGAGGTCGCCTCGCCCCGCCCCGCCATCAGCTCCCGGGCGAGCTCGGCGAGCGCCTCCGGCCCGAGCGCCGCCCCCTCCCCGAGCCCGGAGAGCGAGCGCCCGACATCGGTCACGCGGGCCAGGAGATCGGAGAGGATGCCCGACATCAGCCCACCACAGGTCCCATCACCAGATCGGGCAGCCAGGTGGCGAGCCCCGGGAAGATGCAGAGGATGAGGATCGCCGTCACCATGCAGAGCACATAGGGCAGCGAGCCGAGCAGGATCGTGCGCAGCGAGATGTCCGGCGCGATCCCGTTGATCACGTAGAGATTGAGGCCGACGGGGGGCGAGATGAGCCCGATCTCCATGTTGATCGTCAGAACCACGGCGAACCAGTAGGGGTCGAACCCCGCGGTGGTGACGATCGGCAGCAGGATGGGCGCGGCCATCAGGATCACCGCCACCGGCGGCAGGAAGAAGCCCGCGACCAGCAGGAAGAGGTTCACCGCCGCCATCAGCCACCACCGCCCGACATCGAGCCCGGCGATCCAGTTGGCGATCTCCTGGGTGATGAAGAGCGAGGAGAGCATGAAGGAGAACACCCCCGCCGCCCCGATGATGAAGAGGATCATCACCGACTCGCGCGTCGAATCCCGCAGCACCCCCCAGAGCGCCTTGGGCGAGAACAGCCGGTAGATGATCACCGCGAGCAGCACGCAGAGGAGCGCCCCCACCGCCGCCGTCTCCGAGGGCGTCGCGACCCCGCCATAGAGGACGATCAGCACCCCGAGGATGATCGCGAGGAACGGGAGCACCCGCGGGAGCACCTCGATCTTCTCGGCCATGGTGTAGCGCTTCTTGGCGAGCGCGCCGCCCGCGACGCCGGCCCGCTTGTCCGCAGCCCAAGTGGCGTAGAGCGACCAGAGCATGAAGAGCCCGACGAGCAGGAGCCCCGGGATCACGCCCGCGAGGAAGAGCCGCCCGATGGAGGTCTCCGTCGCGATGCCGTAGACGATCATGGTGACCGAGGGCGGGATCAGGATGCCGAGCGTGCCGCCCGCGGCGATGGAGCCCGCCGCCACCCCGTCCGGGAAGCCGCGCGCGCGCATCTCCGGGATGCCCATCTTGCCGATGGCCGCGCAGGTGGCCGGGCTCGAGCCGGACATCGCGGCGAAGAGCGCGCAGGCCCCGAGATTGGAGATCACGAGCCCGCCCGGCACCCGCGTCAGCCACCGCTCGAGCGCCTCGTAGAGATCGGCGCCGGCGCGCGTCGAGGCGATGGCCGCGCCCATGATGATGAACATCGGGATCGAGAGGAGGGCGAAATTGTTGAGCTTGGCGAAGAAGATCTCCGGCAGAAGCTCCAGCGATCCGAGCCCGTCGAAGACCGCGAGGAAGCCCGCCGCGACGATCAGGAGCCCGAGCGCCACGGGGATCCCCGCGACGAGGACCACCACGGTGACGATGGCGACGAGCAGGCCGAGGGTGAGCGGGTCCATCAGCGCGCCTCCTCGGTATCGGCGCCCTCGGCGGGGGCGATCTCCGCGGCGAAATCGGCAACGAGTTGAAGGAGGTAGAGCCCGAAGCCCACAGGCACCGCGAGATAGGGGATCCAGAGCTCGATGCCCCAGACGGTGTCGGACCGCCAGCCCCGCTCCCAGGCGATGTGCCACATCTCGAAGCCGTAATAGAGCATGATCGCCACGATGGCGAGGCAGAGCCCGAGCGCTACCCCGGCGAGGATGCGCCGCCCCGTCGGCGGCAGCATCTCGGGGATCAGGTCCACCTGGACATGCCCGCGCTGGCGCTGGACATAGGGCAGGCCGAGGAGCGTCGCGCCTATCATCAGATAGGTCACCGCCTCTGTCTGCCAGATGGTCGAGTCGTTGAGCACGTAGCGCACCCAGATCATCTGGCAGGTGATCAGCACCGCGGCGAAGATCATGGCGGCGGCGGCGATGCCGGAGAGCGTCGAGACGGCGCCGATGGCGCGCTGGAGCCGGGTCTCGGGCCTCGCCGGCCGGTCGGTCGGGGCGTGGGACATGGGGCCTCGCGGGTCGGGGCCGGCCCCGCGGCGGGGGCCGGCCGGCGCGTCACTCGACGGAGAGGGCGAGATCGAGGAGCCGCTGCCCCTCGGGCACGCTCTTCAGGAACTCCGCATAGGAGGAGGTCTGCGCGATCGCGCGCCAGGCGTCGAAGTCCTCCTGGCTCATCTCGGCGATCTCCACCCCGTTGTCGCGGAAGGTCTGCGCGGCGGCGGCGTCGGCCTTCTTGGCCTCTTCGAGGTAATAGGCTTGGGCCTTCGCGGCGCCGGCGAGGAGCGCGGCCTGCTGGTCTTCGGTCAGCCCCTCGAAGGTCGACTTGTTCATCAGCATCGGCTGATACATGAACCACAGCGCCACGTCGCCCGCCGGGGTGAAGCAGCTGACCTGCTCGTAGATCCGGTAGGAGACGAAGGAGGAGGAGGAGGTGTTGGCGGCGTCGAGCACGCCGGTCTGCATCGCGTTGTAGATCTCCGAGGAGGCCATGGACGCGATCGAGGCGCCGGCGGCCGCGAGCATCTGCTCGAAGGCCTTGCCGGCGGCGCGCATCTGCAGGCCCTCGACATCCCCGGGCCCGGTGATGCAGGTCTCCTTGCCCGCGAAGCCGCCCGCGAGATAGCCGTGGACCAGGACCATCACGTCGTCCTCGGCCATGATCGCCTCGATCTCCTGCATGAACTCGGAGTCGTTCAGCCGCGCCGCGTGGTCGTGGTTCTTCACCAGACCGGGCATGAGCGTGAGGTTGTATTCCGGCCGCTCGCCGCCGGCATAGGAGAGCGGGAAGACCGTCATGTCGAGCCGGCCGCGGGAGAGCGGACGATACTGCTCGCGCGGCTTGAAGAGCGATTTCGACGGGTAGATCTTGATCTCGAGATCGACATCCGCCGCGGCGACCTCCTCGGCGACGATCTCGGCGATCTTGTGGCGGACATCCGCCGTCGACCACTGGTGGCTGAGCTTGAGCTCGGTGGCGGCGGCGGGCACGGCGGTCGCGACGGCGACGAGGCCGGCCGCGGCGGCGCGGGTCATGGTGGTCATCTGGTCCTCCCGGTCTTTGGCTTTGAGCTTTTGGCGCGAATCGCAGCGGCGCGATCCGTCGCACCCTGCCTAGCGCGCGCTGCATCCGACTTCAACCAGGATGTATACACCATGGGCCTCTGCGCACCCGTAAGCCTTGCATCCCGTCGACCGATCGGCCATCACAGGACACGGAGAGAGGAGCGAGCGATGCAACGCCGAGCCGACGCCCTGCGCGACATCCTCGAGGACGAGATCCTCGCCGGCCGCCTCGCCCCTGGCAGCCGGCTCGAGGAACCCGCCCTCGCCGAGCGCTTCGGCGTCTCGCGCACCCCGATCCGCGAGGCGCTGCTGCAGCTCGCCGCCGCCGGGCTGATCGAGCACCGCGCGCCGCGGGGCAGCTTCGTCGCCGAGATCGGGCCGCGCCGGCTGATCGAGATGTTCGAGGTGATGGCCGAGTTCGAGGCGCTCGCCGCCCGCGGCACCGCGCGCCGCGCCTCGCCCGAGGCGATCGCGGAGATCCGCGCGCTGCACGAGGCCTGCGCGGCGCCCGCCACCGCCGGGGACGTCGACGCCTACTACTATGGCAACGAACGCTTCCACGCCGCGATCCGGGCCGCCTGCGGCAACGCCTTCCTCATCGAGCAGGCCGAGCAGCTCCAGCGCCGGCTCAAGCCCTATCGCCGCCACCAGCTCCGCGCCCGCGGGCGGATCGCGCGCTCGAACGAGGAGCACGCGGCCATCCTCGCCGGCATCGAGGCGGGCGACGCGGAAGCCGCGGCGCAGGCGATGCGCGCCCATGTCGCCGTGCAGGGAGAGCGCGTGACCGACCTCCTCGCCGCCCTGGACCCGGCCGGCTGAGCCCGCCCGCTTCTCTAGCGCCCCATTGCATGGTAATATCGACCGCATGGCGACGAAGTCGAAGCACCCGCCGCTGATGCCGAAGCTCCAGCGCTCCATTGATGGGGCGCTCAAGCTGCGCAAGTCGCGTCCGGCGGAGTTTCAGTCTTGGGCCAAGGCCGCACGCGCCGCCGCGGATCAGGCCGACCGCTACGCCAAGACCTACATCGAAAGCATCGACGCGCTCGCCGCGAACCAGGCGACCTACGTAAATTATGTCGGCGCGATCACCGTCAACGAACTCCGCCTCGAGCAGATCGACAAGACGGTGCCGAAGGACGACAAGGAGCGCAAGAAGCTCGAGAAGGAGAAGCTCGGCATCCAGGGCGAGTTGGTGAAGCTCGAGAAGCTCGCCGACAAGGCCCGCGCGGACATCAACGACTCCATGGAGCGGCTGAAGTCGATCGTCGCGGTCGTCGACGATATCGTCGCCTCAATCTGAGGCCGCGGCTCACTCCGCCGCGGCGAGTTCTCCGGCGAGCGCCCGGTCGATCAGCGCGACCGTCTCCGACACCCCGTAGAGCGCGACGAAGCCGCCGAAGCGGGGGCCTTGCTCGGCGCCGAGGAGCACCTCGTAGATCGCCCGGAACCAGTCGCGCAGCGGGTCGAAGCCGTGCTCGTTGCCGACGGCGAAGATGATCTGCTGCAGCGCCTCGCCCTCGACCGGCCCGTCATAGGCGGCGAGGCGGCCGCGGAGATCGGCGAGCGCGGCGCGTTCCTTCTCGGTCGGCGCGCGGAAGCGCTTCTTGGGCGCGACGAAGTCCTCGAAATACTTGACCGCGTAGCCCGCCGCCGCGTCGAGCCCCGGATGGGTCTCGGGGGACGCCTCGGGGGCGTAGCGGCGGATGAAGCCCCACATCAGCTCCTTGTCATGCGCCGAGGAGGCGGAGGCGAGCGTCAGGAGCATCGAGAAGGGCACCGCGAGATCGGAGGCCGGCGGCTGCCCCCCATGGATCGCCCAGACCGGGTTCGCGAGGCGCTTCTCGAGCGGCTGGTCCGGATAGGCGCGCAGATGCTGGTGGTATTCGTCCACCGTCTTCGGGATCACGTCGAAATAGAGCCGCTTCGCCGTCTTCGGCTTCTGATACATGAAGAGCGACAGGCTCTCGGGCGCGGCATAGGTCAGCCATTCCTCGATCGAGAGGCCGTTGCCCTTCGACTTGGAGATCTTCTCGCCGTTCTCGTCGAGGAAGAGCTCGTAGTTGAACCCCTCGGGCGCCGGCTTGCCGAGGGCGCGGCAGATCTTGGAGGAGACGGTGACCGAGTCGATCAGGTCCTTGCCCGCCATCTCGTAATCGACCTCGAGCGCGGCCCAGCGCATCGCCCAGTCGGGCTTCCACTGCAGCTTGACGTTGCCGCCGGTGACCGGGATCTCGACGCGCTCGCCGTCCGGCTCCTCGTAGACGATGGTGCCGCGGGCGAGGTTGCGCTCCAGCGTCGGGGCCTGCAGCACATGACCGGTCTTGGGGCTCACCGGCAGGAAGGGCGAGTAGGTCGCGCGGCGCTCCTCCCCGAGCGTCGGCAGCATGATCTCCATGATCTTGTCGAAGCGCTCGAGGGCGGTCAGCAGCATCGCGTCGAACCGCCCGGAGGTGTAATACTCCGTGGCGCTGGCGAAGTCGTACTCGAAGCCGAACTGGTCGAGGAAGGCGCGCAGGCGGGCGTTGTTGTGCTGCGCGAACCCCTCGTGGGTGGCGAAGGGGTCGGGCACGCGGGAGAGCGGCTTGTGCAGGTGCTCGGCCAGCATTTCCCGGTTCGGCACGTTGCCGGGGACCTTCCTGAGCCCGTCCATGTCGTCGGAGAAGCAGACGAGCTTGGTGGGGATGTCCGACATCGCCTCGAAGGCGCGGCGCACCATGGTCGTGCGCGCGACCTCCCCGAAGGTCCCGATATGCGGCAGGCCGGAGGGGCCGTAGCCCGTCTCGAACAGCGCGAAGCCCTTGGCGGGCGGGGTCTTCTCGAAGCGTTTGACGAGCTTCTTGGCCTCCTCGAAGCACCAGGCTTTGCAGGCAAGGGCGGCGTCGCGGAGCTCGCTCATCTCTCTCTCCTCCGGGGTGAGGCCTCCTCCTAGCGCCTCGGGCCCGGACGATCAACGGGAGGGGGCCGCCCGCGCCGGGCGGCCGCCGCTGTGGCGAAGGGGGGCCGCCCGCGCCGGGCGGCCCCGGGAGGTCACTGGCTGATGCCGTTGACGATGGAGAGCGAGTTGCCGATGGCGGCCGCGGTGATGTCGGCCGAGCGGTTGGCGGCGTTGACGCCCACCTCGGCCGCGGCCGAGATCGGGCCGTTGTTCACCTGATCGGTGACGGCGGTCGAGACGGCGGAGACGCGGCCGGTCACGCTGTCGATCTGGTCGGTGATCTCCACGGTGGTCTCGCCCGAGAGGGAGTCGACGTCGATTTCGCCGACGATCGCGGCGGGGGAGATCTGGGTGTCCGCGCCGAGATCGAGCGAGCCGTTCAGGACCGGCTGCGTCTTCTCGGAGAGCTGGGCCTGGATGCCGCGCACGTCCTGGGCCGCAGCGGGCGCGACGGCGAGGGCGAGAAGGGCGGTTGCGGTGAGGATGGTCTTCATGGATCTTGCTCCTTAGCTGGTTGAGTGGCGGGCGTCTGCCCGGCCTTCTGGCGGTGGCGCGCAGGCGGCGGGGTCCAGTCCGAACCGCCGGCGCGCCATTTCTCCGGCTGCCTTCTCGATCATCGCGCGCACGGCCAACTGCATCGGCTCGAGCGCCCGCTCCTCAAGGGAGACGTCGAACAAGGCGTTTCCGAAGAACTCGAAGATCCCGGCGCGGATCTCGCGCCCGAGGATCTGTTTCTGGTAGCTCACGACATCGACGACCCGGAGCGTGCGGGTCTCGACGAGGCGCAGATCGAGGGCGACGTTCATCACGTAGAGCCGCCCCCCGATGCCGCCGGACGAGTAGAAGAGATCGCCGGCGACCGAGCGCAGATTGTAGTTGAGCTCGGTGATGCCGCCGGTGAGGTAGAGGTCGCTCCCCTCGATCTCGCCCGGGCGGATGAGGCGCACGGCGCCGGCATCGGAGACGAGGTTGTTGTTGGCGAGCTTGAGCTCGGTCTCGGCGGTCTCGATCTCGAGGCGCTCGACGAGGGGCAGCCCGAGGCGCGCGAGCGCGGAGACCGCCATCAGCGCCGCGCCCTGGGTGATCTTGCGCCCGCCGAAATCGGAGAACTTGCCCGTATAGTCGCGGATCGGGCCGACGGCGATGCGCGGGGCCGCCTCCGGCCGACGCGCGGCGAGGCAGTCGAGCTCGGCGCTGTAGGGGGTCGCGTTGTCGATCACCGGCGCGGTCCCGATCGGCTCGGCATAGCGCCCGTCCTCGCCCGCGACCGGCGCGACGGCGCAGGCCGAGACGAGGCCGGCGGCGAGCACCGCCGCGGCGCGGATGCCGGCCCGCTCAGTCAAGATCGAGCGTCCCGTTGAGCGCGGCATTGGCCGAGATCGCGCCCGTGTTGATCTGCTCGAGATTGAGGATCACCGTGTTGCCCCGGCCCTCCTGGGTGACCGAGACGAGATTGCCCTGCGAGGCCGCGGAGGTGACCCGGGAGACCGGGTTGCGGCGCATCGTGCGGTTGAAGTCCCGATCCCGCACCAGCGGCGCGGGGCGCTCGAAATAGCCGGGCCCCTCGGCGGCCGCGCCGGAGACGGCGCCGGCGAGCGTTAAAGCTGCCGCGAGCACGGTCGCTGCCATGCGTTTCATGCGAATTCCCACCGATTTTCCCTCGAATTCCCGGCGTGTTGATGCGCCGCCCCGCCCCCCTCCCGCAACGCAGCAGAGGGCGAGGCGCGCGCGCCGGAGGGAGGGCGCCGCCGCTCCTTCGGCGCGCCCGACTATCCGAAGGGATGGGCTCGCCCGCCCGTGATCCGGCCGCCATTGCCGCAGCGCGAGGGCTCGACTAGGGTGCCCGCGCAAAAAGCCCCGGGGACGCCGCATGAGCATCGACAGCCTGACGCCGCAGGACGCGCTCGTCGCGACCATGATCGCGGTCGCCGCCGCCGACGAGACCATCGACCAGCGCGAGATGGTCATCATCACCGCGATCATCGACCTGCTGCCGGTCTTCGAGGCCTACGACCGCGACCGCATCACCAACATCTCCGGCATGGTGGCCGATCTCTTCGAGGAGGACGACGGGATCGACGCGCTCGTCGGCCTCGTCGAGGGCGCCCTGCCCGACCATCTGCGCGAGACGGCCTATGCGCTGGCCTGCGACGTCGCCGCCGCCGACGGCCGCATCGCGCAGACCGAGGCGCGCCTCCTGGAGATCCTGCGCCACGATTTGCGCGTCGGCCGCCTCGCCGCCGCCGCGATCGAGCGCGGCGCCCGCGCCCGCCACCAGCGGGTGAGCCCGCCCGCCTGAGCGCCGGAGATGGCCCTCCGCCTCCATTGGTCGCCCGACAGCGCCAATCTCCCGGTGCGCCTCGCCCTCGAAGGGTTCGGCCTCGCCTATGAGGGGGTCCGCCTCGACCGGGCGCGGCGCGAGCAGGACGGCGCCGCCTTCCGGCGGCTCAACCCGCAGGGGCTGATCCCGGTGCTCGAGGACGGCGATCTCGCGCTCTTCGAGACCGGCGCGATCCTGCTGCATCTCGCCGACCGGGCGGGCAGGCTCGGCCCCGACGGCCCGCCCGCCGACGCCCCCGCCCCCCGCGCGGCCTTCCTCTCCTGGCTGTTCTTCCTCTCGAACACGGTGCACGCCGATCTGCGCCTCGCCTTCCACCCGGAGCGCTACCTGCCCCCGGAGGCGGAGGCGGCGCTCGTCGCCGGGGTCGGGCGGCGGCTCCGCGGGCATCTCTGGCTGATCGAGGACCGGCTCGGGTCCGGCCCTCTGGCCGGCGCGCCGAGCCTTCTCGAGGGTTATCTCGGCTGCTGCCTGCGCTGGGCTGGGCTCTATCCGCGCGGCCGCGGGCCGCTCCTCGAGAGCCTCGCCCCCTGGCCCCGGACCGAGGCGGCGATGGCGGCGATCGAGGCCGCGCCCCCTGCCCGGCGCGCCTTCGCCGCGGAAGCGATCCCGGGCCCCTGCCCGATCACCCGGCCCGAGCCCCCGGATCTGCCGGAAGCCGAGGTCACCGGTTGAGCTCGGCCCGCCCCTCGGCGCGGCCGTAGCGCGCGATCCAGGCGCGCAGGAGCGCCCGCTCGAAGCCGCGCGCCCGGGCCATCCAGCGCCGGTCGATCCCCCGCCGGGCCTCGCCCCGCGCGCCGAGATCGTTGGCGAAGATCGCGAAGGCGAAGGCCCGGCCCGCGCCCGTCGCGATATACCCGGCGAGCCCGCGGATGCGGTCCATCGTGCCGGTCTTGGCGCGGATCTCCACCTCGGCGAGATCGAGCGGGTCGTCCTCGATCGCCACCTCGAAGCGGCGCAGGAGCCGGGGCCCGGGGCCCGGCAGCCCTGTCTCGGCCACCCGCTCGAGCGGCCCCGCCGCCTCCCGCGCCGAGGCGACGAGGAACTGCGCCATCCGCGCCGGGCTCACCCGGCTGAGGGTGGTGAGCCCCGAATGGTTGACGAAGCGCAGCCGCGGATCCCCTGGCGCCCCGCCCGCGATCCGCGCCGCCCAGCCGCTCATCAGCGCGGCCGACTGCGCGAGGCTCTTCGGCGGCTCGCCGCGGGCCGTCGCGGCGGCGGCGCCGACGACTTCGGCGGTGAGGTTGGTGGAGAAGCGCAGCATGTCGCGCAGGATCTCGCCGAGCGGGCGGCTGAGGCGCCGGCCGAGCACGCGCGTGCCGCCCTGCGCCGCCTCCGGCGCGGCCTCCGGCCTCGGCAGGCGGATGCCGCGCGCCCGGGCGAGCGCGCGAAGCACGTCCCCCGCATAGAGCTCCGGGCGCTTCACCGGCAGCCAGCGCGAGCCCCGCCCCCCGAGCACGCGCCGGGACAGCCGCCAGATCTCGGCGCCCGGCTCGATGCGGTGGGCGAAGGGCCCGGGGGCGTCCGCCGCGACCTCCGCGCGCACCGCCTCCACCTCCGGCGCCGCCAGCTCCCCCTTTGCGAAGAGCGCCACCTCGGTCCCCTGCCATTGCAGGAAGATGCGGTTGAAATTGAGGTTGAGCCCGGAGACCGAGGGGTTGTAGGCGACGTCGACCGGCTGGTCGGGGTCGATTTCGGGGACGCTGAGGAAGGTGCCGGCATCGACGAGCAGCCGGCCCGCGACCTCCGCGACCCCGGCCCTGGCGAGCGCCTCGACGAGCTCGGCCAGCGCGTCGCTGTCGAGCTCCGGATCGCCCCCGCCCGCGAGCACGAGATCGCCCTTCAAGACGCCCCCCTCCACCGGACCGGTCGCCACCAGCCGCGTCTCGAAGCGGTGCCCCGCCCCGAGCGAGGCGAGCGCGAAGAGCGCCGTCGGCAGCTTGGCGACGGAGGCCGGCGCGAAGCTGCGCTCCGGCGAAAAGGCGTCGATCACCTCGCCGGTGTCGAGATCGGCGAGCACCCAGCCGACATGGCCCGTCAGCCCGATCCGCCGGGCGATCTCGCGCCCGGTCTCGGCGAGGCGCGGCACCACGGCGGGCGCGGCGTCGCCCCCGCGCGGCACCGGCGGCGGGGCGCGCAGCGGCGCCTCCGCCTGCGCCGCCCCGGAGAGCGCGAGCCCGACGAGCAGCGCGACCGCCGCCCAGCGCCGCCGTCCCCAGCCGGGCGCGCGGCCGCGCGCCGGCCCTGCCCCGCAGCCGCCCGGCGCGGCGCACCTCGTCCCGGACGCCGTTGCCGCCATCGTCTCGCTCCCTCTTCCGGCCTGCGAGTCTCCCCCAGACGGCGCCGATCGGCAAGCGGCGCGCGCGCTCACGGCCACTCGCCCCGGCGCCGGATCGCCGTCGAGGAGGCCGGCGACATCGGCCCCGTGAGCAGCACCCAGGCCGGCGGGCGGCGCCGAGCGAGCGCCTTGGCGTCCGCCTGCTTGAGCCGGCCTTGCGCGAACCGGACCGCCGCCGGGCAGAACCCGGCGCGCAGCTGTTCTCCGGGCCGCGCGAGCACGCCGATCGGGTAGTGGCGCATGATCCGCTCCCAGCGGTCCCAGCGGTGGAGGCCGACCAGATTGTCCGCCCCCATCAGCCAGACGAGCCGCACCCCCGGATAGCGGCGGGAGAGCGCATCGAGCGTGCGTGCGGTGTAGGGGCTGCCGAGATGGCGCTCGATGTCCGTCACCACCACCTTCGGGTGGCGCATGATCGCGCGGCAGGCCGCCATGCGCCGCTCGATCTCCGCCGGCCCGCGCGGCTTGAGCGGGTTGCCGGGCGTGACCAGCCACCACACCCAATCGAGCCCGAGCCGGCGCAGCGCCCAGAGGGTGATGTGCACATGGCCTTCGTGCGGCGGGTCGAAGGAGCCCCCGAGAAGGCCGACCCACTGCCCCGGCATGGCGATCGGTCCGCGATGGAACATGGCTCTCCCGCTCGACCTCCGGACCCCCCCGGGGCCTCCCATACGCACCAGCCCCCGGGGGTCTGTCAATCCACCGGGCGCGGGCTGGCCAGGCGGGGGCCGGCCGCGTTGCGCCGCAAGACTGTCACAAATTCGCCATCGAACCGTGACGACGATCACAGCCGCCGGGGCCGGGGATCGGCCAGGATCGGCAGGGAACATCCCCCGGCGGCGCCGGGATCGGCTCTGGAGGCGCGGATGACGGGAGCGGGCATGGGCAAACGGCGGGGCAGAAAGGCCGGGCTTCTGGCGCTCGCGCTCTTGGCGGGGCACGGGGCGCCGGCGGGCGGGGGCGAGGCCGGCCCGCCCGCCGACGCGACGCTCGCGCGCCTCGTCAGCGAGGTCGCCCCGCCCTATGCGGCGGGTCCCGTGCGCCTCCTCCATGCGGCGGCGGCGCGCCCCGCGGCGGTCGCGGCGCTCAGCGTCAATCTCGACATCCAGGGCTGGCCGGTCGCGCCGGCCGCGGGGGCGGCGCCGGAGGCCGCCGACACGGTCGTCTATTTCGACGCCGCCGCCCGTCCGGCCGCGGAAGCCCTCGCCGAGACGCTCGGCCGGCTCCGCGCGCGCGCACCCGCTCGGGTCGTGGCGGCGCCCGGAGGCGCGGCGGCGGGCGCGCTCGAGATCCGGCTCTCGGCGCGCTGACCCGCGGCGGGACGGCCCTGCCGCCCCACCGTCCCGCGAAAGCACGCCCCGCCCCCTGTCGCAGCCGTCGCAAATCCGTTACAATCGCGAAACGCGGAACACGAGGTCGTCAGGGGTGGCGGCCGTTCCGCGGTGTGTGGAGCGAGGTGACTATGCGTATCTTCGGATCGGCGGGCGTCGCGGCGGCGGCGCTCCTTGCGGGCGTGGCCGAGGCGGCCCCGATCGTCGTGATCGACACGGTGAACGCGGACGACGATTTCATCGCCCTCTGCGGCGGGTCGGACAATTTCGGGTGCGAATACGCCGTCGCCCAGGGCGTGGCCGGCAACCGCCAAGACGACGGCAATGTCGAGGCGCAGATCTTCGACCGCCTGACCAATACCGAGATTTCGGCCGATACCCAGGCGGCGACCCCGGCGAGCTTCCTCGACCCCTCGCCCTTCACCCTGTCCCACGACGCGGACGGCGGCGCGGGCGGGCTCGGGCGGCTCACCTTCGACGGGATGGACATCGCCGCCCCCGTCGTCGACGACTACGACTTCTCGACCCCGGTGGCCGGGGACAACCCGGACGGGCCGGCGCGCTCGCTCGTCATCCGCGTTTCCAGAGCCGCGCTGACCGATCTCACCCTCGACGGACAACCCCTGCCCGATCTGGACATGCTGTCCCCGTTGAACGTCGGCTACATCTATCTCGGCTTCGACGCGACGCAGGACTGGCTGCTCTCCGGCACGATCGACCTCAGCCCGGCCTTCCAGAACTCCGGCACCGGCTTTCAGGTGAAGGTGACCGATCTCGAGGTCGCGGTGCCGCTGCCGCCCTCCCTCGCGCTCCTCGCGGGCGCCCTCGCCGGGCTCGGGCTCCTGCGCCGGCGCAGCGGCTGAGCGCGCGCCCGGGCTCGATTGCGCCCCGGCCCGCGGGGCGTTAGATCATCCTCTGCCGACCACCAAGGAGAGGGATGCGCGAGCCATGGCGAGCTATCAGTACGTCTACCATATGGACGGGGTCTCGAAGACCTATCCCGGGGGCAAGAAGTGCTTCGAGAACATCCGCCTCTCCTTCCTGCCGGGGGTGAAGATCGGCGTCGTCGGCGTCAATGGCGCGGGCAAGTCGACGCTCTTGCGCATCATGGCCGGCATCGACAAGGACTTCACCGGCGAAGCCTGGGCCGCGAAGGGCGCGCGCGTCGGCTATCTCCCCCAGGAGCCCGAGCTCGACCCGTCGCTCAATGTCCGCGGCAACGTGATGGAGGGGGTCAAGGCCAAGCAGGCCAAGCTCGAGCGCTTCAACGAGATCTCCATCAAGCTCGCCGAGGACTATTCCGACGAGCTGATGGAGGAGATGACCACGCTCCAGGACGAGATCGACGCCGAGAATCTCTGGGATCTCGACGCGCAGGTCGACGTCGCCATGGAGGCGCTGCGCTGCCCGCCGGACACCGCGACCGTTGACAACCTCTCCGGCGGCGAGAAGCGCCGGGTCGCGCTCTGCAAGCTCCTCCTCGAGGCGCCCGACATGCTGCTCCTCGACGAGCCCACCAACCATCTCGACGCCGAGACCATCGCCTGGCTGCAGAAGCACCTGATCGACTACAAGGGCACCTGCCTGATCGTCACCCACGACCGCTATTTCCTCGACGACATCACCGGCTGGATCCTCGAGCTCGACCGCGGCCGCGGCATCCCCTACGAAGGCAACTACTCCGCCTGGCTCGAGCAGAAGGCCAAGCGCCTCGAGCAGGAGGCCCGCGAGGACAAGTCCCGCCAGAAGACGCTGGAGCGCGAGCTCGACTGGATCCGCCAGGGCGCCAAGGCCCGGCAGGCGAAATCGAAGGCCCGCATCAAGGCCTATGAGGAGCTCGCCTCCCAGTCGGAGCGCGAGCGCATCGGCCGCGCGCAGATCGTCATCCCCAACGGCCCCCGCCTCGGCGGCAAGGTGATCGAGGTGGAGGGGCTGCGCAAAGGCTACGAGGACCGCCTGCTGATCGACGGGCTCTCCTTCTCCCTCCCCCCCGGCGGCATCGTCGGCGTGATCGGGCCGAACGGCGCGGGCAAGTCCACCCTCTTCCGCATGCTCGTCGGCGACGAGACCCCCGATGCCGGCAGCATCGCCTTCGGCGACACGGTGAAGCTCGCCTATGTCGACCAGTCCCGCGACGCGCTCGATTCCGCCAAGACGGTGTGGGAGGAGATCTCCGACGGGCTCGACGTGCTGCAATTGGGCGATGCGGAGATCAACTCCCGCGCCTATTGCGGCGCCTTCAACTTCAAGGGCGGCGACCAGCAGAAGAAGATCGGCCTGCTTTCGGGCGGCGAGCGCAACCGCGTCCACATGGCGAAGCTGCTCAAATCCGGCGGCAACGTGCTCCTGCTCGACGAGCCGACCAACGACCTCGACGTCGAGACGCTCCGCGCCCTAGAGGACGCGCTGATGGACTTCGCCGGCTGCGCCGTGGTGATCTCCCACGACCGCTTCTTCCTCGACCGCATCTGCACCCACATCCTCGCCTTCGAGGGCGAGGCCCATGTCGAATGGTTCGAGGGCAACTTCGCCGCCTACG